>DASZPY010000106.1:0-40247 GCA_035549855.1 Devosia sp. | reverse complement strand
TGCCGTACGTGCTGCGTTGGAGGTCGGCGACGATCGGGTCGCCGATCTGCACATCTGGCAGCTCGGCCCTGGGCACATGGGAGCGATCGTTTCCATCGTCACGCACGAGCCGCGTTCGCCAGCGTACTACAAGGCCAAGTTGGCCAGCATTCCCCGTCTGTCGCACACGACGATCGAAGTTCAGCATTGCACCTAGGTCACGTCATTCGGCAAAATTCCAACGATCACCGGCACGAGTGGCCCGGAGCTTGCGCTCATGTCCTGTCGACGTGAGCCCGATCGAGGAGCCGATGGCGCGTGTCGAAGCTGTGCGCAGCGGCGCCGCGAATTCGAGCGGCATGGGCGCCACCTATCCGCGCTACTATCATCAGATGACATCGCTTTCTTGAGCTCGGCAGGCCAAGTCGGCGAGCAGGCGACGTCTGGGATTTCTCAATGCATTGATTTCATTGGTGCCGGCAGAGGGACTTGAACCCCCGACCCCCTGATTACAAATCAGGTGCTCTACCAACTGAGCTATACCGGCCCTGCCGCCCTGCTAGCATCCGGTTGGGGACGGGACAAGGCGGCTGGATAGCGGCCTTGGCGCGTGCTAGTCAGGCGCGAACCCAACCGGACAAGCCTCTGACGTGGCAGAGTTTTCGACCGACCGCATCCATTTCGTCTCGAGCGGAACGGCCGAGGCCGACGCCGCCCTTGCCCGCCTCACAGCGCTCTACGGCGACGCCGGCGAGGCCGAAGCCGAAATCGTGGTGGCGTTGGGTGGCGACGGGCTGATGCTCCAGACCCTCCATCTTATGATGGAGCGCCGCGTCCCCGTCTTCGGCATGAACTGCGGCTCCGTCGGCTTCCTCATGAACGATTATTCCGATGATGGCCTGCGCCAACGGCTGCGCGCCGCAAATGCGACGGCCATCACGCCGCTCATCATGGACGTAACGGACATTCGCGGCGACCGCCATCAGGCACTGGCGCTCAACGAGGTCTCGCTGTTCCGCACGACTTATCAGGCGGTGAAGGTCCAGATCCTGGTCGATGGCCGCGTGCAGATGGACGAACTGATCTGCGACGGCATCCTGCTGTCCACGCCGGCAGGATCGACGGCCTACAATCTGTCCGCGCACGGACCGATCCTGCCGATCGACTCTCCCCTGCTCGCCCTGACGCCAATCTCGCCGTTCCGTCCGCGACGCTGGCGCGGCGCGATCCTCAGCAATGGTGCCGAAGTGACGTTCCGCACCCGCGAGAACGAAAAACGCCCGGTGGCTGCGGTGGCCGACAATGTCGAGTTCCGGGACGCCGTCGAGGTGGTGGTGCGCGAGGACCGTTCGCGGCGGGTCACGCTGCTTTTCGACCCGGGCACGGGCCTCGAGGAGCGGGTGCTCTCGGAGCAGTTCCGGTACTAGTCTAAGCGGCCGGCATAGATAGCCGCTCTTCGTGCTCGATCCCCGGCAGGCGACGCGTTTGCTCATCGTCCGCGAAAGCGGACATGACGCCCCGGGCCGCGAGGCGCGCGAGCGACACGTTCTGTTCGCTCAGATAGGCAAAGGCCTCTTCGAGGTCGGGCGGAATGACGCCGTCGTGCTCGACGATCAATTCCTCCGTCAGCGCCGTGACGACGAAGTGGCGCGCCGTGACGTCGTCCGCCAGATCGGCGGAGCGGGCGTGGGCGATGAGCCGCGCGAGCAGATTGCGCACGGCAGGTCCAAGGCCGCAGCGGGCGAACAGGGCGTTGAGCGCCGGGCGGCTGCCGGTTTCGAGCAGGGTGAAAACCTTGTCGCGCGGCATCTCGGCAAGGGCGGCAACGCAATCGGCGAAGAACAGGACATGGCCGTTGACGATTGCATGAAGCATCACCCGGATCGAGATGCGTTCCTCGCCGATCAGGCCATTGGCGTAGGGACTGGGTCCGGCCGCCGCCTCGGTCTCGCCGATGATGGTGAGTGCGGTGTCGGTCGCGTTGCGGAGCAACCGTTCGAGGCGCGGCGCGGCGATGGCGCCCTTAACGATCCGCGCAGTGCGCAACGCGTTGGCCGCGGCCTCGACGAGCACGAGCCGCGTGCCCGCCGGCAGATCCTTGCGGCCCAGCAGGGCACCGCGAATTTCTGCGTCATTTGCCCCCTGCTCTACTGCGATCGAAGAGAGCCGCGGGATCGGTACCGGCACATCGTCGCGCGGCAGCAGCTTCAGAGTCACGCTGCGCTCGTCGCGGGCGATTAAAGCCTCGGCAACGCGGGCGCTGATGTTTTCGCGTAGCGCAACAGCCGTGAGCATCACGAGGTCGGTCGTCTTGACCAGCCCGATGAGATCGGCGTCGATCAGTGCCGGCGAATATTGCGCAACGGCCTTGGCGATCACCTGGCTGTCCTGCAGGAGAGCCAGAAGGATCGGCCGTGGCGCTTCATAGGCATGAAGCAGGCCATAAGCCAATGCGGCGCGGACACGGACAGAAGGATCGTCCAGAAAGCCAATAAGCGCGGCATAGAGCGCGGCATGCTCGTCGGCTGGACCGGTGTGTGCGAGATAGGCCTTGGCGGCAAGGTGGGCCGCCTGCCCACGTTCCTCGCTATCGCCGGACTGGCTCAACGCAACAAAATCACCGTACGCAACCATCTTCGACTCCGGCAGCCCGGAGCCAAGCTAGAGGGCAACGCTTAAGGAACGGTTCACCATAGGCGACAAGGGTTTGTTAGCCCTTACTGCCCGAGCAGTTGAGCGAGGAAGCGGTTGCCGAAATTCGGGTCCGAACTGAGCAGGATGCGGGCGCGAGGCACGCCATCTTCGGTGGCGACTGGTCCCGCATCGGCGACCGGCGGCGTTTCATCCGGCACCAAGGGCAAGGGCGCCGGCAGCGGGGCGTAACCCAGGGCAGCGATGTCGGGGGGTTCAACGCCGGCGAAGGCGGCAATTGCGTCGGCTGCGGCCATCGGTTGCGGCGTCCCGGGCACCGGACCAGCGAGGAACAGGCTGTCGAAGGCAGGGCCTTTGAGCGCAAGGCGCGAGGGCAGTTCCTCGATCGGCCAGCGCGGCGGCTCCGCCGCCGGCGCACCGACGAGCTGCTGCGCGACAAAGCTCGGGTCCGGCGTGCCGTCATGCTTGGCGACGAGGGCCCGATAGACTTCCTTGATCGTGCGGGCGTGATCGCCGGCGTAGAAGATCGCGCGATTGGCTTTGGCCTGCCGCGGAAAGAGTTTGGCGGCGATCTGGTCGGGATTCTCGAGGCCGGCGTTGAAGAGTCTCTCCGCTCCCTGCGGCCCAAGGAAGTGGGCGATGTAGAGTTCGCCGGGGCTCGGCATGCGGCCGAACTTTTCCTGGAGATAGGCTCCGTTCGAGCGGGTGAAGGCGGCGGCGAGGTCAGCCGCCAATTGCGGGTCCTCGCGCAGCTTCAGAATCTCCGCGCGCTTGGCCTTGTCCTTGACGACATAGTCCCCGTCGGAGTCGCGGGTGATCGCGTCGGCATAGTCCTGATAGCCGAGCCGCGGCCCCTCCTGCTTCATCACCTGCAGCCAGGTGGAATCGAGGAACTGGAAGAGGCCGACAGCCGACGAGCTCGGCGCCTTCGCTTCGGGATTGAGGCTCGACTCGCGAATGGCCGTCTGCAGCAAATAGTCGAAGTCGACGCCGCTCTTGTCGCCCGCGCTGTTCAGCACGAGCGCGAGGCTCTGCGGTACGGTGATCGGCTGCACGCCCATGAGGGTTCCTGGTGCGAATCCCGGCTCTGATCCGGGTTAACAAAGCACTAACACCCGTTAATGGGGCGTTAACCGCGCCAGCGTGTCACCACGTCTTCGAGCCGCGGCCGGTCGCGATCCTCGATCACGGCCGTCGGCGTGCCGACATGGACGAAGCCCACGAAGCGCTCGCCGCCACGCGCACCGAGCATCTGCTGGGCTTCGGTGTCGAACCCATACCAGCGATTGGTCCAACTCGCGGCAAAGCCGAGCGCGAAGGCGGCGTGGCTCAGGTTGAAGCAGACATTGCCGGCCGAGAGCAGTTGCTCCATTTCGGGCGCCTTCGGATTCGGCTTGGGCGAGAGGATCACGCCAATCGTCACCGGGGCCGGCAGGAACTGGCGCCGCTCGATGTCGAGCGACGCTTCGTCCAGTTCCGGCCGTCGCGCCTTCTGGATGGAAGCGAGCTTCTCGCCGGCCGTAGCCCGCGCCTCGCCCTCGATGACGACGAGCCGCCACGGCACGAATTTGCCGTGGTCGGGAACACGGGTACCGATGGTGAGGATTTCCTCGAGTTCGGCGGGTGTCGGACCGGGCTCGGCGAGGAAGCCGATGCCGACGGAGCGGCGTGTCCTGAGATAGTCGCGGAGAGCGGGAATGGCGGGCATGCGTCGTCCTTGAAGCGTGTGGGCCCTTATGACACAGCTTTTCCCCAATCCAAGGGTAGCGATGCCCCGTCCGGCGGGTTGCCGCGCAGATGTTCGCGGCAAAGGGGGACAGAATTTGAAGCTCAGGGCCATCATCGGGAGCATTGTGCTGGGGTTGGCTCTGGCCGCCGTTCCCGCCGCCGCCGCGGTCTGGCCGGCGCCGCTGCCGAGCTTTCGCCAGCATTTGATCCAGCAGCAGCCGGTGGATCTCGAGCCCAGCGTAGGCGCTCCAACCGAAACGGCCCCTGCCGAGATCGGCTCGGAGCCAGTCAAACGGACGGTCACCACCCAGGCGATACAGGCCATTACCGCCATCGCCGACCCGCAGCCGGTGACGCTTACGGCGCAGGCCACGGAGAGCAGCGGACCGATTGCCGGCGGAGTCACGTGGCGAGTCTTCGACACCAAGACAGACAGCTCCGGCCAACTGGCGCTGGCCGCAGAATCGGATGACGCGGTCGCCCATGTGCAACTGCCGCCCGGCAATTACGTCGTGCATGTCGCCTATGGCCGGGCCCAGGCGACCGACACGCTCAGCGTAGTCGAGGGGCAGAACAGCAAGGCGATCATCCTCGAAGCCGGCGGGCTTCGTCTCAATGCGGCAGTGGTGGGAGATGTGCAGATACCGATCAACCTGCTGCGTTTCGATGTTTACAGCGCCGGGGCGTCAGACGCGGATCGCGAACTGGTCGCGCAGAATGTCGGAGCGAACGACATCCTCGCCCTCACTTCGGGCACGTATCATGTCATCTCGTATTTCGGTTCGGTCAACGCGACCGTGCGAGCCGATTTGCGAGTCGAGCCGGGCCAACTCACGGAAGCTACCCTCTATCACAAGGCGGCCCAGATCTCGTTCCGCCTCGTCAGCGAGGCCGGCGGCGAGGCAATCGCCGACGTCGACTGGACGGTAAAGACTGCCGACGGGACGACGGTATTCACGGATATCGGCGCGTTTCCAGCGACGGTGCTGGCGGAGGGAGACTATCTGGTGCTGGCCAAGCGCGGCGACCAGGTGTTCAACCGCGAATTCCAAGTCCAGCCGGGCCAGCCGCGCGAAATAGAAGTCCTGACAGCAGTCTACTAGGCTTCGGGGGTCCGAAGTATAACGTAGTTCAATTGAAGCCGGCGTGGGCGGTGCTATAAGCGCGCCGATCCCGCGGGGCGCGGAGCGCGATGCCACAACCTGATCGCAGGCTGGTTCCTATCGTTTCGATTGATGTCGTCGGCTATTCGCGGCTGACCGAGATCAACGAGCGACAGACCATGCGCCTCGTCCAGAAGGTCTATGACCGGCTCGTGGCCCGTACGATCGGGCGCTATGGCGGCAAGGTCTTCAAGACCATGGGCGATGGCCTGCTGGCCGAGTTCCAGAGCGTGGTGCAAGCGGTCGAATGGGTGGCCGATGTGCAGCGGGAACTGTATGAGCGCAAGCTTCGCGGTCCCGGGGGCATGCCCTTCCAGGTTCGGGCGGGCATCGTGCTTGCCGATGTGCTGGTAGCCGGTGACGATCTCTACGGATCGGGGGTGAACCTGTCGGTGCGTGTGCAGGCGCTGTCGCCGGCGGGCGGCATGGCGATCACCAAATGGATGCATCAATATCTCGACGGACGGACTGATCTGCAGTTCACCGATGTCGGGCCGACGGAGCTCAAGAATGTGTCGCGCACCGTGCGGCTCTATGTCTGGCATCCCGAAGGTCCGGTGCAGAAGCCTTCGCAGACACAGGAGCCCGTGACCGTTCCTTCGTCCTCACGGCCGTCGGTGGTCGTGCTGCCCTTCGACAATCTGAGCGGCGAAGCGGACCAGAATTATTTCGCCGACGCTGTGGTGGAAGAAATCACCGCGACCCTGTCGCGCATCCGCGACTTCTTCGTCATCGCGCGCAATTCGGCCTTCTCCTACAAGGGACGATCGGTCGATGTGCGCCAGGTCGGGCGCGAGCTTGGCGTGCGCTATGTCGTCGAAGGCAGCGTGCGCCGTGTCGGTGAGCGCGTCCGCATCACGGCGCAGTTGGTCGAAGCCGACACGGGAAATCATATCTGGTCGACCAAAGTCGATGGCGCCGTGAGCGATCTCTTCGACCTGCAGGACCGGGTGGCGGCGGAAGTGGCGAGCGCGCTGCATCCCTCGATCCGTCGGGCGGAAGTGGACCGCGCGCGGTCCAAGCGGCCCGATACGCTGGCGGCCTATGATCTCGTCATGCGCGCCTTGCCCCATCTTTGGGCCCACCGGATGGCGGAGAATCCTGAGGCGATCACGCTGCTCGACCAGGCGCTCGCGCTCGAACCGCACTATGGACTGGCCGCGGCACTCGGCGCCTGGGCGCGCGGTCAACAGGTCGCCTACAACTGGACCAGCGACGTCGCGGGCGAACGGGCGGCAGGCGAACGGCTGGTGGAAATCGCGACCCAGACGGTCGGGGACGATCCGACGGCACTCACTGCACTCGCGTCGGCGATGATGCAGTTGGGCGGAGACGTGCGGCAGGCACTCGCCTTTGCCGAAAGAGCGCTTGAGCTGGACCCGAACCATGCCTGGGCCTGGATGCGCAAAGGCTACGGTCTGGTCTATACGGGCCGGGCCGAGGAGGCGATCGGCGCCTTCGAGCACGCGGCGCGCATGTCGCCGCTCGACCCCTTCGCGTTCAATGTACATCTGGGAATGGGGCTGGCCAATTTTGCTGTCGGCAAGCCTGATAAGGCCATCGAGCTGGCGCGACAGGCGCTGGCGGAGCGGCCGGGCCTCACCTGGCCCTATCGCGACCTGACCGCATATTACGCCGCGGCGGGCAAGATCGAGCAGGCCAAGGATGCGCTGGAAAAGTTCGTCTATCTGCGTCCGGCGATGAGCGCGAGCTCGGTACGCGACGGACTTCGGTTCATGAATCCCGAGCTTCTCGAGCTTTATGTGGGCGGGCTGGAGCAGGCCGGCCTCAGGTAAGGTTGCCCGAACCTTCCGATTTACTTGCAATTGCAGCTTTCGTCTTGCCGCCTTCTTCAAAACCAAAAGGCCATGATGATCGTTGTCGTGGGAAATGAGTAATCCAAGAATGGATATGAGACTGGAAAAGCGTATTGCGCCGCGCCGCAACACGATGATCCTTGCGACCATCGTGTTCAATGGCGGGCTGTCGAAGATGGATTGCGTGATCCGCAACCTCTCCACTTCGGGCGCGAAGCTGGAAGTGCCGGTGGTCAAGGTGCTGCCGCAGACCTTCGATTTGATCGTGCCGCGGCACAAGCCGATGCACTGCACCGTCGCCTGGCGCGCGATGCGCGAGTTGGGCGTGGCGTTCAGCGAGCCCTGGTAGGCCGTTCAAATCCGGTTCATTCTCGGTTGGCTAGGCATTGGCCTGTCAATCGGGGATACCTCTATGGCCGGCAGGAACTTCATCGTCGCGGGCGACCGCGCTGCGATCATTGCCAATGATCTGAGCGACCCACACTATCTGGGCGCGATGCACTATGTGCCTGTTGGTGTGCAGGTTCCGGCGCGAACCAACGACGCCGCGGAAACGATCTTTTTCGTCGAGCGCGGGACACTGGAGTTCATGGTTGGCGGGCCCTCGGGCTTTGTGGCCAAGGGCGGATTCGTGCGGGTGCCCGTCGGGGTGCCTTTTTCCTATCGGAACGCAGGTCATGAAACAGCACGGCTGCTGGTGCGGACCGAGGGGCCGAAGGATCGCAGGCCGCTGCGCCGGATCACGCTGGAATTCGCCGCCTAAGTGGATTGAACCGATCTCGCCGATCTTCGTTTGCCTGTCGGGCTCTTCACCGACAAGCATGCGAGGTTTCTCGATGGCTAGATTCTTGACCAAGGCCGCTATTGCCGGCGCCTTCGCTCTGATTTCCGCTACTGCCTTCGCGCAGGGCACACTCAACATCGCCTTCGCGGATCCTACTTGGAACGGCGAGACCATTCCCGCCGGCCAACAATGTTCGCTGTTCGGCGGCATGGGCGCGACGCCGGCGCTCCAACTTTCCGGAGTTCCCGAAGGCACAACGAAGATCACCCTGGCCTTCAATGACGAGACCTACGCGGCCATGGGCAATGGCGGCCATGGTGTCATCGGCTTCGATGTCACGCCCACTGGCGGAAGCGTGCTGTTGCCGAGCGTCCCCGGCGAGAGCGACCACTCCCCACCGGAGTCAGCGTCGTGACGAAGAACCGCGGAACCGGCGACTATGACAAGCCCGGCTACCTGCCGCCCTGTTCCGGTGGCCAAGGCAACCTCTATTCGGCCACGGTAACGGCGCTCGATGCCTCGGGCGCAACGCTGGCTGAAGGCAAGATCGATCTCGGCCATTACTAGACCAGGTCAATAATGCGTTGCGCAAGGGCGGGCCGTCCGGCGATGGTCCGCCTTTCCCATGCCCGGGCACTCTCGAGCGCGGCGAGCACTTGTGCGCGACGGGAGAGGATGTCGTCTACGCGCTCGCGCACTTGCTGGGCTGTGAGATCCGCTTCAGGCCCGAGCGCACCTGCCAGAGGCAGTGCGAGGCCGAATTCCTGCGCGCGCGCCGCAAGCTGCGGCTGGTCCCAGAAAAAGGGAAAAGACAGCATCGGTGTTCCCCGGGCAACCGACTCGTGAGTCGAACCGATGCCGTGATGGGTGATGAACACATCCGCCTCGCCAAGTTCCTTCCATTGATCGAGGAAGCGCTCGACGCGAACCCCTGGGCGGACGAGCGCTGCCAGCGCCTCATCGGACACGGTCGCGCCGCCGACCGTCATCACGCCCTCGGCGCCTGACGCTTCAACACCATCTGCGATGGCCGCGAGCGCCGCCAGAGCTTCCGCTGTCCAGTAGCGCCAGACGATGGTCCCGAAAGAGACGAGAACACGTGGCCGCCCCCCGTGCCGCTGCGGCCGGGCGAATGATCGGTCCGGTACGGCACCGAAATAGGCCAGCGGACCCAGCTTCGCCTTCTGCGCTTCAGTGTACCATTCCTTCGGCTCGACATGGATATTGAGGACCGGACTGGGGTCGGCCACATAGGAAAACGGCGAGGCATCCTGGATGCCGAAGGCCGACCTCAGCCGTTCGACCGCTGCGTGGCACCGGGCATCGATGGCAACACGAGGCTCCCTGGCGAGAACAGGCCTGAACTCGGGCCCATAGATTCCGTGTGCCGAATTGACGATCACAGCCGGTATCGACAGCGCTGCAGCAACGACGCGCGCAACAACCGCAAAGCCGTCATAGAGGACAAGATCGGGCTTGAACCGGGCCACCTCCTCGATGATGGCCTGGCCGTGTACGCCGGCATAAGTCACGAAACGCGCTGGCCACGGACTGCTGCAGTCGTCGACGGACTCGAGCGGCCCACTGGCGAAGACATCGGCGAATTGCGCACCTGCCTCGGCGACGCGCTGCGCAAAGCGCCTGTCAGTCCAGAAGCGAACCTCCGCTCCCGCCCTCGCCAGTTCGGCGACAACCATCTGGGGAGTTCCAAAATGATTGGGATCGGACATCGCGAAGGCGGCGATGCGCCTCATGGCGAACTCACCGGCTTGACCATGAGGCATGCCGTCGGGCCCAGCGGGGTCAAGATTTCCCCGATCGTGCGAAATCCGACAGCTTCGTAGAAGCCCAGCACGTTGCGATTGGCGACGACATGGACGGCGCGTGCCGCTCCGATGGCGGCCTCGGACATCACGGCCCCGACGAGCGCGGTACCGATGCCCTTTCGAAAGTGAAGGGGGTCTGTGAACAGACCGTCGAGTTCAACGTCGCCGTCCGTGCGTGGAAGGATGGCAGCGAAACCCAGCAGACCGCCCTCCTCGGCGACAATCACCTGCCCAGCGACAATCTGCGCTTCGGGCAGGTCGATCAAATCAGGTCGGGCCAGCAGATCGGCGCGCGTGTCGTCCCAGACCAGCGAAGCGCGCCGCATCAGCTCGATCAGGGCGGGTCGCTCTTCGATACGTGCCCGGCGCAGCTTCATTGGCCGCCACCGGCGCGCCGCAGCAGCAGTTCGCGTTCGCGCTCGTTCTGGGTCATCGCGGCGGCACGCGTGAATTCGGCGCGGGCTTCATCGTGACGTCCGAGCTTGGCCAGAAAGTCGCCGCGCATGCTTGGCAGCAAATGGTAGTTGCGAAGCTGCGGCACGTCGAGAAGCGGCTCGACCAGCCGCAGCCCCGCCTCCGGCCCAAAGGCCATGGCGTGTGCAACAGCACGATTGAGGTCGACAATGGGGGACGGCGTGACCTCTGCCAGTTCGTCATAGAGTCCGGCGATACGCTGCCAATCGGTATCCGCAGCGCGTGTGGCCCGGGCATGACAGGCGGCGATGGCTGCCTGCAGGGCATAGGGTCCATCCGCCCCACCCAGCCGCTGGGCCTCCGCAAGTGCCGCAAGCCCACGACGGATCAGAATCTGGTTCCATTTGCTGCGATCCTGCTCGAGCAGGAGGATGGGAGTGCCGTCTTTCTGCGTTCGGGCGCCGGTCCGCGACGCCTGGATTTCCATCAGGGCCACGAGGCCGTGGACCTCCGACTCCTCGGGTGCAAGCCGCGCAAGGATGCGGCCGACGCGCAGAGCTTCGTCGCACAGTTCCGTGCGCATCCAGTCGGCACCGGCGGTGGCTGAGTAGCCCTCATTGAAGATAAGGTAGAGCACTTCGAGCACTGACCCGACGCGCTTGGCGCGATCGTCTCCACGCGGCACTTCGAATGGCACACCGGCATCGGCAAGCGTCTTCTTGGCGCGCACGATGCGCTGCTGGATCGTGGGTTCGGGAACAAGATAAGCGCGCGCGATCTCGCCCGTGGTCAATCCGCCGATGAGCCGCAATGTCAGGGCCGCCCGCGCTTCCGGGCTCAGGACGGGATGACAGGCCGTGAAGATGAGGCTGAGCACATTGTCCTTCACATCGTCGTCGAGGCGCTCGTCATAGTCGGGCGCCTCCTGTTCGCGCAACGCGGCCTCGTGCGTCAGGTCGGGCATGACCTTTTCGGCCATCACCTTCCGGCGGCGGAACTGATCGATTGCCCGCCGCTTTGCCGTCTGCATCAGCCAGCCTGCCGGGTTGGCCGGGATACCGGTCTCGGGCCATTGCTGCAGAGCCACCACCAGCGCGTCGCTGGCCAACTCTTCGGCAAGGCCTACATCACGCGTCATCTTCGTCAAGCCACCGATCAGCCGGGCGGCCTCAATGCGCCATACCGCTTCGATGGCGCGCTGTGTTGCGAGTTGCGGGCTGAGCTTGTCCATGGGCGGCGGAGTGGATCAAATCCACGCCGCCGGGGCAAGTCATGACCTATTGCTGTTGCTGCATGCTCTGCTCGACCATTTTGTCGTAGCGCTCCTGCTGTTCCTTGCTGAAGCCGAGGTCCTCGGCCGTCACGATCTGCCGGATTTCGACCTGCACATTGCCGTGGCCGTCGGACTGCGGCCATTGCCTGACGAGGTCGATCACCTCCCGGAGCGATGCGGCTTCAATGATCGAGTAGCCGGCAATCAGCTCCTTCGCCTCAGCAAAAGGGCCATCGAGCACGCTCGGCTTGCCGTTCGAGAAGGACACGCGAGCCCCGCGGGAGGAGGGCATCAGACCCGCGCCAGCTTTCATGGCACCACGCCTGACCAACATTTCGTTATAGCTAGTCATGTCGTCGATCAGTTGCGCACTCGGCATGACCCCGGCCTCGGTTTCCGCGTCGGCTTTGCGGATGACCATGAACTGCATCTCGATCTCCTAGTAGTTGGCACCGCCCGCAATCTCGCGGACTTCGAGCGTAACGTTGGGCAATCCATTGTCGATATGCATCTGCAGGAACTCACCTGCGAGCGCGACCGCCGCCTTCATATCGGGCGCCTCGATCACCGCATAGCCTCCGACAACCTCCTTGGCCTCGGCGAAAGGGCCGTCGGTAGTCGCGACCTTGCCGGTATGCCCCTTGAGCCGCTTGCCCTCTTCGGCCGGCTTGAGGCCGCCGGTCGAGACCAGCGCGCCGGACTTCAGGCTTCGTTCCATCCATGGCCCCATCGCATCCATGAGGCCCTGCGGGACGTCTTCGGGCTTGAGATCGGCGGGGGGGATGATGCTCACAAAATAGCGCATGGTCAGTTGGCCTTCTTGCTGAGTACGTCGCGCATGGCTTCTTCCTGGGCGATTGTCTCAGGCGACATGATGCCTTCGAAGTCCGCAATCTCGGCGACCCTCCGAATCTCGACGGATTCGCCGTCGGCGAAACCGGGGATGCGTTTGGTCCATTCGACCGCTTCCTCGAGCGACTTCACCTGGATGATCCAGAAGCCGGCGACCAGTTCCTTGGCTTCGGTGAACGGACCGTCCTTCACGCTTGGCTTGCCGCCCTTCCGAAAGGTGACGATCGCGCCATCCTTCGAGCCAGTGAGGCCCTCGGCCGCGAGAAGAATGCCCGCGTCGACGAGCGACTGGTTGTACTTTCCCATCTCCTCGAAGCTCGACGGATCCTGCACCGCGTTCTCCTGCGCGGGCGTCATTTTCACGATGATCATAAAGCGCATTTCCAAATCTCCTCTTTGGTATGTGTCTGTCCGCGCATAAGCGCGTAGGCTATTTGATGTTCTCGAAGTCGGAGTCTTCCGCGATCTGCCGAATTTCGACACCCTCGCCATTGGCGAAGGGGATGCGCTTCGCCCACTCGATGGCCTCGGTGTGCGAGCCGAGTTCGAGAATCCAGAAGCCGGCGACCAATTCCTTGGATTCGGTGAAAGGCCCATCCTTCACGACGGCCCCGCCATCCTCGAAGGTGACGCGGCTGCCGTGGCTGGAATCCCGCAGCCCATCGACTGCGACCAAAGCACCGGCATCCCGCAACGCCTGATTATATTCGTCCATGGCATTGAGATCGGAACGGCGGACCTCTCCCCGGTCTGCTCCGGGGTCGATTTTGACCATCATCAGGAATCGCATCTGGCTTCTCCAGCTTGTGGCGCGTGCTTCCGCCTTTCGTAATCACAACGAATGACCGGGCGGAGAATCGACACGCACGAGGAAGAAATCGCGCTTCGTCTGCTAACATATTGATCTCGCTGCCCGAAAATTTATTCAACCCAACAGTTGACAACGTGTCGCCCGCAGCGTATTCAACCAAAACGTTATCAACTCATTGGTTGAGCAATGACCGACAAACTGAGCGTCACCCTGTCCGCCCTCGCCGACCCCACGCGCCGCGGCATCCTGGCCCGGCTCGCGACGGGCGAAGCAACCGTCAAGGAACTGGCGGAGCCCTACGACATGAGCCTCGCCGCCGTCTCCAAACACCTAAAGGTGCTTGAGGGTGCCGGCCTCATCTCGCGCGGCAGGGATGCGCAGTACCGCCCCTGCAAGCTCGAGGCCGGACCGCTCAGGGACATCGACGGCTGGCTCGAGAGTTATCGCCGCTTCTGGGAGGAGAGCCTCGACCAGTTGGAGGTGTACCTCGCCGAATTGCAGAAGGGCGATCCCAGCGGATCGAAGAACTGAGTGGTGAGCAATGTCATCCCATTTCGCCCAATCCGCCGCCCGCCGCGCATCGGCTGGCTTGAGGCCTATCTCCGCTTCTGGACCGAGCGGCTCGACCGCCTTTCCGCGTACATCGCAACACTGAAACAGGAAGGTTCCATCATGTCCGATCTCAAATTCGACTACCCGAAGGACGAGCCGTCCATGATCGCCACGCGGTCGTTCGATGCTCCACGGGCGCTGGTGTGGAAGGTCTTCACCGATCCGGTGCACGTCGCCCGGTGGTGGGGACCGCAATCGATCGCGCCGGTGAAGACGGTCGACAAGCTCGAACTCCGGGCCGGCGGCACCTGGCGCTACATCTGCGAGCGGCCCGACGGCAGCGAAACGATCGTCTTCACGGGCAAGTATCTCGAAGTGAAAGCACCCGAGAAGCTGGTCAACACCTTCGGCGTCGAGGGGCAGTTCGAAGGCGACGAGGCCTTCCCCGAAACCCACACGTTCGAGGAGCGCGGCGGCAGGACCTACTATCGGTCCTACGCGAAGCTGCCGAGCTTCGAGGCGCGAGATGTTGTGCTTGCGACCGGCATGGAAAAGGGCGGCCGCGAATCCATCGAGCAGCTGGCGGCGCTCGTCGCCGAACTGCAGTCCGAGATGGCCAAGTGAATTCATCGGCCGTCGCCCCCGAGGACAAGACCCTCGTCATCACGCGGATGCTGAACGCGCCTCGGGCGCTGGTCTGGAAGACGTTCAGCGATCCCTACCATCTGGCGCAATGGTGGGGGCCGGCGGGCTACAGCAACCGGGTGGAGGTCTTCGACTTCCGGACGGGCGGCCGCTGGCTGCATGTGATGATCGCGCCGGACGGCAAGGAGCTGCCCACCGACAACGACATTCTCGAAGTCGTCGCACCGGGGCGGATCGTCTTTCGCAATGCGCCGGCCGATCCCAAGATCTTCGGCGACAATCCGCCGCCGGGATTTACCAAGACGCTGACCTTTGAGGAGGCCGGCGACCAGACCAGGCTGACGCTGGTCTGCACATTCGATACCGCAGCGCAGAAGGATGCCGTCATCCGCCGCGGCTTCGTGACCGGAACCAATGAAAGCTTCGACAAGCTCGAGACGCACCTGACGACGCTTTAGCGAGCCGCAACCCAACCGGTACCGCAAACGCGCGATTTCGCGCCACGGCGGAGCCATGTCCGAAGGAGACTTCAGATGAAACGACGCGACGTCCTGATCGCAACCGCTACCGCCGCACTTACCGCGGCATTGCCCAAACTCGCCAATGCGGCGACAACCAGCACTGAGGAAGGAACAGCCATGACCACTCGCCCCAATTCCGGCTACGCCCCCGTCAACGGCGTCGAGGTCTATTACGAGATCCACGGTTCCGGCAGGCCGCTGGTGCTGCTGCATGGCGGCTTCGGCTCGATCGAAATGTTCGGCCCGGTGCTGGCGGAACTCGCCAAGGCGCGGCAGGTGATCGGCGTGGACCTCCAAGGACACGGACGTACTCTGCCCTTCGACCGGCCGATGAACTTCACCAATCTGGCGACGGATGTGGCCGAGCTGGTCAAATGGCTCGGACACGATAAGGCGGACGTCATGGGCTATTCGATGGGCGCAGCCACGGCGCTGCGCGTTGCGATCGATCATCCCGGGGTCGTCGACAGGCTGGTCGTGAGCTCGACGGCCTATGCGTTCTCCGGCTGGCACGACTACAACCAGCAGGGGATGAAAGGGATGGCGGCTGCGCCCGAGCAGGCGATCGAACCCATGAAACAGACGCCGATGTATGCGGCCTATGCGCAGTTGATGCCTGATGCAGAAGCCAACTGGCCGAAGACAATCCGGCAGACTGCCGCGATGGTAGGCGCCGATTATGACTGGTCGGCGGACATACCCAAGGTCGCGGCACCGACTCTGCTGGTCTATGGCGACTGGGACGCGGTGCGGACGTCGCACGTGGCGTCGTTCTTCGAGTTGCTCGGCGGCGGCAAGCAGGATGCCAATTGGGACGGGTCGGGCATGAACAAGAACAGGCTCGCAATCCTGCCCGGTGTTACCCACTACACGATGTTCATGGATCCCCGGCTCGCGACGACCGCGATCGGCTTCCTCGAAAGCTGAGCGACGGCGATGAGCGAGAACATCATTACGGCGCTGCCGGGGGAAAGCTGGTTCAGCATCGAGCGGGCCTTCGAGGCGCCGCGGCGGCTGGTGTGGAAGTGCTACACGGAACCGCAGCATCTGGCCCGGTTCTGGGGTCCGCGCGACGCCAAAACGACCAGCACCATCGACCTTCGGGTCGGCGGCGTATGGCGAACCGATTGGCGTTATGAGAACGGCAGCGAGTACGGCTATTCGAGCGTTTATCTCGAACTGGTCGAGCCCGAGCGCATTCACTATCGCGACGCGCCCAAGGATTGGCCGGGCGGCCTCGAGGGCCTTCCGCCGGCGGATATGATCTCGACGATCTCGTTGGCGGAGACCGATCGAGTGACGACGGTGACAGCACATGTCGACTGCCTGTCCGTGGCCTATCGGGACGAGACGGTGCGGCGCGGTTTCACCGGCATGGTGAGCATGGGCAATGACCGGTTGACCGAATATCTCCAGACTCTCACGGAAGGAGGCCTCTAGATGCCTTTCGTCACGTCCAAGGAAGGCACGCGGATCGGCTATTCCGTCACCGGCAGCGGTCCAGCCATCGTGCTCGTCGATGGCGCCATGTGCTGGCGCGCGATGGGACCGGCGACGCCGCTCGCCGAACAGCTCAAGGACAGCTTCACGGTCTATACCTACGACCGGCGCGGCCGGGGCGAGAGCGGCGACACCAAGCCCTATTCGACGGAACGCGAGGTGGAGGACCTTGCGGCAGTGATCGAGGCCGCAGGCGGATCGGCGGCGGTCTATGCGATCTCGTCGGGTGTCGGGCTGGCGCTCGAGGCTGCGAACACGATCCCCGGCATCACGAAGCTGGTTCTCTACGAGATGCCGATCTTCACGGACGATACACGCAAGACACACAAGCCAGTGCCGACCGACTATGTGCAGCACATGGATGATCTCGTGGCACGCGGCGACAATGCCGGGGCCGTCAAGCACTTCATGAAGAATGGCATCGGCGTGCCGTGGTTCGGGCTGCTGATGATGCAGGTGATGGGGATGTTCCGGAAGATGGCGGTGGTTGGCCCTACCCTGCCCTACGATACAGCATTCGTGGCGCCGTTCTGGAACTACCAGCCCATCCCGGAAGGACGGTGGTCGAAGGCGACGATGCCGGCGCTGGTGATGGGCGGGGGCAAATCCGATACATGGATGCAGAATGCGCAGAAGGCGATCGCGGCCAATTTGCCCAACGCTGTCCACGAGACTCTGCCGGGGCAAAATCATATGGTCGCACCAACGGCGATTGCCCCGAAGATCAAGGAGTTCGTGCTGTCGTGAGCGTGACCAGGCAAAGCTTCAAGACGAAGCTGATCAAGGGTGATGGCGATACGGCGGGGTTCGTGATTCCCGATAAGGTGGTCGAGGCTTTCGGGCAGGGCAAGAAGCCCAAGGTCACGGTGACGCTCAATGGCGGGTTCAGCTATCCCAACACGGTCGCTGTAATGGGTGGGCAGTTCATGATCGGCGTCAGCAAGGAGCGGCGGAAGCTGGCGGGCGTGACGCCGGGCGAGACGATGGAGGTCACGCTCGAACTCGACGCCGCGCCACGGGTGATGGAGGTGCCGGCCGATCTGCAGAAAGCGCTCGACAAGGATAAGGCGGCGAAGGCGTATTTCGCGACGCTGAGCTATTCCAACCAGCGCCGCCACATCGACCCGATCAACGAGGCCAAGGCCGAGGAAACGCGGGCGCGGCGGATCGCAAAATCCGTCGCGCTGTTCCACGAGGGCAAGAACTAGGCTGCCTTGGGGGTCCGCTTCAGATCCGGGGGGACCACTTCGGCCATCAGCTCGACGATGGCGTCCATAGCAGGCACGACCTTCTGGCCTTCGCTGCCGAGCCGGCGGATCGAGACCGTCCCCTCCTCCGCCTCGCGCTTGCCCACGACGAGCATCACCGGCACCTTTTGGGTCGAGTGCTCGCGGACCTTGTAGTTGATCTTCTCGTTGCGAATGTCGAGATCGGCGCGAATGCCGGCGTCCCTGAGCTGTTTGACCAGCTTATCAGCATAGGCATCAGCATCGGAGACGATAGTCGCGACGACGACCTGCACCGGCGATAGCCACATCGGCATCCTGCCAGCATAGCTTTCGATCATCATGCCGATAAAGCGCTCGAGCGAACCGAGAATGGCGCGATGCAGCATGACCGCATATTTTCGGGTGCCGTCTTCGGCCACATAGGTCGCGTCGAGCCGCTCGGGCAGCACATAGTCGAGTTGGAGCGTCCCGACCTGCCACGAGCGGCCGATGGCGTCCTTCAGATGGAACTCGAGCTTGGGCGCGTAGAAGGCGCCCTCCCCCTCGGCGATGACGAAGTCGTAGCCGGTGGCACGCAGGGCATCGCCCAAGGCTTTTTCGGCCGCGTTCCAGCGCTCGATCGTGCCGCCGAATTTCTCGGGGCGTGTGGCGAGCTTGATGACGACATTGTCGAAGCCCATGTCGGAATAGACCGAATAGAGCAGGTGGACGAACTTCTCGGTCTCACTCTGGATCTGCTCTTCAGTGCAGAAGATGTGGGCATCGTCCTGTGTCATCTGGCGGACGCGCAGCAGGCCGTGCAGGGCCCCGTGTGCCTCGTTGCGGTGACAGCAGCCGAACTCGGCCATGCGCATGGGCAGATCGCGATAGCTGCGGGTGCCCTGGTTGAATATCTGAATATGCGCGGGGCAGTTCATCGGCTTCAGCGCCATGAGGTCGGCCTTGCCCGAGAGCACCGGGCCCTCCTCCTCGGTGCCCGGGACTTCGTCGGGGACGACGAACATGTTCTCGCGATATTTGCCCCAGTGGCCGGAGGCCTCCCAGAATTTCGAGCTCATGAGCTGCGGCGTCTTCACTTCCTGATAGCCGGCGCGGTTCACCTTGCGGCGAATATACTCTTCCATTTGGTTGTAGATGACGAAGCCCTTGGGATGCCAGAACACCGAGCCCGGCGCTTCGTCCTGCAAGTGGAACAGGTCGAGCTCGCGGCCGAGCTTGCGATGGTCGCGCTTTTCGGCCTCCTCCAGCATATGGAGATAGTCGTCGAGCTCCTTCTGCGTGGCGAACGCCGTTCCATAGAGACGGGACAGCACCGGATTGTTGCTGTCGCCGCGCCAATACGCGCCGGCCACCTTCGTGAGCTTGAAAGCCTGGCCCACATCTCTGGTCGTGCGCATGTGGGGGCCGCGGCAGAGGTCGAACCACTGACCCTGCTTATAGATCTTGATCTGCTGGTCAGCCGGAATGGCGTCGACCAGTTCGACCTTGAAGTCTTCGCCCTTGGCCTTGAACACGCGTTTGGCCTCGTCGCGGCTCCAGACCTCCTTGGTGAAGGCGGCGCCGCGATCGACGATATCCTTCATCTTCCTTTCGATGAGGGGGAACTCCTCCTCGCTGAAGGGCGTGTCGCGCTTGAAGTCGTAATAGAAGCCGTTCTCGATCACCGGGCCGATGGTGACCTGCGTGCCGGGCCAGAGCTCCTGCACCGCCTCGGCGAGGACATGCGCAGCATCGTGCCGGATAAGCCCGAGGCCATCGGCACTGTCGCGAATGACGAATTCGATGCGGCCGTCTTCGTCGAGCGGATCGCTGAGGTCGGTCAGCGTCCCGTTCCACTTCATGGCGACAGTCTTTTTGGCGAGGCTTGGCGAGATCGACTCGACCACGGTGGTCCCGGTCGTGCCTGCCGCGTAGTCGCGCACAGCACCATCGGGGAACGTCACCTTGATCATTTCAATCTCCAAAAGGTTTGCCGCCGGGCGAATGCCCGGCGGAAGCGTGGCTTTAGCAATGAAACCGGCGGTTTTCCAGCTTGGCCGTTGGTCTTCTACCTAGGCTAGCAATTCGGCGTCCAACGTCACGGCGATGGCGCCCAGCGCCTTGGAAACCGGGCAGTTCGCCTTCGCTTTCTCGGCCAGTTCCTTGAACTTGGCCTTATCGATGCCCGGAACGCGGCCTTTCACGGTCAGGGCGCTGCCCTTGATCGTGCCAGCGTCGATCTCGACCACGGAGGAGACGTCGACGTGGCCGGGGGTGCCGTTCTCGGCGAGGTAGGCCGAGAACTGCATGGCGTAGCAGCTCGCGTGGGCGGCTGCGATCAGTTCCTCGGGGTTTGTGCCCGATTTGCCGGTCTCATCGACGAAGCGGCTCTTGTAGCTGTAGCCGAGGCCGCTGAGGGCTCCGCTCTGGCTTGTGACCGTGCCGGCGCCCTCTTTCAGGTTGCCCTGCCATTGTGCAGATGCGGAATGCTTCATCAACTATCTCCTAGTGGGTATGGGGTGACGGTATCATGCGCCAGGCCCCGTAGCGCCAAGGCACATACCAGTGCGCCTCTTCCGGTAACGCATCAGGGACGGGATCGTAACCATGGGTGCCGCCCGGACGGCAGCGGTAGATGCGCGCAAGACCCATCCATCCGCCCGGCCAGAAGCCATGCTGCCAGATGGCGTCGCGCGTGAACTCGCTGCAGGTGGGCGTATGGCGGCAGTTGCGGCCCATGAACATGCTCAACGAATAGCGATAGCCCTGGATCAGGACGTAGGCCACCAGCTTGAACGGGTAATCGACGACGCGCCAGAAGGTGTTCACGGGCCCCACCAGTCGATCGGCGGAAAGCCTACCTGAAAGG
The DNA here is from genome assembly GCA_035549855.1 of Devosia sp. GTDB lineage: Bacteria > Pseudomonadota > Alphaproteobacteria > Rhizobiales > Devosiaceae > Devosia_A. The sequence continues at coordinate 19,653 of DASZPY010000106.1, read as the reverse complement.
CTAGCCGTTCGCGCGAGACCGAAATGAGGCCGCCGTCGGGATGGCCCACGAGTAGGAACTCGCCCGCCGTGCCCTCGGCCTCGACAAACTCCACCGCATCGACCAGCGACAGCGGGCGGCCCGTCGCACTCATGTTGACGTGGAAGTACTGGCTGAGAACGAGGGACGCATGCGAGGCATCGCGACCCCGGCCAGCGATGTATTCCACTTCATGCACTCCTGCGTGCAGAGCTGGGTGAGCGGCCCGACGCTTGAGAGACTGGGGCAGGAAGGCGAAGCCGCTCGCCACCGGCTCGCGATCCCATTCGAGACATTGGATCGTGCAGTTCTGCCGCTCAAGATAGTCACGGACCGGCCCGAAATCGAGGTGCCGAAACCGCATCAGCGGACTGTCGCCGTCGTGGGATGTTCGATGCGATCGAGCGCTTCGACGACAGCGTCGAATACGAGCAATGTCGAAGCGTGGCGGGGCGCATAGTCGCGCACGGGCTCCAGATAAGCGAGATCTGACCAGCGACCGGATGGAGGCGAACCGTCCGATTTGAGCATTGAGACCATCTGATCGCGCAGGGCGCGGAACTCCTCGACCGGTGTTCCGAGGATATTGGAGGCGACGATGGCCGCCGAGGTCTGGCCGAGAGCGCAGGCGGAAATGGCATGGCCGTAGCCGGAAATGCAGCCGGCGCTCACGGCGATGTCCACTTCGATGGACGAACCGCAAATTCGGCTGACCCGGCGCACGGTACTGTCAGGATTTGTCAGCCGGCCCGGAATAGGTTGGTTTGCTGCAATTTCGAGGATCCTTTGGGAATAAAGATCGCTCAGTTCCATTATCAGTCACATGCCTGTTTCTTGAGGGGTATTCCCTCGCCCCTATATATTCATCGTCCGGACCGATGTCAGCGGCAGCGCCAAAATCGGTTGTCCAAGTGGTCCGGCATCCAAGGGCACGCGTAAAGCGTTAAGCCCCCTGCGATAAGGACCAAAACATGGACGCCAGCGCCAAGCTCAACGTCGCCAAGCCGTTGTCTCAAAAGCCCGTGAAGCGGCCGAGCCGCGAGGAGGCCGAGGAGGCCGTTCGCACGCTTATCGCCTGGGCGGGCGATGACCCGGCCCGCGAGGGCCTGCTCGACACGCCCCGGCGCGTCACCAAGGCCTATGGCGAGTTCTTCTCGGGCTACCAGGACGACCCCAAGGAAATCCTCAGCAAGACCTTCAAGGAGGTCGGCGGCTACGACGACATCGTCCTGGTCAAGGACATCCCGTTTTCGAGCCATTGCGAGCATCACATGGTGCCCTTCCTCGGCAAGGCGCATATCGCCTATCTGCCGCATGACGGCGTCGTGGGCATCTCGAAGCTGGCGCGGCTGGTCGAGGCCTTCTCCCGGCGGCTGCAGGTGCAGGAGGTGCTGACGGCGCAGATCATCGACGCGGTCAACGAGCAGCTCAACCCGCGTGGAGCGGCAGTCCTGCTTGAGGCCGAGCATATGTGCATGTCGATGCGCGGGGTGCGGGCGCATGGCTCGACCACGGTCACGCAGCGCTTCACCGGCGTGTTCGCCGAAGAGAAGTCGGAGCAGGACCGGTTTTTCCAGATGATCCGGCGCGCCTAGGCGCTTCGCCTGCGGGCAGTTTCAAAAGCGCGTGGCGCGGGCTAAAACCCGCGTCATGAGCACTCCCCTGACAGACCCGGCCACCCTCTCCCATGACGAGCTCGAAGAGGGCAGCGCGTTCGCGCCGCGCTTTGACGCGCATGGGCTTATCACCGCCGTCGCGCAGGACGCCACCAGCGGGCGGGTCCTGATGGTTGCGCATATGAATGCGGAGGCCCTGCGGCGCACGATCGAGACGGGCGAAGCGCACTATTACTCGCGGTCCCGCAAGGCGCTGTGGAAGAAGGGTGAGGTCTCGGGCGACGTGCAGAAGCTGGTCGGGCTGTTCGTCGATTGCGATCAGGACGTCATTCTACTGAGCGTCAGTCCGCAGGGGCATGGTGCGGCCTGCCATACGGGTCGGGTGAGCTGTTTCTATCGTGTGCTGAAGGATGGCGCGCTCGTGGACACGGGCGACAAGCGGCTGTTCGATCCCAAAGAGGTGTATGCGAAATGACGGCCCTTGCCGCCCGGAACTGGGTGCCCACCGAGGACTATGTGCAATCGCTGGCCGAGCAGACGGCACGGGAGGCGAGCGATGACGTCGCTGCGCGGATCGAGGAGCTGATCGTCCGCAACGAGGCGATCCATGAGCGCGAGTGCTTCAACCTCAACCCGGCGACGAATGTGATGAACCCGTGGGCGGAGGCAGTGCTTAGCCGCAAGCTCGGTTCGCGGCCGTCCCTTGGCTATCCGGGCGACAAATACGAGATGGGCCTCGAAGCGATCGAGGAGATCGAAGTCATCGCGGCGGAACTGGCGGCGGAGGTGTTCGATGCCAGGTACGCGGAGATCCGCGTGGGATCGGGGGCGCTGGCCAATCTCTATGGCTTCATGGCGCTGGCTAAGCCGGGCGACACGATCATCGCGCCGCCCGCGACGATCGGCGGGCATGTGACGCATCACGCTGCGGGATGTGCGGGGCTCTATGGGCTGACGACGCTCAACGCGCCGGTGGATGCCGAGAACTACACCATCGATATTCCGGCGCTGCGAGCGCTCGCGCTGAAGGAGCGGCCGGTGTTGATCACGGTGGGCGGCAGCCTGAACCTCTTTCCGCATCCCGTGGCGGAGGTGCGCAAGATTGCCGACGAGATCAGTGCGAAGGTGCTGTTCGATGCGGCGCATCAATGCGGGATGATCGCCGGCAAGACCTTCCCCAATCCGCTGGCGGAAGGTGCACATCTGATGACGATGAGCACCTATAAGAGCCTCGGCGGACCGGCGGGCGGCTTGATCGTCACGAACGACGCGGAGATCGCACGCCGGCTGGATGCCATCGCGTTCCCCGGGCTTACAGCCAATTTCGATGCGGCCAAATCGGCCGCGCTTGCGCTCACCCTGCTCGACTGGCGGGAGTACGGCGCCGGCTACGCACAGAAGATGGTCGCAACCGCACAAGCCCTTGCAGGCGCACTGGCGGCGGAAGGCCTGACGGTATTCGCGGAAGCGCGTGGCTTCACGCGCTCACATCAGTTCGCGCTCGACGCGATCCCCTTCGGTGGCGGTCAGGCGGCAAGCAAGAAATTGCGCAAGGCCGGGTTCCTCGCCTGCGGCATCGGCCTTCCGGGTCGCACGATCGAGGGAGACATGAACGGGTTGCGGATCGGCACGCCGGAGCTGGTGCGCTGGGGGATGAGCGAGTCCGACATGCCCAGGCTTGCGGCACTCATTGCCGAAGGGTTGCGCTCGAACGACCCCGAGACCGTCGCGCCGAGGACGGCGGTGTTCCGAAAGCATTTCGACCGGCTGCATTTCGTCCGTCAATAGTGCGGCGGCGGAGGTTCGGGCGGCTCGGCAAGAGCCGGGTTGTCGGCGACTTCGCGCAGGCGCATGCCGAGATTCTCAATGGTCCGCTTGAGCGTCGCGATCTCGGTCCACTGGCTGGTGACGATCTTGTTCAGGTCTTCGATCGCCTGCTCCTGGTAGGCGCAGAGCGTCTCGAGCTTTTCGAGCCGGGCACGAAGATCATCGGGCATCAGCGCCTCCGTTCAAACAAAGGCACGAGCAGGAAGCCGGCCAGGAACCCGCCGATGTGGGCCTGCCATGCGATCTCGATGTCCATGCCCGTCAGCGCTGGCAGCAGCGGGACGATGCCGTTGAGCACGAGCCAGACGATCGAGAAGAAGCGCGCGCTTGGGCTGCGCAGCACATCACCGATGGTCGCAAGGCGGCGGCCGAGGATGCGGCGCTCGCCGGTTTCGGGATCGACCGCAATGACCGGCGGCTGGAAGATGAAGCGCACCGCGGCGCCGGTCAGGCCGGCAATGCCTCCCGACGCGCCGATCAGGATCTGCGGCTCGGGCAGCGTGGTGGCGGCGAAGGCGAAGGCGCCCATTGCGGCCCCTGCGAAGAAGACGATCAGCATCGGCCCTCCCCCGTAGCGATTCGCGATCGGCGTGCCGAAGATCGCGAGCCAGACAACATTGAGTAAAAGGTGATCCCAACCGCCGTGCAGAAAGGCATGCGTGAAGGATGTCCAGACGATCGGAAGCGCCCCGCCTTCCACAGCCCCCGGATCGATGAGGCGATAGGGAAAGAAAGCGAGCCAGGTAACGAGCACGAGGTCCGATTGCGGGTTAAGAATCCAAGCGCGCAAGGCCTCTATGGCGATCAGAACGACACATAGGGCCGTTACGGCCGCCGGCAAGAGCAGGATCGGTTGCCGCTGGCCCTGTCCGGTAACGGGTTGATCTCGATCGGTGTTTTCGTTGCCGCTCATCGCCCGGCCTTGCCTTGCGGGCATTGTCGCCCTGATCACAGCATTATCCACATGGGGCCACAGTGGTTAACCTTAACAAAGCTTTAAGGGCGATTTCGCCCGCCACATTTGAGAGTGTTTTCCGCGGCGGCGGAGCGGACCAAAAAACAGGTCGCCTGCTGGGGCTTGGGAAGCAGGTTGGCGTCAATGCAGAAACAGAGCACGCGCACGCTCTACGACTATTGGAACGCATTGCGCGGCTCGCGCAGCGCCCCCGATCGCCGTGATATCGATCCCACCCGCATTCGCGGTGCGCTCGCCAATACCTTCATCCTCGAGATCAACGAGCAGGCCGAATTCGATTTCCGCCTTGCCGGCTCGCATATCTGCTCGGCCTATGCGCGCGAACTCAAGGGCCGCTCGTTCACGCGGCTTTGGCATCCCAAGGATCGCGATGCACTCGAAACGCTGGTGCGCGCCGTGACGGAAGATCACGCCGTCGCGCTCATCACTTTCCAGGGCAGCACCGCGCTCAACACCAAGCTTTCGGTCGAGACCATCCTCCTCCCCGTCCGGCACAACGGGTCGACGCAATCGCGGCTGCTCGGCGCGATGACGGTGATCGACGAGCCCTACTGGTTCGGCGTGCAGCCCATGGTCGAGCAGCGCATCACCGGCTTGAGACTGATCTGGCCCGACGACACATCGCTCGCCGAGATGGCGCGCGAAGTGGCTACGGCGGTTCCGCAGGATATTTCCTTTGTGTCGTCGGGCATGCCGGCACCGATGGCAGCAACAGTTTTCGGCCGTCGTGCCCGCCGCTATGCCCACCTTTCCGTCATCGATGGCGGCAGGCCCTAGAAAAGCGCGGAATTCCGCCAATCCGCGCGGCCGGCATCACGTTCGGTTAACCAACATAATCTAGCGTTCGAGAGACCCTCATCAAACGGCCTCGGCTCCGCTCATGCTGACTGACGATCCTACCCCCCAGCGTGCGGCGCGGAACCGGACCTACGTCCAGCTTCCCCGTTTCCAGCGGGTGAAGGTATCGCTGCTCGGGCGATATATGCTCGAGGACCGTCGAGAGTTCCCATGCCAGGTGCTCGAAATGTCTCCGGGTGACGCGAGCGTCATTGCTCCCGTGTCGGGTGCCGCGGGCGAAAAGGTCATTGCTTATCTCGACCACATCGGACGGGTTGAGGGGACTGTGACGGAAGGGATCGACGGCGGCTTCGTGATGGATCTCGCCGCCAGTCCGCGCAAGCGCGATAAGATGGCGGCGCAGTTGACCTGGCTCGCCAACAAGGACGTGCTCAACCTGCCCGAAGACCGGCGGCACGAGCGCGTCGTGCCCGACATCCGCCACTCATCGGTCGTGCTGGACGATGGCCGCCGCTACAATTGCAAGATCATCGACATCTCGCTGTCGGGTGCCGCGATCGAGCTCGCCGTGCGGCCCGCGATGGGAACGCCGGTCACGCTGGGGCGGATGCGCGCCCGCGTGATCCGCCACTTCGCGGACGGGGTGGCAGTGGAGTTCGCTTCGGCCCAGGAGATGCTGACGGTCGTGCAGCAAAACCTGCGGATCAACTAGGCTCCTCGCGCCTTCCATAAAATTGTAAGCATCATCGTTAAGAGCCGTTAGCGGCGCTGCGATACGGGTATCATCCAGCGCGATGTGGCTGTCACTTCCGCGATCGATTCATTGTGGAAGTCTCCATGCCTTCAACGACCAGCGTCCCGCGCTCCGGCAATCTCGACATTGACGGGATTCTTGCCGGCGTCAAATGGGCGTCGCCTGCCCTGACCTATAGCTTTCCCACGTTGCTTTCACAGATGGGCTATAGCGAGACGGGCTTCGAGGCGATGAACGCGACGCAGAAGACTGCGGTTCGCTCCATCCTCGACATGTATGCGGCCGTCAGCGGTCTGACATTCTCGGAAGTCACCGAGAGCTCGACCGTGCATGGCACGCTGCGCTTTGCCGAAGAGAACAATGCAGGCACGGCCTACGGCTATTACCCGTCTACTGCGATCCAGGGCGGCGACGTCTGGCTCAACCACACCGACTACAACAGTCCCGTCAAAGGCACCTACGCCTACGCGACCTTCATTCATGAAATCGGCCATACACTTGGGCTCGACCATGGACAGGACGGCACCTACGCGCTGCCGACGGACCACGACAGCCTCGAATACTCGGTGATGACCTACCGCTCTTATGTCGGGGCGCCGCTCACGGGCTACACCGTCTCGCAGGGCAGCTATCCGGTCGGCCTGATGATGGATGACATTGCGGCCATACAGTACATGTATGGCGCCAACTACAACACCAATTCGAGCAATACGACCTACAAGTGGAGCACGACGACCGGCGAGCTGAGCATCAATGGCGTCGGCCAAGGTGCATCGACCACCAACACGATCTTCCAGACCCTGTGGGACGGCGGCGGCAACGACACTTACGACTTCTCGAACTACACCACCAACCTCACCATCGACCTCAACCCGGGCGGCTGGACGAGCGTGGGCGGCCAGATCGCGAAGCTCGGCTTCTCCGGGCAGGTGGCGCGCGGCAATATCGCGAACGCTTATCTCTACAACGGCAATACCGCCTCGCTGATCGAGAATGCCATCGGCGGCACCGGCAATGACCGCATCACCGGCAACCAGGCCAACAACACCCTCAATGGCGGCGGCGGCAATGACACGCTGATCGGCGGCAAGGGCAATGACACCATCATCGGCGGGGCCGGTACGGACACTTGCATCATCGCCGCCAGTTCGATCGAGTGCGCGCTCAGTCTCGACACGCTGACGCAGATCCTTTCGGTCACCAGCCTGCTCGATGGAATCGATACGCTGTCGGGCATCGAGTACATCCAGTTCAACGACAAGACCGTCGCCACGGCCTCGATCTCGCTGGTCGATACCAAGGCGCCCGTGCTGGTGTCCTCGACACCGACCGATGGCGCCGGAGCCGTCAACGGCTCAGCCAATATCGTGCTGACCTTCAGCGAAGCCGTGCTGGCGGGCGCTGGCAACATCGTCATCCACAAGTCCGATGGAAGCGTGGTGGCCACAATCGCGGCGGCCAATCTGCTGCAGGCGACGATCGTCGGCACGACGGTGACCATCAACCCGCCGGCCGACCTGGCCCCCAATGCCAGCTACTACGTGACGGTCGACGCCAATGCCTTCCGCGACATCGCCGGCAATGCCTTCGCTGGCTTCTCCGACAGCACGACGCTCAATTTCACGACCGCGCCGTCAACCATCAACGGCACCTCGGCGGCCAACACGCTCAATGGAACCGAGGGCAGCGACACGATCAACGGCCTGGGGGGCAATGACAAGCTCAACGGGCTGGGCGGGGACGACACGCTCAATGGCGGTGCCGGCAACGACACGATGGCCGGTGGCACGGGCAACGACACCTATGTCGTCGACAATACCCGCGACGTCGTAACCGAGGGCGTCAACGCGGGCACCGACCTGGTGCAGAGCACAGTGACCTGGACGCTGGGGGCCAATGTCGAGAACCTCACCCTGCAAGGCTCGAGCGCGATCAATGGCACGGGCAACGGCCTCGACAACATCATCATTGGCAATGGCGCGGCCAACACGCTTTCGGGCAATGGCGGCAACGACGTGCTCGCCGGCTATGGCGGCGCCGATAAGCTGTCGGGCGGCGCCGGCAACGATACGCTCTATGGTGGGCTCGGGAAGGACACGCTCACCGGCAATGCGGGGGCGGATTATTTCGTGTTCGACACGGCCCCCGCTTCCACCAACATCGATACCATCTCCGACTTCACGGTGGTCGACGACACGATCGTGCTCGACAATTCGATCTACGGCGTTCTGGCCGAAGGCGCGCTCGCGGCCAATGCCTTCGCCAAGGGCACCGCGGCCATGAGTGCGGATGTCCATCTCATCTACAACGCTTCCACTGGAGCGTTGTTCTATGATGACGACGGCAGTGACTCGCATGCGATGCAGCAGATCGCGACTCTGAGCCGCAATCTCGCGCTGACGGCGGCGGACTTCCTCGTCATCTGACCTGCGGGCAGCATTTGCTGTGGTTAATGCGAGCTGACTCGCACCGATAAAACTCGGCTAAAAACTGCGTTGCAGTTTTCCGGGTGAGGCAATCGCAGGGCGGCATTCTGTCCCAATCAGGGGGACACAATGTCAAACGCAGTCAGGGGGGCGCTCAGGGGCACGCTCTTTATCTTTGCCCTAGCGACTACGCCGGCCACCGCCGACACCATCGACTTCGCCAATCCGGCCTTCGCGCCGGTGACGGGACCGACCACCATTCCGGTCGGACACGCCGAGTTCTGCAGGACGCACAAGGCCGAATGCGGAATGAACGCGCGCGTGGTCGAAGTTGAGACGCTGACGGAAGCCAAATGGGCCGAGCTCGTCGAGGTCAATTTCGACCTCAACGTGCGCATCCAGCCCGAGACGGACGAAGATCTCTACCAAGTCGCCGAATTCTGGACCTATCCGCAGGGCCGCGGCGACTGCGAGGACATCGCGCTCGCCAAGCGCCGCCAGCTGATCGAGCTGGGATGGGATGCGAGCACGCTGCTGATGACGGTGGTCAGGGAAGCCAATGGCGACGGCCATGCCGTGCTGATGGTGCGGACGGACCGGGGCGATTTGGTGCTCGACAACCAGGAGAACACGATCCTGGTCTGGAACGCGACGCCCTACACCTTCGTCAAGCGGCAGTCGCAGGCCGACGCAGGCAAGTGGGTCGGCATCGCCGACCCGCACAGCCAGCTTGTGGCGGTGAAGTAGGCAGTTCGCGCGTCACAGGAAGCGCGTGAATTCTCGGGCCCTTCCCCCTGAAATGGCGCCCGATGAAGCGGGGCCGGCCCCTCCCCCGAGGCCGGCCCCAACCCTTCCCCAAAACTGAGTCTGGACGTGCGCTCAGTGCACGACAGAGAAATAGGCGCCGAGGAAGATGAGGCCGGTGATGAAGCTCCAGCCGAAGGCGACAAGGGCGGAAATCAGCACGGAGCCGACCGACAGGGTGCCGTCATCCTCCTGCTTCCAGCCCATCTGCAGCATGATGTAAGGGCCGCACACGAAGCTCATCGCAAGATGGCCGAGGGTGTGGAGGAAGGTCTTGCCGTCGTAGCGGAGCATCGCCTGCTCGCCGACACGCCATTGATACAGATGCGTACCGGCCCCGGCGATCGAGAGGCCCACGAACATGATCATGCCGGCCAGCAAGAACTCGAACGTCATAACGCCTACGCCCCAACAACAACCACAAACGCGACTGCGTTAACCCTTCATTAAGCATAAGAGGGCCCAATCCGGCTGTCACCCCCGATGGCTGCTTCTGGTTAATTCGCACATGCACACTGCGTCCGGAGCGCCGCCGCGAAGGGAGGCGCATTCTCTGCCCTACAATGTCGGACTGCTGGTGCTGCTGGCTGCCCTGTTTGGCGTCGCCCTCGCCTATTGGATCGATGCGGCAGGCCGCGGGACTGCTCATCCCGCGGTTGCGCAAGGTGACGGGCCGGTGGTGCGCACGCTGGCAGGACGCGAGCTCCGCATACCCGCCTCGTGGTTCCGAGATGGCGGCAGCCGGAGCGCGGGCTTCTCCAAGCAGATTGATCTGCGGCTCGTGCTGCCGCTGGGGGTGGCGGGCCGGCCGCTGCCGGTCGCGATAACACTGGCGCCGCGCAGCCAGGTGCGGCCCAGCTCGGCCCTGCTGGACGGGGTCTATCTGCACCAGTTCCAGCCGGAGCAGCTCAGCGGACCGCCCGGCCTCGTCGGCAAGCCGCTCGTCGCGGTGGACGGCTATAAGGGCGAGACAGTCTGGTACGATCCGCTCTCGGCTAATCCGTTCGTCGCCAAATGCCTCGCGCCGGTCGCCGGGGAGAAGGCGAGCCGGTGCCTGAGATCGGTCTATCTGGGAACAGGGATTGCGGCGGTTTACGATTTCGACGCCGAAATCCTCGCCAACTGGCGGCAGTTCGACGCCGAGCTTGCGGGCCCGCTCGGCCGCATCGGAGCGCTTTAGGCCGGCGCCCTCAGTTCACGTCGGCCAGGTCCTCTTCGAGGATGGCCATCTGGAAGTTGTAGGACTTGTCGCCGTCCTCGTCGTCGATATAGATGAGGCCGAGGAACTCCTCGCCCAGATAGACCTCGACGCTGTCGTTCTGCCGGTCGCGCGGACGGACATCGATGGCGCGGTTGGAGAACTTCACCTGCAGATACTTCTGCAGTTTCAGGATTTCGGGCTGGTTCAACGAACCGCTCCTTTCTGGCTATGGGCGGGGCGGACACAATAGGCGGTTGCAGTCTGCGGGCAATCCCGGCCGGCCGGTTTCTTCGATGTGCTGCAAATCCGGGTTCAGCCGGAGACGTCTTCGACCTGGACGACCTGGTCCATGGCCGTCGAGGGCTGGGCGGCGCCCGCCTCTCCCACGATTCGCGCCGGAACGCCAACCACAGTCACGCGTGGCGGCACTTCGCGGACGACGACCGAGCCCGCGCCGATCCGCGCACAGTCGCCGACCTTGATATTGCCGAGGACGACCGCGTGGGCGCCGATCAGCACGCCGTTGCCGATCTTGGGGTGGCGGTCTTCGTCGGCCTTGCCGGTGCCGCCGAGTGTCACGCCCTGTAGAATCGAGCAGTTGTCGCCGATCGTCGCGGTCTCGCCGACGACGAAGCCGGTCGCGTGGTCGAGCATGATGCCCTTGCCGATGCGGGCATTGGGGTTGATGTCGACCTGGAAGACCTGGCTGGCGCGGCTCTGGAGGTAAAGTGCGAAGTCCTTGCGGCCGGCCTTCCACAGCACATGTGCGAAACGGTGGGTCTGGATGGCCTGAAAGCCCTTGAAATAGAGGAAGGGCACGATGACGCGATGGGTGGCGGGGTCGCGCTCAAGCGTCGCGACAAGGTCGGCGCGAGCGTCGGTGCCGATCTCGGGGCGGATTTCGAGCGCGTCGTGGAAGGTCTGGCGGATCAGATCGGCGGAGACATCCGGATGGTCGAGCCGCTCGGCGAGGCGGTGCGCGAGCGCCGACTCGAAAGTCTCGTGGTTGAGCACATTGGAAATGACCATGGCGCCCAGGCTTGGCTCTTCGGCAATGATGCGGGTCGCATCGGCGCGCACGGCATCCCAGACGGGATCCAACGACTTGATCGCCGGTTGGGCATTGGTGGTCATAAGGCTCTCCATCGCAGGATGCCGATATAGGGTATTCCATACCCTATAACCAAGCCCCAAAGCGTCAAATGGTTCACGATTGGCCGGGCAGCGGGGCGTGGCGTTCCAGAAATGCCAGGGCGGCGGATTTGAATTTCGGATCCCCGGTCGACAGCATGTGGTTGCGCCGGGGGATGACGAAGATCTCGCAATCCGCAAGGAGCGCGGGCAGCGGGTCGAAGCCGCCGGCCATTTCGTCACTCTCGCCGATGGCAACCAGCACGGGCGAGGCGATGCGGCGGACATCTTCCGCTTCCATGGGTTCGCGCGACGTCACGACGCACGCCGCCAGAGCCGCCCGGTCGGCTTTGGAACTGTCGGCGAAGAGGCGGAACTGGCGGGCGCTGGAGCCGATCTTGGCAGGCACCTCCTCCGACGTTAGACCGGCGGCGATCGCCTCGGAATCGTCCATTCCGGTCAGGAGATTGCCGCCCATGCCGCCCCAGACGCTGCAGGTCACGCGCTGGGGGTGGCGGACGGCGAGATAGGCGCAGATCCGGGCGCCCATGGAATAGCCCAAGATGGGCAGACGCTCGATGCCGAGATGATCGAGCAGCCGGGCGGCGTCGTCGGCCATGTCGTGGGCAAGATAAAGCTTTGGGTCATAGAATTTCTGCGAACCACCGTGGCCGCGATTGTCGATCGTGATCGCCTGCCTGCCGGCCTTGTTGAGCGTGTCGACCCAGCCGGGGTTCACCCAGTTGACGATGCCCGAGGACGCGAAGCCATGGATGAGCAGGATCGGCGGGCCCTCGCCATAGACTTCGTAGGCGATCTCAATGCCGGAGGAGCGGAATTTGGGCATGCGGCCATCTAGCACTAGCGGGCGGTGGGACCAAGACCGTGCGCTTTCCTTTGGGGCGGTGCTTGTCTATGGTCGCGCAACTTCTTTCGCTGACTCGAAGGCCCCGAAAATGGCGCATGAATCGACCCCGCATTTCCATAACACCGAGGGGCTGAAGCGGATCGAGGTCGGCTCCAAGGAATTCATGTGCGTGGGGGCGCTGCCGCCCTTTGACCATCCGCACATCTATATCGACATGGGTCAGGACACCGAGATCGTGTGTCCCTATTGCTCGACGCTCTACGTCTTCAACCCGAAGCTCGCGCCGGGCACCTCGCAGCCGCTTTCCGCAGTCTATCAGTCCGAGCCCGCCTGAGCCGCGGCAAGCGCTTTGGCCGGCGGCCGCACCATCTATATTGCCGGCGCCGGGATCGCCGGAATGACGCTTGCGCTGGCGTTGGCGAAGTTCGGCGCGACCGTCATCGTGCTCGAGCGCAACAAGCGGGTGCAGGAAGTCGGCGCCGGGCTGCAGATCAGCCCAAATGCACGGCGCGTGCTCAACCAGCTCGGCCTCGACCGGCAGATTGCGCAGAAGAGCTTCGAGCCGGCGGCGATCGACGTCTATCCCTTTCGCGTAGGCAAGCCTGTCGTGTCGCTGTCGCTTGGCGAAAGCGCGCGGCAGCGTTTTGGCGTTTCCTATGCCGTGATGCATCGCGCCGATCTTGCGGAGATATTGCTGCGGGCCTGCCGGCGCTTCGCCAATATCGACATGGTGTTCGATGTCCGCGGCTTCGATGCGGTGAGCCATGCGCGGGGCGTGTCGGTTACCGCCGATGAAGGCGGCGGCGGCTCGCGCAGCGCAAGGGTGCACGCCTTCATCGGCGCGGACGGGGTCAACTCCGAGACACGGATGCGCGTACTTGGCGGGCCCGCCGCCATCTATTCGGGATTCGTGGCGTGGCGGACGACGCTCAAATCCGATCTGCTCAAAGGTGCCGTAGCGCCGGACCGTACGACGCTGCTGCTGGCGCCGGGATATCACGCCGTTTGCTATCCGCTGCCGCAGCGCGACCAGGTCAACGTGGCGCTTTTCGTAAAGGAGAAGCCCGAGCGCGTGTTCGGGGAGATGCCCCCCAAGGAGCCGAAGCTGCCCTGGGCCGCCCTGCCCTCACCGCAATTCGAGGCAATCGCCGAAGCGGCCAAGGGCGCGTGGGGCTACTGGGTGTGCAACACCATAGATGCGCCCGCGTGGCACGCCGGCGGCATCGGAATTGTCGGGGATGCTGCCCATGCCATGCTCCCATTCCAGGCGCAGGGAGCCGCGATGGCCATCGAGGATGCGGCGATCCTTGCGCCGCTGCTGATGACGGAACCCGACGCGGACTCCGCCTTCCGGCGGTTCGAGACGCTGCGCCGGGCGCGGGTGGCACGGGTCCGCCGCGTCTCCAATTTCAACGGCTTCGCCTATCACATGGAGTGGCCCTTCACCCTTGGCCGGAACCTGGTCCTCAGGATGCAGGGGCCGACGGGCCATTTCCGGCGGCTCGACTGGCTCTATGCCTATGACGCGGCGCCCGAGCCCGCCATCGCCCCGCCCAGCCGGGGACAAGGTCCTGTTGATGATTGAGCGGGTTGCCGCTTGCTTCGGGGTTGGCGCGCATGTCAACTGCCGGGCCTAACGACCGGCAGGGGCTCATGGCCGTCAGCAGAGATTCACCGCTCACCCTCGCCTGCCTGCTCATCACCATTCTGCTCGATATGGTCGGCTACGGCATCATCGTGCCGGTGCTGCCCGAGCTGCTGAAGGATCTGACGGGCGGCAGCGTGGCGCAGGCGGCGGTGATCGGCGGCTGGCTGGTGTTCCTCTATGCGTCGATCCTGTTCGTATCCTCGCCATTCCTCGGCAATCTCTCTGACCGCTTCGGGCGGCGGCCGGTGCTGCTCGCATCGCTGCTGGGGCTGACCTTCGACTACTCGATGATGGGGTTTGCTCCAGCGGTCTGGTATCTGTTCATCGGCCGCTTCATCTCCGGCGTGGCGGGCGCAGCGGTGGCGACGGCAACCGCCTACATGGCCGACATCACGCCGCCGGCCAAGCGCACGCAACGCTTCGGCCTCATCGGCGCGGCCTTTGGCCTCGGCTTCATCATCGGGCCGATCATCGGCGGCGAGCTCGGCGAGTTCGGACCTAAAGTGCCGTTCTACGCGGCAGCGGGTCTGGCCTTCGCCAATTTCCTGTTCGGGCTGTTCGTGCTGCCTGAGTCGCTGGCGCGGCAGCACAGGCGGCCCTTCGACATCAGGCGGGCCAATCCGTTCGGGGCGTTCCTCGCGCTCAGGAAGTATCCGGTCGTGCTGTGGCTTCTGCTCGCCCTGCTGTTCTTCACCATGGCGGCGCAAGCGTTCCCCTCGGTCTACAACTATTTCACCATCGAGGTGTTCAACTTCTCCTCCTCGCAGATCGGCCGTTCGCTGGGCGCCTTCGGCATCACTTTCGCGGTGTTCCAGGCGGTGGCCGTGGGGCCGCTGGTCAAGCGGTTCGGAGAGACGGTGGTGGTCGTGCTCGGCATGGCCGCCGCGGCGGTGGCCTTTGCGGGCATTGCATTCAGCAAGGAGCCGAGTTGGCTGTATGTGCTTATCGCTATCGGCGCGGCCAGCGGGCTTGCGGCCCCGGCGATTAACGGCGTGATGTCGCGGCAGGTGCCGGACAACGCGCAGGGTGAGTTGCAGGGCGCGGTGAATGCCGCGAACTCGCTGGCGACGATCATCGGGCCGCTGATGGCGACGCAGATTTTCGCCTATTTCACGCTTTCGGAGGTCTCGCCGAACTATTTCCCCGGCGCGCCCTTCATTCTCGCCTCTGCGCTGGTGCTGGTTGCCGTCAGCATCTTCCTCTATGTCGCGCTGCGCTTCGATCTCAGCCACAGGCCCAGCGTCGCGAGCCATCCGCGCACGCCGGAAATGGCGCCGCCAGGGCAGATCCTCGTGCCGACGCCGGACAATCCGGAAGACGATACCGAAAATGGCGACGGCGGCATCGCGCCGGAAGAGCCGCTACGGCCGCGTTACTGACGCTCAATGGCGGGCGCGGCGCAGCGCCATGAAGTCGGACGGCATCAGCAGGCGCGCATGGGCGACTGTCACCTTGTGGATCGGACCGTCGAGTTTGAGTTGCCAGAAATCGAGGAAGGCAGTCAGCAGCGGGAAGTCGGGGAAGGTGTCGTAGCGCTGCCAGAGATACTCCTGGAGCAGGTCGAGATGGTCGGGCATGCGGTAGATGATCTGCGCGGTCGTCAGGCCGAAGCCTTCATTGGCGGTGGAGTTGCGCGTATCGCCCTGCATGCAGCAATACAGCAGCGTTCGCCGAGTCACGCAAGCGCAATTGTTGAAATTGCTTCGCAATATCAAATGATTAGCAGCGCTTGCCAGAGATTGCTAGCGACTTCGCCGGGCCGTGTCGAGCGCGGAGATGACGTCGTCGTCGGAGAGCTGCGCGAAGTCGCGGTAGAAGAAGCCGATGGCGCCGAAGGCGTCGGAGGATTCAAGGCAGACGATGTCGTCGGCGAAGGGCGCGATGCGCTTGATCGCATCGGCGGCTCCGACCGGTACCGCCACGACCACTTCGGCCGGCGATTGCCGGCGAAGCGCGCGCAAGGCGGCGAGCATGGTGGTGCCGGTGGCAAGACCGTCATCGACCACGATCACCACCCGGTCTTCGACTGCCGGCTGCGGCCGGTCGCCCAGATAGTGCGTGCGGCGGCGAGCGAGTTCGGCCAGTTCCCTGTTCAGCACGCGGTCGAACTCGGCCTCGGACACATTGCCGGCGCGAATGATATCCTCATTGCGGACGACGACGGGCTCGACCGCGTCCACCACAGCACCCATGGCGAGTTCGGGCTGTACTGGCACGCCGATCTTGCGGACGATGAGCAGGCCGAGTTCCGCGTCGAGCCCGCGGGCGATCTCGGCGGCAACCGGGACGCCGCCGCGTGGCAACGCCAGCACGAGCGGATTGCGGGTCCGATAGGACTGGAACTCAGCCAGCAGCCTGCGGCCGGCATCGGTACGGTCAGTGAAGATCATAGCGCCAATCTAGGCGCGGACATCGCCGCCGTCTTGATCGAAGTCAGACCGCGTTGGTTATTTGCCGAGCGTCGACGGCCAGGTGCCGTGCTGCTCGCCGGGCCGGTCGATCAGCTCGAAACCATGGGCACCGAAGAAGTCGCGCTGGCCCTGGGTGAGGTTGGCCGTGCCCCGTGCCTGACGATAGGAGTCGAAATAGCTGAGCGAGGCCGAGAGGCAGATCATCGGGAACTCGCCGAGCGCGGCGGCGGAGACGATCTTGCGCAGCGACTGATGCGCATCCTTCATGATGGCGATGAAGTCGGGAACCATCAGCAGGTTCTGCGTGCCGGATTTGGCATAGGCCGCGGACATCTGGTCGAGGAAGCGCGAGCGGATGATGCAGCCGGCGCGCCAGATCTTGGCGATGGTGGCGAGGGGCAGGTTCCAGCCGTTCTCCTCGCTGGCCTTCTGCAGAACGGCAAAGCCCTGCGCGTAGGACACAATCTTGCCCGCGAGCAGCGCCTTTTCGAGCTCGGCCAGGCTGACATCGGATTTGCCGCCCTTGCGCTTGCCATAGGCAGCCTCGGCGGCGACGCGCTCGTCCTTCCGCGAGGAGATCGAGCGGGCGGCGACCGCGCCCTCAATGGCAGTGGCCGGGACGCCGAGCTGCTGGGCGGCGATGGCCGACCATACGCCCGTTCCCTTCTGTCCTGCCTTGTCGAGGATCAGCTCAACCAGCGGCTTGCCGGTCTTGGGCTCGATGGCCGCGAGCACATGGCCGGTGATTTCGACGAGGTAGGAATTGAGCGGACCCTTGTTCCACTCCTTGAAAACCTCGGACGCCGCGAGCGGGTTCATGCCAAGGCCGTCGCGCATCACGCCATAGACTTCGGCGATCATTTGCATGTCGCCATACTCGATGCCGTTGTGGATGGTCTTGACGAAGTGGCCGGCGCCGCCTTCGCCGAGATAGGCGCAGCAGGGCTCGCCATTGAACTTGGCCGAGATGGCTTCGAGGATCGGCTGCGCGTTCTTCCACTGCTGCTCGGCGCCGCCGACCATGATGGAGGGGCCGTGGCGCGCGCCCTCTTCGCCGCCGGATACGCCGATGCCGAGATAGCCGATGCTCTTGGGCTTGAGATAGTCGAAGCGGCGCTGGGTGTCGGTGTAGAGCGAATTGCCACATTCGAGGATGGCGTCGCCCTCGTCGAGCAGCGGCAGCAATTGCTCGATCATGTCGTCGACGGGCTTGCCGGCCTTGACCATGATGATGACCGAGCGCGGCCGCTTGATCGACTGGATGAACGCCTTGAGGTCGGCTTCGGGCATGATCTTCTTGTCGAGACCCTGCTCTTTCGCCGTCACCATGAAGTCGTCGATCTTGCTCGCGGTGCGGTTGTGTACCGCGATCGTGTGGCCCTTTTCGGCAATGTTGAGCGCGAGGTTCGAGCCCATCACGGCAAGGCCGATCAGGCCGATATCGGCAGACGACATGGATATTCCTCCGGAAGCCAAGGCTTTTTTGTTGGCGCGCTTTCTGGCATGCGGCCCCCGGATTGCCAACCCTTGACAGGACCCAAAGCGCGGGGACACTCGCCCGCACATCAGCGGTTTCCGGGAGTTCGGATTGGATAGCCTTTCGGCCTTCAGCCTGGCGGGCAAACGCGCATTGGTAACCGGATCAAGCCGGGGCATCGGCTTTGCCATTGCGGGCGCGCTGGCGGGCGCCGGCGCAGATCTGATCCTCAATGCGAGGGACAAGGTGACGCTCGGGGAAGCGGCGTCGAAACTGGCCGAAAGCGGCGTGCGGGCACGCGCGGTGGCCTTCGATGTGACGAGCCGCGACAGCGTCGAGGAAGCGGTTGAATGGATCGAGGCTGAGGTCGGCCCGATCGACATCCTCGTCAACAATGCCGGGATGCAGCACCGCGCCCCGCTCGAAGATTTTCCGCAGGATATGTTCGAGCGGGTGATCGAGACCAATCTGGTTTCGGTGTTTACGGTCAGCCAGTTGGTTGCGCGGCACATGATCCCGCGCAAGAGCGGCAAGATCATCAACATCATCTCGCTGGCAAACACGGTCGCCCGGAAGACCATCTCCGCCTACGGAGCGAGCAAGGCCGGCCTCGCCAATCTCACCCGTTCGATGGCGGTGGAATGGGCCAAATATGGCATCAATGCCAATGGCATCGCGCCGGGCTACATCAAGACGGAGCTAAACCAGGCGTTGCTCGAAAACGCCGAATTCAACGCCTGGGTGGAGGCGCGGACCCCGATGGGGCGCTGGGCCGAACCGGTGGAACTGGGCGGTGCGGCGATCTTTCTCGCCTCGGATGCAGCGAGCTTCGTCAACGGCCATATCCTCTATGTCGATGGCGCCTTGATGGCGACAATGTAGCGTGACGCTTGATCGTGACGCGCCCACCGCCTATTCAGGAATAAATGACAGCGCTTTCATCGCATTGCCGGCTGTGAGCATCAAAATGGACAATACTGGGCAGGACCAGCCCGTACACGCAAGGTCGACCAATTGGGCCTGACGCCGTCCCGGATCATCGTCGTGATGGGTGTATCTTCGAGCGGAAAGACCGTCTCGGGTCACGCGATCGCCCGGCGGTTGCATGCGCCGTTTCTCGACGGCGACGATTTCCACCCCGCGGCCAACAAGGACAAGATGCGCGCGGGCATCCCGCTGGTCGATGCCGACCGCTGGCCGTGGCTGACCGCACTCGCCGAAGCGCTGAGCGGCGCGGCCAAAACCAAGGGCGTCGCGGTAGGTGCGTGCTCGGCCCTGAAGCGGGCCTATCGCGATCATCTGGTGAAGATCGCGGGTGAGCCGATCCTGTTCGTCTATCTCGAAGGAACGATCGAGCTGATCGGCTCGCGCATCGCGGTGCGCTCGCATGAATACATGCCGGCGAGCCTGTTGCAGAGCCAGTTCGCGACGCTCGAAGTGCCGGAGACGGACGAGAACGTGCTCGCGGTGCCGGTTACATTGACCGTCGACCAGATCGCCGACCGCGTGGTGAAGGCCTTGCCCGATCTCAAGAGCTTCAAGCGGGCGCAGTGATTTAGAACCCAAAAGCGTATTGGCCCGTCGGGCTGGCGGCATGCTCGAGCGCGAGCATGCGCATCTTGGCCTCGACGCCGCCGGGTGAAGAGAAGCCGCCGGTCCTGCCATCGGCGGCAAGAACGCGATGGCAGGGGATGATCA
>DASZPY010000105.1:0-1616 GCA_035549855.1 Devosia sp. | reverse complement strand
TCCCGCTGCGCTCGCGCGTCCGGCAGATGTCGCAGGCCGATATCGACAAGCGCATCGAATATGCCAGCAAGACGCTGCGCATCGAGCATCTGCTCGAGCGCAAGACCGACCGGCTCTCGGGCGGCGAGATGCAGCGCGTCTCGATCGGCCGCGCCATCGTGCGCGAGCCGCAGGTGTTCCTGATGGACGAGCCGCTCTCCGCGCTCGATGCCAAGCTCCGCGAGTCGCTGCGTATCGAGCTCAAGGACCTGCAGATGCGGCTCGGCGCGACCTTCATCTTCGTGACGCACGACCAGGTGGAGGCCATGACCATGGGCGACCGCATCGGGGTGCTCAACAAGGGCAGGATCGTCCAGGTCGGCACGCCGCAGCAGGTCTACAACAATCCGCGCGACACCTTCGTTGCGAGCTTCGTGGGATCGCCCGCCATCAATTTGCTGTCCGGCAGCATCGCCGGCGGTCGTGCGGTGGTAACGCCGAAGACGTTCGAACTGCCGGTCAGCGCCTCGGCGGGCGAGGGCGCCTTCACCTTCGGCATAAGACCGGAAGACGTGCAGGTCGAATCCGGCGCGCCGGTCGAAGCCCAGGTCCACGACATCGAGAACCACGGCATCGAGAAAATCCTGACCCTGCGCGTCGCCGATCATCTGGTGCGCGCGGGCGTCCCCGCCAAGGTCAATGTCGCGGTGGAGGACACGATCCGGTTCGGATGGAATCCAGGCAAGGTGATCCTGTTCGACCCCAAGACGGGGCTTAACGTCGGCTACAAGGCCGCCTGACTTTATCTATTGCTCTGGGAGGAGCGTATGGCAGATCATCCCAATAATTTCCCGCGGCTTCACAATGCGATGTGGCCGGGTGTCGTCGGCAAGGGGAGCGGCGACGGCGAGCCGATCATCGGTCTCGATACGCTTCTCAAGCTCACCGCCAATGCGCGTTATGACGGCCAGAAATTCGAAGGCGTCGATCTCTGGCTCGCCGATCCGCATATCTCGATCGATTCCGACCGCGACGAGGTCAAGCGCAAGGCCGACCACATCGCGAGCTTCGGCCTCGAAATCGGCTCCTTCGTTGCCCCCATCTGGGGCGGCGCCGGGGGCGGCTCCGCCATGGGTGACGCCGACGAGCGCAAGCGCTTCCTCGAAATGGTGCGCAAGGCCTGCGTCATCGGCAAGCAGATGCGCGAACTGGGCGTCCGTCCCACCGGCGGGGTCCGCGTCGACAGCTCGACTGGCGTCGAGGCCTGGGACAAGGACCCGGAGGGCAACACCAAGCTTATCGCCGAGACATTCCGCGAGGCCGGCAAGATCGCGCAGGACCACGGTGAGTTCATCGTCGCCGAGGGCGAAATCTGCTGGGGCGGCATGCATTCCTGGCGCGAGAACGTGCGGCTCCTCGAGATGGTGGGGATGCCAGGCGTCGTCGGCTACCAGGCGGACATGGCGCACAACCTGCTCTTCGTGCTCGGCGCCAATGCGGAGAAGGACCGGCTGCTCCCGGCCGACTACGACTGGAAGGACAAGGCAGCGCTCGATGCGGCGTACAAAAAGGTGGCCGACGCGCTGCGGCCATGGACGCTCGACTTCCACGTGGCGCAGAACGACGGCACCGTGTTC
>DASZPY010000104.1:0-9629 GCA_035549855.1 Devosia sp. | reverse complement strand
GGACAGGAACTCGCGCAGCGCCGCGAGTTTCTCGCGGCTCGGCGTGTCGTGCACGCGGTAGAGCAGGGCGCTCTTGCGCTTCTCCAGCGTTTCGGCGGCGGCGACATTGGCCGCGATCATCATCTCCTCGATGAGCCGCATGGCTTCGAGGCGCTCGGGGATGCGGATGTCGGCGACCATGCCCTTGTCGTCGAGGATGATCTTGCGCTCCGGCAGGTCGAGATCGAGCGGGCCGCGCCTGTCGCGCGCCTTGGCCATGGCTCGGTAGGCAGCCCAGAGCGGATTGAGGATAGGCCCGAGCAGCGGTCCGGTCTTCTCATCCGGATGCCCGTCAATCGCAGCCTGCGCCTGCTGGTAGCTGAGCTTGGCGGCGGACCGGAACAGCACACGATGAAAGCTGTGGCTCTTCTTGTGCCCCTCGGCATCGAACACCATCCGCACGGCGAGCGACGGGCGGTTCTCACCCTCCTTGAGAGAGCAGAGATCGTTCGAGATCCGCTCGGGCAGCATCGGCACGACACGATCCGGAAAATAGACTGAATTGCCACGGAGGTAAGCTTCGCGGTCGAGCGCCGTGCCGGGCCGCACATAGGCTGCCACGTCTGCGATGGCGACGATGACGACATGCCCGCCGGGGTTCTTGGGGTCCGTGTCGGGCGCGGCATAGACCGCGTCGTCATGATCCTTCGCGTCCGGCGGATCGATGGTGATGAGGGGAATGTCGCGCCAGTCCTCGCGCCCCTTGAGCGACGCTTCCTTGGCGGCCTCCGCTTCCTTCAGCACGGAAGCCGGGAAGCGATAGGGGATTTCGAGGTTGGCGATCGCGATCATCGAGACCGCGCCCTCCGACTTTGGATTGCCGATGACGGCATCGACCTTGGCCTTCGGGATCATCAGCCTGCCGCTGACCTTGACGGAGACCTCGACGAGGTCGCCGTCGCGGGCGCTGCCGAGATCGCCCGTATCGATACGCATCTCCTTCTGCTTGCGATCGATGGGGATGAGGCGTGCGCCGTCGTCATCGAGGCGCACAATGCCGATCTGGCCACGCCGCGGCTTGTCGAGGATCTTCATGGCACGGGCCGTGTAGTGCGGCACCGGCCCGTCACCCGCGTCGATCCGGGCGAGGATACGGTCGCCGGGTCCGGGCACGACGCGGGCATCCTTGGGCTGTTTGAGCCGCACGCGCGGCGGCTCGCCCTCGGCCTCGTCCCATTGCGCGGGGAAGGCATGGAGCGCTTCGGGATCGGCGTCCGCCGGAATGTCGAGGACAGTCACGGAAGGGAGCGTTGCGGTGCGGCGGATGGATTTGCGCGAGCGGGCTATGAAGCCTTCGCCTTCCATCTCCTTGAGCAGCATCTTGAAGGGGGTGCGCATATCGCCCTTGATGCCGAAATGGCGGGCGAGATCGCGCTTGCCGTCGAGATGGGATTCGTTCGCCATCGCTTCGAGGATGGCTTCGCGCGAAGGGAGTGTGCCGATTTGGAATTGCCGCGCCGGCTTAGCTTGAGTTTTAGTCTTAGTCTTGGGAGCCATTTTCATTCCCGGAGTCACTCCCGCGAAGGCGGGAATCTCCGTTTCAATGGGAGGCTCTGCAAACAGAGGTTCCCGCTGTCGCGGGAATGACCCGGTAAGATGGTCAGGCCTCCACGGTTTTCTTTGCGGCCTTGGCCGCGGGCTTCTTTGGCGCGGCCTTCTTGGCCGCCGCCTTCTTTGCAGCCGGCTTGGCTGCGGGTTTCTTGGGCGCCGCTTTCTTGGCGGCAGCCTTGCGGGCAGGGCGCTTGCCGCCACCCTTGGCCGCGCGCTCGGCGATGAGCTCGAGCGCCTGCTCGAGGGTCACATCCGCAGGCGCGATCGATTTGGGCAGTGTGGCGTTGACCTTGCCCTGGTTCACATAGGGGCCGTAGCGGCCATCGCGTACCGAGATGACCCCGTCGGCATGCTCGAAGGTCTTGATCGCCGCGATGGGCGTGCGGTTCCGTCCGAAGCGGCCGCCGCCCGCTGCCTTTTGCGCAAGGAGGTCCACGGCACGGTTGAGGCCGACCGTGAAGACTTCCTCGACATCGGGAAGGTTGGCGTAGGTGCCTTCGTGCAGGATGAACGGCCCGTAGCGGCCAATTCCCGCGCTGATCGGCTTACCCGTTTCCGGGTGAAGGCCGACAGCGCGGGGCAGCGCCAGCAATTGCAGCGCTCTCTCAAGCGTCAGGCTGTCTGGAGTCCAACCCTTGGGGAGGGACGAGCGCTTTGGTGCATCGCCGTCGCCGAGCTGCACATATGGGCCGAAACGGCCCGATTTCAAGTACACCGTCTCGCCGCTTTCGGGATCGGCGCCGAGATTGCCGTCGCTGGTCGCGACTTCCGCCCCCGTCGCCGCATCGGAAAGCTGCATGGTGTAGCGGCAGTCCGGATAGTTCGAGCAGCCGATGAAGGCCCCGAACTTGCCGAGCTTCAGTGAGAGCTGGCCGGTACCGCAATTGGGACAGCGGCGCGGATCGGAGCCGTCGGCCTTGGCCGGAAAGATGTGCTCTGCCAGCGCGTCATTGAGCGCGTCGAGCACCTCGGACACGCGGAGATCCTTGATCTCTTCGGTCTGGCGGGTGAAGTCGTTCCAGAAGTCGCGCAGCACGTCCTTCCAGTCGAGATCGCCGGCCGAAATCTCATCGAGTTTTTCCTCGAGGCCTGCGGTGAAACCATATTCTACCAGCTTCTCGAAGAACTTCTCGAGAAAGGCCGTGACGATGCGGCCGCGATCCTCGGGGATGAGCGCGCGCTTTTCGAGCCGCACATAATTGCGGTCCTGCAGCACGGAGATCGTCGCCGCGTAGGTCGAAGGCCGGCCGATGCCGAGCTCTTCCATCTTCTTGATGAGGCTGGCTTCGGTGTAGCGCGGCGGCGGCTGGGTGAAATGCTGCTCGATCAGGGCTTCTTCGAGCTTAGGCGTATCGCCGACCGCGAGCGGCGGCAGCTCGCGGCTGTCCTCGTCCTCATCGGCATCGTCGCGATCCGATCTTGCCTCGACGCCATAGACGGCGAGGAAGCCGGGGAAGGTGACGACCGATCCCACCGCGCGTAGGACGATATCGCGGCCCGGCGCGTTGACGTCGATATCGGCGGTCGTGCGCTCGATCTCGGCCGGGCGCATCTGGCTCGCCAGCGTGCGGCGCCAGATCAGGCCGTAGAGCTTGCGCTGATCGGCATCGCCAACGGTCTCGGGATGGCGGAACATGTCGGTCGGGCGGATGGCCTCGTGCGCTTCCTGCGCGTTCTTGGCCTTGTTCTGGTAGATGCGCGGCGTCGGCGGCAGGTAGGCCGTGCCGTATTCCTTCTCGATGGCGCGGCGGGCCTCCGCAATCGCCTCCGGCGCCATGTCGATGCCGTCGGTTCGCATATAGGTGATGATGCCATCCTCGTAGAGGCGCTGGGCGAGCTGCATCGTATGCTTGGGCGAGAAGCCGAGCCGCGAACTCGCATCCTGCTGCAGCGACGAGGTGGTGAACGGCGCATAGGGGTTGCGCTTGGTCGGCTTTTTCTCGACCGACTTGACGCTGAAGCGGCCCGCCTCGATGGCGCGCTTCAATGCCTCGGCCTCGCCGCCGGTCTTGATGTCGAGCTTGTCCGTGACCTTGCCGTCGACGGAGTAGAGCCGTGCTTCGAAGCTCTTGCCCTTCTCCAGCAGCTTTGCCGCCACCGACCAGTATTCGACCGGCCTGAACTTCTCGATCTCGGCCTCGCGGTCGCAAACCAGCCGCAGCGCAACCGACTGCACACGTCCGGCCGAGCGCGAACCCGGCAGCTTCCGCCACAGGATCGGCGACAGGGTGAAGCCCACGAGATAGTCGAGGGCGCGGCGGGCGAGATAGGCATCGACCAGCGGCGCGTCGATTTCGCGTGGATGCTTCATCGCTTCGGTGATCGCCGATTTGGTGATGGCGTTGAACACCACGCGGCGGACCGGCTTGTCCTTGACCAGCTTCTTCTGCTTGAGCACGTCGAGCACGTGCCAGCTGATGGCCTCGCCTTCCCGGTCGGGGTCGGTCGCAAGGATCAGTTCGTCGGCGTCCTTCAGAGCGTTGCCGATATCGCTGAGGCGCTTCCGCGAGGCCGTATCGACTTCCCATGACATGGCGAAGTCCTCGTCGGGCAGCACGGAGCCATCCTTGGCGGGCAGGTCGCGCACGTGGCCGTAGCTGGCGAGAACCTCGTAGTCCTTGCCGAGATATTTATTGATGGTTTTTGCCTTGGCCGGGCTTTCGACGACGACCAGTTTCATACGCACTGCTTCCGAGGGGGTCTTGAACGCGGCGGAAAATGGTGGACGGGGCGTCGGGTGTCAACCTCGCCAAAGGCCCGCATTTGCTTTCCCCTTTAGGGGAAGATTTTTGTGATCAGGCCTTGAGCGCCACCAACTGGCCGCTAGACCACTCGATCCGGCCGCCGATATCGAGCTCGAGCAGCAGGGTCTGAATCGCGGTGACGGAGAGGCCCGTGGTAGCGATCAGTGCGTCGACCTGCGTCGGCGTATGGCTCAGCGCATCGATGAGCTTCACGCGGTCATCGGAGGTCGGCTCCGCATCGGTATGTCCCGCCGTGAGATCAGGTTTCCATTCCGGTTCGAGCAATGCCGACCGCGACGGATCGGCCCCACTCAGGCTCTCGATGATGTCCTCGGCCGACGTCACGAGCTTGGCGCCTTCCTGGATCAGATGATTGCCGCCTTCGGCGCGCGGATCGAGCGGCGAGCCAGGCACTGCGAACACGTCGCGGTTCTGTTCGAGCGCCATGCGCGCCGTGATCAAGGAGCCGGAGCGCTTGGCCGCCTCCACCACGACGACACCGAGCGAGAGGCCGGAGACGATGCGGTTGCGGCGCGGAAAGTCCCTCGCACGCGGCTCCCAGCCCATCGGCATTTCGGTGACAAGCATGCCGCCGCTATCGACGATGGACTTCGCGAGCGGCGCGTTCTCTTCTGGATAGATGCGGTCGAGCCCTCCCGCGAGCACGGCGACGGTGCCGGTCGAGAGGCTTGCCTTGTGCGCGGCCGCATCGATGCCGCGGGCCAGCCCCGACACCACGACATAGCCGCGCTCGCCAAGGTCGCCGGCGAGCATCGCCGTCATGCGCTGGCCTGCGCTCGAGGCATTCCGCGCCCCGACGATGCCGACGGTCCGGTTGAGTTCGAGCCGCTCGCCGCCGATCACCGACAATAGCGGCGGCGCGCTGTCGATGTGCCTGAGTAGTGGTGGATAGTCCGTCTCTTCCTGTGCAACCAGACGCCCGCCGGCTTTCTCGATCGCTGCAATCTCATCCTCGGCTTCACCTGCACTCGGCACCTTCGCGCCGACGCCGGCACGTTGAGCGAGGCGGGGCAGTTCGAGCAGCGCATCTTCCGCCGAGCCGCTGCGATTGAGCAATTGGCGAAAGGTGATGGGGCCGACATTGTCGGCGCGGATCAGCCGCAGCCAGGCGACCCGCTGCGAAGGGGTCAGCCGGAAATCGCTCATGCAGGCTCTGAGGTCTTTTTCTCCGAACCGATCCTGGGCTCGGTGCCGTTGAGCAGGCGCCCGATATTGGCACGGTGATTGAAGATCAGGAGCAGGGAGAGAAGCGCCGTGGTTCCCGCGAACTTCACCCCGTCCGGTCCCCATTCCATGAGCCAGGCCACATAGGCGAAGATCGGGGCCGTGACCGCGGCAGTGAGCGCTGAAAGCGACGAATAGCGCTGCGCGAAGGCAATCACCAGCCACACGGCACAGAAGACAAGGCCCACCGGCCAGGCGAGGCCGAGGAGCACGCCGATCTCCGTCGCCACGCCCTTTCCGCCCTTGAAACCGAGCCACACAGGGAAGCAGTGACCGAGGAAGACGAAGATGGCGGCAATGAACATCGCATCACCCGGCCAGAAATATCTGGCGATCAGCACCGCGGCAGTGCCCTTCAGCGCATCGAGGATAAGCGTGAGCGCCGCAAGCTCGCGGCGGCCGGTGCGCAGCACATTGGTGGCGCCAATATTGCCCGAGCCGATCTTGCGCACATCGCCCAGCCCGGCGGCGCGCGTGACGAGCAGCCCGAACGGGATCGACCCGAGCAGGTAGGAAATCACCGCCACGATGATGAATTGAACGATCATGCGCCCTCTCGCACCGCAGCATGGCTGAACACGGGACGTCCGGCAACGAATGTGTGCATCACAGCTCCCTGCAGGCGCGCGCCCTCGAAGGCGGTATTGTGCGAGCGCGAAACGATGTCCTTCTCGGCCACGACCCAAGGGAAATCCGGATCGAAGACGATGAGGTCGGCTGGTGCGCCGACAGCGAGGCGTCCCGAGGCAAGGCCGAGGATTTCCGCGGGGCGCGAGGTCATAGCGCGGAGGATCGTCAGCAAATCGACATCGCCGGAATGGACCAGCCGCAGCGCGGCCGCGAGGAGGGTCTCGAGCCCGATCGCGCCCTCAGACGCTTCCGCGAAGGGCTGGCGTTTGACCTCGGTGTCCTGGGGATCGTGGGCGGAGTGGATCACGTCGATCGTGCTCGCCTTCAAGCCCTCGATCATCGCGCGCCTGTCGTCCTCCGAGCGCAGCGGCGGCGAGAGCTTGAAGAAGGTCCGGTAGGGCGCAACATCGTTCTCGTTGAGGGCGAGATTGTTGATCGAGACGCCCGCACTGACCGACCCCGACTGCCGCTTTGCGGCGGCCATCAATTCGACCGAAGCCGCGGTGGACAGCTGCGCCGCATGATAGCGGACGCCCGTGAACGCGGCGAGCTGCAGGTCGCGGGCGAGCGGAATCGTTTCTGCCTCGACGGGGATGCCCTTCAGCCCCGACGCCGTGGCCAGCAGCCCTTCGTTCATCACGCCGTCCCCGACGAGAGACGCATCGGCCACATGGTTCATGATCGGAATGTCGAAATTCGCCGCATAGCTCATCGCCGCACGCAGCAGGCCCGCCGACTGCACCGAGTGCCGTCCATCGGTCAGGCATACGGCGCCTGCTTCCTTGAGCAGGCCGAACTCTGTGATCTCCTCGCCGCGCAGTCCCTTGGTCAGCGCCGCGCTGGGGAGGATATTCACCTTCGCCGTCGCCCATGCCCGTCGCAGCACGAAGTCGACGATCGCACCGTCATCGATGACCGGCATCGTGTCCGGCATGAGCACGAAGCTGGTGACCCCGCCTGCCGCTGCGGCATCGGCGGCACTCGCCAGGGTCTCGCGATATTCGTGTCCCGGCTCGCCGGTGAACACACGCATGTCGATGAGGCCAGGCGATACGACCAGCCCCTCTGCGTCATAGACCTCTGCGCTCTCCGGCACGCCCTGCGGCGCGCCGTCGGTCACGCCGGCAATCTTCCCGTCCTCGACCAGGACGGCGCCGTTGCGGTCGCTGTTCGTCGCGGGGTCCACGATGCGCGCATTGCGGATGACGAACGCGCTCATGCCGCCACCTGCGTCGGGTCGGCCAGCAGCGCATCGAGCACAGCCATGCGGACCGCAACGCCCATCTCGACTTGCTCATTGATGACGGAACGCGGCCCGTCTGCGATGGCGGGATCGATCTCGACGCCGCGGTTCATCGGCCCCGGATGCATCACGATCGCATCGGGTTTCGCCAGCGCCAGCTTGTCCGCGTCGAGGCCATAAAACCGATAGTACTCGCGCACCGACGGGATGAGCCGCCCGCCCGCGCGCTCATGCTGCAGCCGCAGCATCATCACGACGTCGGCGCCCTTGAGGCCCTCGCGCATGTCGGTGAACACTTCGGTTGCCATCGCTTCGATGCCCTTGGGCAGCAGCGTTGTGGGCGAGACCACCCGCGTCCGCACCTGCATCGTGCCCAGCAGCAGCAGATTCGAGCGCGCGACGCGCGAATGCGCGATGTCGCCGCAGATCGCGACCGTCAGCCCCGCAAGCCGCCCCTTGTGCTGGCGGATGGTGAGCGCGTCGAGCAGCGCCTGTGTCGGATGCTCATGCGCGCCGTCGCCCGCATTGATCACCGCGCAGCCGACCTTTTGGCTCAGCAGCTCCACCGCGCCCGCCGCCGGATGGCGCACGATGATCACGTCCGGCTGCATCGCGTTGAGCGTCGCGGCGGTGTCGATCAGCGTCTCGCCCTTGGCGACCGACGAGGTCTTGACCGACATGTTGGTGACCTGCGCGCCGAGCCGCTTGCCCGCGATCTCGAAGCTCGACTGCGTCCGCGTCGAGGGCTCGAAGAAGAGATTGATCTGCGTCTTGCCGCTCAGCGTCGGCAGGATCTTCCGCGGCTGGCGCGAGATCGGGATCATCGCTTCGGCGCGATCGATCAGGTCGAGGATTTCGTATTGGTTGAGCTGGGAAATACCGAGAAGATTCCGGTGGGGGAAAGGCCGCCTGCCGCTGCTCGCCGGATTGTTCATTCCGCTCCGTCCCGAATGCGGCTGCCCTCTAGCCCGTCCAGCCGGGTGGGGCAAGGCGGCAAGCCCGGTTATCCTTTCCGAAGTCGGTCCAGGAACCCCTGCAGGATGTAGGACGCAGCAAGCTTGTCCACCACTTCCGCCCGCTTGTCCCGCCGCGTATCGGCCGCGATGAGCATCCGCTCGACCGCTGCGGTAGATAAGCGCTCGTCCCAGAACACGATCGGCAGATCGGTCTTCGCCCCGAGGCTCCGGGCAAAGGCCCGCGTCGACTGCGCCCGCGGCCCCTCCGACCCATCCATGTTGAGCGGCAGCCCCAGAACGATGCTGACGGCGCCATTTTCGGCGATCAGCTCCAGCAGCCGCGCCGCATCCGCCGTAAACTTCGTCCGGGCAATGGTCTCGAGCGGCGTGGCCGAGTAACGCATTCCGTCCGAAATCGCGACGCCGATGGTCTTGGTCCCGAGGTCCAGCCCCAAAAGCTTGCCCGAGGCGGGCAGCGCGGCGATTTCTGTGTTATCGGCCATGCAGCTTGGCTACCTGTCGGGCTTCCGAAGGGCAAGGAATCGATGAAACTCACCTGGTTCGGCGGCACGGCGCTGCGGGTCTATGTCGGCGGCGAGATCGTCGTCGTCGACGCCGAGTTTGCCCCGGCCGGGGTCGATCGGGCAGAATTGCTGGCCGGCGCAGGCTTTTCGGTGAAACTCGGCGGTCCTCCGGCCATCGACCCCGCCCAATGGCGGCCTGCACCCCCGCCACGCGGCATAGACGACCCCCGCCCGATCGAAATCGCCTCCATAGCGCCGTTCTCGCTGCTCATCGCAGCGTCCAGTGAGCCGCCGCTCGTCGTCCTCGGGCCGGGACAACCGCCACGCTATGGCCGCTGGGCCGACGGTGCGGTCGTGCTGGTGACCTCGTCGCGAGAGTCCGTCGTTGCCGAAGTCACGGTATTGCTCGACGTGGCCCGCCCCCGCATGGTGGTGCTTGCCTTCGAAGGCGACGGCCTCGACACCGCCATTGCCGAGATTTCCGAGCATCTGCAAGGCGTTGGCCTCGCGGCCCTGGAGCCGGGGCTTGCCCTCGAGGTTTGAGCGCGGCTAGAACCCGGCCAACAGGAGTTTTCCAATGTCCGTCGACGCCGCAACCGTCAAGCGTATCGGCCGCCTCGCACGCATCCGCATCGAGGATGGCGAGGTGGACAAATACGCCGCCGAGCTCAACACAATCCTCGGCTTTGTCGAACAG
>DASZPY010000103.1:0-38956 GCA_035549855.1 Devosia sp. | reverse complement strand
ATCCACCGCTTCGATCCGAACACGCCGATCGAGGAGACGCTGGAGGCGCTGCATGACGTCGTGAAGGCGGGTAAGGCGCGCTACATCGGCGCGTCATCCATGCATGCGTGGCAGTTCATGAAGATGCTGAAGACGCAGGAGTTGCACGGCTGGACGCGGTTCGTCTCCATGCAGAACCATGTCAATCTGCTCTACCGCGAGGAAGAGCGCGAGATGATTGGGCTCTGTGCCGACCAGGGGATCGGCGTCATCCCATGGTCGCCGCTGGCGCGCGGGCGCGTGGCGCGGCCCTGGGGCAGCGATACGAAACGCTCGGAGACCGACGCCTTCGGCAAGTCGCTCTACAAGAACGAGGACGAGGACCACGCGATCGTAGATGCCGTTGCGGCGGTCGCGAAGGCCAAGGGCGTGACGATGGCGCAGGTGGGACTTGCGTGGCTGCTGAGTAAGCCGGTTGTCACGGCGCCGATCCTCGGCGTGACCAAGCTTGCGCAGCTTACGGACGCGATCGGTGCAGTGGATGTCACGCTCTCGCCCGAGGAGATCGCGGCGCTCGAAGCGCCCTATACGGTGCGGAAGGTCGCCGGCTTCGTCTAGCTATTCGGCCTTGTCGGCGGAGGCCGAGTTGAGCTCGGCATATTTCTCCGGGCCGATGGTGTTGAGCAGCTGCAACTGGGTTTCGAGGAAGTCGATATGGCTTTCCTCGTCGCCCAGCAGTTCCTCGAACAGATGCATCGAGACATAGTCGCCCAGCGACTGGCAGAGCTCGCGCGACGACTTATACGCCTTGCGCGCGTCGTATTCGCCGGCGAGATCGGCCTCGAGCACTTCCTTGATGTTCTGGCCGATGCGGAGCGGGGCGACCCGCTGCAGATTGGGATGGCCTTCGAGGAAGATGATGCGCTCGATCAACTTGTCGGCGTGATGCATCTCTTCGATGGACTCGGCGCGCTCCTTGGCGGCGAGCTTTTGCACACCCCAGTCGGAGAGCAGGCGAAAATGCACCCAGTACTGGTTGACGGCACCAAGCTCGAGGAACAGCGCCTCGTTAAGCCGCTCGATGACCTGTGCTTCGCCTTTCATGGACCGCTCCTCGTTTGCGTCTTGCGGGAGCCGGGACGGCAGGCGCGACGGCCTCCGCGGACGCTTCCGCCAGTTCGAGGTGATAGTCTTTCGTGACGCGGGTAATCAAGTCCACCACGTTGGGAACGCAGCCGGCGCATTTGCACCGTTTGTCGAGCTCCCGATAGACCTTGGCAGGAACGATGAGGGCCCAGGGATCCTCGCGCAAAAAGTCGCGAATGATCGTCTCGATCTCGCGGCTCGAAATGACATTGCACTGGCAGATCAGCATGGGATGCGGCGAAAAGCGGCGGGTCTGAAAACGCCAGGATAAGGGCGCGAGACAAACCTGATTGTCAACGTCAGATATTGTCGCGGGACAGATGTTCAAGGCAGATGGTGAAAACTTGCGCCGGGCCGGAGGCTGTCCTAAGCGCAGGGCGGTGAGCGAACAGGGGACAGCGTGACTGCAGAGCAGCTATCGGCGCCCGCGCCCGCATCCGGCTTCCCCTTTTCGTGGCAGATGCTGCGGCTGCTGGCGGTGGTCTTCATCGCGGTGCGGCTGGCGCTCATCGGCATCGCTCACCCCTTCATGGACGAGACCTATTACTGGATGTGGGGGCAGCATCCGGCGCTCTCCTATTTCGATCATCCACCGCTGATCGCGTGGACGCAGGGGCTGAGTGCGGCGATCTTCGGCTGGAACAAGCTGGCGTTACGCCTGCCGGTGGTGCTGACGTTCTTCGCCGATCTCGGGCTGCTCTATCTGTTCGCAAGGCGGCTGGGCGGTGAACTCTGGCGCGAGTGGTTCTGGCTCACGGCGCTGCTGTTCGCGACGACGCCCATCTTCGTGCTGATGGCATCGGTGGCATTGCCCGATCATCTGATGATCGCGCTGCTGCTGGCCGCTCTCTACTGCCTTGAGGGCGTGCTCATTGCCCATGATGCGGGGCGGCGCGACCGGCGGATGCTCTATCTCGGCGCGTTGGCCTTCGGGCTGGCGCTGTTGGCGAAATATTACGCGGCGCTGTTCGGGCTGGGGCTGATCGTCTTCCTTATCGGCTCGCGCTATCGCGCGCTGTTCCGCGATCCGCATGTCTGGCTGGCAATGGCGCTCGTCGTTCTCATGCAGGCGCCGGTGCTGGCGTGGAACGTCACGCACGATTTCGCGTCGTTCCAGTTCATCACGGGCGGCCGCATGGTCATCCGTGATCCGCTGAGCTTTCGCGGGCTCATCGGCTATGTGCTTGGTATCGTGGCGATGCTGTCGCCATTTCTTCTCTGGGCCAGTTTCCGCTTCGCCCTTGTGCGGGGAGGTACGGCGGGCCTTGCGCGGGCGGTGTTCTGGGTTTCGACGCTGACGTTCCTTTTGGCGTCCTTCCGCACCAACATTCTCGTCCACTGGAACCTCATCGCCTATGTCGCGGCGCTGCCCTTTCTTGCCGGCTATCTGCGCTCGCGCATCGTGCTGATCGGCCACCTGGTGTTCGGCACGCTGATGATCGCCCTTGTCGGCGTCAATTATTCAATCGTTCCCGTCGGGGTCTTCGTCGGCCCCTACGCCGACCAGACGTCGAGTTGGTCGCATGGCTGGGATGAGGTTGCGGCGCGGGTGGAGGCGGCCAAGGCAGGCCGCGACGTCGGGTTCGTTGCGACCCCATCCTACGAGACCGCCGGACCGCTCGGTTTCGCCCTGCACGACAAGGACGTGACGAGCCTCGCGCAGCGCATGGATGCGTTTGACGATTGGTTCGACGCCAGGGCCCATGCCGGGCAGTCGGCGCTGATCCTTGGCGATCGCTGGCGTGGATTGGGAGACGATGTCCGCGCCCATTTCGAGCGCGTCGATGAGATCGACCGGTTCGAGGTGTTCCGCGCCGGGCGTGCCACCGACGAGTTCGTGCTCTATTATGCGACAGGCTACCGGCCCTGACGCGCGCTAGATGTTCAGGCGCTCGCGTTCGCGGCGGCTGGCGAGGACGGCCACCGAGGCCGCGACGCGATGCGCGGTCGAGAAGAATTCGCGGTGGATGATGAAGCCGGTGGTAACGAGCGTGGTTGCGATCGACAGCCAGTCGGAGGCGAACCAGGCCACCGCCGGCACTGCGAAGTAATAGGCGCGGATGCCGCTGTTGAAGTTCTTGGCCGCAAGCGAATTGAGGCTCGCTATGGCGACGATCTCATCGTCGCTCGGAGGAATCGCATGGTCGATGGCGCCGATCATGATGCAGAAATGATTGAACTGGCGCAGCGCCAGCGTGAAGGCGAAGAAGCTCGAAACGAAGATAACGAGCAGCACGAGCAGGTGAATCTGGAGATCAACCGGCTGCCGCCCGGTCCCAAGGCTGAGCGTCGCCAGCGAATCCATTAAAGCGCGGACCTGGCCGAAGGCGGCGAAGATGGCGAGCACCAGCAGTACCGAAGTCGAGGCGAGGAAGCTGACCGACTGCATCAGATTGCCGCTGAGGATCGCATCCATCGGCGTTTCGCGCCGCGCCGCGTTCGCCACCCAGCGGCGGCGCTGCATGCTCATGATCACCGAAAGGGAGGGGCGGCGGCGTTCGACGAAGGGCACGCCCATATTGTAGGCAAGCCAGCACAGGATGGGGAAAACTGAAGCGAAAAGCGACATCTTCTGCTCCTGCCGGGCCTGACCCTGTTTAGCGCCGGCAGCGCCAAATGTGATGGCCGCGAAGGCCCTCTCCACCGCCGATTTGGGCCGTCAGAAAAGCGTCATGCGGGCGGCGGTTTTGGCTTGAGATCGGCGGTTCGACCCCCTATATAGCCCTCGCGCGGCGGGTCATGACCGCCAGAAAGCGCGAACGTCCGACATTGGCGCGGGGTGGAGCAGCCCGGTAGCTCGTCAGGCTCATAACCTGAAGGTCACAGGTTCAAATCCTGTCCCCGCAACCAATGTCCGCCAGCCGTATCCGGCGGCGAATTCGACACCGTCAGCATGTCCGTCAGGGCTCCGTACACCGTGATTGGTGCGGGGCCTTTGCCTTGTCGTGGCCCGATGACGATTTTTTCAATCAGGTCGCACAATGTCGCGGCCAGTTCGGCCACGGCTGCGGCGGTCCGCGGCTGGGCGAGGCGCTGCCGCAGGTCGGCGGCCGCCTGCCGGTAGTGCTCGGCTACGCCGGGATGAAGCCGGACGGGCTCGGCCGGCCTCGTGTCGCGGAACTGGGCCGCCAGCTCTTTCCGTTCGGCCTCCAGCGCGTCCATTCGGGCCAGCATGGCCTCGGGGGCAGTGCCGGCGATCGCCCGGTCGACGATGCGCTCGAGTGCGGCCGTGACTTCCGTCAGCCGCCTCTCATCTGCGCGGTAGGCGGCGGCTGCTTCCCGGGCGAGGCGGTTCTGCTCGGCGCGATGGGACCGCATGCGGGCCGCGATCGTGGCAGGATCGTCGAGCTGAGCCTCGAGTGTCGCGACGACGCGCTCTTCCAGTTCGGCAAAGCTCAGCGTGGCGGCATTGCTGCAATCGCCAGACTCGCGGTGGCGCGAGCAGCCGAAGCGGTGCGTTCCGGTGACGACGAAGGAGGCGCCGCAACTGCATTCGAGCAGGCCAGAAAGCGGGTGCCTGGGCGCGCGCGAATGTTCGGCCCGCACCGCGCCTTTCCGGGCCTTGATGGCGTTGGCCCGGAGGAAGAGCTCGAAATCCACGATCTGCAGATGCGGTACCTGCACGCGCACCCAATCCTCGGCGGGATTGGGACGTGACACGCGCTTGCCGGTGGCCCGGTTGGTCTCGAAGCGCTGCCGGTTCCAGATCATCTCGCCGGCATAGAGCGCGTTGGCGATGATGCCGTTCTGCCGGGCGCGGCTGCCATTGATGGTGCTGGCGTTCCAGCGTCCGCCGCGCGGGGCCGGGATGTCCTCGGCATTGAGCTCGGCGGCAATGGCGCGCGGCGTCATCCCAGCGGCGTAGCGTTCGAAGATATGGACGATCGTGCCGGCTTCGCCTTGGTCGATCGCCAGCTGGCCGGGCTTGCCGGGAATGGCGCGATAGCCATAGGAGCGGCCGCCGCCCGACGCGCCGGCGCCGATACGCGCCTTCAGCCCGCGCCGCGTCTTCTGTGAAAGCCGGGTGCTGCGCAGGTCGCTGGCTTGGTGCGAGGAGTGGGCCGCTTCATCGACGGTCAACAGGGCGATCTGATGGGCGACGAGTTCGCCGAGTTCCGCTTCGGCCTGCTGCCGATCGGCAGCGTGTACAATGACGATGTCGAACGCGCGATTGCGAGCATCGCGCCGCAGCCGGCCGAGCTCGAAACTTTCGGTTGTGCCCGCTTGCGCGTCAGCGCGATCAGCATAGGAGGCGACGATTTTGAGGCCTTGACGTTCCGCCCAGGCCGAGCAGAGGTCGATCTGCTCCGCGCAAGAGTGCTGCTGGTGCCGATTGGGCCAATGTCGGGCGTAGATCGCCGCGCGTATCACTTTCGCATATCCTCGAAATCAGGCACGCGTTCTGCGCACCACGAACCGCACTCATTCGAGGACCCGCTTCCTGTCGAAGTCGGCCTTGACCTCGACAGGAGCACTGGCCAGGCATCGCCGCACACCCGTCGTAAGCACAATCCCGGTCTCGGCCCGGGTCAACCGGTGAATGGCGGGTTCTCCCCGTTGTTCACACAACGGTCACATGTTTTCGGAAAAGCGGCCTAGATGCGGCTCGCGGCGTCCTTGGTCTTGAGGATGTCCTGGTCGAGCCAGGCGACGATCATCGCGCGCTTGTCGCCAAGCGTGGGGAAGTCGATTTCACTCTCGATCAGCGCGGCGAACTTTTCGGCCTGCTCGAACTTCTGGCGCTCCATTACCGGCAATTTGCGCCAGAGGCGGATCACTTCACGCTGGGCCTGATCTTTAGTCATGGTCATGTTGAACTGGGGGCTGCTGGCTGTTCATAAGCCGAAAAAACGTTAGTCGCGGCAGACAGTTGCAATTGACGTAAACGGCAAAGGTATGGCGCCCGCACGGGGATCGGCTGCGGTGCTGGGAACGACCGATGCGGGGACGCGCAACCAATAGCGGATGATGCCCGGACAAGGCCCGGCGGCCGTTGAAAGCGCTTGCATTTTCAGAGGCGGCCCGGCTTCATCGCCAAAAAAAGGGGAGGACCACATGTCTGCTATTTTTGAAGCCGCCGATCCGCGGTTCAACGCGCTCGTTAACGGCAATGCCAAGCTCGATCTGCTCCATACGGGCTGCAAATGGGCGGAGGGGCCCGCCTGGTTCGCCGCCGGGCGATACCTGATATGGTCCGACATTCCCAATAACCGCATGATGCGGTGGGACGAGACCGACGGCAGTGTTTCGGTGTTCCGGGCGCCATCGGGCAATTCCAACGGCAATACCGTCGACCGGCAGGGGCGGCTGGTCTCCTGCGAGCATGGCGGCCGGCGCGTCAGCCGGACCGAGTTCGACGGCAGCGTCACGACCATCGCCGACAGCTACAAGGGCAAGCGGCTCAATTCGCCCAATGACGCCGTGGTGAAGTCCGACGGCTCGATCTGGTTCACCGACCCGAGCTACGGCATCGATTCCGATTATGAGGGCAACAAGGCCGTAACGGAGATCGGCGCCTGCAATGTCTATCGGGTCGAGCCCGATACCGGTGCCATCGATGCGGTGGTGACCGACATGGTGCGGCCAAACGGGCTCGCTTTCTCGCTCGATGAAAGCAAGCTCTACGTGGCCGATACCGGCGCCACGCACGACAAGAAGGTCCCGGCTCAGATCCGCGTCTATGACGTCAAGGGCAAGAAGGTTTCGGGCGGCAAGATACTCATTCGCGGCAAGGCCGGCGACGGACTCTTCGACGGCTTCCGCCTCGATGATGAAGGCCGCATCTGGACGAGCGCGGCCGATGGCGTCCATTGCCATGCGCCGGACGGCACCCTGCTGGGCAAGATCAAGGTGCCGGAAGTGGTCGCCAATGTCTGCTTCGGCGGCGCCAAGCGAAACGTGCTGTTCATTTGCGGCACGACGTCGCTCTACTGCATGCGGGTGATGGTGAACGGCGCCAAGACCTATTAAGGTCTATTCGCTGATCACTTGGCGCAGCACGCGCGCGAGGTCTTCCTTGCGGTAGGGCTTGATGAGTAGCCGCATGTTCCATGGCGGCGAGCCATTGCCATTGAGCTTTTCCTCAGGGAAGCCCGAGGTCAGCAAGACCTTGAGGTCGGGCCAGCGCTTGAGCGCCTCACGCCCGAGTTCATAGCCGCTCATGCCGCCGGGCATCACCACGTCGGTGAAGAGCAGGTCGATACGCTCCTTCTCCAGCACCCGAAGGGCGGAGGGACCGTCTTCGGCTTCGAAGCAGCGATAGCCGAGCTGGGTGAGCTGCTTGATGACGAGGGCGCGCAGCCCGGGATTGTCTTCCACGGCCAGGATCACTTCCTTGCCACCGGGCGTCGCTGCGGGAGCGGACGCCTGCTCCGCGGTGGCCGCGCCGCCGGCCCTGGGGAAGTAAAGCCGGAACGTCGTCCCGACATCGGGTTCGCTGTAGACATTGATATGCCCGCCCGACTGCTTCATGAAGCCGAACACCATGGAGAGGCCCAGTCCGGTGCCGCGGCCTTCGCGCTTGGTCGTGAAGAAAGGCTCGAAAATACGGTCGACGACATCCTTGGGCATGCCCGTGCCGGTGTCGCTGACCTCTACCATCGAATACTCGCCGGGCTCGAGCCCCGGGTAAAGCGACACATAGTCTTCGTCGAGGCTGCTGTTGCGCGTCTTGACGTGAAGCTGGCCGCCATGGGGCATGGCGTCACGCGCATTGGTCGCCAGATTGACGAGGCACGCCTCAAGCTGCACCGGGTCGACGTTGGCGGGCCAGACGCCGTCATTGAGATCGAGCTCGATTTCGATCTGCGTCCCGAGCGTTCGCGCCAGCAGTTTGGTGATGCCGGAGACGGTGTCGTTGAGGTCGAGGAGCTTGGGCTGCAGCGGCTGCTTGCGCGCAAAGGCGAGGAGCCTGCGGGTGAGCTCGGCGCCGCGCAGCGCCGCCGAAAGCGCTTCCTCGGCCATGCCGTCGGTGGCCGATCCCTTCTCCAGATCTTCGCGCAGAAGATCGAGATTGCCGATGACGATCGAAAGCAGATTGTTGAAATCGTGGGCAAGTCCTCCGGTGAGATTGCCGATGGCCTCCATCTTCAGCGCCTGGCGCAACTGTTCCTCGACGGCCTTGCGTTCGCTGACGTCGCGGGTGGCAATGATCACCATCTGCCCACGCGTGCCGCGATGCGAGGACAGGCTGGCTTCGGAGGGGAATGTCGTCCCGTCCTTGCGCAAGCCGGTCAACCCCGTCACGACCCGCGTGATACCGCGGCTCGACTCGGCGAGCTCCTTGCGGACCTTGGCGCTGTCTTCCTCGAGCGTGTCCGGTGGCGTCAGCATCGTCGCCGGCTGGCCGACGAGTTCTTCGGGGGCATAGCCATAGACCGCGCGGCAGCGCTCACTGGCAAAGACGATCCTGCCGTCTTCGCCGATCACGACCTTGGCGTCGGGACTTGCGGAAAGCACGTCGCGGAGCAGTGCTTCGGCTTCCTTGCGCTCGGTGATGTCCTCGGACATCGCGAGCAGGTATTTGGGCTGCTTGTTCTCGTCCAATACCGGTATCTTGTAGGTGCGGAGCGATCGGACGCCGCGGTGGCGGGTCTGGATCGGTTCGTCCTCGATGATGTGCAGCTTGCCCGATGCAAGCACCTTGCGGTCCTCGCCTGTGAAGAAATCGGCCTGCTCCTTTGGGAACATGTCGTAGTCGTTCTTGCCGAGCGATTCCGAACGCATGATGCCGGTCAGTTCTTCGCCGGCGCGATTGAGCAGCACGAAGCGCAGTTCCTTGGCGTCCTTGACCGCCACCATCGCCGGAATGTTCTCGATCACCACGTCGAGAAATGAGCTTGCCTGCTGCAGTTCCTCGCGGCGCAGTTC
Source organism: Devosia sp. (assembly GCA_035549855.1). GTDB lineage: Bacteria > Pseudomonadota > Alphaproteobacteria > Rhizobiales > Devosiaceae > Devosia_A. Next base: position 29,962 of record DASZPY010000103.1, on the reverse strand, counting down.
GAGATCGCGCTGCAGCGTGGCATTGTCGATGTTGCGCTGCGCCAGCGTCTCGTTGGCTTCGCGCAACTGCGTGATGGTGCGCTCGGACAGCTCGCCATTGCGTTCCATCATCACATATTCGGTCACGTCCTCGACGCGATGGATGATCCAGCGAACCTTGCCGGCGCGGTCGAGCACCGGCGTGTTGAGCGGGCTCCAGTAGCGTTCCTCGAAGCCGCCGCCCTCTGAGGCCGGACGCTGGATGTCGTATTTCTGCAGCGGCATCATGTCGGGCCGTCCTGCCGACAGGACACGCTCCAGCGACGCGCGCAGATTGCCGACGCCCGTTGCATCCGTTTCATCGGGATTGTCGGGGAACACGTCGAAGAGAAGGCGCCCGAGGATGTCCTCTCGGCGGGTCATCGTCGCCCGGCAGTAGGCATCGTTGACGCCGACGATCCGCAGTGCCGTATCGAGCACAAGATAAAGGTTGGGCGTTGCCTCGAAGAGCGCTTCGAAATCCGGGATGTCATCGGATGACATCGGGCCCGAAGCAGGCATCTCGTTCAATCGAAGCTCCTACCGGTTGAGCGCGCGCGACTCCAGCAGGTTGACAAAATCGCCGCTCATCATGGGACGCGCGAAGAGGAATCCCTGCGCCACATCGTATCCGGTCTCGACGAGGACCTGAAGGTCTTCCCGGCTTTCCACACCTTCTGCTACCGAGGTGATGTCGAAACGCTGGGCCAGTTCGGCCACGGCCCGGCACATGGCGCGCTTGCTGTCATCCTGCGAGCAGCCGGTGACATAGGCCCGGTCGAGCTTGATCTCGGCGAAAGGCAGCTCCTGCAGGCGTGACAGGGAGGAATAGCCCTGGCCGAAATCGTCGATCGAGACGTGGACATTGTAGAGCTTGAGCTGGACGGCGATTTCGCGGGCCAGGTCCGGATCGCTGATGGCCTCGTCCTCGGTAATCTCGACGATCAGGCCGGGGAAGCGCGGATGGTTGGGCAGATGCCGGCGCACATGGGCTACGAAGTCGGGACGCTGCAGTACCGAGGCCGGCACATTGATGGCGAGCCGGTTGGTCATCTTGCTCGCGGCGAAGATGCCCCAGTCGGAGAGGGACTGCTGGACGATGAAATCGGTCAGCGGGCGATAGAGCGGGTCGCCCGGCGGGGGCAGGAAGTCGCCCGGCTGGACCACGCCGAATTCCGGATGGCGCAGGCGGATCAGCGCTTCGGCGCCGCAGACGAGGCGCGAGCGCAGATCGATCTTGGGCTGGTACCACAGTTCGAGCCATTGATGCTGCAGCGCCGCCTCGAGGCTCGCATCGGAGCGCAGCGGCGGATCGCGCCGCACCGGCGCAATGCGCTCGCGCATCTGGTCGATGCGGAAGGGCTTGCGCAACGGCTCGAGCATCTTGACGCCGCGCAGGCGGCCGATCTTCTGGACTTCGTCGAGTGTTGCGGAATCATGGCCGCTGATCAGCAGCACGTCGCCGCGATAGCGGGCGGTGGCGAGCGAGCGGATCACCTCGATGGCATCAGAGTCGCCAAGCGAGAGATCGAGAACGATCAGTTGCGGCATCAGCCGCAGCAGTGCGTCCTCTACTTCTCCGGACGAAGAAAACTGATGGGTGCGAAAGCCGGAGCCCGCAAGCACGTTGGACACGAAGCTGCGGACCTGCGGTTCGTCATCGACGACGAAAGCGCTGGGCTCGGAGCTGTCGACGGTCCGTTCATAGATGTGTTCTTTGGCCATGGGCATCTCAACGCAGCAGGCTAAGAATTCGATTTCAATATCGGCAGAGGAGTTAGGACCGGTGGCAAACCGATCGCACCTCGAACAGATCAAACGCGACGCAATGTGGCCATGCGGGCCGTCACGAAATTGCTTGGCAAGCGCTAGGGAAAAACCCGTAGCCGCCGACGCGAGGTACGCTACCGGGCGGTCCAGCCGCCGTCGATCATCAGGGTGTGGCCGGTAATCATGGAGGCCGCGTCGGAGGCGAGGAACACCACGGCGCCCGCCACTTCCTGCGGCTCGCCGATCCGGTGCAGGGCCGCGATGCGGTTCAGCACGTCGGCATGGAAATCGGGCCGGGCCAGCATGTCGGTCGTGCCGTCGGTGGCAAAGAAGGTCGGCGCGACGCAATTGACCCGGACATTATGGCTACCCCACTCGACGGCGAAGCATTTGGTCATGTGCGAGACGGCGGCCTTGCCCATGCAATAAGCCGCCTCGCCGGGGAGGGCGACGGCACCCGCCTGCGACCCCATGTTGACGATCGCCCCCTGCTTGCGGCCGATCATATGGCGGCCGGCATATTGGCTGAGGAAGAAGGTCGAGCGGACATTGAGATCGATGATCTCGTCGAAATCGGCCTCGCTCACATTCTCGACCGGCATCTCGTCGATGCCGCCTCCGGCATTGTTGACGAGAATATCGAGATGGCCGAAGGCAGCGATGGTGTCGTCGATGGCCTTGCGGCCCTGATCCAGTTTCTTGACGTCGAGCTGCAGGGGAAGCGCACGGCGTCCGCGCTTCTCGATCTCCGCCACGAGGCCCGCATCGGATGCCCGGTCGCGGAGGCCGAGAGCGATGTCGGCTCCGGCTTCGGCCAGGCCGATCGCGATCGCCCTGCCGAGACCCCGCGCCGCGCCGGTCACGAGCGCCGTGCGGCCGCTCAGATCGAAGCCCTGGTTCATCATTGGTTCCTCCCGGTTGATCCGGGCCAAACTAGATTTCCGCGGGCGTTCCGCCTAGAGAGGAGCGTCTCCTGGATTTCGAGTTCGATGCCTAAAACCGACATCGCCCGCCGCGTCTACAACCACACCTGGAAGCTTGATCCGATCGTGCGCTCGCTGCTCGATACGGATTTCTACAAGCTATTGATGTTGCAGATGATCTGGGGACTCTACCCCAAGGTCCAGGCGACGTTTTCGCTGATCAACCGCAAGCATTCGGTGCGGCTGGCGGCCGAGATCGATGAAAGCGAATTGCGCGAACAGCTCGACCATGCGCGCACGCTGCGTTTTTCCAAGAAGGAGATGATCTGGCTGGCCGGTAACAGCTTCTATGGCAGCAAGCAGATCTTCTCGCCGGAGTTCCTGCGCTGGCTCGAGGAGTTTCGGCTGCCCGACTACCAGCTCGAAAAGCGCGACGGCCAGTATGAGCTGACCTTTGCCGGGCCGTGGATGTTCACCTCGATGTGGGAGATCCCGGCGCTGGCGATCATCAACGAACTGCGCTCGCGCGATGCGCTTCGGCATTACGGACCGTTCACGCTGGACGTCACCTATGCGCGGGCCAAGGCCAAGATGTGGGAGAAGGTCGAGCGGCTGAAGAAGCTGCCGGATCTGCGCATCTCGGATTTCGGCACGCGTCGCCGGCATTCCTTCCTGTGGCAGCGCTGGTGCGTCGAAGCGCTGAAGGAGGGACTCGGCGACAGCTTCACCGGCACCTCGAATGTGCTGCTCGCGATGGACAATGATCTGGAAGCACTCGGCACCAATGCGCATGAGCTGCCCATGGTGCTGGCCGCGCTTGCCAAGAACGAGAAGGCGCTCAAGGCCGCTCCCTACCAGGTGCTCGAGGACTGGGAGAGCTATTATGGCGGCAATCTGCTGATCGTGCTGCCCGATGCTTTCGGTACCGACGCTTTCCTGCGCGACGCACCCGACTGGGTCGCGGACTGGACCGGCTTCCGGCCGGACAGTGCCCCTGCCATCGAGGGTGGCGAGAAGATCATCGCCTGGTGGAAGCAGAAGGGCCGCGATCCGCGCGAGAAGCTGCTGATCTTTTCGGATGGGCTCGATGTCGACATGATCGAGGAGGCTTATTTCCACTTCCAGGGCAAGGTGCGCATGGCCTTCGGCTGGGGCACCAATCTCACCAATGATTTCGTCGATTGCTCGCCCTTTCCTAACCACCAGCTCGATCCGATTTCGCTGGTCTGCAAGGTGAGCTCGGCCAATGGAAGGCCGGCTGTGAAGCTCTCGGACAATCCGGAAAAAGCGACGGGCGAGCCGCGCGAAATCGAGCGCTATCTCCGCATCTTCGGCGACGCCGGACGCGTCTCTTATCCGGTCGTCGTGTGATCGGGTTCTCCGCCTGCATCGAATGGCTGTTCGCGGCCGAAGCGCCCGATTTTCCCGATCGCATCCGGGCTGCGAAGTCGGCCGGACTCGCGGGGGTCGAGTTCTGGGGCGCCAGCGGCAAGGACCTCGATGCGACAAGGGCGGCCCTTGATGAAACCGGTCTGCCGCTGCTGGGCACGCTGGTCGAGCCGATGCGCCAGATCACCGATCCGGAAATGCACGACGCCTGGCTCGCCGGGCTGGAGACGTCGCTGGCGGCCGCGCTGAAGCTTGGGTCACGCGCCATGATCGTGACGACCGGCGATGAGCGCCACGACACATCGCGGCCGCTGCAGCATGCTGCCCTCGTCAAGGTGCTGAGCGCCGCTGCAGGCATCGTCCGAGGTTCGGGAGTGACGCTTATGCTCGAGCCGCTCAATGATCGTGTCGACCATGTCGGCTACTACCTCACATCGACCAGCGAGGGCCTCGACATCGTCGATGAGGTCGACCGGCCGGAGGTGAAGCTCGTCTATGACATCTATCATTCCGCCATGATGGGCGAAGCGACCGAGACCGTGCTTGAAGGGCGGCTCGACCGCGTCGCCCATGTGCATCTGGCCGACACGCAGGGACGTCATGAGCCGGGCAGCGGTACGATGGACTGGCAGGCGCGCCTCGATTGGCTCTTCTCCAATGGCTATCAGGGCCTGGTTGGGCTTGAATACCGTCCGACCGGACCGACGCTGGACAGTCTCAAGTTCCGCGAGATGCTTTAGCGTTCGAATTTCGGCAACGGTCTTGTGTCGCCTTGCCGTGTTCCTGACCAGCCAGTGGCGGCCCATATCTCCCGCAACGACAGGAGATTGAAATGCTCAAGCAGATCCAGGGCCTCCACCATGTGACCGCGATGGCCAGGAGCGCGCCCGAAAACAATGCGTTCTGGACACACACGCTCGGCCTGCGCCGGGTGAAGCAGACCGTCAATTTCGACGAGCCCAGCGTCTATCACCTCTACTATGGCGACGAGGTTGGCATGCCCGGCTCGGTGATGACCTATTTCCCGTTTCCGCACATCGGCCGCGGCCGGCCGGGTACGGGCGAGGTCGGCACCACCGTGTTCTCGGTGCCGGAGGGATCGCTCGAGTTCTGGAAGGGCCGGCTCGCCGAGGCGGGTGTCGGCAATCTCATTGCCGATGAGAGTTTCGGTCAGAAGCGGCTGAGCTTTCTCGGACCGGACGGCGACGGTTTGGCGCTGGTCGAGGACGCAGCCGATACGCGCCCGGCATGGACCCATAGCGGCGTCGCGAACGACAACGCCATACGCGGCTTCCATTCGGCATCGCTTCGCCTTCGCGACGAGGGTGCAACGGCCGAGTTGCTGAAGTTCATGGGCTATGAGGTGGCCGAGACCCGTGACGGGATCACGCGGCTCGTGCGCCCCGGCGGCAATGGCGCCGACCTGGTCGATATCGAGACGCTTCCGGGCGTGGCGCCGGCGCAGCTCGGGGCAGGATCGGTGCATCATATCGCCTTTGCCGTTCCGGATCGCGCAGCCCAGCTCGAGGTTCGCAAGGCCCTGTCAGATACGGGCTTTCAGACCACACCCGTAATTGACCGGGACTATTTCTTTTCGATTTATTTCCGGACTCCGGGTGGAGTGCTGTTCGAAGTGGCGACCAACGAGCCTGGGTTCGATCGCGACGAAGACACGGCGCATCTTGGCGAGACCCTGAAGCTGCCCAGGCAGCACGAGCATCTGAGGGCCAGGCTCGAACAGTCGCTCGAAAAGCTGGAATAGGAGTCCAGTCGATGAGTCTCTATCGCTACGAGGAGCGCCGGGCCGGGTCCGGCGCACCGCTGCTTCTACTCCTGCATGGCACGGGCGGCGATCCGCGACAGCTGCTGGGTCTTGGGGCCGAGCTCGCCCCCGAGGCGCATCTCGTGGCGCCGGCGGGTGACGTGCTCGAGCACGGCGTGCCGCGTTTCTTCAAGCGGCGCGCCGAGGGTGTGTACGACATGGACGACCTGGCGCGCGCGACCGACAAGATGCAGCGCTTCGTCAAGCGACTGGTGGACGACGACAAGCCCGCTTCGGTCATGGCGCTGGGCTATTCGAACGGCGCCAATATCCTTGCGTCACTGCTGTTCGCGGCTCCCGGTGCGGTGGATCGCGCCGTACTGATGCATCCGCTGATTCCGTTCGAGGCCAAGCCCCAGCCCGCGCTCAAAGACAAGCCCGTGCTGATTACGGCGGGTCGCAACGATCCCGTCTCGCCCGCGCCGCTCACCGAAAGACTTGAGAGCTGGTTCAGGGTGCAGGGTGCTGCGGTGGAAACGGCGTGGCATGAGGGTGGCCATGAACTGCGCCGCGAGGAGCTGGAGGCCGTAAGGCGGTTCCTCAGTCGATAAAGACGACCGGCACGCCTGGCGCGACCATTTTCGAGAGTTCCTCGGCGTCCCAATTGGTCAGCCTCACGCAGCCATGCGACTGGGTCTTGTCGATCTTGGAGGGGTCCGGCGTGCCGTGAATGCCGAAGGTCGGCTCGGTCAGATCGATCCACATCGATCCCACCGGGCCGTTGGGGCCGGGCGGAATGATCAGGACGTCGGTGTTGTCGCCCTGCCGGAAGTTGACATCCGGATTGTAGGTGTAGTTCGGCATCGGCGCGACAGCCGCCACTACATGGGTACCTTCGGGCGAGGGATTGGACTGGCTGCCGATGGTTGCGGGGTACGCGACGAGAAGAATGTCGTTTTCGTCATAGGCGCGCAGCTGGCGCGCGCCCTTGTCCGCTTCGATGCGGGCGACCTTACCCTCGTGGTCGGGACCATAGGCAGCGACGGCGACGGCCTCGCCTTCCCTCCAGGCGGCGTTTGGATTGAGTATCGTCAGCAGATCCTCATCCATGTGAAAGCGCTCGGCCAAATTCCTCTGTCACGCTGGAATAGCCGAGGAATTTCATCTTGGCCTTTTCCGCATAGTCCTCCGGCACCTGCGGGCCGATCGCGGCAACGTCTTCGGCGGTGATCGTGTAGCTGCCGATCACCGGCTCGGACGTCTGCATTCCGGCAAGGAGGTCCGCGGTCACGGTGCCGTCGGCGGGCCGGCCCTTCATGGTCTGGTAGGCCCAGATGGCCTTGCGGACATTGTCACCGTCGAAGCCGTCGATCACCCCTGGCGAGGCGCCGGCGCGGTCCAGCAGAATCTGCAGCTTGACGATGGCGGGATCGGGCGATGCGGAGGGAGGAGCCGCGCCCGATCCCGTTTCGTCCGCCGGGAGAGGGAGCCCAGCGGGCAGAGCACTAAGGTCGGCACCGTTGACGGCGTCGGCCGTGATCGCGGGGGCGGCTCCGGTGTCCTGGGCCATTGCCGCCGCAATCGGGACCGTCACCAGCAGGAAGAGGATCAGAAGCTGGAAGAGGCGCATGTAACCGTCCCGTTGCATGCCTAGCAAAGCTGCAAATCGGGGTTTGGTTGCGGCACGCCAGCCGGTTCCGTCCGGCATGGTGAAAGATTGACTAAAATGCCACCGATCGGTCAGGCGAGCAGGTCGCGCCATTCGGGGTGGCGGCGGAACTGCACCACCGCGTAGGAGCACTCGGGCTGGATGCGCAAGCCATCGCGGCGGGCATCGGCAATGGCCCGGTCCATCAGCATGGCCGCGATGTTGCGGCCGCGGAACTCCGGAGGCGTATAGGTGTGGTCGATGACGATGGTGCCGCCGTCGCCCGTATAGCGGAACGTCATTTCGGCTTCGAAATCGCCGGGCAAACGGATGAAATAGCGGCCGCGTGCGCCGCCATCCTCGCGCTCGACCGTCAGTTGGTCGGACATGGTTTCCTGTGGCGTTAGAGGTTGATGATGTCCTGGTTCAGCTCAGGGAAGTAGGCCTTCATCGCTAGATAGGGATGAATGGCCAGCGCCGCCACCATGTCCTTGAGGGCGGCAGGGCGGTCGCCCAACTGCAGCTCGATCATGACACGGCCGCTCAGCGCGCCGAAATGGCGTGGCTCGAGCGCCAGCACCTTGTCGATATCGGCCAGCGAGGCTTTGAAATTGCCCAGCTCATAATAGAGCGTGGCACGGCGGTTCCAGCCCTCGGCATAGTCGGGGTAATCGACCACGATCCTGTCGAGGATGGACAGGCTCCCGTCGAAGTCGCCCTCGCCATAGGCCGCCTGCGCCGATGACATGGCCTCGGCCAGCTTGGGGTCGGTGGGGTTGAACCAATAGGCCCAGATGGTCTGGGTGATCGCTTCGGCGGCCGATGCGTCGGGTGCCTTCTTGAGCTGCGCGAAGAGCTCATCGAGCGCCGCCTTGTCGGTGTAGTCGCCGGCGGGCACCGCTCCGGGCGCCGCGAGAAGCAGCGCAAGCGAGAGCAAGAATGCCGTCAAGAGACCGCGCATGCAGGTTTCTCGCGCCCCGTCAGGCGCGAGTCCAGTGACCAGTGCGTGATGTGAACTGCTAGGGGATCTCGTCCGCCCGCGGCTTGCCCCAGCGGGCCTGCAGCGACTTGCCGAAATTGCCCAGCCATGGCGCGAAGAACAGCAGGATGCGCTTCCAGTAATGCAGCAGCAGGAACACGATGAGCAGGATCAGCGCGCCGACCAGGATGACCAGTTCGAGGCTCAGCCCGATCGATTCCAGCCACTGCGTCAGGAACATGCCCGGCAGGATGTGCGATGCTGCCCAGATGAAGGCCGAAATGGTGTTGATGATGGTGAAATAAGCCCAGTTCATCCCCAGCATGCCCGCGATGCCCGGTACTACCGCCTTGAGTCCGGTGATGAATCTGCCGATGAAGATGGCCTTGCCGCCATGCTGCTGGAAGAACAGTTCGCCGCGCGCGATCAGCGGCAGATAGTTCTTGAACGGCCAGACGGTCTTGATCCGGTCCTTCAGCCAGAAACCGATCCAGTAGGAAATCGCGTCGCCGACAATGCCGCCCGCACTCGCGGCAAAAAAGATCGGCCAGAAATTGAGGTCCTTGGTGGTGATCAGCCCGCCCACCAGCAGCAATATCGGCAGGGACGGCACGAGCAGGCCGAGGATGAATACGGCCTCGCCGACGCAAACCAGGAATACGAGGAAGACGAAAAGCCAGTAATTGCTGGAGACCGCCTCCATTGTGGCGCTGATCCAGTCGGTGATCAGGTGAAAGATGTCCAGCATGCGGTCCGGTCTCCCTTGGCCTGGCCGTAGCGGACGGGTGCCCGCGCCTCGATGGCTTCCCTTATAGCGCCAGCCCTTCATGGATTTCGGCGCCGCGGCAATCTTGAAGATTGTCGCATCAACCACTTAACAGTGGGATAGGATACCGGCGGTTGCAAGACTTGGCGGTTTGCGAGGGATTATGGGACTGCCCGTCCATCATGTCGTTTCGTCCGGCCCGCGGCCGGTCGCGCCGTTTTCCCATGCGGTGGAGGCGGATGGCTTCGTGTTCGTGACGGGCCAGATGCCCACCGATCCGGCGGCCCCGGATGCGCCCTTGCCCGATGGCGTAGAGGCGCAGACGCGCCGTGTGATCGAGAACCTCAGGATCGTGCTCGGTGAGCTTGGCCTCAACCTCGAGCATGTCACCATGGCGCGGATTTATCTCACACATTTCGAGCGCGATTATGCGGCGCTCAATGCGCTGTGGCCGAGTTTCTTCGCGCCGGGCAAGCTGCCAGCCCGGACGACAGTCGGCGTCACTGGGCTCGCCGTCGGCGCGCTGGTCGAAATCGATCTTGTCGCGCGGCGGCCCTAGACAAAGGTCAGGCCAATCCCGGCCAGCGCCGAGATGATGACGATGACCCAGGGCGGGACGCCGCGATAGAGCGCGAACAGCGCGATGATGGCAACAACGATGTCGGGCCAGCGCATCACCGCGCTGGTGAAGACCGGATCGTAGAGGGCGGCGAGCAGCAGGCCGACAGTTGCGGCATTGGCCATGTCGAGACCGGCGCGAAGGCGCGGCACGGTCTTCAGCCGGTTCCAATAGGGTAGTGCACCCAGCACCAGCAGGAAGGCGGGAAGATAGATCGCGCCGAGCGCCAGCACGCCACCGAGAACGCCGTTCGGCCACCCCTTCATGAGCGCACCAGCATAGAATGCAAATGAGAAGAGTGGGCCCGGTACGGCCTGCGCCGCGCCATAGCCGGCGATGAACAAATCGCGGTCGATAAGTCCGGGCGTGACCAGCTCGCTTTCGAGCAGGGGCAGGACGACGTGGCCGCCGCCGAACACCAGCGCGCCGGTGCGATAGAAGCGATCGACGAGCGAAATCGCCGGCGCGCCGGTGAGCGCGAGCAAAGGCAGGATCACGAGCAGGAAGGCGAAGAGGAAGAGCGCCATCGCGGCGGCGGGATGCGGCGGCGACGCGGAAGGACGTTGGGCCGGTCCCGGCGCCGAGAGCGTCGCGCCGATGGTTGCCGCCGCCGCGATGATCAGCACCGGCAGGAAGGTCCAGCTGAACAGAACCAGCAGCGCTGCGGCGACCAGTGCGACCTGGCGGCGAGGCCAATCCGGCGTGAGGCGCAAGCTCATCTGCCAGACCGCCTGCGCGACCACGGCGAGCGCCGCGAGCTTCATGCCGTGCAGCACGCCCTGTGCGTAGGGCCCGCTCCAGAGATTGGCGCCGAGCGCGAAGGCGTAGAGCAGGATGATGGAGGGCAGCGTGAACGCGACCCAGGCGGCAACGGCCCCGGCAAGCCCCGCCCGCATCCGTCCGATGGCAATGCCGACTTGGCTCGAGGCCGGTCCGGGCAGGAACTGGCAGAGGGCGACGAGGTCCCCGTATTCGTCCTCGCTCAGCCAGTGGCGGCGGACGACGAAAGCTTCATGGAAGTAACCGAGATGCGCGACCGGCCCGCCGAAGCTGGTCAGGCCGAGCTGGAGGAAGACGAGGAAAACTTCGGCCACGCGACGCATGAGGCTTGGTCGCGGGGCCATGGGTCATAGTCAAGAGCAGTCGGGCAGGCTGGCTAGCCGGCGTAGGCCACGACATCCTGGTTCTGTTCGCCGAGCCCTTCGATGCCAAGGCGGATCTTGTTGCCGGGCTTCAGCCAGATCGGCTCCGGCTTGATCCCCATGCCGACGCCGGGCGGGGTGCCGGTCGAGATCACGTCGCCGGGCTGCAGCGACATGAACTGGCTGATGTAGGAGACGACATGCTTCACCCCGAAGATCATCGTCTTCGTGCTGCCGTCCTGATAGCGGTGCCCGTCGATCTCGAGCCACATCTTGAGGTTCTGCGGATCGGGCACCTCATCGGGCGTCACCAGCCACGGACCGATCGGTCCGAAAGTGTCGGCCGATTTGCCCTTGGTCCACTGGCCGCCGCGCTCGGTCTGAAAATAACGCTCGCTGAGGTCGTTGCAGACGCAATAGCCGGCCACGTGGTCGAGCGCGTCTTTTTCCTCGACATAGCGTGCCTCCTTACCGATGACGACGGCGAGCTCGACTTCCCAGTCGGGCTTCTTTGAATTCTTGGGGATCACGACATTGTCGTTTGGCCCCATGATAGCGCTGGTGGCCTTGGCGAACAGGATCGGCTCGGCGGGGATGGCGGCGCCGGTCTCGGCGGCGTGGTCGGCATAATTCAAGCCGACGCAGATGAACTTGCCGGTGAAGCCGACGCAGGGTCCGATCCGGAGCTTGGAATCGAGGACCGGAAGTCTGCTCGCATCGGCGGCGCGAATCTTGGCCATGCCGGCGGGTGTGAGCGCATCGCCCTTGAGATCGGGAACGATCGAGGACAGGTCGCGATAGGTTCCGTCGGAATGGAGGATGGCGGGCTTTTCGGCGCCCTTGGCACCCACGCGCAGCAGTTTCATGTCGGTTCTCCCTGAAGTTGCGGCTTGTTAGCCCTGCCTTTCGCCGGTGGCGAGGGCGACTTTGGGCCAAAGCGTTCGGATGCTCGCGCGGCCTATTCCTCGGGGCGGATGATGCCCTTCTTCAGGATAATATTGCCATAGAGCCGGTTTTCCCCCGTCTGAACCACGGCAAAGCCCTTAGCGGCCCGCTCGTAGAAGGCGAAGCGCTCGATCGTGCCCATCCTGGCCTTCGGGTCGTGCCTGGCGATGACCTTCTCATATTCGGCAAAGATCGGCGGCCGTGCCATGGGGTCGCCGACGACCTGCATGACGAAGGCCTGCTCGGGCACGAATTCGTCGAGCGGCATCAGGCTCAGTACGGCATCGGCGAGTTCGGTGCCGCTGACACCATCCACGCGCAGCACGCGCGGACCGACGCTCGAGGCGGGAAAATTCGCATCGGCGATCACAAGTTCATCGCCGTGGCCCATGGCCCGCAGCACCTGCAGCAGCTCGGGCCCGAGGATGGCCGGAATACCCTTCAGCACATTTGTCTCCTATCCAAAGGCGTAAGTCTGGGCCTTCTCGCCGCTATCGGCGAAGACACCCGGGTGGGTTTCGGCAAAGACGAGCAATTCGCCCATCACATTGTCGATATGCGTGCGCATGGCGGATGCCGCCTCGACTGGATTTTCCGCGCTGATGGCGTTGAGGATGATGCGGTGCTCGCCAAGCGATTTGGTGGTGCGGCGAGGATCGAGAATCAGCCGGCGGGCCCGGTCGAGGTTGGCGCGGGTCGAATCGATGACCGTTCGGACCCGGTCCAGTCCGATGGCGTCGAAGAGCAGGTCATGGAACTGCAGGTCGCGGGCGTGGAAGGTGGCGCGGTCGCCGGTCTTGTCGGCCACCTTTTGGGCCTTGAGGTTCTCTTCGAGCGCAGCTTTCAGCTCGGTGGTCGGACACATCGCCAGCGCCCGGACGGCTTCGCTCTCCAGCGCCTTGCGGATCATCATGAACTCGATGACGTCCGCGATCCGGATCAGGGAAACGACCGAGCCCCGTTGTGGCAGGATTTCTACCAGCCCCTCGCTTTGCAGCCGGGCCAGGGCCTCAGAGACCGGAAAACGGGAAACGCCCAGGCGCTCGCAGATTGCGGCCTTGTCCAGCACCTCGCCGGGCTTCAGGTCCAGCGTGACGATGGCGATTCGGAGGGCATCGGTGACGAGATTGGTGACATTGCCGCGCGCCGGTGCCGCTGGCATTTCCAGAAATTTATAGGGGATTTCGTCGACGCCCATGCTAACATGTTAGTTGTTGCACTGCCCGCAGGCAACCGCCGCATCCCATTGAACGAGCATTCTCCATGTCAGACGTCATGACCCGCCCCGAGCCCAGGACATTGCGGCTCAACGCTGCCGATAACATTGCGGTGGCCCTCAGCAATCTCGATGTCGGCACCGTGACGCCGGAGGGGGTCACGACGGTCAAACGCGTGCCCCGCGGCCACAAATTCGCCCTTCGAGCCATCCGGCCGGGGGAGGCGGTGGTCAAGTTCGGCCAGATTATCGGCTTTGCCACCAAGGACATCCCGGCGGGCGACTGGGTGCATGAGCATAATTGCGGCATCGGCGCGGAGCATGGCGCATTCAACCGAGACTATGCTTTCGGGGAGGGGGTCGTGCCGACGCGGTTCGTTCCGGAGGCAAAGCGCGCAACCTTTGAGGGCTATCGCCGCGCCAACGGCAAGGCAGGCACGCGCAACTACCTTGGCATTCTGACTTCGGTGAACTGCTCGGCGACGGTCGCCAAGTATATCGCCGAGGCGGTGACCCGCTCGGGCATTCTCGACGATTATCCCGAGATCGACGGCATCGTCCCGTTCATCCACGGCACCGGCTGCGCCATCGCCGACAGGGGCGAGGCCTTCGAAATCCTTCTCCGGACGCAGTGGGGTTACGCCGCCAATCCCAATCTCGGCGGTGCGCTGCTCGTCGGGCTCGGCTGCGAGACCTTCCAGATCGACAAGATGAAGGACCGCTACGGCATCAAGGAAAGCGACACCTTCCAGACCATGACGATCCAGTCGATCGGCGGCACCCGCAAGATGATCGAGTGGGGCGTCGAGCACATCAAACAGATGCTGCCCAAGGTCGCCAAAGTGAAGCGCGAGACGATTCCGGCTTCCGAGCTCATGCTGGCGCTGCAGTGCGGCGGATCGGACGGTTATTCCGGCATCACCGCCAATCCCGCGCTCGGCATCGCCGCCGACCTGCTGGTGCAGCAGGGCGGTACCGCCATCCTTTCCGAGACGCCGGAGATCTACGGCGCCGAGCATCTGCTGACGCGCCGCGCCGTCAGCCGCGAGGTCGGCGACAAGCTGATCGAGCGGATCAAGTGGTGGGAGGAATATACCGCCCGCAACCAGATGGAGATGAACAACAACCCCTCCGCCGGCAATAAGCTGGGCGGTCTTACCACCATCCTCGAGAAGTCGTTGGGCGCGACGGCCAAGGGCGGCAGCGAACCGCTGACCGCGGTCTATGAATATGCCGAGCCGGTGACCGAGAAGGGGTTCGTGTTCATGGACACGCCCGGCTTCGATCCGGTATCGGCCACCGGGCAGGTGGCGGGGGGCGCCAATGTCCTCTGCTTCACCACCGGCCGCGGCTCGGCCTATGGCTGCAAACCGACGCCCTCGATCAAGATCGCCACCAACTCGCAGATGTACGAGCATATGCGCGAGGATATGGACATCAATGGCGGCGATGTCCTCGATGGCGGCTCGCTCGAAAAGAAGGGCAGGGAAATCTTCGATATGGTGCTCCGCGTTGCCTCGGGCGAGCGCACCAAATCCGAGCAGCTCGGCTACGGTGAAAACGAGTTCGTGCCATGGCAGGTCGGGGCGACGATGTAGCCAAGGCCGTCCGCGTCCGTATCACCGGGCGGGTCCAGGGCGTCGGCTATCGCGCCTGGACGGAGCAGGAAGCGATTGCGCGCGGGCTGCGCGGCTGGGTGCGCAACCGGACCGACGGCAGCGTCGAGGCGCTGATCGCCGGACCCGAATCAATTGTCGACGACATGCTCTCCAATTTTCGCACCGGACCCCGGATGGCCGAGGTCGATGACGTCTCGACGGTGCCGGCGGACGATCCGGGTGGAATCGGATTCCGGACTCTGCCGACGGGCTGAACCGCCCGGTTTCCCACAGTTTTCGGTGCGGCAACTGGAACGATGATTCGTTGCCGGCGTTTGCCCGTCACATTTCAGACTCACCAAGGTCATGCGACTGCCAAACGTCAGAGCTAACGAAGGCTTACTCCAAGCCGGGTTCAGGAGACCCCAAATGAGAGTCGACGGCCAAAACCATCTGCTGGCCCGCGCCACATCCGGGCGGCATCTCGATATCCACTACGATCCCAAGACGAACGCGCTGATCTTCGTCGAAGACGACTGGTCCGCCGATGTCCGCGGCGGCGCCACGCCCCGTTCGGCCTTCCGCGAGCAGCTCGACAGCGCCAAGGTCAGGCGGTTGCCGCGGCGCCGTGCCGCCTAGCTTGCGCGAAGGGGCAGGGCGGGCCTAAGTCTCCCCGAAAGGGAGACAGATATGCCCATTGCCGAGGCGCTGACGCGCCATCTCAAGGATCGTGACCTCGTTCCCGCCGCCGGGCTGATCGACGGGGAATGGGTCGAGACCGCCGAGGGCGGCAAAAGCTTCAACGTCACCAATCCGTCGACCGGCGAGGTTCTCGCCACGCTGCCCAATATGGGCCAGCCGGAAGCCCGGCGCGCCATCGCCGCCGCCGAAGCGGCGCAGGCCGAATGGGCCAAAAAGACCGGCAAGGCGCGGGCCGCGGTGCTCCGGAAGCTCTACGATCTGATGATGGCCAACCAGGACGACCTCGGGGCCATCATGACGGCCGAGCAGGGCAAGCCGCTCGCCGAAGCCAAGGGCGAGATCGCCTATGGGGCGGCCTATGTCGAGTGGTTCGGCGAGGAGGCGAAGCGCGTCTATGGCGACACCATCCCGGGCCACCAGGAGGACAAGCGCATCATCGTTCTCAAGCAGCCCGTCGGGGTGGTGACGACGATTACGCCGTGGAACTTCCCGAACGCCATGCTGGCCCGCAAGATGGCGCCGGCCCTGGCGGCAGGCTGCGCCGTGGTCAGCAAGCCCGCGGGCGAGACACCGCTCTCGGCGATCGCGCTGGCGGTACTGGCGCAGCGCGCCGGGCTGCCCAAGGGGCTGTTCAACGTCATTCCCTCGACCCGCTCGTCCGAGATCGGCATCGAGTTCTGCACCAATGAGACGGTCAAGAAGCTCAGCTTCACCGGCTCGACCGAAGTTGGCCGCATCCTCATGAAGCAGGGCGCCGACCAGATCAAACGGCTGAGCCTCGAGCTTGGCGGCAACGCGCCCTTCATCGTCTTCGACGATGCCGATCTCGATGCGGCGGTCGAGGGCGCTCTGGTGAGCAAGTACCGCAATAATGGGCAGACCTGCGTCTGCGCCAACCGGCTCTATGTGCAGGCCGGCGTCTACGACGCCTTCGCCGAAAAGCTGGTCGCGGCCACGCGAAAGCTCAAGGTCGGCGACGGCTTTGCGGCAGGCGTGACCACCGGACCGCTGATCGACGCGAAGGCCGTCGAGAAGGTCGAGCGGCATCTGCAGGATGCTACGGCCAAGGGCGCCAAAGTCATTCTCGGAGGACACCGCAAGGAAGGCCTGTTCTTCGAGCCCACCATCCTCACCGGCGCGACTGCCGATATGGTGCTGGCGCGCGAAGAGACGTTCGGGCCGGTGGCGCCGCTCTTCAAGTTCGAGACGGTCGAGGAGGTTATCCGCCTCGCCAACGCCACCGAGTTCGGCCTCGCGTCCTACTTCTACGCCAAGGATCTGAGCCGCGTCTTCAAGGTCGCCGAGGCGCTCGACTATGGCATGGTCGGCATCAACACCGGCCTGATCTCGACCGAGGTCGCGCCCTTCGGCGGCGTCAAGCAGTCGGGCCATGGCCGCGAAGGCAGCAAATACGGCATCGAGGATTACCTCGACATCAAATATCTCTGCCTCAGCGTCTGAGGCTCAGTTGACGTCGAACCAGGGCTTGATGCCGTAATCCCAGACCAGCTCGTCGCCCGCCTCGACCTTCTTGATCGTGGTGATGCAGAGCACTTCGCCGTCGATATCGGCTTCGATCTTGCAGTTGGGCCTATCCGAGTGGTTGAGGAGCCCGGCCCAGCCCAGCGGGAAGGCCTGCACATAGGGCTTGTCCTTCCACTCGAAGGGGTAGTTGCTGAGCACCGTCTCGCGGCCCAGCCGGTCCGACTTCTTCATGCGGATGACGGGGCCGGCTTCCACCACCTTGCCCTTCTTTATCGGGCGGGTGGCGACCACGCCGCGGCCCTTGCCGCGGATCGTGACCAGCTTCAAGAGGCCGGGTTCCGGCAATACGATTTTAGCTGCCAATTTGGGAAAGACTGCCTTGAGGTTCGAGCGTTGCACCGGCGCGCAAGCGGCCGTCGCGCGCTCACATACATCAAGTCGGGCGCCCTTGTCTCCACCCCGGCGTGGTCTGTGGAAGACGGCTAGTGATGGTGGTGGTGCGCCGGCATCGGCGCCGTGCCCGCGAGACTTTCGATGATCGGACAGTCGGGCCGGTCGCCGCCGTCGCAGCACTGGGCGAGGTGCGCAAGGGTCGCGCGCATCTCGGCAAGCTGCGCGATCTTCTCGTCCAGATCGGTCAGGTGCTTGAGGGTCAGAGCCTTCACGGCCCGGCTCGAGCGGCGCTTGTCGGCCCAAAGCTTCAAGAGGTCGCGGATCTCGTCGATCGAGAAGCCGAGGTCGCGGGCGCGGCGGATGAAGCCCAGCCGGTGAAGGTCGGCGGCGCCGTAGTCGCGATAATTGGAATCGCGCCTATCGGCCGCCGGAATGAGGCCGATCTGCTCATAGTGGCGGATCATCTTGCTGGAGACACCCGTGGCCGCCGCGGCCTCGCCGATCTGCATTTCAGTACCTATCTGAAGAATGGTCTTGACCTTACCATGATGGGAAGGTTCAGAAGCCACGTCAAGTGCCCACAGGATTGCCCGAATGAACGCCGCAGACGCTCCCAGTTTTGCCCCCGCCGGAATGGCCGTCGATCCGGTCTGCGAGATGGTGGTCGATCCGAAGACCGCGCGCTCCGCCGAGGTGCGGGGCAAGACCTATTATTTCTGCTCCGAAGGCTGCCGGACCAAGTTCGTGGCCGATCCGGACAAATATCTGAACGCCGCGCCCTTCGTTTTACCGCCGCGCAGATCGGCAGCAACACCCAAGGCCGCGCCGGCAGGTCACGCCGCACACGATCACGCGCATGGTACCGCGCATGAGCATGGCCACGATTCGCACGCCGGCCACGTCCATCATGGTGGGGGGCACGGTCAGGCGGCGACAGCGGCGCAGCCCGCGCCGGTGGCACCGGGCACGAAATGGACCTGCCCCATGCATCCGCAGATCGTGCAAGATGGGCCGGGCGATTGCCCGATTTGCGGCATGGCGCTCGAGCCGATGGTGGCGACCCTCGACGACGCGCCCAATCCGGAGCTTGCGGATTTCACGCGCCGGCTGATCGTCAGCGCGGCGCTCAGCGTGCCGATCCTCGTTCTGTCGATGGGCGAGCTGGTCGGTCTCGATTTCCGCGCCATGCTCGGGCCGGCAATTTTCGGCTGGGCGCAGCTCGTGCTCGCCTCGCCGGTGGTGCTCTGGGCGGCCTGGCCGTTCTTCCGGCGCTTCTGGGGCTCACTGCGCAACCGCTCGCCTAATATGTGGACGCTTATCGGACTCGGTGTCGGCGCGGCCTACCTCTTCTCGGTTGTCGCGGTGCTGTTCCCCAACATCTTCCCCATGAGCGCCGGCATGGATGGAGCGCCCATCTATTTCGAGGCGGCTTCCGTCATCATCACCCTGGTCTTTGTCGGGCAGGTGCTGGAGCTCAGGGCGCGGGAGCGCACCGGCCATGCGATCCGGGCCCTGCTCAACCTGGCGCCGAAGACCGCGCGCCGCATCTCCAATGGCCGCGAGACCGAAGTGCCGCTCGAGGCGGTCGTCGTCGGCGACCTGCTGCGTGTGCGGCCGGGCGAAGCGGTGCCGGTCGATGGCGAGGTGATCGAGGGCGAAAGTTCGGTGGACGAGTCGATGCTGACTGGCGAGCCCGTTCCGGCCGGGAAATCATCGGGCGACATCGTCACCGGCGGGACACTCGCGGTCTCGGGCAGCTTCGTCATGCGCGCCACCGCTGTCGGTGCCGCGACGCGGCTCAGCCAGATCGTCGAGCTTGTGGGCAAGGCGCAGCGCAGCCGTGCGCCCATGCAGGCCCTGGCCGATCGCGTCTCGGCATGGTTCGTGCCGCTGGTCGTGGTCATCGCGCTGGTCAGTTTCGCCGTGTGGCAGGTGCTGACCGGCGACATCGCGCAATCGCTGGTTGCCGCCATTTCCGTGCTTATCATCGCGTGCCCGTGTGCGCTTGGCCTTGCAACGCCGATGTCGGTGATGGTTGCAACCGGGCGCGGCGCGCGTGCCGGAGTGCTGGTGAAGGATGCCGAGGCGCTCGAGGCGCTGGCGCGCATCGATACGCTGATCGTCGACAAGACGGGCACGCTCACCGAAGGCCGGCCGATGCTCGAACAGGTCGTGCCCGACAAGGGTGTCGATGAGGGCTGGGTGCTTGCCATGGCAGCGGCGCTGGAACGCGGCTCGGCCCATCCGCTCGCCCATGCGATCACCAAAGGTGCCGAGGCGCGCGGAGCCAAGGTCCTCGAGGTCGAGGGCTTCCGGTCGGTCACGGGCAAGGGCGTCGTTGCGCAATTGCGCAATGTTCCGGTTGCGCTTGGCAATGCCGCGATGATGGCCGAGATCGGTGCGCCGGTATCGGCGGCATTCGAGCAGCTTGCGGTTGACCACGCGGCGCGCGGGCGGACGGCGATGTATGTCGCCGAGGGTGGCAAGGTTATCGGTCTCGTCACCGTCACCGATCCCATCCGGGCCAATGCCGCCGAGGCCATCGAGACATTCCGGGCGCGCGGCGTCGATATCGTCATGGCGACGGGCGATGCGCGTCCCACGGCAGAGGCCGTCGGCGAAAGGCTCAAGCTTAGCCGCATCGAGGCGGGCATGACGCCCGAGAGCAAGCACGATCTTGTCGTGTCTCTCCGCAAGCAGGGCCGGCAGGTGGGTTTCGCCGGCGATGGCGTCAACGACGCGCCGGCGCTCGCGGCGGCCAATGTCGGTATCGCCATGGGCACCGGCGCCGATGTTGCGATCGAATCCGCGGGGCTCACCTTGTTCAAGGGCGATCTCGGCGCCGCCGTGCGGGCGCACACACTGGCGCGCGCCACGCTCGGCAACATCAAGCAGAACCTCTGGTTCGCCTTTGGCTACAACGCCCTCGGCATTCCACTTGCGGCGGGTGTGCTGTTCCCGCTCACGGGCTGGCTGCTGTCGCCGATGATCGCGGCCGCCGCGATGGCGCTCAGTTCGGTCAGCGTCATCGGCAACGCACTTCGTCTCAATTCCATCCGTCTATGAGGACTCCAAGATGATCAGACCAATCGCTCTCGCCATGCTGGCAATCGCCTGGACCGGAATATCTTTCGCCGCCGAGCCGCTGCCCGAGATTTGCGGCTCCAGCCACGCCATGATGGATATGGGAGGCGGGGACATGCCGATGGATATGGGGCTCGATGCGGGGCATCAGGCGCTGATGGCGGGCATGGCGGACATGAACAGCCAGATGAATCAGGGCATGCTCGCCGCGGACATCGACGTGGCCTTCATCTGCGGCATGATTCCGCATCATCAGGGGGCGATCGATATGGCCAAGGCCGAGCTGCAGTATGGCGACGACCCCTGGGCCAAGGAACTTGCGCAGAAGATCATCGCGGCGCAGGAGGCCGAGATTGCTCAGATGCGGGACTGGCTCAGCAAGCAGCCGCACTAGGCCAAGGTCCGATTGACCGCTAACATGTCAGTGGCGTAGAGCGGGGCACCTGAGACTGAAGGCCCCGCAATGTCTGCCCTCGACCGCGCCCTGACCATCGACGAACTGAAGACCCTCGCCAAGCGGCGGGTGCCCAAGCAGTTCTACGATTACATCGATTCCGGCGCCTACACCGAGGGCACCTACAAAGCCAACGAGGACGATTACAGGAAGATCACCTTCCGGCAGCGGGTGGCCGTCAATCTCGAGAACCGCAATCTCGGCTCGACGCTGCTGGGCCAGCCCGTCAGCCTCCCCGTTGCCATCGCGCCGGTCGGCTCGACCGGCATGACCGATGCGGACGGAGAGATCAAAGCCGCGCGGGCGGCCGAGAAATTCGGCATTCCCTTCACGCTGTCGACCATGGCCATCTGCTCGATCGAGGATGTCGCCGAGAACACGACAAAGCCGTTCTGGTTCCAGCTCTATGTGATGAAGGAGCGGCCCTTCATCGAGCGGCTGATCGACCGCGCCAAGGCAGCCAAATGCTCGGCGCTGGTGCTCACCATGGATTTGCAGATTCTCGGGCAGCGCCACAATGATGTGCGCAACGGGCTCACGGCGCCGCCGAAGATCACGCCGCGCTTTCTTGCCGAGATCGCACTCAAGCCCGGCTGGGCCATGCGCATGCTCGGCACAAATCGGCACACCTTCCGCAATATCGCCGGCCACATCAGCGAAGCGGTAAATCTGCAGTCGCTCAGCAAATGGACCGCCACCCAGTTCGATCTCACGCTCAACTGGAAGGACATTGGCTGGATCAAGGACCGCTTCGGCGGGCCGGTGATCGTCAAGGGCATCCTCGATGCCGCGGATGCCCAACTCGCCATCGACAATGGCGCCGATGCGATCGTGGTCTCCAATCATGGCGGGCGTCAGCTCGACGGGGCGCCGTCGACCATTCGGGTGCTGCCGCATATTGTCGATGCCGTCGGCAACAAGACCGAAGTGCTGGTCGATGGTGGCATCCGGTCGGGCCAGGATTTGTTGAAGGCGCTGGCGCTCGGCGCCAAGGGCGCGATGATCGGCCGCATCATGGCCTATGGGCTTGGCGCGGGCGGCGAGGCCGGCGTGCTGCGCGCGCTCGAGATCGTGCGCAAGGAGACCGATACGACCATGGCGCTGATGGGCGAGCGCGACATTCGCAATGTCGGCCCGCACAACATCTATTCCAACGACCTCGAACGGCGGCAGGGCTACTAGCCCCGCCAGCTCGTGTCCGGCCGCCAGGTCAGCTGCTCGAAGATCTTCTTGCCCACCATGCGCAGATCGGCCTCGGCGAGATCGCCGACCACGGTGCAGGTCACGGTGTTATTCGCCCAGTAATAGGCTTCGAGCCCGTTCCGGGACTCGAACTCCCAGACTTCCTTTTTGTCGGGCAATGCCGCGGTGATGTAGAGCGTCAGCCGTTGCGCCGAGGCGTTTTCATACATCAATTGCGCCGCGGGGCCCGGCGCGTCCTTGGATGCGGGCGGCAGCAGGCGGCCGCCGACAAAGGTGAAGCCTTCCGCCGTGAGATTGGGCGCGTCGATGGGGGTGGCGATGCGGTTCGAGAGCCAGCTCATCAGGTTCGGCGCGTCGGCGGCGACCTCGACGGCATGGGTCTTTTCCTTGACGTAGAGCGTGTGGGCGGTCACGGCCGCTTCCATCAGCCGCTCCACCGGCGTCGCCGAGGGCCAGGTATAGTCGCGGCCGAGCCAGCCGATCGCGCCACCAAGCACAATCAGCACCGCCGCCGCCGCCGCCATCTGCCAGCGGAGCGCACTTTGCCGCTTCACCTGATGGGTAATCCGGTGCGGGTTCAACCGGCTCGGCACGGGCTCCTTGGCCGTGCCGTCGAACAATGCGTGCAGCGCATCGTTCTGGCGCTGCCAGGCTTCTACCTCGGCGGCCTTGTCGGGGTTGGCCGCGAGCCACGCCTCGACGGCGCGCAGCTGCTCGCCCTCGAGCCGTCCATCGGCATAAGCCAGAAGCGCATCCTCGCCGATGCTGAAATCCGGGCTCGTCATTTGACCGTCCTCAATCGTGGCTCGTCGCCGGTTCCGGTCATTGCCCGGAGCGCGGCGCGCGCCCTGCCGAGCCGCGACATCAAGGTTCCCATCGGGATCGACAGAACCTCCGCGGCTTCGGAATAACTCAGTCCCTCGAGCACGACCAGCAGCAGGGCTTCGCGCTGTTCGCTGGCGAGGGTTTCGATGGCCCGCGCGGTTTCGGCGAGCGCTATACGGCCGGGCTGGGCCGGTGCAACGGCCGGCTCGATCAGCATGGCGTCGAGCGGGGTCTGGTCGCTGCGCCGCCGCTGGTGCCTGAGATCGTTGCGGTAGATGTTAAGCAGGATCCGGAACAGCCAGGATTGCAGCGAACCGGTCGGCTGCCACAGTGCCTGCTTGCGGATGGCCCGCTCGATGCAATCCTGAACGAGGTCGTCGGCGCGGTCGGCGTTGCGCGTGAGCGCACGCGCATAGCGGCGGAGGGCCGGCACACTGCCTTCGATCTCGTCCAGGAAGTTCTGCATGTTGGTCCTGAGACCAGCCTAAACGATTACTCGACGGCCGTATGCCAGGTGCCGCCGACGCCGTCGCCGGTGGTATCGCCCGGCTTGGTGTCCTTGACCCACAGATAGAGCGGCCAGCCCTTATAGGCGACGATCTTCATGTTGGCGTGGTCGCCGGTGGCGTCCGTGCGGTCGACCAGGGTGAAGTCTCCGGAAACGGCGGTGTCGGCGGGTGCCCAGAGCGGTGGCCAGTTCTCGGCGCATTTGTCGTAGCAGTTGGAGACGCCCACGGCGTCTTTGTCCCAGATATAGAGGGTCATGCCGTTGGTGTCGGTCAGGATTTCCTTGCCGCCGACTTCGGCGCTCTTGACGACGCCGCCCAGATAATCGTCGGCGACCGCATAGGCGGTGGAGAGCAGGGCGGCGGCAGCGGCGCCCAGAAGCAGGGTCTTCAGTTTCATGACGGAACTCCCGTTGATGTCTCGGCTCGCGCGCGGATGGCGCGGCATGTGGGCTGGAACACCCGCCCAGCCAACTTATTCCTCCGAGGTTTGAAAATCGTCGACAGGCCCCGAAGGTTTTGATTGTCTTGGCGTCCAAGCGCGTTCCAAGGGAGGAAACCAATGAAAAGACGCGAATTCTTCGGCAAGGCCGCCGCTGCCGCCACCGGAGCGGTTGCCGCTTCCAGCCTCGCAATGCCGGCCATCGGGCAGGGCAACCTGACCTGGCGCATGGTCACCACCTGGCCCAAGAACTTCCCGGGCCTCGGCGTGGGTGCCCAGCGCCTCGCCGACCGGATCACCCAGGCCTCGGGTGGACGGCTGACGGTCCAGGTCTATTCTGCCGGCGAGCTCGTTCCGGCGCTCGGCGCGCTCGATGCCGTCATCGACGGCTCGGCCGAGATGAGCCACGGCGCATCGTATTATTGGCAGAACAAGAGCCAGGGCCTCGCCTTCTTCACCGGCGTTCCCTACGGCATGACCAGCCGCGAGCTCGCGGCCTGGGTGCGGTATCTCGGCGGCCAGGAAGTCTGGGACGAGATCTACGACCAGTTCGGCGTCCAGGGATTCCTCAGCGGCGATACCGGCACGCAGGCCGGCGGCTGGTTCAAGAACGAGCTCAAGGGCGTGGCCGACATCCAGGGATTGCGCTTCCGCACGCCGGGCCTTGGCGGCCAGGTCTGGCAGGCGCTCGGGGCTTCGGTGACCAATCTCGCGGCCGGTGACATCTTTGCCGCGCTGCAGTCGGGCACGCTGGACGCCGCCGAATTCGTCGGCCCCTACAACGACCTCGCCCTCGGCTTCTACCAGGTGTGCAAGAACTACTATTTCCCGAGCTTCATCGAGCCGGGTCTTGCAACCGAGCTGGTCGTCTCGAAGGCCAAGTTCCAGGCCCTGCCGGAAGATCTGCAGGCGATCGTCCGCGATGCGTCGCAGGCGGAGTACGACCAGGTGGCGTCGGACTTCTATGCCAATGATCCGCGTTCGCTGCAGACATTGGTCAGCGAGCACGGGGTGCAGGTGCGCCAGTTCCCCGAGGAGATTCTCGAAGCCGGCGCCAAGGCGGCCTCGGAGATTCTCGGCGGTATCCGCCAGGGCGGAGATGAGCTCACCAAG
Organism: Devosia sp.; assembly: GCA_035549855.1. GTDB lineage: Bacteria > Pseudomonadota > Alphaproteobacteria > Rhizobiales > Devosiaceae > Devosia_A. The sequence goes on along the minus strand of DASZPY010000103.1, from coordinate 4,980 downwards.
AAGACTGCCGAGAGCTTCGTGTCGGCCCTCAACCTGATGCGGACGCGGACGGAAAGCACCGACATGGGCTTCCTCAAGGCGCGCGAGAAATATCTGCAGCTGAGCTGAGCATTGCGGAACTCGTAAAAGAGGCCCGGAGCGATCCGGGCCTCTTCTTTCAGTGGTAGAGGATGCCCGGGAGCCAGGTCGCAAGGCTCGGCATCAGGAAAAGCACCGCGAGCCCGACCACCTGCAGGCCCACGAACGGAACCACGCCGCGATAAATCATGCCGGTCGAGACCTGCGGCGGCGCCACGCCGCGCAGGTAGAACAGCGAGAAACCGAAGGGCGGAGTCAGGAAGCTGGTCTGCAGGTTCACGCCCACCGCGACGCCCAGCCAGATCGGATCGACGCCCAGCGTGAGCAGGACGGGAGCAGTGATCGGGATCACGATGAAGATGATCTCGAAGGTGTCGAGGATGAAGCCGAGCACGAACATGATCGCCATGACGATGATGGTCGCGCCGATGGCCCCGCCCGGCATGTTGCTGAGGAAGGCGTGGACCAGATTGTCCCCGCCCATCAGGCGGAAAACGATCGAGAAGACGGCAGCGCCGAAGAGGATCACGAAGACCATCGATGTGATGGTCGCCGTCGATATCACCGTCTCCCGCAGGACCCGGAAGCCGAACTTGCCCTTCAGCAAAGCCAGCAGCATCGCACCGACCGATCCGACCGAGGCCGCTTCGGTGGGCGTTGCGATACCGCCCAGGATCGAGCCCAGCACCGCGACGATCAGGGCCAATGCCGGGACCAGTGCGGAGAATACATCGCGCAACAGATGCTGCCGCTCCTCGGGCGGCACCGGCGTGGCCGGACACGATTTGGGGTCGGTCACGGCCTTGTAGATCATCCACGCAATGTAGAGCAGCACCAGCACGAGCCCCGGCAGGAAAGCGCCCGCAAAGAGCGCGCCGACCGACACCGGCTCGGGCGCGAAATTGCCTTTCTCCATCTGCACCTGCGCATTGATGGAGCTCAGCATGTCGCCCATGAAGATCAGCACCGTGGAGGGCGGGATGATCTGGCAGAGAGTGGCCGAGGCGCAGATGACGCCCGAGGCCAGCTTGGGATCGTAGCCGGAGCGCAGCATGGCCGGCAGCGAGATCAGCCCCATGGTGACGACTGTCGCGCCCACGACGCCGGTGGAGGCCGCGAGCAGGGCGCCCACCAGGATGACGGAGATGCCGAGGCCGCCCCGCAGATTGCCGAACAGCTTGCCCATGGTGAGCAGCAGCGCTTCGGCGATGCCGGTCCGCTCAAGCATCACGCCCATGAAGATGAAGAGCGGGACCGCCACCAGCACTTCATTGGTCATGGTGCCGAGATAGCGCACGACGACGGAGCCGAAGTTCGAGGGATCGAACACGCCCAGAAGCATCCCCGCGCCGCCGAAGATCAGCGCTGTTCCGGCAAGGCTGAATGCAACGGGGAAGCCGATCAGCAGTGCGCCGATGACTCCGAGGAACATCAGGGCGGCCAGCACCTCGCCGATCAGCACGCCGCTCACAGGGCCGCCTCGTGCTCGGCGTGGCGCGTGTAGCGCAGCTCGGCAGGGAGCAAATCCTCCTGTCCGCGCAGCACCAGAATGGAGCGGAGCGCCATTGCGATGCCCTGCAGCCCGATCACGATGCAGAACACGATGATGAAGCTCTTGAGCACGAACAGGCCCGGCATGCCGCCGACATTGGCCGATCCTTCCCAGAGCTTCCACGAGCGCTGCACATAGGGGATGCCGAAAGCGAGGACGACGGCGACGAAAGGAATGAGGAAGATGACGACGCCGATGAGGTCGCGGATGGCTTTGCTTCTAAGGCTTGCCGGCCGGTAGTAGATGTCGACGCGCACATGTTCGTCGCGCAGCAGCGCATAGCCCGCGACGCCGGTGAACATTGCCCCGTTCAGCCAGACATAGAGGTCCTGCAGCGCAACGATGGAATAGTGGAAGACGTAGCGCTGGACGACCACGGTGAAGCAGACCAGCACCATCAGCAGGGCCAGCCAGCTCAGCACTTCGCCGATCACGCGGTTGATGCCGCCGACAATGCGGATATAGCCGACCAGAAGCGGCGATTGTTCCTCCCATCCCTCAGCCACAGGCGACCATGCTGGGGCGATGGGGTCAAGTCTTTGCTTCGGCTTGAACAACAGGGTTCAGCCATGTAACGAGGGCGCCGTTTGGGAGGCGCGATGTTCGTCGTCGGCGGGGAAAGCCTGATCGATCTCATCAGCAAGCCGGTTAAGGCCGATGGCACGCGCGAATTGCTGGCCAAGGCCGGCGGCTCGCCGATGAACTGCGCCATCGCGCTGGCCAGGCTCGGCCTCGAATCCGGTTTTCTCTGCCCGATCAGTTCGGACACCTTCGGCGACGTGATCCTCGAGCCCCTGCGGAGTGCCGGCGTCACCCAACTCATCAAGGATCGCGTGCGCGAGCCGACCACGCTGGCGGTCGTCACCGACGACGGAAAGGGCAATCCGCGCTATGCCTTTTACCGCGAGGCGGATCGCGCGTTCACGCGGGAGGGGCTGATCGCGGCGCTGCCGGACAAGGTCGAGCTGTTCCAGATAGGCGGCTTCTGCACCATCCTCGATGAGGACCTTGAGGTCTGGCTCGATGTTGCGGCCGAGGCCGAGCGGCGCGGCGCAACGATCTCCACCGACCCCAATCTTCGCCCGTCGCTGATCTCCGACATGGATGCCTATCGGGCCCGCATCCGCCGGTCGCTCGAGATCGCCAGCATCGTCAAGCTGTCGTCGGAGGATATGGAGACGCTGGAGCCGGGCAAGCCGATCGATGCACAGGCGCTCGACATGCTGGCGCGGCCCAAATGCCGGCTGGTCGTCGTCACGCTGGGAGCCGAAGGCTCGATCGCGTTCACGCGTAAGGCGCGGTTCCGCTCACCGATCTATCCGGCGGCGCCGGGCGGCGACAATGTGGGCGCCGGCGACACCTTGATGGCCGGCATCCTCACCTGGCTCAGCGATCACGATGCGCTGAAGCCCGATAGCCTCGACCGGCTCGACGAGGCCGCGCTCCAGCAGATGCTGTGGTTCGGCGCGGTGGCGGCCGGCATCAATTGCGGCCGCGTCGGCGCCAATCCGCCGACGCGCGCGGAGGTTGACGCGGTCCTCGCGAATTAATCCCTCGCCCACGAAAAATTGCAGCGTTGCCGGGCTGGCGCGCCTCTGCTTTGTTCTGCGCCTTCGCAGGGAGAAATTGCGTGAGCTTCTGGCGCTGGATCATCCTCGCAATCGTCGTCATCGGCGCGGGCATCGGCATCTACATGCTGACACCGGTGCAGGGGCCTGCGCGCGACCTGACGCTTGTCGGCGATGCCGGGCGCGGCGCACAGTTGATCCGGATCGGCGGCTGCATCACCTGCCACACCGACCCCAAGAATCGCGATGCGATGCTGGCCGGCATGCAGACTGCCGGACTCACCACGCCCTTCGGCACCTTCTATCCGCCCAACATCACCTCGTCCAAAAGCGCGGGCATCGGCAACTGGACGCTTGAGATGTTCTCGAAGGCGATGAGCGACGGGGAGGGGCCTGATGGTCATCTCTATCCGGCCTTCCCCTATGATTCCTACACGCTGATGAGCGACCAGGAGATTGCCGATCTTTACGCCGCGCTGATGCAGGTGCCCGCGGTCGATGCGCCCTCGCGTCCGCACGATGTCGGCTTCCCGTTCAACATCCGGCTCGCAATGGCAGGGTGGAAGCATCTGTTTTTCACACCGCAACGCTACATGTCCGACACTTCGCGTTCCGAACAATGGAACCGCGGGCGCTACCTCGTCTTCGGGCCGGCGCATTGCGTGACCTGCCACAGCCCGCGCAATGCGCTGGGCGGCATCGAGAAGGGGCGCGAGCTCAGCGGCAATCCCGGCGGTGGCCCCGGCGGCAAGGCGCCGTCGATCCTCAAGGCCGATCTCGAGGAGGACTTCTACGACCCAGCCTCGCTGGTGCAGGTGTTGGTCGATGGGTCGACGCCCGATTTCGATTTCCTCGGCGGCGCGATGGGCGAGGTTATCCGCGACGAGACCTCGCAATGGAGCGAGGCCGACAGGGCGGCGGTGGCGGCCTATCTGTTCGATCTCGACTGACCGCCCGCCGGGGACGATTGGCCTTGATCGTCCCCGGCTCCCGGCCTAACTCAGTGCCAGAACCCGGGAGACTTCGATGCCTCAGGACGCAGCCGCGCTTCGCGCCACCCTTTCACTGGCGCCGGTCATTCCGGTGATCGTTCTCAACGACGTCGCCAAGGCGCGCCCGCTGGCCGAGGCGCTTGTCGCGGGCGGCCTGCCGGTGCTGGAGGTGACGCTGCGCACACCGCATGCGTTGCAGATCATCGAGGAGATGGCCAAGGTGCCCAATTCCGTCGTCGGCTCGGGCACGGTGCGCTCGCCGCTGCAGATGAGCCACTCGGTCGATGCCGGTTGCCAGTTCATGGTCTCGCCCGGCGCGAGCCCGAGGCTGCTCGAAGCTGCGGAGGACATCGCCATTCCGCTACTGCCCGGCATCGGCACGCCGACCGAGGCGATGACCGCGTCCGAGCATGGCTATTCCTTCCTCAAATTCTTTCCGGCGGAAGCCTTGGGTGGCGCGCCGGTGCTCAAGGCGTTTGCATCGCCGCTGGCCGACATCATGTTCTGTCCCACTGGCGGCATCGATCTCGCCAAGGCCAGGACCTATCTGGCCTTGTCCAATGTGATCTGCGTCGGCGGTTCCTGGGTGATGCCGCAGGACGCCATCGAGTCCGGCGACTGGAAGCGGATCGAGGGTCTCGCCCGGGAGGCAGCGGCACTCAAGAAGGCCGCCTGATGGCCCGGGCCCGAGCTGCCGCCCCGGGCCTCACGCATCTGCGCGTCACTTTCAGCGACGATTTCTATGTCGGCCCGGGGCGCGCCGATCTGCTGCAGTTCATCGGCGAAACCG
>DASZPY010000102.1:0-4465 GCA_035549855.1 Devosia sp. | reverse complement strand
CTGGCGCAATCTCGTGGCGCATGACGGGGCAAAGCGGAAGGCGAACCTGCAATATGCGCTCGATGTGCTGGCGACCGCCGATGAGCTGGGCGTCGCAGCATGCGTGGCCTATCACGGGACTGTGGGACATCCGGGTGATGGTTGGGGGCTCAGCGATAATTACGACTATGGGCCGCATCCGGACAATCTCGGCGCGGCTGGGTTTGAGCGAATGGTCGAGACGGCGCGCTATGTGCTCGACAGCGTGAGGCCGAAGCGGACGAAGTTCAGTCTCGAGATGGTGCCTTGGCTGGTGACGGGGACGCCGCAAGAGTATCTGCGGCTGATCAAGGCGATCGATCGCCCGATGTTCGGCGCGCATATCGATGCGGCGAATATGATCGTTTCGCCGACGTACTATTTCGATACGCCGGCCATGCTGCGCGAGGGCTTCGCGCTGCTCGGACCTCATGTCGTGTCGGCGCATGCCAAGGACATCGTGATGAAGGGTGGGCCGGGCCGCATTTCGTTCCATATGGACGAGGTACCGGTGGGCGAAGGGAACCTCGACTATCGCGCCTATTTGCGCGAGCTCGACGGGCTGGGTCGCGATGTGCCGCTGATGATCGAGCACTATACCGGGCCGGAGTATGACCGGAGCCGCGACCACATCAAAGCGGTCGCACGCGAGGAGGGGATTGCCCTATAGGGCCGCCGTCAGTTCGGGCAGCAGCGTGAAGAGGTCACCGACGAGTCCGTAATCGGCAATCGCGAAGATCGGCGCCGCAGGGTCGGAGTTGATGGCGACGATCACCTTCGCCGACTTCATTCCGGCGAGATGCTGGATGGCGCCGGAGATGCCGCAGGCAATGTAGAGGTCGGGCGCAACGATCTTGCCCGTCTGGCCGACCTGCAAATCGTTTGCAGCATAGCCGGAGTCCACTGCGGCGCGCGATGCTCCGATGGCTGCATCGAGCTTCGCGGCGAGAGGGACAAGCAGCTCGTCGAACTTTTCCTTGCTGCCGAAGGCGCGGCCGCCGGAGACGACAATCCGCGCCGAGCCGAGCTCGGGGCCTGCGGACTCGGTGCTTCGGCGAGAGATGAAGGTAGAGGCCGCTGCCGCCGGAACCGTGGGAGCGGGCAAGAGCGTGGCTCGGTCGAGCGACGTCGCGGGAAACGCCGAGGCGCGGACGGTCAGGACTTTCTTGATGTCGGTGGATTGCACCGTCTCGATAGCGTTGCCGGCATAGGTCGGGCGCTTGAAGGTATCGGGGGCCAGCACCTCGACGACCTCGGATATCTGCATGACGTCGAGCAAGGCCGCGACACGCGGCAGCACGCTCTTGCCGGTCGATGTCGCGGGCGCGACGATGGCGTCATAGGCGGGTGCGAGCGAGCCGACGAGCTCGGCCAGGGGCTCGGCGAGGGGCGGGAGCGTGGCGAGATCGAGGAGATGAACGTCGCCACCGAGGGCCAGGGTGGCGGTGAGGGCGTGCGCGGTGGCTTCGCCGTCGCCGAGAAGGAGCGTGGTCATTGCAACACTCCGGTTTCGCGGAGCTTGCCGACAAGATCGGCGACTGAGGAAACCATGATGCCTGCCTTGCGCGGCGGCGGCTCGTCGGTCTTCAGCACCTTGAGGCGGGGCGCGAGATCGATGCCGAGCTCGGCTGGCGTGGTTTTCGTTAGCGGTTTGACGCGAGCCTTGATGATCTGAGGCAGGGCGGCGAAGCGCGGCGTGTTGAGGCGCAGGTCGGCGGTGACGATGGCGGGAAGGGTGACCGCGATGGTCTCGGAGCCGGCATCGACTTCGCGCGTCACGGTTGCCTTGCCATCGGCGATGTCGATCTTGCTCGCGAAGGTAGCCTGCGGGTGCCCGAGGAGGGCGGCGAGCATCTGGCCGGTCTGACTCGAATCGTCGTCGATGGCCTGCTTGCCGAGCAAGAACAGATCGGGCGCTTCGGTCTTTGCAATCGTGGCGAGAACCTTGGCAACACCGAGAGGTTCGGCGCGTCCCTCATGGACGACGAGGATGGCGCGGTCGGCGCCCATGGCGAGGGCCTGGCGCAATGTATCCTCGGCCTTGGTGGGACCGATGGAGACCGCGACGATCTCGGTCGCCACGCCTTTCTCCTTCAAGCGTACGGCTTCTTCGACAGCGATCTCGTCGAAGGGGTTCATGGCCATCTTGACGTTGTCGAGCTCGACGCCCGAGCCGTCGGATTTGACGCGAATGCGGAAGCTCGCATCGACGACGCGCTTGACGGCAACCAGAACCTTCATGCTTTGACCTTCAGTCCCTCGGGGTCGTAGAGCGGCGCGAGATGCGGCGCGGCCGCATGCTTCTCGCCCGCGACGACGAGTTCGTACTTGCCGGAGAGCACCCAGTCTTCGGTCAGTCCGTCGGCGTTGCGGACATAGCCGAGACCGATAGGCTTGCCAATGGTGTAGCCATAGCCGCCGGAGGTGAGATAGCCCGCGAACGCACCATCACGCAGGATGGTCTCACGACCAAGCAGGACGATGTCCTCGCGGTCGGTGGTGAAGGTGGTGAGCAGCTTCTTCAAGGGCTTGGCCGAGAATGTGTAGAGCGCCGAGCGGCCGATGAAGGGGGTATTGTGCTTGAGTTTGACGGCCCAGCCGAGGCCGGCTTCGAAGGGGGTGTCGTTGGGGGTGATGTCCGAGCCCCAGGCGCGGTAGCCCTTTTCGAGGCGCAGGGATTCGAGGGCGCGGTAGCCGATTGGACGGATGCCGTAGGGGGCGCCGGCCTGCATCAATGCGTCGAAGACTTCGCCGGTGGCGGCGAGGGGGATGTGGAGTTCCCAGCCGAGCTCGCCGACATAGGTGACACGTAGCGCGCGGACATCGTGGCCGGCGATGGGCAGGATGCGGACGTGACCGAAGGGGAAGGCTTCGTTGGAGACATCTGCCGTGGTGACGGCGGAGAGGACGTCGCGGGCACGCGGCCCCATGAGCGACAGCGTGCCGAAGGCTTCGGTGACATCGGTGACGCTGACGTCGGCGCCCGCAGGTAGATGGTCCGCGATCCATGCTAGATCGTGAGTACGGAAGCCAGTACCGGTGACGATGTAGAAATGATCGTCCGCGAGGCGCGCGATGGTGAGGTCGCATTCGATGCCGCCGCGCGTGTTGAGGAGTTGCGTGTAGGTCAACCGGCCCGGTGGTTTGTCCATCCTGTTGGCGGCGATTTCGCCGAGCGCGCCGGCGGCGTCCCTGCCGGTGACTTCGTATTTGGCGAAGGAGGACTGATCGAAGAGGCCGACGGCCTCGCGGACGAGACGGTGCTCATCGCCGACGGGTGCGAACCAGTTCTGGCGGCCCATGGAATAGATGTCGCGCGCCTCGGTGCCGGCGGGAGCGAACCAGTTGGGACGTTCCCAGCCGAGCTTGGAGCCGAAGACGGCGCCGTGGGCCTTCAGCTTGCCATAGAGCGGCGAGACGATGCGGTTGCGGCCGGACTCGTATTCCTCATAGGGGAAGGCGACGGTGTAGTGCTTGCCATAGGCTTCGAGGGTGCGCTCGTTGACCCAGTCGCGGTCGCGATGCATGGCGGAAAAGCGGCGGATGTCGACGACCCACAAATCCATCGGGGCTTCGCCGGAGACGGCCCATTGCGCAAGCACCCAGCCAGCGCCGCCACCCGACGCAATGCCGAAGGCGTTGAAGCCGGCGCCGACATACATGTTGGCGCATTCGGGGGCCGAGCCGAGGATGAAATTGCCGTCGGGCGTGAAGCTTTCGGGGCCGTTGATCATGCGGCGGATGCCGGCGGTTTCGAGCGCAGGCACGCGCGCGATGGCCGCGGTGAGATGCTGCTCGAAATGCTCCCAGTCGTCGTCGAAGAGCTGGAACTCGAAGGGCTTCGGGATGTCGCCGGTCGTCCAGGGGATTGGGTTGGGCTCGTAGCCGCCCATGACGAGACCGCCGACTTCTTCCTTGAAATAGGTGCGGCGGTCGGGGTCGCGGATGGTGGCGGCGTCGGGGGCGAGGCCATCGAGCTTTTCAGTGATGATGTATTGATGCTTCACCGGCTGCAGCGGGACGTTGATGCCGGCCATCGCGCCGATCTCGCGGGCCCATTGGCCACCGCAATTGATCACGGTCTCGCAGGCGATGGTGCCTTGGTCCGTACAGACCGCGGTGATGCGGGCGCCATCCATGTCGAAGCCGGTGACGGTGACGCCTTCGTGAATCTGGGCGCCGTGCATGCGCGCGCCCTTGGCCAGCGACTGCGTGATGTCCGAGGGCGAAGCCTGCCCGTCGGTGGGAAGCCATGACGCGCCGATGAGGTCGGAGATTTCGAGCAGCGGCCACATCTTCTTGACCGCTTCGGGAGAGATCAGATCCATGTCCATTCCGAAGCTGCGCGCGGTTGTCGCGAGGCGCTTGTATTCGGTCCAGCGGTCGGGCGTGGTGGCGAGGCGGAGGCAGCCGGTCATCTTCCAGCCGGTCGCGAGGCCGGTCTCGG
>DASZPY010000101.1:0-15360 GCA_035549855.1 Devosia sp. | reverse complement strand
CTTTATCGTGGCAGGGCTTGCACTCGCGGTTGTGGCGGGGCGTTCGCTCAATGCGATCGCTCTGGGCGATGATGTTGCGCGGTCGCTCGGCACGAAGCTCGGCCTCACACGGGTGGTCACGGTGGCGGCGATCACGCTGCTCTGCGGCGCGGCGGTGGCGGCGGCGGGGCCGATCAGCTTTGTAGGGCTGGTGGTGCCGCATGTGGCGCGGGCCTGGTGCGGGGCGGACCAGCGCTGGCAGATCGCCTATTCGGCGCTCCTCGGGCCGATGCTGCTGATCGGCAGCGATATAGTGGGCCGCATAATCCTGCCGCCGGGCGAGGTGCAGGTGGGCATCATGACGGCCATCATCGGCGGGCCGCTCTTTGTCGCCATCGTGCGCAAGATCAGGCTGGCGCAGCTATGAGCGTGGCAGCGATCCAGGGGCGGGTCTGGCGGACGCCGCGCTTTTCGCTGCGGGTCGACGAGCGGCTGATCGGGGTCAATCTGCTGCTGCTGACGGTGCTGGCAGGAGCGAGCCTGTGGTCGATCAGCGCCGGTGACTTTCCGATTGCGCTTGGAGATGTGCTGAAAACGCTGCTGGGGCGGGGCGAGGGCGCCAACAACTTCATTATCTTCAACGTGCGGTTACCGCGGCTGTTGACGGGCATCGGCACCGGTATTGCGCTCGGCATCGCGGGGGCGATGTTCCAGTCCCTGGCACGCAATCCGCTGGCTTCGCCTGACATCATCGGCTTCGATTCGGGCGCCGCGCTGGGGGCGGTGGCGCTGGTCATCCTGCTTGGGGCCAGCGGGACGCTGGTGGCACTGGGCGCGGTCGCGGGCGGGCTCGCGACCGCGCTTGTCGTGTTCGCGCTGTCCTGGCGTGCTGGTGGCGTGATGCCATTGCGGCTGGTGCTGATCGGGATCGGTGTGGGCTTCTTCGCCTATGCCGGCGTCGAGTTCCTGATGACGCGTTCGGATATTTTTGAGGCGGCGGCTGCGCAGGCTTGGCTGACCGGCTCGCTCAATGCGCGGCTGTGGTCGCATGTGTGGATCATCGGTGCGACGCTGGTCGTGCTGGTGCCCGTCGCGCTGCTGCTGCAGCCGGCACTGGACCGGATCGAGCTGGGCGACGATCTCGCGGCGGCGCTGGGTGTGCGGGTCAATGCGGCGCGGCTCGCCGCAGGTTTCGTGGGCGTGCTGCTGGCGGCGCTGTCGGTGGCGTCGGCGGGACCGCTGCCCTTCGTGGCGCTGGTCTCGGCGCCGATCGCGCGGCGCATGACACGGGCGCCGAGCATCGTGCTGGTCACCTCCGGTCTCGTGGGCGCGCTGGTGGTGACGGCAGGCGACCTCGGCGGGCGGCTGGTGTTTGCGCCGATCCAGTTGCCGGTCGGCGTGTTCACCGCGGTGTTCGGCGCGCCGTATCTGCTGTGGCTGCTGGCGACGCAGATCCGCAAGGGAGCGATGTGATGAACATGATGCAGGTGACGCGGGACGGACAGCTGCAGGGCGAGACGCTCACCCTGGCCTATGGCGAGCGGGTGATCGTCGACAGGCTCACCGTCACTATCCCCGACCGCAAAATCACGGTGATCGTGGGTCCCAATGCCTGCGGCAAGTCCACGCTGCTCCGCGCGCTGGCGCGCTTGCTGAAGCCGAAGCTCGGCAGCGTGCTGCTCGACGGGCAGGAGATCCAGCGGCTGCCGACGCGCGAGGTCGCCAAGCGGCTGGGCCTGTTGCCGCAGACGCCGATTGCGCCGGAAGGAATTCTCGTTGCCGATCTCGTGGCGCGCGGACGGACGCCGCATCAGAGTGCGTTCCAGCAATGGTCGGCGGCGGACGAGACCGCCGTGCTCGACGCGCTGGAGGCGACCGAGATCCTCGATCTCGCGGACCGGCGCATCGACGAGCTGTCGGGTGGGCAGCGGCAGCGCGTCTGGATCGCGATGGCGCTGGCGCAGCAGACGCAATTGCTGCTGCTCGACGAGCCGACGACGTTCCTCGATCTCAAGCATCAGATCGAGGTGCTGAACCTGGTGCGCAGGCTCAACCGCAACGAGGGACGCACGCTGGTTCTGGTGCTGCACGATCTCAATCTCGCCTGCCGCTATGCCGATCATATCGTCGCCATGCGGGATGGACAGATCGTCGCTGAAGGCCCGCCCAAAGAGATCATCACGGCAGCCAACATGGCGGCGGTGTTCGGGCTGGCCTGCGATGTGATCGCCGATCCGATGTCGGGGACGCCGCTGGTGATCCCGGCGCTCGAGACGGAATGAGCGAGGTGCCGGTCGAGCGCGGGCCGATCGATGGCGACTGGGTGAGCCTCGCCGAACTGGCCGATACGCGCTTCGATCTGGCCGAAGCCTACTTTGCCGAGATGGCGCGCGCCTATCCGGGTCTCGACCGGCGGGGGCAGGGCGCATTCTTCATCGGTGCGGTCGGCTACTATCTGGCCGAGGCACTGGCGGACATCGTGCTGCGCGAGGATCCGCTGGTCGCAGCCGGGCCGGAGGACTTCGCGGTGCGTCCGGCCACCGACGGGTCGGGATTCATCTACCGGCTGGCCAACGAACTCGATCCGTCGCCGGAAGATGCGGGCGCGGTGTGCGCCGCATGTCTTGCGCCGTTGATGCTGCGCGTCGCGGCGGAGACGCGGCTCGGCCTTGCGGCGCAATGGCGGCTGCTTGCCGACAATGTTGCCGCGGCGTTCCTTGAGATTGGCGGGACGCTCGGATGCGGCGGCGAGGCGCGGGCGCATGCGCTCGAGATCGTGCGCGGCGGCGGACCGCTCAGCAATCCGCAGACCGGGTATCACCGGCTCATCGTGAACGGCGAGAACCGCTTCTTCCTCAGGCGTGGCGGCTGCTGCCGCTGGTTCACTGCCGACGAAGGCAGCTATTGCGCCACCTGCGTAATGCGCGATCCGGAGGAGCAGGTGGTGGAATTGAAGCGCTATCTCGCGGAGGCAGCGGCGAGCTAGATGCGTGCGCCCGCCGGTGTCCGGTCGGCATACGCGCGCAACAGGCCGTCTGCATCGACGCCGACGGGTATGGGATCGCTGACTTCGCCGACAAAGTCTGCGCCGGGCGTGGTGTGGATGAAGCCCATGGTGACAAGACCGGAATCGGTTTCAATGAGCTTGCCCGAATAGCGCCGCGCTGGATTGGCGCCGTCGAAGAAAGGGCCGGGCGCGACCGTCCATGGCCCGAGCGGATGATCGGCCATCAGATAGTGCGTGCCGGTCACCGGCTCCTGCGGATTGAAGGCCCGATACGCTTCCGACCAGTGGCTCGCGTCCGTGCAGAACATCATGTACCAGCGGCCGCGATATTGGAGGACTTGCGGCACTTCCATCTGGCCAAACATGCCGCCGGCATAAACCGGCTTCCGCAAGGTCCAGTCCATGAGGTTGGGCGACGTTGCAAGGCCGATGGCTCCCCCGGCATTCGGCTCGGCGATGCCGGGGACGCGGGCGGTGAAATACATCAGCCAGCCCTTGCCGTCGGGATTGCGCATGACCCAGGGGTCGCGCATGGCGCGATCGTGCCAGTGGCCGGGGACGTAGTCCTCGTAGTCGTTGCCGCTGAGGTCAAGGCAGAGCCCGTCGCCGACGCGCCGCCAATTGTGCATGTCGGTGGAGGTGGCGTGGCCGATGCGCTGCTTCATACCGTCATCGGCATGGGTCGTGCCGGTGTAGAACAGATGCCAGAGGCCGGACTCATCGGCGAGGACGGAGCCGGTCCAGGTGGTCCAGTCGTCGAAGGCGGGGCCGGCCGACGGCGTGAGGCACGTTCCGAGATCGGTCCAGTGCACGAGGTCGCGGCTTGTGGCATGGCCCTGTGTGACGTTGCGGTGGCGCAGGTGCTGGTCGCCGAGGCTCTTGTCGGCCTTGAGGTAATAGATGTGCCAGTCGGCCCCGTTGCGTGCGAGCCAGAAATCCCAGATCCATTGATCCTTGAGTGCGAGTGCCAAGCCGGATGCTTTCCTTGAGGTATCAGCCCTTGAGCCCGGTCGAGGCGATAGAGCTGATGAAGGCCCGTTGCAGGACCAGATAGAAGACGAGCACCGGGACGGTGATCAGCGAGAGATAGGCCATCACCTCGCCCCAGGCGACATTGAGCTGGAAGAAATATTGCAGGCCGATCATCACCGGGCGGTACTGCTCGGACTGGGTGACCATCAGCGGCCACAGATACTGGTTGTACATGGCGAGGAATTTGAGGATGGCGGCGGTCGCGAGCACCGGGCCTGAGATGGGCATGATCACCATCCAGTAGATCTGGAACCAGTTCGCGCCGTCGAGGCGCGCAGCCTCGATCAGGTCCTTGGGCAGGTCTTTGAAGAACTGCACGAAGAGAAAGATCGTCAGCCCGTCGGCGATCCAGGGCACGATCTGCACGTGGTAGGAATTGAGCCAGCCGATGGTGAAGCCCGAAGGCGTGATCATGGGCAGCTTGTTGACCAGCAGAAGCAGCGGAATGGCGATGGTCTCGAAGGGGATGATGAGGGTCGCCAGCACCAGCGAGAAGACGAGGTCACGGCCGCGCCAGTTGAGGAAGGTGAAGGAGAAGGCGGCGAGCGAGCCAAGGAAGAGAGCGGCGATCACCGTGATCGAGGTCACGAGAATCGAGTTCATCACGAACAGCGCCACCGGCGCGCGGCGGAAGGCGGCGAAATAATTGTCGAGCGAAATGTCGCCGACGGGCAGGAAGGCGCGGAAGGATTGGGTGTCGCGCAGAAGCTGGAGATCGGGCTTCAGCGAGGAGACCAGCATGAAGATGACGGGGAAGATGAAGACCAGCGCGATGATGGTCAGCAGGCCGTAGCGCCAGATCCGTCCCCAGAGCGTGTAATTGGCGGCGAGCGTCGGGGTCATGCGTGGCGCTCCCGGGTGAGCCAGCGCTGGAACAAAGAGATCGACAGCACGATCACGAACAGGATCACCGAGATGGCGGAGCCGGTGGCGATGTCCTGCTTTACATAGCCGCGCTGGACGGCCTGGTAGACGACGGATTGCGTCGAATCGAGCGGCCCGCCCTGCGTCATCACATCGACCTGCGGAAAGAGCGAGAAGGCCTGCATGGTGATGACGATCAGGACCAGCACGGCGGTATTGCGCAGGCCGGGCCAGGTGACGAAGCGAAATTTCTGCCAGGTCGTGGCGCCGTCGATGCTGGCGGCTTCGTAGAGCGAGGCCGGGATGGTCTGGAGGCCCGACAGCCAGATGACCATGTGAAAGCCGACGCCCTGCCAGGCGGACATGCCCAGGATGGACCAGAGCGCGGTGGAGGGCTGGCCCAGCCAGTCGACGGGCCTGAACAGGCCGAAGCTCAGGAAGCCGAGCAGCGTGTTGAGCAGCCCGTCGCGGCCGTCATAGATGAAGCGCCAGAGCAGGGCGACGACGACGATCGAGATGACGACCGGCATGAAATAGATGGTGCGGAAGACGTTGATGCCGCGCAGCTTCTGATTGATGAGCAGGGCCAGCAGCAATGCGAGGCCGCCCTGCACCGGCGCGACGACGATGACGAAGGCGAAGGTGTTGAGTAGAGCCCGGGCGAAGACGAGATCGCGCACGAGCACCTCGATGCGGCTGTCGCCCCAGTTGAAGGCGAAGAGCTCCTTCATGCCGTAATATTGCGGCCAGGCGTCGCGATCGCGGGTGTAGTCGCGCAGCGAGGGGTAAGACGGCGCGCCGGTCTCGTCTTTGACGACGGCGCCGGATGCGTCGCGCTCTGGCGCGAGCACAAGCGTGTCGGCGCCGAGCAGCTGCGCGAAATTGGAGAGGCCGACAAACTGGGTCGGGTTGGGCGAGACCAGCCGCTGGTCGGTCAGCGAGAAGACGAAGCCGAGCAGGAAGGGCAGCATCAGGAACATGAAGAGCAGCACGAAGGCAGGGGCGGCCATGAGCCAGCCCGCGAGGTTCTGCCGTTCGAGTTTGACGATGTGAGCAGGCTGCGCCATGCGGGTTCCGAAAGCCGGGAGGGTTGCGCCCCCGCCCTGCGGAGCGGGAGCGCGATGATCCGCGGGAGTTACCGGATCACTTGAAGCCGTAGCCGCCGTTCTTTTCGATATCGGCGGTGATGTTGTCGGCCGCGGTATCGAGGATGTCCTCGACATTGCCGCCATCGGCGATGTCGGCGGCTGCCTTGGTGAACTCGGGCGAGATGACGACATAGGCCGGCGTCACCGGACGCAGCGTTGCCTGCTGTTGTGACAGGGCGAAGAAGCCATGCAGCGGTCCGCCGGTCTTGTAGTTGGTGGTGAGTTCGGCCGCGGTCGACGTGGCCGGGATGAGGCCGATCGCGTCGGAGAACTGCGCCAGATATTTGTCCTGGATGGCGAAGGCGATGAAGGCCGCCGCGCCATCGGCATGCGGGCTCTTGGCGGAGATACCGAACTGCCAGGAGGCACCGCCGATCTTTGGTCCATGGCCGAAATCTGGCGCGGGCAGGAACAGCATGTCGTCGCCGAATTTGCCGAGCGCGGTCACGGCGTTCCAGTTGCCGTTCCATTGCAGGGCGAACTTGCCGTCGAGGAAGCCGGTCTGCTGGTCGGCCGGGGTTTCGGACGTGCCGGGTGCGAGCTGGCGGGTGAAGAGCGACTGCCACCAATTGCCCCATTTGATCGCGTCGGGCCCGTTGAGGACGCCGTCGGCGGTCAGATAGGAGCTGCGATCGACGAGGTCGCCGCCGAAGCTCTGCAGGATCGGGCTGAAGGCATAGGGATACCATTCGCCCCGGTCGTTCATGCCGAGATCGAGTGCATATTCGAACTTGCCGGTAGCCTTGAGCTTTTCGAGGATGCCGTCGAATTCGTCAGCGGTCCAGGGCTGCTCGAGGGTGGGGATTCGAATGCCGTTCTCGTCGAGCACGGATTTGCGGGCATACATGGCGATGGCGGCGTCCCACAGGCCGACCGAATAGAGCTTGCCGTCCCACATGCCGACGGCGCCGGGCAGGAAATTGTCGGTGGCGCCGGCGGGCAGGGTCAGTGGCTGCAGATAGCCGGACCAGGCCCAGTTGGGCATGTTGGGGCCGTCCATGTCGAGAATGTCGGGCAGATTGCCGGCCAGCGCGGCGGCTGTAACGGAGTCGTTGTAGGCGGCCTGCGGGAACTCCTGCAGGTTCACCTTCCAGTCGGACTGCGAGCCGTTGAAGTCGTTGATGATGCCGATGACGATGTCGCGTTCGACCTGGTTGCCGGCGCCGTGGTACCACATGCTCAGATCGGTGGCGGCGAGCGCGGAGCTCGATAGCAGGGCGGCGAGGCCCAGCGCCGCGGCAAAAGCAATTGGCTTGGTCATGAGATGTCGTTCCTCCTGGTTTTGAATGGGGTGACCACTTGTTGGATGGTCTTGACCGAGTTCCGCCAGACCACTGGTCCGGAGACCAGCTCGCGAGCGTCCTCGTTGGCCTTGCCGGCGCCGTTGATCAGGCGCAGCAATTTCTCGGCCGCGCGCATGCCCATGGCTGCGTAGGGCAGCTCGATGCTGGTGAGCGGCGGATCCATGTGTTCGGTAATGATGCGGTAGTCGTC
Source organism: Devosia sp. (assembly GCA_035549855.1). Taxonomy (GTDB): domain Bacteria; phylum Pseudomonadota; class Alphaproteobacteria; order Rhizobiales; family Devosiaceae; genus Devosia_A. The sequence continues at coordinate 7,836 of DASZPY010000101.1, read as the reverse complement.
ATAGCCGGCCACCGAGATGTCCTCGGGAACCCGCAGGCCGCGCTGGCGCAGCAGCGCGCAGACGCGCAGCGCCATCTTGTCGTTGGCGCAGCAGATGGCGGTGGGTGAGGCCCGCAGCAGGCGGTCAAGGGCGTCCCACAGAAAGTCGTATTCGTGCACGGGATCGACGATGGCGCCGGTGAGCACGAGGTCGGGATCGTAAGCGACGCCGGCGGCGGCGAGGGCATGCTGGTAGCCGAGCAGGCGGAGGGGGCGGGCGGCCTGCCTGTCGGGCAGCGTAAGGAAGCCGATGCGGCGGTGGCCCGCCGCGACAATGCGCTGCACCAGGGCATCCTGGCCGCCCTCGTCGTCTGGCAGCACGGCAGGGGTGCCGACGGAGTCGAAGCAATTGGTGAGGACGACGGGCGTGCCGCGCAGGGCCGCCGGAAGCTGCACCTCGCGATGGTAGTCGGCGACATAGATCAGGCCCTCAACCCGATGCCGCAGCAGTGTGTGGGCGAGCTCGCCGACCTTTTCGCTGTGCCCGCCGGTGTCGGCGATGAGCAGGGTCAACCCAGCGTCGGCAAGGGCGCGCTGGACGCCCTGGACGAGGAAGATTTCGGGGAGGCCGACCGGCTCGTCCTGATTGGGCGAGGCGCTGATAGCGCCGGTGATCATGCCGATGAGCCCGGTCTTGTTAGACCGCATGGAGCGCGCGGCGCTGGACGGCACATAGTGCAAAGTCGCCATGGCGGCCTCGACCGCCTCGCGGGTGCGGGCGTTGACGGGCGCGTCGCCATTGAGGACGCGGCTCACGGTCTTGGGCGAGACGCCCGCGGCTTTGGCGACATCGTAGATGGTGGCCAGTGTTTCCTCCCCTGCCGCCTTCCCCGACGCGCGGTGACATCGGTGTCATGACATCGGTGTCATAAGATGCCGGATGCGATCTGGAGTCAAGCGGGCCCGTTTTTCGGGCGAAGTTGAGTGGGTAAGGCGGGGCGGGCGATCAGGCCCGGGCCGGAAGGTCCTTGGCGTCCTTGCCCAGCGTCTCCAGCACTGTGGTGACGATGCCGGCGCGGTCGAGGCCGGCCAGGGCGTACATGTCGGCCTGGCTCATCTGCTCGGTGAAACTGTCGGGGATCATCAGCGGGCGGAAGCGCAGCTTGCCGTCGAGCAGGCCTTCGCGTGCGAGGAAGGTCGCGACATGGCTGCCGAAGCCGCCGATGCCGCTTTCCTCGATGGTGATGAGGACTTCATGCTCGCGGGCGAGGCGCGCGACAAGCGCCTCGTCGAGCGGCTTCAGGAACCGCGCATCGGCGATGGTGGGATTGAGACCGAGCGCAGCGAGCTTTTCGGCTGCCGCGAGGACTTCGCCCATGCGCGTGCCGAAATTGAGCAGCGCGACGGAGCTGCCTTCGCGCAGGATGCGGCCCTTGCCGATCTCGAGGATGGACCCATGCTCCGGCATCTCGACGCCGAGCCCATCGCCGCGCGGATAGCGGAAGGCGATCGGACCCTCATCGAAGGCGGCGGCGGTCGCGACCATATGGCGAAGCTCCGCTTCGTCGGCGGCCGCCATCACGACCATATTGGGGATGGCGCCGAGATAGGCGGAATCATAATTGCCGGCATGGGTCGGCCCGTCGGCGCCGACATAGCCGGCGCGGTCGATGGCAAAGCGCACGGGCAGCTTCTGCAGCGCCACGTCGTGGATCACCTGGTCGTATGCGCGTTGCAGGAAGGTCGAATAGATCGCGGTGAAGGGCTTGATGCCTTCGGAGGCAAGGCCGGCCGCGAAGGTCACCGCATGCTGCTCGGCGATACCGACATCGAAGATGCGGCTGGGGAAGATCTCGGCGAATTTGTCGAGGCCGGTTCCCGACGGCATGGCTGCGGTGATGGCCACGATCCTGTCGTCGCGTCGCGCCTCGTCGATCAGCGTCTCGGCGAAGACCGAGGTGTAGGAGGGCGCGTTGGAGGGCGTCTTGGCCTGCGCGCCGGTGACGACATTGAACTTGCTTACGCCGTGATATTTGTCGGCGCTGCTCTCGGCCGGCTCGTAGCCCTTGCCCTTCTTGGTCACGACATGGACGAGGATCGGCCCGGAATGCGCGTCGCGCACATTGGTCAGGACCGGGATCAGGTGTTCGAGATTATGACCGTCGATGGGGCCGACATAGTAGAAGCCCAGTTCCTCGAACAGCGTTCCACCCGTCCACCAGCCGCGCGCGAATTCCTCGGTCTTGCGCGCCTGCTCCTTGAGGAAGGGCGGCAGCAGGTTAGCGAGTTGCTTGGCCACATTGCGCAGGCCGCGATAGGCGGGCCCCGAGACGAGCCGCGCGAGATAGGCGCGCATGGCGCCGGTCGGCGGCGCGATCGACATGTCGTTGTCGTTGAGAATGACGATGAGCCGCGCATCCATGGCGCCGGCATTGTTCATCGCCTCATAGGCCATGCCGGCCGACATGGCGCCGTCGCCGATCACGGCGATGACGTTGCGCGTCTCGCCCCTGAGGCCGGCGGCCACGGCCATGCCGAGTCCGGCCGAGATCGAGGTCGAGGAGTGCGCGGCGCCGAACGGGTCGTATTCGCTTTCGGCGCGGCGGGTGAAGCCGGAAAGGCCACCCTTCTGGCGCAGCGTGCGGATGCGGTCGCGGCGGCCGGTGAGCACCTTGTGCGGATAGGCCTGGTGGCCGACGTCCCAGATCAGCCGGTCGCGCGGCGTATCGAACACGGCGTGGAGTGCGACCGTGAGTTCGACGACGCCGAGCCCCGCCCCGAGGTGCCCGCCCGTCACCGAGACGGCGTCGATGATTTCGGCCCGCAACTCATCGGCGAGCTGGTGCAGTTGCACGCGGTCCATCGCCTTCAAATCGGCGGGCGAATTGACCGTGTCGAGCAGGGGGGTGGCGGGCCGTTCGGACAGTTCCGGCATCCGGGTTGGATTGACTATCCGTGGTTTAGAGCCGGGCAGGGGCCAAAGCAACCTGAAGGCTTGTGCAGATTTGGCGCAGCACCCGCCGTGCTTAGCGGCTCGCCACGAACTCCGGCGCGCGGCGCACGAAGCGGTCATAGGCCTCGGGCGCAACGAGGTTGGATTCGAGAACGATGCGGCTCGCCAGCGGGCCGAGCTCGGCGGCGCGGTCGAGATAGCCTTCGGGCTCATAGAGCTCGGCATAGTGCATGGACGACATCGGCTCGGGGGTGCCGAACATGTCGTAGATGTGGTCGATTTCGGGCGGTACCAGATCGACCTGGCGTTCGGTCAGGCCCTCGATCTCGGGGATGGCGCTGCGGCCGGTGAGCGAGGTCGCGATGGCCGGATGGGCCCCGGCTTCGGTGACGGCGGTCCAGGTAAGATCGAACATCTTCGCATAGGCGTCGAGCCCGTTGGTGCCGCCGCTGGCGCGCCGGATCTCGGAGGGATCGAGCGTCGCGATATCGACGGCCGCGGGCTCGGGAGTCTTCGCCGTCGCCGTGAGCGAGGCGGTCGTTTCGCGCTGGATCAGGATATCGAGGGCGCGGCGGGCGCCTTCGTCGGGTATGATGTCGGGGGCGTAGGCGGTGAGCACGTCCTGCTCCGGCGTCATCAGCACGCGGGGGGTGGGCACGGTGGCATCCAGCGCGCCGAGGGCCGTCTGCGCACCGGCCAACTCGGGCGACATGCCCGCGGGGACCGGCGCCACGCGCGCCGTGAGGGCGGCGGCCACGGTCTCGCTCGCACCTTCGAGGAACACCGGCCGCTGCGCCGGGAAGACGTTGACGCCGATGGTCGAGACCGAGCGCTGCTCGGGGAGCGAGGCGATCATGACTTCGGGCAGGGCGGTCTCGACCGGCATCACGACGCCGTTGCAGGGCACCATGTGGCACTTCTTCCACTCCGCCTCGGCGTAAGCGCGGCCGGTGCCCGAGAGCGGCTTGCCGTCGAGCGGCAGGTGGATGGTCTTGCCGTCGGGGAAAACTTTCTTCAGCTGCGCCGTCGTCATGCGCGGCCAGGCGCGGACGGAGCCGGTGTCGACATGAACGAACGGACTGCCCGATGTCGGATAATAGCCGACGCCGCCGACCTGGTGGCGCATCGCGGTGGCGCGCAGCGTGTAAAGGTCGACGCCGGGGATGAAGATGTCCATCGCCTTGCCCAGCATGTGCTGGGAGTTCTCGGCGACGCCCGAGGAGTTGGCGCGCAGCATCGCATTGGTCTTGGGCGTGCGGTAGGACGAGACGATGTTCACCGGGTTCTTGCCGCGCACTTCCTGATAGATCGTCCAGATCAGATCGAAGAGCTGCGGGTCCATGTTGATGACGTCCTTGGTGCGCCAGTCGGCGAGGAAGACGTTCATCTGGCGCAGCACGGCCTTGTCGTACTGGCCGTTCTTTTTGAAGGTGAAGCAGCCATCGAGCCCGGTATGGGTGTGATGCATGCAGAGCGTGCGGTCACCCTGGCCGGCGGTCACGGGCAGCGAAGTCTGGGACATCATGAGCAGGAGGGCCGCGGCGCCCAGCAGCGCACGGATCAGCCAGCCGCCCGAAATCTGCCGTCCCGTCCCCGTCACGCCCCGTCCTGCCCGAAATGGCAAAATATCCAGCCAAGCCTAGCGCCGAACCCGGTAAGAGTCTGTTAACGCTAGCGAACCCGGCCGACCCGCGACCTGCCCATCACGAGCAGTTTTTAGGCAGAAAACACGGCTGAACCAAGGCTGAATTCCCAAGGAGGGGTAAATGCTTGGGCAAAAGCGGCGGGACTATTGTGCCCTCGGACACTCGACCAGCTTGCAGGCTTGCGGCTCCGATGTTAAATAATGTTCAACACCACTAGGAGGCTCTCGTTGTCCGCCCATTCCAAATTGCGATCGCTTCCAGCCGCGAAAGCGGTCTCGATCACCACGCATGTGAAGCGCGCGGGCGGCTCGCTGCTGGTCACGGTGCCGGCGCCCGCGCGCAAGGCGCTTGGGTTCAGCGAAGGGCAGGAGCTTGCCGTCTCCGTGGAGGAGGGCCGGCTCGTCTATGAGGCCGTCCAACAGCGGCACCGTCGCAAATACTCGCTTGAAGATTTGCTGGCGCAAAGCAAGGCCCATGCTGCGGTCAACGAGGCGACGCGCAATTGGCTCGACGAGCCTGCCAAGGGCAAAGAGTTGTGGTGAGAAAGCAGGTTCCGGAGCCGGGGGATATCTATCATCTGAACCTCAGTCCGTCTGCGGGGCGCGAGCAGGCCGGCCCGCATTATGCCGTGGTCGTTTCGGCGCGGGCATATAATGCCGTTTCCGGCCTGCCGTTCGTGGCACCGGTAACCACGGTCGGAAACGCCTCGCGCATGGCGGGATTTGCCGTCAGCCTCTCAGGCGCCGGTACAGCCGTGACCGGGGTCATTCAAGTCGATCAGATCAAGCCGATGGATTTGGCGGCGCGCGGCGCCAGGCGACAGCCTGACAAAGTACCACAGGCGATCATGCAGGACGTGATCGACCGTTTCGGCACGATCTTCGGGCTTGTCGCCGAGGAATAGCAGGCCAAACGCCACGCCTACTCCGCGTTCAGCAGCTCGATCAGCTTCTTGTTGTGGCCATACACGTCACCATAGGAGCGGATGGTGCCATCCGCATCGACCCGCAGGGTGAAGTACATCAGATGCACGGGGATATGGTTGTTGAGCTTCACCCAGCGTTCCTTTGGTCCAACCATGCCCTCGAAGCTGGCCTGGGTCAGTTCGGGGTTGGTGGCCATCAGCGCGCCGCCGAACTCCATCGGGTTCTGCACGCGCACGCAGCCATGCGAATAGGCGCGGAAGGAGCGGGCGAAGAGCGATTTGGACGGTGTGTCGTGCAGATAGACGTCGTGCTCGTTGGGGAAGAGGAACTTGATCTGCCCCAGCGCGTTGCCGCCGCCCGGCTTCTGCCGGATGTGGTAATTGTTGATGTTGGTCTGCGTCCAGTCGATGGCTGCCGCGTTGACGACCTTGCTGCCTGACAGCATCTCCATGTTCTGCGTGTCGAGATAGTTGGGGTTGGCCAGTAGATGCGGCTTGATCTCGGCCACGGCGATCGAGGGCGGTACGTTCCAGTAGGGGTTGACGACGACGTTCTCGATCTCGTCTGAGAAGACGGGCGTCTGGTGCGTCGGCGTGCCGACGACGACGCGGGTGGAATAGGCGTCTTCGCCGTTGTTCTTGATCCAGAGCCGGTACTCGGGGATGTTCACCTCGACGTGGAACTTGCCGAAATTCTCGGGCTCCCAGCGCCAGCGCTCCATATTGGCAATGATGTCGTCCTTGGTGACGGCCGAGCCGCCATTGAGGGCGGCGACCGTTGCCGGGCCGAGCACGCCGTCGGCGCCGAGACCGAGGCTTTCCTGGAAGGCCTTCACGGCGTCGACCAGCGCTTGGTCGTAGGTGATATCGACGGTGGCATCGACCGCGCCTTCCGGGATTTCGGGCGCGGCGACGGCGAGGCGTTCGCGCAGCAGCGGCACGCGCTCGTCTTCCATGCCGAGCTTGAGCGTCTTGCCGTCGGGGATGGTGATGGTCTCGGCCTTCAGCGAATTATCGAAGAACTTGCCGAGCGCCGCCTTGAGCAAGACGAATTCGGGATGTGTCGGATCGAGATCGAGCAGGATTTTGTCGGGTTCGCTGCTCGCCGCGAGCTTCAGCAGCATGTCGGCTTCGTTGATGCGCTTGGGCGTGATGGTCAGCAGCTTGCTGACGGCCGTCGGCGCGATGCGGCCGCCATAGGCGTCCTGCGCGTAGCGCACTGCGCTTTGCGAGAAAGCGGTTTCGAGCGCGGCGAGTTTTGATGGATCGCTTCCCGCGGCGGCAACATCGATCTCGGGCGTGAGATAGTCCGAGGGACGGAAGCCCTCGAGTTCGGAACCCTTGAAGACGCCGATGATCTTGTCGGCATTGGCCGAGAAGGCGATCTTGCCGCCGGCGCCGGCGGTGAGCCAGAGCGGCTCGAAGCCGCGCGCGCCGTAGAAGTAATAGAGTTTTTGCGCCTGGATGTAGGCGCGCGTGCCTTTCTCGGCGTCGTAATAGGCCTTCTGCAGGCCGGCCTTGATGACGCGCGCAATGTCGCTGCGCGGCGGGGCAATGACCACGCGAGTGACGTCCTCGCCATTGACGCTGATCACTTCCTGAGCCGTCGCGGCGGGCGCAAAGCCACTCAGGCCGAGAGCGGCAAAAGCAATGGCCATGAGAACGCGCATAAACACTCCATCAAGTGCGGGTATTGGCGAGGCGGACCGGGAGGAGCGCGCGCTCGCGGGGCAATACCCTTCGGGCTTAGACCACAAAGCTTAACACTGGCAATTCCACACGATTTTGTGAGGCCGGATCGTGGCCGAACTGCAACGAGAACCTGCCTGTTTCCTGGGCATCGCCGGCCAAGGCCGTCCTGCGTCAGGCGGCATCGTTTCGGATGGCGTCGTCGAAGCCGTATTCACGCAATTTGCGATAGAGCGTCGAGCGCCCGATCTTGAGCGCCCGCGCGATCTGCGACATACGGCCCTCGTAGTGATCGAGGGCGAAGGCGATGAGATCGCGTTCGACATCTTGCAGCGCGGCAATCTCGCCGGCCTCGCCGAGGAATCGATCCGGTGCGGACTCCCTTGCTTCGGTTTCGAGGGGATGCACTCTGGCGGCGTCGACGTGAACCGGGGCTGAAGGGGTGGGAATCGTCTCCACCAGTTGCAGCGCGGCGGCGCGCCCAAGGCTGCGGGCGACGAGCTGCGGAAAGTCGGCGAGGTCGAGACGTTCGCCCTCGGCCAGCGCCACCGCGCGATAGAGGGTGGATTCGAGCTGGCGGACATTGCCGGGCCAATCCTGCGCGGCGAGCAAAGCGAGGCTGGCGGCGGAGAGACCGGCGAGCC
>DASZPY010000100.1:0-3212 GCA_035549855.1 Devosia sp. | reverse complement strand
GCGGCGCATCCTCGTTGACTTCGGAAATCGTGAAGGCGAATGGATCGCTGCAGCCGAGCAAAGCTCCGCAACTGAGGGCGAACAGCCCCCATTTTCCCCAGTTCATGTGATGCCCCCAAAGATCCGCGCCCCGCGCACGGTATGGGAATACTACCCTGCAACCTCAAAGGATATCAAGACGAAGAAATGCAACGGCCGTCTCTTGACTAGGTAGTGGACTCATAAGCTTCGGGTCCAGAGCCTAGTCGAGGCGAGGGCGACGCTGGCGAGGAAGTTCCTGGCGAGCTTGTCGAATCGAGTGGCGATGCGCCTGAAGTGCTTGAGTTTGCAGAAGAAGCGTTCGACCAGGTTTCGCTGCCGATAGATGCGTTTGTTGACCGAGCGGTGGACCATACGCTGGCGGGTCGAAGGAATGTGGGCTTTTGCGCCGCTTTCTCTGATCAGGTCGAGGAGCGCATTTGCGTCGTAGCCACGATCGGCAACGACGTGTCGGCACTCGAGGCCTTCGAGCAAGAGAGGTGCCGCGCGCAGGTCATGAGCCTGGCCGGCGGTCAGCACGAGACGCACCGGCAGGCCGTTCTCGTCGACCAGAGCATTGATCTTGGTGCTCAGTCCTCCACGAGAACGACCGATGGCGTGATCTTCGCCCCCTTTTTTCCGCCGGCGGCGTGCTGGTGGGCGCGGATGATCGAGCTGTCGATAAACGCCATCGAATGCGGTGACTTAGCCGCCAAGGTCTCGAACACTCTCACCCAGACTCCCGCACGAGCCCAGCGATTGAAGCGGTTATAAGCCGTCGTATACGGCCCGTAGCGCTCAGGGAGATCCCGCCAGGGTGAACCCGTCCGCAGGATGTAGAAGATCCCATTCAAGACCCGACGGTCATCCTGCCGCGGCACCCCACGTGGCTTGTTGGGAAGCAGCGGGGCGATGATCGACCATTCCCGGTCCGACAGATCAAAGCGGGCCATCTTCAAACTCCCTCTTGCCTAGGAAATTTGAATCACAATCCCCTCTTCTCGGGAATCCCCTTTATGAGTACAGAACCTAGCTGGCGGCGCCCAACCGGCCCGCGCGGACTTCCTCTCTCGCAGTCGTGCCGGCTCCCGCCTCAGACGACGCCTGTCAAGATCCCGATGCCCGCGACCGCCATGACGGCCCCGCTCGCCCGGATCGCGCGCGGCGCAAACCGGTTGCCGAGCCGGGCCACGCCCAGGCCAAGCCCGATGCCAACCGCGTGCAGCATCGCCGTCGCCAGCATGAAGCCGGTGCCGTAGACCAGTCCGGCCGCGTCGACCGGCATTTCGCTGCCATGGGCATGGCCGTGGAAGATCGCGAAAAAGCCGACGACCACCCCCGCGGTCACCGGCCATTTCCAGCCCAGCGCGACGGCGGCGCCAAGCACGGCGACCGACAGACCGATGCCGATCTCGACCAATGGCACCGCAATCCCGAGCACGCCCAGCGCGCCGCCGACCGCCATCATGCCGACGAAGCTTAGCGGAACGGCCCAGAGGGCCCGGCCGCCGAGATTCGCCGCGAGCATGCCGACCGCAACCATGGCGAGGATGTGATCGATCCCCGACAGCGGATGGAGGAAACCGTGGGCAAAGCCAGATGTCTCGCTCGCCCCGACATGGGCCGAGGCAATCGTCGGAATGAGGGCCATGGAGGCGCCGAGCACCAGACGGGCGCCGATAGAACGTGGTGTCATCTTTTCCCCTTTCAATCCACTCGGTGATGCAGTGATTCGGACCGGCATGCGGCGGAGCGGTTCAGTGGCGCGCGGCCGCAAGTCCGCCGGCTCTCTCGATGAAGGCAGCGATGCGATCCAGCCCGGTCGCCGTTTTCAGATTGGAAAAGACATAGGGCCGGTCGCCACGCATGCGCTTGGTGTCGGATTCCATGATCTCGAGATTGGCGCCGACATTGCCGGCCAGATCGATCTTGTTGATCACCAGCAGATCGGACCGGGTGATGCCCGGCCCGCCCTTGCGTGGGATCTTCTCGCCGCCGGCCACGTCGATCACGTAGATGGTGATGTCGGCCAGTTCCGGGCTGAAGGTGGCGGCCAGGTTGTCGCCGCCGGATTCGATCAGGATCAGGTCAAGGTTCGGGAATTTCGCCTTCATATCCTCGACCGCCGCCAGGTTGATCGAGGCGTCCTCGCGGATCGCGGTGTGCGGACAGCCGCCGGTCTCCACGCCCAGGATGCGCTCGACCGGCAGCGCGCCGGCGCGGGTCAGGATCAGCGCATCCTCCTTCGTATAGATGTCGTTGGTGATGGCGCAGATCTCGTAGACGTCGCGGAAGCTCTTGCACAAAGCCTCCATCAGCGCCGTCTTGCCGGAGCCGACCGGGCCCCCGATGCCGACGCGCAAGGGTCCGTGCGGGGAAGAGCTCATGATCGGAACAACCTCGTATATTGGGTTTCGTGATTCATCGATGCGATGTCGGCCAGATAGGTGGCTCCGCCCAGATCCTCGATGCTGCCGGAAACGGCCTGCGCCGCAATCTCCGCCACCCGCGCCTCCAGCGCCGCCAGCAGGCGCTGCCCATCGGTCTGGCCGAGCGGAATAAGACGCACGCCGACGGAGATCAGCGTCGACACGAAGGCATGCAGATAGGCGCCGACGGTTTCCGACAAGGCAAGGCCGTGCCCCGCCGCCGCCGCGCCGACCGCCACCGGATAGGCGATCTCGCCACCGGTCGCATCGATCAGCCGGCTCGTCGCCGTGCAGGGCCAACTCGCCGCGATGGCGCCGGCAAAGGCCTTGCCCTGCATGCGCGTTTCCAAATGCCGTTCCGCGGATGGCGCCAGGGCCAAGCCAAGCTCGGCCAGCTCGGCCAGCCCTTGCCAGTCGGCGGCATCGGCGCGCCGCCACGCCTCCGCGCATAGAATCGCATCATTGCGCCCCGACCCCAGGCGCAGCAGATCGGCGATCCAGTTGCGCAGGCTCTCGGCGTCGCGCACGGTCCCCTGCTCGATCACCCATTCCAGCCCATGGCTGTAGGAAAAGGCGCCAACCGGAAAGGACGGCGTCAGCCATGTCATCAGACGATACAAGGCACGCTCGTCAGTCACGCGCGGAATCCTCAATGGTGATGGTCATGATCGTGGTGATGATCGCGCCCGTGATCATGATTATGGCCATGCGCAATCGACACCTTGGCGTAGGCACCGCTCTCCGGATTGAACGCGGCCTCGATCT
>DASZPY010000099.1:0-2500 GCA_035549855.1 Devosia sp. | reverse complement strand
TTGTCTTCAACGACGAGGACAGTCTTCTGCATCACGGAGCTTCCGGAAGCGGATGCGGGCCTGATTTCTGGCGATCGCCGCTGGCGCGCGTCCTACGGTTTGAAGCTAGGAGCGATTCATTTCGGAAAGGCAAACATGAAGCCCGAAAAGCGGGGGCACTTAACTCCTGAGGCAGCCGAGAATCTGGCCATCGAGGCATTGTCATTTGTAGCGAGTGATCCGGAATTGGTCAGCCGTTTCATGGCCCTGACCGGCATTGAGCCCTCCCAACTCCGATCTGCCGCTGCCGATCCCGGGTTCCTGGTCGGGGTCATTGACTACTATTTGGGCGACGAGTCCCTGCTCCTCGCCTTCGCCGCCCACGCCGGTATCCAGCCGACGGACATTGCCGCGGCCCGCCGCGCGCTCGCCCCTGAGGATATTGGATGAGCACCTTCCCGGTTCTCCTCGACGGCTATACCGAGCTGCCGCCCGGCAAGATCGCCAACGTGGTGACGTTTCTGGAAATGACGTCACCTCCCTCAGCGTCGCCGAAGGAAATGCCGGGCTTGACTGTGGTCCACGTCGATCACCCTCAGCCGAACTGGTATCGCGATCTGTATCAGCGGATCGGAGAACAATGGCTCTGGTTCTCGCGAGCGATTATGTCGGACAAGGATCTGGCCGCCCTGCTCCACAAGCCGGCGACGCATGTTCTTGTCGCCCGCAAAGGCGGCGCGGACATGGGCCTGGCGGAACTGGATTACTCGGTGCCCGGCGAAGTCGAGATCGCCATGTTCGGCGTGGTGCCTGAGGCGGTCGGGACAGGTATCGCCTACATCCTCATGGCATCGGCCCTGGCCTACGCCTTCAAGGAGAAACCCCGCAGAGTGTGGCTGCACACTTGCACGTTCGATCATCCACGCGCACTGGGCTTCTACCGCCGCAACGGCTTCAGCCCATACAAATTCGCGATCGAGGTGTCGGACGATCCGCGGAATACGGGGCACCTGCCGAAGACGGCCGCGCCCCAGGTACCGCTACTGGGAGACCGGCAGTAGGCGGGTGCCCGCCGACTGCCTTGATTGAATCCAGCCCTTAAGCGTGCGCGCTGGCGGCGCTGTGCTGCGCGTGCTTGGCGTCGCTGGCCTGATCGCGCACCGCGATGGCCTCGGCCTTTTCCAACTCGGCCACGGCTTCATCATAAGCCGCGCGCGCGTTGGCAAGCTGATCCTTCAGCGCGCGCTCGCTGGCGGCGAGATTGTCGCGCCGCTGCGTCGCCGCCTTGGCGAAGGTCGGATACGCGAAGTGACCGGCATCGTGGATGCCGCTGCGCTCCTGCTCCGCAATCACCTGATCGTTCAGTTCGCGGGCCATGCGATCGAACTCTGCGATCATGGCCTCGATCTGCGTAAGCGTGCGGCGCTTCTCCTCTACCTGGAAGCGCTTCAAACGCAGAACACTTTCCCCGCGCGACTTCAGCATCGCACTGTACTCCCTACTCATACACGCCGGACGACTACGACGGCCGGCCACTTCCTTCCCGCAACCGCGCCGGCGAGCACGTCCGTTACAGGGACCGCGCCGCCGGTAACCTTTCGTTTACGTCTAGCGTTAATCATGGGCCCCGATCGCTTAATTCGGGGTAAATCGCCGGGCAGAAACTCGGTAGGAAATCCCCGAGTCCTGTGAATCGCTTAGCGGCATTCCTTCAACCTGGTTAGTAGCCAGTTGACGGCCAGAAGTTGTCGCTAGGTCAACGAAGTATGATGGTTCGCCTAGACTTTCGATTAATTCGCTTGTCCTGTGGAATCAGAGTTTGTTAACCACTGGCGAGTAGCTTGGCGAATCGGGGTTAACCGGGTGTTGTCGCGGATGTCAAAGCCGCTAGTTCAACACTCGGAGAAGCCAGGGGGATTGGCATGCGAGTGCTATTGATCGAGGACGACAGCGCCACGGCGCAGAGCATTGAGTTGATGCTCAAGTCCGAGAACTTCAACGTCTATACGACGGACCTCGGTGAAGAGGGCGTCGACCTCGGCAAGCTATATGACTACGACATCATTCTTCTCGACCTGAACCTCCCCGACATGAGCGGGTACGAGGTCTTGCGCACGCTCCGCGTCGCAAAGGTCAAGACACCCATCCTCATCCTCTCCGGCCTTGCCGGCATCGAGGACAAGGTGCGCGGCCTCGGCTTCGGCGCCGACGACTACATGACCAAGCCGTTCCACAAGGATGAGCTGGTCGCCCGCATCCACGCCATCGTGCGCCGCTCGAAGGGCCATGCGCAGTCGGTCATCACGACCGGCGACCTGACCGTGAACCTCGACACCAAGACGGTCGAAGTGAACAGCCAGCGGGTCCATCTCACCGGCAAGGAATACCAAATGCTGGAGTTGCTCTCGCTCCGCAAAGGCACCACCCTCACCAAAGAGATGTTCCTCAATCATCTCTACGGCGGCATGGACGAGCCGGAACTGAAGATCATCGACGTCTTCATCTGCAAGCTGCGCAAGAA
>DASZPY010000098.1:0-20263 GCA_035549855.1 Devosia sp. | reverse complement strand
ACCATCGAGGCCATGGCCGCGGTGCTGGGCGGCACGCAGTCGCTCCACACCAACGCTTTCGACGAGGCCATCGCGCTTCCCACCGAGCAGTCCGCGCGCATCGCCCGCAACACCCAGCTCATTCTCCAGCATGAGAGCCGCGTCACCGACGTCGTCGATCCGCTCGGCGGCTCCTATTATGTCGAGGCGCTGACGGCGGAGATGGTCGAGAAGGCCGCGGCCCTGATGGCGGAGGTCGAGGCCGAGGGCGGCATGACGGCGGCGATAGAAGCCGGGACACCCAAAGCGCGCATCGAGGAAGCGGCAGCCCTGCGCCAGGCGCGTGTTGACCGCGGCGAGGACGTGATCGTCGGCGTCAACCGCTACCGGCTCGACAACGAAACCCCGATCCCCTTCCGCGAAGTCGACAATGCAAAGGTGCGCGAGGAGCAGGTCGCTCGTCTTGCCGAGCTCAGGCGGACACGCGACGCCGGCAAGGTGATCGAAGCGCTCGATGGCCTGCGCAGCTTCGCCAGGTTCGGCGGCAATCTTCTCTCCGGCGCCATCTACGCCGCCCGCGCCCGCGCTACGCTCGGCGAAATCTCAGCGGCGCTCGAAGATGTCTTCGGCCGCTATCACGCCACCACGCGCGTCATCTCCGGCGTCTATGCCGGCAGCTACAAGGGCGACCCGCAATATGCCCAGATGCAGTCGCGCCTCGACGCGTTCCGCCAGACCAATGACCGCGCGCCCTCCATCTTCATCGCCAAGATGGGTCAGGACGGCCACGACCGCGGCGCCAAGGTGATCGCCACCGCCTTCGCCGATCTCGGCTTCGAGGTGCATATGGGCGATCTGTTCGAAACCGCGCCCGAAGTCGTCGCCCATGTCGGCGAGCTGAAGGTCGATGCCGTCGGCGTCTCCTCCCTCGCCGCCGGTCACAAGACGCTGGTGCCGGAGCTGATCGCCGAGCTCAAGGGCAGGGGCCACGGCGACGTCACGATCATCGTCGGCGGCGTCATCCCGCCCGAAGACTATCAGTTCCTCAAGGACGCCGGCGTCGCCCAAATCTTCGGCCCCGGCACCAACGTCCTCGAAGCCGCGTTCTCCGTGCTGAACCAAATCCAGGGAAAGCTCAGCAATAAATGATCGGCCGCCTCAACCACGTCGCCATTGTCGTTCCCGATCTGGCGGCTGCCGCCGCGAAATATCACGATCTGCTCGGTGCACACGTTCATCATCCGCGCGACTTGCCCGAGCACGGCGTGTCGGTCGTCTTCGTCGATCTGCCCAACAGCAAGCTCGAATTGATGACGCCGCTCGGTGCCGACTCACCGATTGCCAAGTTCCTCGCCGGACATCCCAATGGCGGCATGCATCATGTCTGCTTCGAGGTGCCCGATCTCGCCGAGGCTGCACGCACGCTCATCGCGGGCGGCGCGCGCGTCCTTGGCGACGGGCTGCCCAAGATCGGCGCGCACGGCCTGCCCGTGCTCTTCCTTCATCCGAAGGATTTCGACGGCACGCTGATCGAACTCGAAGAGGTCAAGCCCGAGCTCCAGCCGGCCTGACCAGGGCGATCACTCAACACCAACTAAACAAATCAAAACAACGCGCTAAACACCGCTCGGGTCGCACGCCCCGGCCTTGTTGCGCCTTGTGTTTAGTTCCCCTCTTGCAATGTTTAGTGAATTGCGTCTTACTAAACAAAATCACTAAACACGGCCCTTCCACAGATGGTTGCCGTGCCGCAGTCCGGAATATCCGGCGCGAGGTGACAGGGAGCTTGAGATTCGGCCGTCCATGCCGGGCGGATCGGGTGCGCAAGGAGGGTTCGGGGCGCTGAGGAGTGCTCCGAAATTGGGGCCGCAAGGTCCCGCAGGGAGAGACACATGAAGCTTGGAATGAAGGCCGCCCTGGCGGCCATGGTCATGGGGCTGTTTACGGCGTCCGCGCCGACCGTCGCCAAGGCCGAGACGATCACTTTGTGCTGGGCCGCATGGGATCCGGCTAACGCTCTGGTCGAGCTGAGCAAGGACTTCACCGCTCAGACCGGCATCGACATGAAGTTCGAATTCGTGCCGTGGACCAACTACGCGGATCGCTTCCTCAACGAGCTCAACTCACATGGCAAGCTCTGCGACCTGATCATCGGCGACAGCCAGTGGATCGGCGGTTCGGCCGAGAACGGCCACTATTTGAAGCTCAATGACTTCTTCGACAAGAATGGCATCTCCATGGACAGCTTCGTCCCGGCGACCGTTGTCGGATACTCGGAGTGGCCCAAGAACACGCCCAATTACTGGGCGCTACCCGCCATGGGCGACGTCGTCGGCTGGACCTACCGCAAGGATTGGTTCACCAACCCCGACCTGATGGCCGAGTTCAAGGCCAAGTATGGCTGGGATCTGGCTCCGCCGGAGACCTTCGACCAGCTCAAGCAGATTGCCGAGTTCTTCCAGGGCCGCCAGATCGACGGCAAGACCGTCTATGGAACCTCGCTCTATACCGAACGTGGGTCCGAAGGCGTGACTATGGGTGCCATGGACGTCCTCTACAGCTACGGCTTCAAGTACGACAACCCGGACAAGCCCTACGACATGGAAGGCTTCGTCAACAGCGCCAACTCTGTGGCAGGTCTTGAGTTCTACAAGTCCCTCTATGATTGCTGCGTGCCGCCGGGTTCGGCCAACAGCTACATGAACGAGGGTGTGGACGCGTTCAAATCCGGCCAGACCGCCATGCATATGAACTTCGCGTTCACATGGCCGGGCCTGCAGAAGGACGAGAATGTCGGTGGCGACAAGATCGGCTACTTCGTCAATCCCAAGGGACCGAATGGCGAGCAGTTTGCCCAACTCGGCGGGCAGGGTATCTCGGTGGTTGCCTATTCCGAGCACCAGGATGCGGCGTTCCAGTACATCAAGTGGTTTGCCCAGACCGATGTGCAGAAGAAATGGTGGAGCCTTGGCGGCTATTCCTGCCTCAAGGCCGTAGTTGACGATCCCGGCTTCGTGGACAGCCAGCCTTATGCCAAGACCTTCCTCGACTCCATGGCGATCGTGAAGGACTTCTGGGCCGAGCCGAGCTACGCCTCGCTGCTTCAGGCCTCGCAGAAACGCCTGCACGACTATGTCGTGGCCGGGCAGGGCACCGCTGAGGAAGCCCTTGATGGCCTCGTCGCCGACTGGACCGAAGTGTTCCAGGACGACGGCAAGCTCTGACGCGGTTCCTCCCGCGCAACTGTCCCGTGCCGCGATTGGCACGGGACAGACTTCCGACTAAACCTTTCACCGTCGAGTAGGCCAAGTGACCGAAACGGGACTCCCCATGCTCAATCGGACAGCGGAAACGCTTGCGCGGTCGACGCCGGCCGGCTTGGCCAAGCGGGTCCGTGGTCTCGGTGACCGGACATTGGCCTGGCTGTTTATCGCGCCGACCATTCTGTTGCTGCTCGCCATCAACATTTTTCCGCTGATCTGGACGATCTGGCTGAGCTTCACCAACTATCGCGCCAACCGACCCAACGAAGTCATCAAGACCGTTGGCCTGCAGAATTACGAGCGCATCCTCAACGATCCCGACATCTGGATCGCGATGCAGACCACGGCGCATTTCGTGTTCTGGACGATTGCGCTGCAGACGCTCATCGGTTTCAGCTTGGCCTATCTGATCGACCGCAAGTTCCGTGGCCATGCCTTCTGGACCACGATCATCCTCACACCGATGATGCTGAGCCCCGCGGTGGTCGGCAATTTCTGGCGCTTCCTCTACGAGCCGCAGATCGGGCTCTTCGCCTATGCCGTGTCGTTCGTCACCGGCATTCCGCCGACCAAGATCGAGATGCTGTCCAACGTGTCGCTCGCGCCCTGGGCCATCATCATCGTCGACACATGGATGTGGACGCCCTACGTGATGCTGATCTGCCTCGCGGGCCTGCGCTCCATCCCCGACTACATCTACGAAGCGGCGGAAGTGGATCGCGCTTCGCCCTGGCGGCAGTTCTGGTCGATCACCGTGCCCATGGCGCTGCCCTTCATCATGCTGGCAGTGCTGTTCCGGGGCATCGAAAACTTCAAGATGTTCGACATGGTCAACCTTCTGACCGGCGGCGGTCCGGGTTCGACCACGGAAGTCGCGTCGATCACGCTCAAGCGCGAAGCGTTCGAGAAGTGGCGCACGGGCTATAGCTCCGCTTTCGCCATCATCCTCTTCGTGGCGGTTTTTGGCCTCGCCAACATCTATGTGAAGGCGCTCAACCGGGTGAAGCAGCGATGAGCCTCACCACTGCCCACTCGGTTGTCGAACCGCGTCCCTGGACCAAGCGGATTTCCGCCGTGGTGGTCATCGCGTATGCCCTGATCACCATCATCCCGCTGCTTTGGATTTTCGCGACTAGCTTCAAGACGCCGCCGGATTCGATCGCCTATCCACCCAAGATCTTCTTCCAGCCCAGCGTCGAGGGCTATTGCAACCTCTTCACGACGCGGACGCGACAGACACCCGAATACATCAACTCGCTCGGCGCGCCCGCGAACTTCTGCGACGAGGTCACACGCAAACGCAATATGGTGATCGCCGGCCCATCTAATTTCTTGCCGCGCTTCATCAACTCGCTGGTTATCGCCTTCGGCTCGACCTTCTGCGCCGTGTTCCTCGGCACCCTTGCCGCCTATGGCTTCTCGCGCTTCAAGGTGCCGCTGATCGACGACCTGCTTTTCTTCATCCTGTCGACGCGCATGATGCCGCCGATCGCCGTCGCGATCCCGATCTACCTCATGTACCGCGAACTCGGCCTCAACGACACGGCATTGGGCATGATCCTGCTCTATACGTCGGTGAACGTTTCGCTCGCCGTCTGGCTGCTCAAGGGTTTCATCGACGAGATTCCCCGCGAATATGAAGAGGCCGCGATGATCGACGGCTATTCCCGGCTCCAGGCCTTCTGGAAGGTCGTGCTTCCGCAGGCGACCACCGGCATTGCCGCCACCGCCATCTTCTGCCTGATCTTCGCGTGGAACGAATACGCCTTCGCCGCGCTACTCACGTCGGGCACCGCGCAGACGGCGCCACCCTTCATCCCGCAGATCATCGGCGAGGGTGGGCAGGACTGGCCGGCGGTGGCCTCGGGCACCACGATCTTCCTGATCCCCATCCTGGTCTTCACCATTCTGCTCAGGAAGCAGCTGCTTCGCGGCATCACCTTCGGAGCGGTGCGCAAATGAAGGCCCGTCGTGTCACCCGCAGTTTCGGGGAGAGAAACTGATGCAGAAATGGCCTCGTATCCTGCGCCGCGGTCCGATGGAAAACCTCGCGGTCACCCTGATCGCCGCCGGCTTCCTGATGCTGTTCCAGCCCTTCACCATGGTGCTCTACACCTATTCGTTCATCACCCTGCTGGTGGGGACGCTCATGTTCATCGTCGTCTCCAAATTTCCGGCGTGACTCATGGCTGAAATCCGCGTCGAGAATTTGCAGAAGAAGTTCGGGGCCTTCACCGCGGTGGAGAACTCCAATCTCGTCATCGAGGACGGCGAATTCGTCGTCATGCTCGGCCCCTCGGGCTGCGGCAAGACCACGACGTTGCGTATGATCGCGGGTCTCGAGCTGCCGACCGCCGGCCGCATCCTGCTCGACGGCGAAGACGTCACCATGAAGCGTGCGCGCGAGCGTGACATCGCCTTCGTCTTCCAGCTCTTCGCGCTCTATCCCCACATGAATGTGCGGAAGAACATCGGCTTCCCGCTCATCGCCCAGGGCACGCCCCGCGCCGAAGTCCGCAAGCGCGTCGAGGAGACCGCGCGGCTGCTGCGCATCGATCATCTGCTCGACAAATCCGTCTCCGGTCTTGCCGGCGGCGACCGCCAGCGGGTCGCGCTCGGCCGCGCCATCGTGCGCCGGCCCAAATGCTTCCTCATGGACGAGCCGCTCGGCACGCTCGACACCGAGTTCCGCGATCTCATGGTCCACGAGCTGCGCGAGCTCCACAACCGCATCCACGCGACCACCGTCTATGTCACGCACGACCAGATGGAGGCCATGTCCATGGCCGACAAGATTGCCGTCATGAACCACGGCGTCATCGAACAGTTCGGAACGCCGCGCGAAATCTATGATCGGCCGCGCACCATGTATGTCGCCGATTTCATGGGCTCGCCGCCGATGAACTTTCTCAGCTTCAATGCGGGCCTTGCCCCCGGCGCGCGCAAGGTGGTCATAGGCGAAGCCGAGATCGCCGTGCCCGAAATACGCGAGGCGCGTTCGCCCGCCGACCTCGCTTTGGGTGTCCGCCCGGAGCATGTGCGCTTCGATGATGCCAGTCGGCTGCGCGGCTTCGTCATCGGCGCGGAATATCTCGGCACGACGCAGATCATCTCGGTCGAGACCGCGGACGGCGTCATCAAGGCGCGCATCCCCGCCGACCAGAAGGTCGCAAGCGGCGAGACCGTGGGACTGACACTCAACGCCAAGCGCCTCTCGCTCTTCGACAAGGCCTCCGGCCGCGCCGTCGAGACGGCGCTCTATGAGGGCGCCCATGGCTGACGTCGTCATCACCGCCGTATCCAAGAGCTTCGGTGCCGCCGAAGCCGTCAAGGATCTGAGCCTCACCATCAGCCAGGGCGAATTCGTCGTGCTGCTCGGGCCCACGGGCGCCGGCAAGACCACCACGCTGCGGCTGATCGCCGGGCTTGAGAAGCCAGACCGCGGTCACATCACCATCGGCGGCGTCGATGCTACGACGCTGCCTCCCTCAGCGCGCGACGTGAGCTTCGTTTTCCAGCAATACTCGCTCTATCCGCACCTGAGCGTGCGCGAGAACCTCGCCTTTCCGCTCAAGGCGCCGGGACAGTCTCTGAGCAAAGATGAAATCCTGCAGCGCGTCGAGGAAACCGCGCGGCTCGTGCGTATCGAGCACAAACTGGAGAACCGCGCGACCCGGCTCTCCGGCGGCGAGATGCAGCGCGTCGCCATTGGCCGTGCCCTCGTGCGCCGCCCCTCGATCTACCTGATGGACGAGCCGCTGAGCTCGCTCGACGCCAAGCTGCGCGCAGACATGCGTCTCGAGCTCAAGCGCATTCAGCAGGACCTCGGTGCGACCGTGCTTTATGTGACGCATGATCAGATCGAGGCCATGACGATGGCCGACCGCATCGGCATTCTCGCCGAGGGCCGGCTTGTGCAGATCGGCACGCCACGCGAAATCTACACCACCCCCGCCAATCTCCATGTCGCAGCAAGGCTCGGTCAACCGGCGATCAATTTGCTTCCTCGCGGCCTGTTGCCCGATGCCGATTTGCCGCCCGACGCAGTCACCATTGGCGCGCGCACGGAGCACCTGCGCATCGCCAAGGCCACAACCGGTTCGGCGGTCGCCAAAGTGGATTGGATCGAGCACCTGGGTGACCAGGACCATCTGCACATGCGTGTCGGCGACCGCAAGATCGTTACCCTGTCCGATCCCGCCGCCGAGCTTGCCGCAGGCGACACGATTTCCATTGCCTATCGCAACCCGCTCTGCTTTGACGCGGCGGGAAATCGCATAGGAGAGGCGGCATGAGCGTCTCGGCCGAAACGCTGGGTGCGCTGATCGATGCCGTCACGGCCGACCTCATCGCACATGCCGACGAATTGACCGCCCTCGATTCCGCCATCGGTGATGCCGACCACGGCATCAATATGAAGCGCGGCGCGGAAGCCATCCGCGCCGAGCGCGATGCACTGGTACAGAAACCGCTGCCTGATGCGCTCAAGGCCATCGGCACGAAGCTGGTGATGACTGTGGGCGGCGCATCCGGCCCACTCTACGGTACGCTCGCCATGAGTCTTGCCAAGGAACTGCCCGCCGTGTCCTTCGCTGAAGCCTTCGGCAAAGCCGCCGATGCCGTCGCCGCCCGGGGCAAATCGCAGATCGGCCAGAAGACCATGCTTGATGTCCTCTATCCATTGGCCGACGCCGTGAAGTCGGGGACCCCGGTAGGCGAGCTTCCTGCTGTCGCTCAGCGCGCTGCGGAGGAGACCATTCCGCTCAAGGCTATCCGAGGCCGTGCCTCTTTCCTCGGTGACCGCTCGATCGGTCATATGGACCCCGGCTCGCGCTCGGTTTCGCTGATCACCGCCGCCATCGTGCGCACATTGGAGAATGCCTCGTGAGCGGCAATGTCGGCATCGTCATCGTTTCCCACTCGCCGCTTGTCGCCGAAGGCACCGCCGATATGGTGCGCCAGATGGTGGGCGACGAAGTGCCGCTCGCCTGGTGCGGCGGCGATCCCGCCGGTGGGCTCGGCACCTCCGTCGAGGCGATCATGAATGCCATCGAACGCGCCTGGTCCGAAAGGGGCGTCGCCATCCTCGTCGATCTTGGCGGCGCCGAGACCAACAGCGAGATGGCGGTCGAAATGCTCGGCGCGCCGCGTTCCGAGAAGGTCGTGGTTTGCAACGCTCCCATCGTCGAGGGCGCCGTCATGGCCGCGACGGAATCCTCGGGCGGCGCGAGCCTTGCCGAAGTGCAGGCTACGGCGCAGGAGCTATCACCGGTCTGATGATGAGCGAAACCATGGTCGAAGCGCGTGTCATCATCACCCATGCGGTCGGGCTGCATGCCCGCCCATCGGTTAAGTTCACCAAGCTCGCCAAAGCCTTTGCTGCGCGCATCGACCTCGCCATTGCCGATGCAGGCCCATGGATCGACGCCAAATCCATCGTCAAGGTCATGGCGACCAAGGCCCCGCAGGGCGCAACGCTTTATCTGCGCGCGGAGGGCGACGATGCACCCGAAGCCATCGCGGCGCTGGTGGGTCTGGTCGAGCGCGATTTCGATGAAGGCGGCGCCCATGCCGTTTCCCCGTAGTTATAGAGGCACCGTCGCCTCGCGCGGCTACGCCGAGGGCGCGTTGTTCAGTCTCGCGGCGGAGGCTGTGCCCTATCGCTCCTCCAACAACCCGGCGCTCGAATCCGACCGGTTGAGGGATGCCATCGCCATCGCAGCGTCGGAATTGACGAGCCTCGTCGTTTCCGCCTCCGGCGATGCAGCGGATATTCTCGAATTCCAGCTTGCGATGGTCGAGGATGACGCCCTGAGCGAACCTGCGCTGGCCCTGATCGCGGAGGGCAAGGATGCGGTGGAGGCCTGGCGCGCCGCGCTCGACGCCGAGACCGAAACCTACCTCACCTCCGACAGCGAGTATTTTCGCGCCCGTGCCGCGGATCTCCGCGACATAGCCGGTCGGGTCCTTCGCATCCTCACGGGCGCCAACGACATCGAACCACCACCGGGCGCGATCCTTGTCGGAGAAGACATCACACCGAGTGTGTTTCTTGGACGCAACTGGAGCAAGGGCGGCGCCATCATTCTGCGCCAGGGCAGCGCAGCGAGCCATGTCGCCATGCTGGCGCGGTCGCGCGGCGTACCCATGCTGGTCGGGGTCGCTGGCTTCGATGGGGAGGGCGGCGAGCCGGCGCTCGTCGATGCGGAAGCTGGGGCGATCCTGCTGTCTCCCGATGCCGAGACGATCGGCGGCTTTCGCGCGGCAGCGGAAAAGGGCCGTTCGGTGCGCGCTGTGGCGGGAGCCATGGCGAACAAACCTGCAGTCACCGCCGATGGAACGGCAATCGCCATTCACATCAATGTCGCCTCGCCTGACGAGTTGGCGGGGATCGATGCTGCAACTTGTGATGGCATCGGCCTCATGCGGACCGAGTTCCTGTATGGACAGGGCGACCTGCCGGACGAGGAAGCGCAATATGATGCGTATTCGCGCGTGCTCGATTGGGCAGCGGGCAGGCCCGTCGTGATCCGCACCGTCGATGCCGGCGGCGACAAGCCTGTCCCCGGTTTCACCGTCGATGAATCCAATCCCTTCCTCGGCCTTCGCGGCATACGCCTGGCCCTCGCTAAGCCCGATATTTTCCGCGTACAAATCCGGGCCTTGTTACGCGCCGCGCCGCATGGCCATCTGCGCGTGATGTTTCCGATGATCGCGACCGCCGCAGAATTCTCGACGGCCAAGGCACTCTTCCTCGAAGAGGCCGGTGCGCTTGGGGCCGGCCTTCCGCAGCTCGGCATCATGGTCGAAGTGCCGGCCGTGGCGGTCGCGCCCGCGCTGCTCAAGGATGCCGCCTTCTTTTCGATCGGTTCCAACGACCTCACCCAATATGTGATGGCCGCTGGTCGCGATAACGGTGCCGTGGCTGGGCTTAACGACGTGACGCATCCGGCCGTGCTCGAATTGATCTCGCGGGTTGTCCGCTACGGCGCCGACCACGGCATTCCTGTGAGCCTCTGCGGTGACGCGGGCAGCGATCCTGCCGCGATTCCCGCGCTGCTCGCGGCCGGATTGCGCAGCCTTTCCGTTTCGCCGGCGCAATTGCCGTTGGCCAAACTCGCCATCTCCGGCGTCAAGCTCGGAGGTTAGTATGGCCAAGGCTCAACCCGCGCCACTGCAGGAAGATTTCATCCGCGCCTACAAGCTCGTCCTTCAGGACGTGCTGAACCAGCGCCCATCGGGAAGCCGGCAGCGCCTCGCCGACGCGCTCGGCAAGCACCGCAGCTTCGTCACCCAGATGACGAGCCCCGCCTATGCGACGCCGATTCCGCAGCGCCACATCGCGACGGTCTTCGCCGTCTGTCACTTCACGCCCGAGGAACGCGACGCGTTTCTCGCCGCTTACCGCAAGGCGCATCGTGGCCGGCTCGAGCTCGCCGAGATCACGCCGAAGACCCGGCATCTGGGGCTGCTCGTCCCCGATCTCGGCGACGAAGCCGCCAATGCCGAGTTCGATCATGCGGTCGGCGAGTTCGTAGGCCGCATGGCGGGGCTGATGAAGAAATCCGGAGGAGAAAAATGAAAAAGCTGATGAATGCCGTCGATACGATGCTCACAGAGAGTCTCGATGGCTTCGTTGCCGCACATGCCGACATCCTCGCGCTCGGCGATGAACACAAATTCGTCCGCCGCAAGACGCTGAAGCCAGGCAAGGTCGCTCTGATCTCCGGCGGCGGCTCCGGACACGAGCCGCTGCACGGCGGTCTCGTAGGACTCGGCCTGCTCGACGCCGCCTGCCCTGGCCAGGTCTTCACCTCGCCGACACCCGACCAGATGATGGCCGCCGCGGAAGCGGTCGATACCGGCGCCGGCATCCTCTACATCGTCAAGAACTACGAAGGCGACCTGATGAATTTCGAGATGGGCGCCGAGATGGGTCCCGGTCCCAACGCGCGCGTCGTCACCAATGACGACGTCGCCGTGGAAGATTCGACCTACAGCATCGGCCGCCGCGGCGTCGCCGGCACCTTGGTTGTCGAAAAGATCGCCGGCGCCGCGGCCGAGAAGGGCGGCGACCTCGAGGCCGTGCGGCTCGTCGCCGAAAAGGTCAACGCCGCCACCCGCTCCATGGGCGTTGCGTTGACCTCATGTACCGTACCCGCCGCCGGCAAGCCGACTTTCGAGATCGGCGATGGTGAAATGGAGTTCGGTGTCGGCATCCATGGCGAACCCGGCCGCCGCCGGGACACGCTCAAATCTGCTGACGCCATCGCCGAAGAGATGATCGGTGCTATCGCGCGGGACCTGCCGATTAACGGCAAGCCCGTGCTTCTGTTCATCAATGGCTTCGGCGGCACGCCGCTGATGGAGCTCTATCTGATGTACAATTCAGCCAGGCGGCTGCTTGAAGCGGCCGGCGCAACCATTGCCCGCTCTCTCGTTGGCAACTACGTGACCTCGCTCGACATGGCCGGCTGCTCGATCACTGTCACGGTACTCGACGACGAGACCACGCCGCTCTGGGACGCACCGGTCCACACCGCCGCGCTGCGCTGGTAGCTATTTCGCCTTCGGAATGATCCGGAAGTCGGGCAGCTCCCGCAGCCCGCGCTCCGGTCCCGCCGGCGAATAGACCACGAACAGCCGCATCGGCCCGCTCCCCGTATTGAGCGTCGAATGAAACCGGCTTTCCGGCACGAACACCGTGCAGCCCGCCCGGACCGTCTCCACCACCGGCTTGCCGTCGGTATCCTCGACCATCTGCTCGCCTTCACCAGAGATGACGAAGATGATCTCCTCCGACCCCGGGTGGTTGTGGCGCGCATGGCCCTGCCCACTCGGCAAATCGACGACTCCGCCTGAAAAGGTCTTCGCCCCGTTCACCTCCGGCCCGACCGTCAACGACAGTTGCCCCCAGTCGAACCCGAATTTGTCGACGCCATCCGGATAGACGAACACATTCTCTTTATGGACCATGCTGTCCTCCTCAGCCGCGCAGCGGCAATGCTTTGAAATCCCTGACCTGGGCCGCGATGGCGGATTCTACGGGGAGGCGTTCCATGGAACTGGCACCGTAAAAGCCATGGCAATCAGGGCAGTAGGCGAGAATGTACCTGGCATCTTCGGGCATTGCGATGGGCCCGCCGTGGCACAAAACGATGATATCGCTGCGCACCGACCGCGCCGCCGCGGCGATGGAATTGATTTCGGTGGCGCACTGCTCGAGCGTCTTGGCCGCCTTGGCGCCGATGGTCCCGCCGGTGGTGACGCCCATATGGGCCACGATGATGTCGGCCCCCGCTGCCGTCATCGCCTCGGCTTCATCGGGGTTGAACACATAAGGCGTGGTCAAGAGGTCGAGCCTGTGGGCCTCGGCGATCATATCGACCTCGAGGCCGTAGCCCATGCCAGTCTCCTCGAAGGAGACCCGCATGGTGCCGTCGAAGAGGCCGATGGTCGGGAAGTTCTGGACGCCTGAAAAGCCCATCGCTTTGAGCTGGGCGAGAAATTGTGGCATCAGCACGAACGGGTCGGTACCGTTGACCCCGGCAAGCACCGGCGTGTGCTTGACCACCGGCAGCACCTCGCGCGCCATCTCGACGACGATTTCATTGGCATTGCCATAGGCCAACAGTCCCGCCGACGAGCCGCGTCCCGCCATGCGGTAGCGCCCGGAATTGTAGATGATGATGAGATCGATGCCGCCGGCTTCCTCGGACTTGGCCGACAGGCCCGTGCCCGCCCCGCCGCCAACGATCGGGCGCTTCTCGGCCACCATCGAATGGAACTTCTTGAGGATATCCGCGCGCGGAATGGCTGACACGTTTGGCTCCTAGGGGTTGATATCGTTGAAGGCGGCGACCGCCGCATCCGCGAAGGCAGGATCGTTGATGTGGAGCGGCAGTCGGATGAGGCGCCGCCTGTCCGTCCACCGTGTGGCGCTAGCAAGCCCCTCGAACAGCGCCGCATCAGCTACGGGATCGAAGAAGGCGCCGCCCGCGACATCGAGCGCCGACACGCCCTTTTCGGGAATGAGGAAACGGATTTCGCCTTCGCAGGCATTGAGTTTGTTGCCGATCCAGGCGCCGATCGCACGGCATTCATCCGCGGTGGTGCGCATCAGCGTCACATTTGCGTTGTGGTGATAGAAGGTTCGGCCCTTGTGCCTTTCGGGCACCGTCTCGGGTGCCCAGAAATTGATCATGTCGCAGGCCCCGAGCGAGCCCACATAGGGAATGCGGGTGCGGGCGATGCAGTCCAGTCGGTCCTCTCCCGCCGGCAAGACGCCGCCGAAGAGCATGTCCGCAATCTCCGTCGTCGTGATGTCGATGACGGCCGTCAGCAGCCCGCTATCGACCAGCGCCTCCATCGTCCGGCCGCCGGTGCCGGTTGCGTGAAACACCACCGGCTCGACCTCGCCGCGCAGCCGCTCGACGATTTGCGTCACGGCGGGGGTTGTCACCCCGAACATTGTGAGCCCGACCGCGGGCCTGTCGCCCGCCACGGCCATCGGGGTGGCGCTCATCGCTGTGATTGCCGCCGCAGCATTCCCCAGAACCACGCGGCTGATGCGATTGAGGCCGGCCATGTCGGTGATCGACGGCATCATTACGATGTCGGATACGCCGACATAGGGCGCCGTATCGCCCGAGGCGAGCGTGGAGACCATGATCTTGGGGAGGCCGATCGGAAGCTGCCGCATGCCGGCTGTCACGATCGAGGTGCCGCCGCCACCGCCGATCCCGACGATCCCGGCAATGTCGTTGCAGCCAGCGATGAATTTGGCGAAGGCGTTCGCCATCCCGGCGACGGCTTCGCCCCGGTCGGTACCCGAAAGCAGGCCCGGCGGACCGAAGGCCGCTACGGCCGCCGCGGTGACATCGGTCCTGATCGCGGGCGCACGCATTCCGACGTCGACGACAAGCACATTGCCGCCGCGCGCCGAAATCTCCGCCGCCAGAAAGGCAAGCTCCTCGCCTTTCGTGTCGGCGGTGCCGACCACGTAGATGCGACCCATAGGCCTCCCTTCGCTTCGTTTCCCCGTCTGCAGCTCTTGCTGGCTGCTGCGGAAAGCGCGCTCTCGCAACCTGATATTAGGCAACGCCCGGTGCCGTTGCAAAGGATTTTGAGATATGCGTATCATATTGGTATGGGAGTATCACTTCAGCAGGCGACGCCGCACTACCGCGAGCCTAAAGGCGCGGCAGCGAGGACGCGCCGGCTCATGCTGCAGACGGCGGTCGCTCTGATGCAGAAGGGCGAGACCCCGTCGGTGAGCGCGGCCGCGGAAGCGGCGGGAGTGTCTCGCGCAACTGCGTATCGGTATTTTCCGAGCCAGGCGGCGCTGGTCGGGGCGGTCGTCGACGAGGGGCTGGGA
Source organism: Devosia sp. (assembly GCA_035549855.1). Lineage (GTDB taxonomy): Bacteria > Pseudomonadota > Alphaproteobacteria > Rhizobiales > Devosiaceae > Devosia_A. Next base: position 5,644 of record DASZPY010000098.1, on the reverse strand, counting down.
CCGATCCTGAACTGGCAGTCGCAATCCACGGACGCAGCCGAGCGCGTCGAGGATCTGCTCAAATTCTCCCTGCCGCGCATCGTCGAATTCGAATCGACCTTCAAGGCGGCGTTGAAGCTCTCGCTGGAGCAATGGGCGCAGGATCGCGCGGGAACGCGCGGGGAGGAGCCACCCTTCAAGCGCGGTCACCGCGTCGAGTTGTTGCAGCGCGCCATCGCGCCGCTTCGCGGCAAATTGGGCCGTACCCAGTTCTCTCGGCTCGCAAAGGCCCTTTCGTTGACCTACGGGCTTGAGGTCCTGATCATTCTGAGGGACCTTTGGGGCCTCAAGGACGCCGAGACCCAGAGCATCGCCATCTGGGCTGCGCGCGCGCTGGTCAATGCGGCCGTCGCGGAAGCCGGGCCGTCACAAACCATCTCCGCGAAAAAGGAACGAAGACTCCGGTGACAAACATCACTAACATGTTAGTGTAGCGGGCAAGGAAAGCATATTAGCCCTGACGCCGAAGCGCCGGACCGGTGCAGCGACAGGGCAAAAAGAACAGAGAATTCCCGGACTTCCGGGTACCGAGGCCGGCGAATACCGGCCGCGTAGGCGCTAAAGGGAGGAACCACATGCGCATTGCAACGAAGGGCATTCTGGCCGGTCTGGGCCTGATGCTTGCGTCGAGCACCCAGGTGCTCGCGCAGGAACTGACCATTCTGTGGGCCGAATGGGATCCGGCCAACTACCTGCAGGAACTGGTCAACGATTACCAGAAGGAAACCGGCGTGACGGTGCGCGTGGAGACGACGCCGTGGCCGGACTTCCAGACCAAGGCCTTCACCGAGTTCAACGCCCACGGTTCGGCCTATGACCTCGTCGTCGGCGACAGCCAGTGGCTCGGTGCCGGCTCGACCCAGGGCCATTACGTGGAACTCACCGACTTCGTGAAGGAGCACAACCTTACGACCGCCATGGCCCCCGCGACCATGAAGTACTACTCGGAATATCCGGGTGGCTCGGGTCACTACTGGGCCGTTCCGCTCGAAGGCGACGCGCTCGGCTGGGCCTATCGCAAGGACCTCTTCGAGGATCCGACCGAGATGGCGAACTTCAAGGCAAAGTACGGCTACGATCTCGCCGTGCCGCAGACCTTCGCGCAGCTACTCGACATCGCCGAGTTCTTCACCCGGCCCGAGCAGAACCTTTACGGTGCGGCGGTCTACACGCAGAATTCGGGCGACGGTGTCGTGATGGGCGTCGAGAACTCGGTCTTCGCCTATGGCGGGTCGTTCGGCGACTACGCCAATTTCAAGGTGACGGGCGAGATCAACGGGCCGAACTCGGTGAAGGCGCTGGAGGATTACCGCCGGCTCTTCACCTATAACCCGCCCGGCTGGGGCAATGCGTTCTTCGCTGAGGTCAATACGGCGATCGCGCAGGGCCAGGCGGCCATGGGCATGAACTTCTTCGCGTTCCTGCCTTCGCTGATCAACGAAGCAACCAACCCTTACGCCAAGAACATGGGCTTCTTCGCGAACCCCAAGGGCCCCAATGGCGATGATTACGCCGCACTCGGCGGCCAGGGCATCTCGGTCGTCAGCTACAGCCAGAACAAGGACGAGGCGATGAAGTTCCTCGCCTGGTTCGTCAAGCCCGAGACCCAGAAGCGCTGGGCCGAGCTTGGTGGCTACACCTGCGATGCGGTGCTCCTTGCGAGCCCTGAGTTCCGCAACGCCACGCCATACAACGAAGCCTTCTACCAGACCATGTTCAAGGTGAGGGACTTCTGGGCTCTGCCGGAATATGCCGAGCTGCTCACGGAAGCCGCCGACACCTTCTATCCCTATGTGGTCGACGGCCAGGGCACGGCGCAGGAGACACTCGACTCGCTGGCGAGCAAGTGGGTCGACACGCTCAAGACGGCTGGCTACGACGCCAAGTAAGGCGAATACGCAGCTTGACCCCCGGGGAGGCATCGCCTTCCCGGGGCTTTTCTAACCGGGGGACTACGACTTGGCTCAGATAGTGGCAACGCTCGATCCAAAATCGCGCGCGGCAACGCGGGGCTGGAGCGACATCACGATCCGGAATGTCTTCATCATTCCGACGGTGACGTTCCTGATTATCTTCAACATCTTCCCGCTGCTCTATTCGCTCGGCTTTTCCTTCACCGACTTCAAGGCCTCGAGCAGCAACCCGGCCAAATTCGTCGGCCTCAAGAACTATGTCGACCTGCTGGCCGATCCCGTGATCTGGCGCACCTTCACGACCACACTGTGGTACGTCATCGTTTCCGTCGCCGGCCAGTTCGTTGTCGGCTTCGGCCTGGCGCTGCTGCTCAACCGTCCGATCCCGTTCAAGGGGTTCCTGACGACACTGCTGCTGCTTCCGATGATGCTGTCGCCGGTCGTGGTCGGCCTGTTCTGGAAGCTGATCTACGATCCGTCGTGGGGCATCCTCAATTATGCGCTGGGAATCGGCAAGGTTGCCTGGCTCACCGATCCCAAGCTCGCCCTCTACGCGGTCGCGATCACCGACATCTGGATGTGGTCGCCTTTCGTGATGCTGCTCTCGCTCGCGGGCCTGTCCGCCGTTCCCAAGCACCTGTATGAAGCAGCGTCCATCGATCGGGCCGGCAAGCTCTACACCTTCTTCCGCATCACGCTGCCGCTCGTTGCGCCGATCCTGCTGATCGCGGTGATCTTCCGCACCATGGAAGCGTTCAAGACCTTCGACATCGCCTTCGTGATGACCGGCCAGCCGCAGGCGGAACTGATATCGACGCGCCTCTACAAGATGGCGTTCCAACAATGGCAGACCGGGCCATCCTCGGCCCTCGCCTACATCATCCTGATCATGGTGCTGTGCATCACCAATATCTACGTCAAATATCTCAACAAGGCGAAGGAGCGCTGAGATGGCAGTCGTATCAACGCGCGCCGGCCGCCTCGGCAACCGCATCGCGATTGCCGCCGTCATCGTCATCACCCTGATCTTCCTCGCGCCGATCTACTGGATCACGTCGACGGCGTTCAAGCCGCTGGTGCTGGCCACCTCGGTGCCGCCCACGGTCGTTTTCGAGCCGCAGATCACGCCTTTCGTGAAGCTCTTCACCAAGCGCGCCCAGTTGACCGGGCCGGTGGACAAGGAGGTCTATGACGCCGCACCCTGGTGGGAAAAGCTTGTCCTCGACGGCGGCGAACGCCTGGCGCGCGACGGCAATGGCGATGTCGTTTACTCGGCCTATCCCGACCGGTTCGTCAACTCACTGATCATCGCCATCACCTCGACGGTGCTCGCAGTCGGCATGGGCACGATCACCGCATATGGCTTCTCGCGCTTCCGCGTGAAGGGCGAGGCGGATCTGCTGTTCTTCATCCTGTCGACCCGCATGCTGCCGCCTATTGTGGTCGCCATCCCGATGTTCCTGATGTATCGGGCCGTCGGGCTCAACGACACCCATGTCGGCCTCATCATCCTCTACACGGCGTTCAACGTCTCCTTCGCGGTGTGGCTGATGAAGGGATTCATCGACGAGATCCCGAAGGAATATGAGGAGGCGGCGCTGGTCGACGGCTACACGCGCATGCAGGCCTTCTTCAAGATCGTGCTCCCCGAAGCCGCGACCGGCATCGCGGCGACGGCGGTGTTCTGCTTTATCACGGCGTGGAACGAATATGCCTTCGCGCTGATCCTCTCCAACCGGCGCGCGCAGACGGCGCCGCCCTTCATCCCCAGCCAGGTCGGTACCGGCCTCCAGGACTGGACCGTCATCGCCGCCGGCACCGTGCTGTTCCTGCTGCCGGTGGCCATCTTCACCTTCCTGCTCCGCAACCACCTGTTGCGCGGCATGAGCTTCGGCGCCATTCGCAAATGAGCTTTCGTGAATTCAACCACCGCTATCTCGAACGGGCGGCGATCACCTTCATGGTCGCCGGCATCCTTTTCCTGTGCCAGCCCTGGGTGGGCGTCCTGCATGGCTGGAGCGTGCTGGTCATGCTGATCGGCCTCATCGCCTTCAACGTCTCGGTTCATATCCCACCGCCGGTGCAACGCATCGACGAGGACGATACCGGCCCGGTCTCCGTCAGCGAGACCGTGCGCGAGGGTCACGGCCATGGCTGAGATCGAACTGCGCAACGCCGACAAGCATTTCGGCGCGCTGCACGTCATCCGCAACATCAACCTCACGGTGAAGGATCGCGAGTTCGTGGTATTCCTCGGCCCGTCCGGCTGCGGCAAGACCACGACGCTGCGCGCCATCGCCGGTCTCGAGGATATCGACAGCGGCGAAATCCTGATCGACGGCAAGCCGGTGCAGGATGTCCACGCCTCCGAGCGCGACATCGCCTTCGTGTTCCAGAACTATGCGCTCTATCCGCACCTGACGGTGTACGAGAACATGGCATTCCCGCTGCGCGCCGTGCGCGAGAGCCGCAGCGAGGTCGACAAGGCTGTGCGCTCGGTCGCCAATTCGCTCGGCATCGCGCAACTGCTCAACCATCGCCCCTCGGCGCTCTCGGGCGGCGACATGCAGCGCGTCGCCATCGGCCGTTCGCTTGTGCGCCGCCCCAAGGCGATCCTGCTCGATGAGCCGATCGGCTCGCTCGACGCCAAATTGCGCGAAGGCATGCGCGTCGAGCTCAAGCGCCTCCATCTCGAGAACGGCTCGACCTCGATCTACGTGACACACGACCAGGTAGAGGCCATGTCGCTGGCCGACCGCATCGTGGTGATGAACGATGGCGTTTTGCAGCAGATCGGCACGCCGACCGAAGTCTATTTGCATCCGGCCAATCTGTTCGTCGCCCAGTTCATCGGCTCGCCCGTCATGAACATCGCGCCGGCATCCATCCGCGAGGCCGGCGGCAAGGCGGAGGTGGTGATCGACAGCGAGTCGTTCGAGCTGCCGCGCGATCTGCTCGGCATGCTGCAGGGCAAGCAGGCCTCCACCGATCTGTCGCTCGGCATCCGCCCGGAGGGCATATTGGTGAGCAATACGGACGCCGCCGGCTATCGCCCGGCGCAGGCGCATATCGTGCAGCCCTTCGGCGGCTTCGACATTGTGGATCTCAAGATCGGCAATCGCACGCTGCGCGCCCGCACCGCAGCCGGCTATGTCGGCAAGGCCGGCGACAGGGTATGGGCCAGGATCGACCCGGCCCACGCGCATTTCTTCGACAACAAATCGGGCGCCTCGCTCGACATCAGGCTCGGCGACTGACCATGGCCCGCATCCGCCTCCAGAACATCAACAAGACTTTCGGCCATCACGCGGCGCTCAGCGATGTCAGCCTCGACGTCGCCGACGGTGAATTCTTCGTCTTGCTCGGCCCCACCGGCGCGGGCAAGACCACGACGATGCGGCTCATCGCCGGCCTCGACAAGCCCACCAGCGGCTCGATCTTCATCAATGAAGCCGACGTCGGCAGCTGGGGCCCTGCCGAACGCGACACCGCGCTCGTCCTGCAGCAATATTCGCTTTATCCGCGGCTGACCGTGCGTGACAATTTGTCAGTCCCGCTGCGCTCGCGCGTCCGGCAGATGTCGCAGGCCGATATCGACAAGCGCATCGAATATGCCAGCAAGACGCTGCGCATCGAGCATCTGCTCGAGCGCAAGACCGACCGGCTCTCGGGCGGCGAGATGCAGCGCGTCT
>DASZPY010000097.1:0-41542 GCA_035549855.1 Devosia sp. | reverse complement strand
TCGCCGAGCAGATGCGCGACATCGGCATCCGCAAGAGCGGCGGCATCCGGATCGATTCCTCGGTCGGCGTCCAGGACTGGGACAAGGACCCCAAGGGCAACACCAAGAAGATCGCCGAGACCTTCCGCGAGGCCGCCAAGGTCGCGCAGGACCATGGCGAGTTCCTCGTCGCCGAGGGCGAGATCTGCTGGGGCGGCATGCACTCGTGGCGCGAGAACGTGAAGCTGCTCGAAATGGTCAACATGCCGGGCGTCGTCGGCTACCAGGCGGACATGGCGCACTCCATGCTGTTCGTGCTCGGCGCCAATGCCGAAAAGGACCGCATCCTGCCCAAGGATTTCGACTGGTCCGACAAGGCGGCACTCGATGCGGCCTATCACAAGGTCGCCGATGCGCTTCGTCCCTGGACCTACGATTTCCACGTGGCCCAGAATGACGGCACGACCTTCGGCTCCGGCTCTCACGAAAAGACCGGCCGGCACTGTCAGATCGACGATCCCAATGGCCGGCTCGACGTCACCAAGCACGCCGGCTACTGGCTCCGCGACGAGAAAGGCGAGCTGACCAAGAAAATGCGCCACATCTGCTGGGATGGGTGCATGTTCCCCAACTCCGTAATGGAGACGCAGGAGACCTGGAACAAGATTCTGGGCGCTATGGTCAAAGTGCGCGATGCGCATGGCTGGCGCGAATAGGCGATAGCGAGAGGCTAACACGAGGGTGTCCTCCTCTCGGTGTCATCCCTGCGCAAGCAGGAAACCAATGCGCGGCAAGCGCGAACGGAGAAATGGGTCCCTGCCTGCGCAGGGATGACACCTGGTGGGTGTCGCAGATGGGGGAACGCAATGGCGGCCAAACAGAAGACTCTCAATATCGGCATGGTGGGCTATGGCTTCATGGCGCGCGCTCATTCGCACGCATGGACCGAAGTCGGCCAAGTATTCCAGCCGGGGTACAAGCCAGTGCTCAAGGCCGTTGCCGCGCGCAGCGGCGACAAGGCCCAGGCCTTTGCTGACCAATGGGGCTATGAGCGCGTCGTCAACGATTGGCGGAAGCTCATCGAGGCACAGGACATCGACGCGATCGACATCTGCGTGCCCAACGATCTGCATGCCGAGATTGCGATTGCGGCCGCCAAGGCCGGCAAGATGGTGCTCACCGAAAAGCCCCTGGCCCGAACCGCCAAAGAAGGCAAGCCCATGGTCGACGCGGTCGAAAAGGCCGGCGTCGCCAACATGGTCTGGTACAATTACCGCCGCATCCCTGCCGTCAGCTTCATCAAGCAGATGGTCGAGAAGGGCAAGATCGGCAGGGTCTTCCACTATCGTGCGCAGTTCCTGCAGGACTGGACGATCAGCCCCGATGTGCCGCAGGGCGGCACCGCCACCTGGCGTCTCGACGTCGATGCCGCCGGTTCCGGCGTTACCGGCGATCTCATCGCCCACTGCGTCGATACGGCCATGTGGATCAATGGCGGCATCTCCTCGCTCACCGCAATGACGGAAACCTTCGTCAAGGAGCGAAAGCATGCCGTGACCGGCAAGATGCAGACAGTAGGCATCGACGACGCGGCTGGCGTGCTCGCCCGCTTCGCCAATGGCTCGCTCGGCATCTTCGAATCGACCCGCTATGCCCGCGGCCACAAGGCGGCCTATACGCTCGAGATCAATGGCGAGCATGGTTCCTTCGCCTGGGATCTGCACGATCTGCATCGCGTGTCGTGGTTCGACCATCGCGTCGAAGGCCCGCTGCGCGGCTGGAGCTCGATCCACGTCACCGATGGCGACCATCCCTATATGGGCAAATGGTGGGTCCCGGGCCTGTCGACGGGCTATGGCGAAAGCTTCACGCACCAGGCCGCCGACTTCCTCGCCAGCCTCGGCAAGAAGAAAGCAGCCTCGCCGACCTTCCGCGAGGCGCTGGAAACCAACCGCGTCTGCGACGCGATCATCGCCTCCGGCAAGTCGGGGAAGTGGGTGAAGCTGTGAGGCTTGGTTTCGACCTTCTGCTCTGGACCACTTACGTCACCGACGAACACTGGCCGATCATCGAAGCCCTGAAGAAGACGGGCTTCGACGGCGTCGAGATTCCGATCTTCGAGGGCAAGGTCGCGGATTACGAAAAGCTCGGCAAGCGGCTCAAGGATTTCGGCCTCGCGACGACCGGCATCGCCGTGATGGCGGGTGGCAGCGCGATTTCGCCGGACAAGGCGCAGCGCAAGGCGGCGCTCGATCATTTGAAATGGATTGCCGACTGCACGGCGGCGCTGGGCGGCGACGTCTTCGCCGGCCCCTTCTATCACCCGCTCGGCGAGTTTGCCGGCCGTGGCCCGACACCCGACGAAGTCAAATGGTGCGCCGAAGTCCACAAGGAGGCAGCGCAGCATGCCGCCAAGTCCGGCATCTCACTGGCCGTCGAACCGCTTAACCGCTTCGAATGCTATTTCCTCAATACGATCGGCCAGGCGGTGGAGCTCTGCAAGCTCGTGGACGAGCCAAACTACGGCTATCTCTTCGATACGTTCCACACCAATATCGAAGAAAACAATGTGCCTTCGTTGATCGCCCCGACGATCAAGTGGATCAAGCATGTCCACATCACCGAGAACAATCGCGGCGTGCCGGGCGCCGGCCACATCGCCTTCCAGCCGGTCTTCAACGAGCTGAAGAAGGCCGGCTATGACGACTGGCTGACCATCGAGGCCTTCGGCTCGCCGCTGCCCGATCTCGCCGCCGCCACAAAGATCTGGCGTCCGATTTTCGACGACATCAACGATGTCTATCGCAAGGGCTACACACTGATGCGCGACGGCTGGGCCGCCGCGCGCTGAGCAAGTCTGGAACCCGCCATGGATGAAGCCGCCCATTCGCGCCTCACCGGCAAGGTCGCAATCATCACCGGCGCCGCACAGGGCATCGGCGAGGCGACGGCGCGCCTGTTCAAGATGCGCGGCATCAAGGGCCTCATGCTCACCGACCGGCAGGAGGGCAAGCTCAAATCCGTCGCCGAGTCGCTGGGCGCGCAATATGTCGTCGCCGACCTTGCCGACCCCGCGCAAGTCGTGCGCATCGTGCCGGCGGCGGACGCGGCCTTCGGGCGCGTCGACATTCTCGTCAATGTCGCCGGCCTCACCGACCGCGGCACGATCTGGAATACGGACGTCGCGCTCTGGGACCGCATGTTCGCGATCAATGTGCGGGCGCCATTCTTTCTGATGCAGGCTGCGGCCCGTGTCATGAAGCGCGGCGGCCAGGGCGGGGCCGTCGTCAACATCGCCTCGATCAATGCCCATGGCGGCGCCAGCTTCCTCACGCCCTATTCGGCGAGCAAGGCGGCGCTTGCTGTGCTCACCAAGAACGTCGCCCATTCGCTCCTGCCCGAACGCATCCGCGTCAATGCGCTCAATCCCGGCTGGGTCGATACGCCCGGCGAAGACACGACGCTCAGGAAGTTCCACGACGCCAAGGATGACTGGCGCGAGGTGGGCGGGGCGAGTCGGCCCTTCGGCCGCCTGATCAGCGCCGAGGAAGTGGCGCGGGCCATCGCCTTTCTCGCCAGCGACGAATCCGGACTGATGACCGGCACCGCGATCGACTATGATCAGCTCGTGATGGGGGTCAACGAGACCATCGGGCCAAGGACTCCCGGCTGAGGAGGCAAGCTATGGACGAACTGCGTGGACGCGTGGCCTTTGTCACCGGCTCCGGCCGCGGGCTCGGCAACGCCATGGCACGGCGGCTGGCGCGTGACGGCGCCAGGATCGCCATCCATGACCGCACCTGGGATGCACCGGCGAAATATGGCGAAGCGGCCGATCTGGGGGAAGTGGTCGAGCGCTTTCGCGCCATGGGCGTCGACGCCGTCGCTGTGGCCGGCGATGTCAGCGACCAGGAACAGGTGGCCGCGATGCGCGCCGAGATCGTGGCGACGCTCGGCGAGGTCGACATCCTCGTCAACTGTGCCGGCGGCGACATCGGCGCAGCGGGCGGCAAGCCCAGCCCCAATACGGCGCTCGGCATCTCGGTGGCCGATATCCATGCGCTGGTGAACAACAATCTCATCGGCCTGTTCCTCGTCACGCAGGCCTTCGCGCCGGCAATGGTGGACCGCGGCAGCGGCAGCATCATCAACATCGCCTCGGCGGCGGCGCATATGGGCGTGTCGCCGGAAGTGATCTATTCGACGCTCAAGGCCGGCGTGGTGCACTATACGCGCTGCCTCGCCAAGGAACTCCATGCCGACGGCGTGCGCGTCAATGCCGTGAGCCCGGGGCCCACGGCGTCGGCCCGCTTCCAGGCGACGCGGCCGATCGACCCCAGGATGATGGACACCAACCAGCGCTCGTTCGACCGCTACGCCCAACCCGACGAGATCGCCGATGCGGTGGCCTTCCTTGCCGGCCCCGGCGCCCGCTTCATCAATGGGCAGGTGCTGCGCGTCGATGGCGGATTGACGCTTTATCCGGGCTGACGCGTCAGCGGCGCGAGCGTTCGATCGCCGCAGTCAGCAGCGTGCCCATCGCCGTTTCCGGCCGGCCGAGGGCGCGGACCAGCGACATGTGGTCCAGATCAGGCAGCGTCACGCGCTCGACGCTGGCCTCGCGGCGCTCAAGGGCGATGGCATAATCCTGCGCCTGGATGTGGAAAGGCTCGGTCTCGGCATGCCCGACCGCGATCTCGTAGTGGGCATCGGGTGAGGGCACCGCTTCGAACGGCGACCAGTGTGCGACCTCTTCCGCCGTGAGTTGCAGCGTCGGCTGCAGATAGCTCGTGGTGATCGGCCGCAGATCGTAAATGCCCGACAGCATCAGCAATGATTTGACGTGCGGTGCGGGCAAGGCGGCCTCGTGCGGGCTGCGCGAGGCGAGATAGGAACACAGATGCGCCCCCGCCGAATGGCCACTCGCCGATAGCGCCGATCCGTCGCCGCCGAATTCATGCGCATGCGCTGCGAGCCAGGCCGCGGCGCTGCGCACTTCGGCGACGAGCTGCGCCATGCGCGCGCCCGGCATCAGCGTGTATTCGACGATCGCCGCAATGGCGCCGGCCGCGATCGCGCCATCGGCGACGAAGACGTAATCTTCCTTCACCTGTCCGCGCCAATAGCCGCCATGGATGAACATATGGATCGGCGCGCCCCGCAGTTCGCCCCTGGGGAAGAACAGGTCGAGCCGGTTGCGGGGAAGCGGCCCATAAGGCAGGTCGATTTGCGACCGATGCGTGCGCCGCGTCGCGTCGCTCGCAGCCTCCAACTCGGCCATCCGCGCCTCGAAATCCGGAATGATATCCGCAACGTTGAACGGATCGACGCCAGGTTCCATGCCGCTTCCTCAGAGACCCACGAGACACTAGGGGCGCCGCCGTCGACCGCAAGGCAAAAGGCCAAAAGTTCCCGTTTTGTTTCCATCCGCTTTCCGCTAGAAGGAGGCATGCTTTCCGTCCGGCCAAGCCCCGCCTGATGCCGACCTGGTCACCGCAGCAGGACGCGGCGCTGCTCGCCGTCTCGAACTGGCTGAAGGATGCATCCGGGCCGCAGGTGTTCCGTCTGTTCGGCTGGGCCGGCACCGGCAAATCGACCCTCGCGCGCTATCTCGCCGAGGGCGTGAAATCGGTGAAATATGCTGCCTTCACCGGCAAGGCCGCACTGGTGATGCGCAAGAAGGGCTGCCGCGGCGCCTCCACCATCCATTCGCTGATCTACACGCTGGTGTCCGAGAAGGAAGGCGAGCCGCGTTTCGCCCTCGACCCCGAAAGCGAAGCGGCCTCCGCCGATCTCATCGTCATCGATGAGGTCTCGATGGTCGACGAGGCGCTGGCCAGGGATCTGTTGAGCTTCGGCACCAAGGTGCTGGTGCTGGGCGATCCGTTTCAGCTTCCGCCGGTGCAGGGCGCGGGCTTCTTCACGGCGCACGATCCCGACATCATGCTCACCGAAATCCATCGCCAGGCCGAGGACAATCCCATCATCCGCATGTCGATGGAGATCCGCGAGGGCGGCTATCTCGACTATGGGCGCTATGACGATTCCGTGGTTATTCCGAAGTCCGATGTCGATCGCGAAGCGGTGGTGACTGCCGACCAGGTGCTGGTGGGCCGCAACAAGACCCGCGTGGACTATAATGACCGACTGCGCGAACTGAAGGGCCTGCCGAGGCACGAGCCGGTCGCGGGCGACCGCCTCGTCTGCCTTCGCAACAATCCGGTGAAGCGCCTGCTCAACGGCCAGATCTGGACGGCCAAGGAGGTCAAGAAGCGCTCATCCTCGCGCTATTCGATGGACCTCGTGCCCGATGAGGATGTGACCACCACAGCGGGCAAGCGCCCGGAAGCGCATGTGGTGACCCATGCCGCATTCTTCGCGGGCGAAGAGGATCAGTTGAGCTGGCCGGAACGCGGCCGCGTCGACGAGTTCACCTTCGGCTACTGCCTCACGGTGCACAAGGCGCAGGGCTCGCAATGGGAGAGCGTCTATCTGTTCGACGAAAGCTTCGTCTTTCGCGACGACCGCCGCCGCTGGCTCTACACCGGCGTCACTCGGGCGAGCGAACGCATCACCGTCGTAATCTAGCAGGCCTCAGCGCCCACGGGAGTACCACACGCCGAAGGCAAGGATAGCGCCGAAGGCGCCGAATACGACGATCATTCCGGCGAGGGCGAGATAGGTTTCGAGCGGCATTCGCATCTCCTTGCGATATGCCGCTATCGACCACCGGACCGCGTCCGGGACATTGACGGAGATCAAGTCCGGAACGGTCGCCTAGTCGGTGCCGGGCTGAGCGAGCGGGAAGGTCAGCGTGAACACGGCTCCGCCGTCATTGCTCTGGATCGACTCGCCCCCGAGTTGCGATGTCAGCGCGCTGATGAGCCGCCGGCCGATGCCCTTGGCGGGCTGCTCTGGATCGAAACCGACGCCATTGTCGCGGACGACGAGTTTTCCCCTGCCGTTCTCCGTTGTGAGGCTGACGGTGATGATGCCGGCCTGTCTATTCTTGAAGGCATGCTTGAACGCGTTGGAGACCACTTCGTTGACGATGAGGCCAAGCGGCGTCGCCGCATCCCTGTCCACCGACAGATCTTCGATCTGCTCCACGACCTTGATGTTGGGATCGAACCCGGCTCCGAGATTCTCGATCAGCTTGTGCAGATAGTCTTTCACCTGCACCGTCGCGAACTGGTTCGAGCGGTAGATATGCTCATGCACCGCCGACATCGCCGCGATGCGCTGGCCCATGTCGATCTTGATTTCGCGCGGAATGGGCTGCAGTTGCAGCAGCGAGCTCACCGACTGCAGATTGTTCTTCACGCGATGATGGATCTCGCGGAACAACACCTCATTGTGCTCGAGCGCCGCGGCAAGCGATCGGCTTGTGGCCTGCGTCCGCCGCAGCAGGCGCGCTGTAATGAACGAACCGATCAATAGCGCTAGGGCGATCGGGGCGATCAGCCAGGTCACGATCCAGATGGAGGTCCACAGGCCTCCAAGCGCCGCATCGAGCGAGACCGAGGCGATGGCGATGTAGCCAAGATCATCGACATGCCGGTAGGCCACCATGCGCGACACACCGTCGGCGGGCGATGACGGAGAGATATAGGTCCCGACGGGCGACGAGGTGAGGCTGACGAAGGCGGGCGTGCCTGCAAGATTGAGCGGCGCGGTCAAGGACGGCAAGCGCGCGATCACCCATCCGTCCGGCCGCACGATGCTGATGGTTGATCCGGGTCCGAGATTCTGCGGAGCCGCTAGGTTTTCGAGAACGCTGGCGTCGATCGCGATCATCACCGCGCCGAGGAATTTCTCCGGCGGACCGAGCCGGCGAACCACGGCGAATATGGCCTTGCCGTCTGCCGTGTCGGCTTCCTGCGCCGAAATGGCCCAATCGGCCCCTGCAGCCAGAGCATGGAAATAATCGCGATCGCCGATATGCGACGGCACACCCGGCGACGATGCGTCAGCGACGCCGGCACCCGTGGCATCGTATACGCCCACCGCAAGCGTAGTGGGCATCAGCGCTGTCACGCTGTTGAAGCGCTGCAGGGAGGCGGCGCTCGCCTGCGCCGGGTCCCAGTTGAAGGCGCCGCCTGCGCCCTGCGCGAGCGTGATCGCCGAGGCCACGACCCATCGCGTCTCTTCGGCCACGATGTTCGCGGCGGTCTGGACCCGCGTCTTGGTGTTCTCGATGGTCGCCGAATAGCCCTGGACGCACAGCAGCGCAAAGATGCCCATGATGATGACGACGAGTCCTACACTGATGGCGATCACAGTGTCGGCCGCCTCCCATCGCCGCTTTGGCCTGGGCTCGGTGGAACTCGACCGGGGCGGGCGGGTGTCTGCCGAGATCGGCGCGCTGCCGGCTTCCGCGCTCACGGCGTGCCTCCCATCCCGCTGAGCTCACGCACTGCGTTGAGCAGGGGCGCCTCCTGGCAGGGCTTGGTGAAGAACCTCGTGCCTGAAGGCAGGTCCGAGGCCTTCACGCCGACCTTTCCTGAAATCACGATCATCCGGATCGGCGGCCATTTGCTGCGGATGAAATGGGTGAGCCTCACGCCGTCCATGGTGCCGGGCATGTCGACATCGGTAATCACCACGCCGATATCGTCCTCGCGTTCGATGACGCGAATGGCTTCGTCGGCATTGGCCGCTTCGACCACCGCGAATCCAGCGTCTTCCACCTGACTGACCACGCCAAGGCGGATGAGCGGCTCATCCTCGACCACTAATATCTTCATGAGACTGCGTTACGCCCCAGCGTTCGAAAACGCGGTACCGGCAATTTGGTTGCAACGGCAGCTTGCCTGTTCAACACAAGCGGCTAAAAACGCGCGAAACAGGGAGTGTTAACCATGGAATACCGTCTGCTCGGCCGCTCCGGCCTCAAGGTTTCGGCCCTGTCGATCGGCACCGTCACCTTCGGCAATGATGGCTCCTGGGGCAATACGGACCTCAAGGACGGGCAGCGCCAGATCGATCTTTGCCTCGACCACGGCGTCAATCTCATCGACACATCCAATGCCTATAATGACGGCGCCTCCGAGAGCATCATCGGCGAGGCACTGACCGGCGGTCGCCGCGAGCGCATGATGATCGCGACCAAGGTCAGATTCTCGATGGGCAAGGGACCCAATGACCGCGGGCTGTCGCGCTGGCACATCGTGCAGCAATGCGAGGCGTCGCTCCGCCGGCTGAAGACGGACGCCATCGATCTCTACCAGGTGCATGAATGGGATGGGCAGACGCCGCTCGAGGAGACCATCGAGGCGCTCGATACACTTATCAAGCAGGGCAAGGTCCGCTACGTCGGCTGCTCGAATTACTCCGCCTGGCATCTGATGAAGGCGCTGGCAATCGCCGATGCGGCGCACTACCAGCGCTTCGTGAGCCAGCAGATCTACTACAGCCTGCTCGGCCGCGAAGCCGAGTATGAGCTCATTCCCCTCGGTTATGACCAAGGGGTGTCCTCGCTCATCTGGTCGCCGCTTGCGGGAGGATGGCTCTCGGGCAAATACACGCGCAATTCGAGTCCCGATTCCGGGCGCCAGCAGATGGGCTTCCGCGAGCCCCCGATCGAGAATTGGGGCAAGCTCTGGGACATCGTCGATGTGCTCAACGACGTCGCCGGCGCTCACAATGTCACCGGCGCGCAGGTCGGCCTCGCCTGGCTGCTGCAGCGGCCGACCGTGGCGTCCGTCATCATGGGCGGCCGCACCACCGCGCAGTTCGAAGCGAACCTCAAGGCCGCCGAATTGAAGCTGACCGAGGACGACATCGCTCGGCTCGACAAGGTCAGCGAGTTGCCGCTGATCTACCCCTACTGGCACCAGAGCTATACCGCCTCCGAGCGGCTCGGCGAAGCGGACCTGCTGCTGCTGAAGCCTTATCTCGGGCGCGACCTGACCGTGCCGCGCAGTTGACAAAGCCTGGAACAATTCTAATCTGGAGAGCCAGCATCAGCTAAAAAGCGCTTATCTATCAAACGCTTGAGAGAAGACCTATGCGCCTTACCCGGCAGACAAGCTACGCCATCCGCACTCTGGTCTATTGCGCCGTCAACACACCGGGGCTGAGCCGCGTCGCCGATATCGCCAGGGCGCATGCGATCTCCGAACTGTTCCTGTTCAAGCTGATCAAACCGCTGGTCGAGAACGGCCTCCTCGAGACCGTGCGCGGGCGTAAGGGAGGCATCCGGCTCGGGCGTGCCGCCGGCGACATCACGCTGCTCGACACCGTCAAGGTCACCGAGGACGGATTCACCATGGCCGAATGCTTCGAGGGAGGTGACGACGTCAATTGCCCGCTAGCGGACAGTTGCGACCTCAACAGCGCATTGCGTGAGGCGCTTGGCGCTTTCTTCAATGTGCTCGACAGCTACACGATCGCCGATCTCGCCGAGAAGCGCATGTCGTTGAGGGCGCGGCTCGGCCTCGGACTCGAAGCCGCACCAGCGGTCGCCCACTGACAACCCATATCGCTGCTCACGACCGCGCCGGCATTGCGGTTGCGGCCATCTTTGGCGCGGCGGTCTTTCTGATCTTTGCTGGCCCGTCGCCTCTCGACGTCACCAATATCGCCTGGCTCGCGACGGGCGACCGCGCCATGCACCAGCTTGGCTGGATGGCGTTCCGCCAGGCACCCTGGGGTTGGCCGCCCGGTGCAAGTCCGGAACTCGGCATCGAGCTTTCCAATTCGATCGCGCTGGTCGATGGCCTGCCGCTCTTCGCCTTTCCGTTCAAGCTCGCAACGGGGCTGCTTCCGCCAGTCTTTCAGTATTGGGGTCTGTGGCTGCTCCTCTGCTTCATGCTGCAGAGCGTTTTCGGCTATCTGCTGGCGCAGGCATTGGGTGCGGGCAAGCTCGCGGCGCTTGTGGCCGCGGGTTTCGTGCTGGTCACGCCTGCCCTCTTGTTCCGCATCCCCATGCATATGGCGCTGAGCGGGCACTGGACCATCCTCGCCGCGCTCTGGCTCTATGCGCGGGCCGCCTCCCCCCGAAGCTGGCACTGTCCTTTGCTCATGGCGCTCACAGCGGCCATTCACGCTTATCTTCTCGCCATGGTGCTGCCGATCTGGGCCGCATCGTTGCTGCAGCGGCGTCTGCTGCGGAGGACGGGCTCGCCCGGTGCGCTCGGCGAGATCGTGCTGACGCTGGCTTCAGTCCTGGCCGTGCTCTATCTCGCCGGCTTCTTCATGACAGGCTCGCTCGGCACCTATGGTTTCGGGTCGTACAAACTCAACCTGCTCTGGCCCGTCATCAGCTATGGCTGGTCGCAGATTTTCCCCGACCTGCCTCATACCAAATTCGACTATGAGGGCCTGAGCTTCCCGGGCGTCGGCACCATGGCCTTGTTGACACTGGGCATGGTGACAGGTGGGATCGCCGCGGCTGGAGCGATGTTCCACAGGCGCTGGTGGCCGCTTGCAACGGTCGTCGCCGCCATGGCGATCTTTGCGCTCTCGAACAAGATCGCGATACTCGACCACGAATGGCTCGAAATCGCGCTGCCCGCCACGCTGCTCGATGTCTTCTCGGCTTTCCGCTCCAGCGGCCGCTTCGTCTGGCCGCTGCTCTATCTTGTCACGATCGGAGCCGTCGCAATGCTCGCGCGCCGCTTCCCGCCCGTTCCGGTTGCCGCCATTGCGTCGCTTGCCCTGGCGGTGCAGATCGCCGACTCCGCGCCCAAATGGCACGATTTCTCGGCCGGCCTGCCGCCTTCATCGCCGTTCTGGACGACAGCGCTGACCTCGCCCTTCTGGGACAGGGCAGCGGAGGCCGGCTACACCCGCCTCCGGGCCATTCCGCTGCAAGGCTATGGTGGCGACTGGCAGGTGCTTTCCTACTATGCCGTGACACACCGCATGGCGACCGACGCGGTCTATCTCGGCCGCACCGACGAGGCTGCACAGAACGCTCTCGTCGAGACGGAGCGCCTGGCGCTGGAGACCGGCAGCTTCGAGCCGCGGACCCTCTACATTCTCGATGCCGAAACCGCTGTTCAGGCCGCAAGGCATCTGCGCCCTGCCGACCTGCTCGCCAATATCGACGGCCGAATCGTCTTTGCGCGCGATGGTGCGGCGCTGGTCGATGGCCTCGGCATTGAGCCGCAAGGGGCAGGTTGATCGGGCGGGGCGCCCATGCTCTATCCGCCCGCGAACGATCCGGACACGTCATGGCCGCCGCGCCCATCCTATCGCTGCAGAACATCCGGCTGATGCTCGGCTCGACCCTCCTGCTCGAAGACGCCGAGCTGTCCGTGCTGCGCGGCGACAAGATCGCGCTGGTCGGTCGCAATGGTTCGGGCAAATCGACGCTGCTCAAGATCGCGGCGGGCGAGATCGAGCCCGACGGCGGCCGGCGCTTCCTGCAGCCGGGCGCGACGATCCGCTATCTGCCGCAGGAGCCGGACCTCGGCGGCTATGCGACGACGCTCGCCTATGCCGAAGCCGGGCTCGAAGCGGGCAACGACCCGCACCGCGCCCGCTATCTGCTCGAGCATCTTGGCCTCACCGGCAATGAGGATCCGGCGCGGCTCTCGGGCGGCGAGGCGCGCCGCGCCGCCCTTGCCCGCGTCCTCGCGCCGGAGCCCGACATCCTGCTCGTCGACGAGCCGACCAATCATCTTGATCTGCCGGCTATCGAGTGGCTCGAATCCGAGCTTGCGGGACTACGCTCGGCATTGGTGATCGTGAGCCACGACCGCCGCTTCCTCTCCGACCTCACCCGCGCCACCGTGTGGCTCGATCGCGGCCTCACGCGCCGTCTCGACAAGGGCTTCGCGGCATTCGAGGACTGGCGCGACACTGTACTCGAAGAGGAGGAGACGGCGCGCCACAAGCTCGACCGCCAGATCGTGCGTGAGGAGCATTGGCTTACTTACGGCGTCACCGCGCGGCGCAAGCGCAATGTCCGCCGCCTCGCGGGGCTCGCCGAGCTTCGCCAAGAACGGCGCGAGCAGAAGCGGCAGGTGGGCACGATCCGCATCACCGCATCGGAGGCTGATCTCTCCGGCAAGATGGTGATCGATGCCGATGCGATCTCCAAGAGCTTCGGTGACCGTCCTATCGTCCGCAACTTCTCGACCCGCATCCTGCGCGGCGACCGCGTCGGCATTGTCGGCGCCAATGGTGCGGGCAAGACCACGCTCATCAAGCTGCTGACCGGCGAGATGGCGCCCGACAGCGGTCGCGTGCGGCTCGGCTCGAACATCGAACTCGCAACGCTGGACCAGCGCCGCGCGCGCCTCGATCCCACCGCGACGCTGAAGGAGGCGCTGACGGCAGGCGGTTCCGACACGCTGATGATCAACGGTGCGCCCAAGCACGTCATGGGCTATATGCGTGACTTCCTGTTCACGCCAGAGCAGTCGCGCACCGCCGTCGAGAAACTCTCTGGCGGCGAGCGCGGTCGCCTCGCGCTCGCGCGTACCCTCGCATTGCCGTCCAACCTGTTGGTGCTCGACGAGCCCACCAACGACCTCGATCTCGAAACGCTCGACCTGCTGCAAGACATGCTGGGTGACTATCCCGGCACGGTGATCGTCGTCTCGCATGATCGCGACTTCCTCGATCGTGTGGCGACCTCCATCATCATCTCCGAAGGGGAAGGGCGCTGGACCGAATATGCCGGCGGCTATTCCGACATGGTCGCCCAGCGCGGCTACGGCGTGAGCAAGCCCGAGTCGCTGGCAGAGGCACCGCGCGTGGCCCGATCAGTGCCGTCGCCTTCCGCACCGGCGATGCGGGCAAAGCTCTCGTTCAAGCAGAAGCATGCGCTCGAAACCCTGCCAAAGGAGATCGCGCGGCTCGATACGGAAATCGCGCGCCTTAACGCATTGCTTGCCGATCCGGGCCTCTATGCCCGCGATGCCGCGGCCTTCGCCAAGGCCTCGACCGATCTCGGCACGGCCCAGGCCGCCAAGGCCAAAGCCGAAGACGAGTGGCTGGCGCTCGAACTGCTACGCGAAGAGCTAGAAGGCTAGGAACGGATTTCGCCGTTCTCCCCTGAGATTGGGCGAACGTGTCTCGTCAGCAGGCACGGCCGGCGCTATCTCTGACGGTGCGCCTTTCGTCCGATTTGCATTCCTGGTGAAATCGGACTAGAGCGCAAACAAGCGGTACGTCCGCAACATTTGCATTGAACGGGCTTCGGCCCGATCCGGAAAGGGGACGAGACATGACTATCGATCGCATCGACCCGAACGCCCGGATTCTCTGCAAATGCGTACAAGCCCCCGCAGGGTGGTCCCGAAACTGGCGAATGTGATCCAGAGCGCCTAGCGCCCGTCACGCCACCGTCTTTCAGTTTCGTTATCACCCCGGCCGCCGATATTCGGCGCCGATGGAGGCCATTCCATGCAGCACCATGCACCATCGAGACCACCAGCGAGCCGGCCCGTCGCCATCGAGGTGGACGGCGAGCCGGTGGGCGTCGTCGTTGAAGCGGAGGAAGGGTATCGCTTCCTTGCCGTCCGGCTTGCCGCGTTCGGCTCCGACGGCAAGATCTTCGCGTCCGTCGAAGCGGCACGCTCGGCGATCGCGCACGAGGTCAACGCGGCACGTCCCTGATCCGCTGGCGATTCGAAATCGCAAGCGGCAAATTTGGCGCGCCGCCTCCGCTACCCCGTTTACGCGCCCAAAAGTATGATTTATCAATTCGTCACGGTCGCAGCCGGTCACAAGCGGCGAACTTTACAGCCGCACCACCGTTTATGGCCGTGGAGATCCCCGCGCAGCGTGGGGACCAAGGGAGGATTGATATGAAGTACATCGCATCTGCGGTAGCGATTCTTGCTGCCGTTGCGGCCGTATCGTCGGCTGCCCAGGCCCAGGACAAGCCCGAGATCGCGTTTGTCGTGAACGGGCCGTCGGACTTCTGGAAGATCACCGAGGCTGCCGTGAAGAAGGCGCAGTCCGAGCTTCCCGATGTCACGCTAAGCTTCAAATATCCTGAGCGTGCCGACGCTGCCGTGCAGCGCCGCATGATGGATGACCTCGTGGCCGCCGGCGTTGACGCCATCGCGGTCTCCGTTGTCGATCCGCCGACCTCGACCGACGCGATCAACTCGGTCGCGGCCCAAATCCCGTTCTTCACCTTCGACTCGGATGCCACCCAGTCGAACCGCATCGCCTATTTCGGCTCGTCCAACGTCGAACTCGGCAAGAATGCGGGCGAGTTGATGAAGGCGGCGATGGCCGGCAAGACCGGCAAATGCATCGGCTTCGTCGGCCTGCCCGGCGCCGATAATGCCAAGGAGCGCATCCAGGGCTACAACGAAGCCGTGGCCGGCACCGGTCTCGAGCTCATCGACGTTCGCGGCGACGATATCGACCAGACCCGCGCCCGTGCCAATGTCGACGACGTGCTCGTCGCCAATCCTGACGTCAACTGCATGGTCGGCTTCTATTCCTACAATCCGCCGCGCATCTACGAAGCGCTGCGCGATGCAGGCAAGCTCGGCCAGATTACGGTGGTCGGATTCGACGAAGACCCGATCACCCTCGGCGCCGTGAAGGAAGGCTCCTTCGCCGGCACCGTGGTGCAGCAGCCCTATGAGTGGGGCTACCAGGGCGCGCATCTGATCGCCGACTATCTCAAGGGCGACAAGTCCAAAATCCCGGCCGATGGCATCATCATCATTCCGGGCCTGACCATTACCAAGGACAATGTCGACGCCTTCCAGGCCGACTTCCAGAAGAAGTTGGCCGGCGGCTGATTTGGCATAAGACTGTCCGCGGCCGGGCAACCGGCCGCGGACATACGGACGACCTCGGACATTGACAGCCAGCGCTGCCACCGACGCGACCGCATCCTCGCCTGGCGAGCCCTTCCTCAGGCTTTCCGGGATCAGGAAGTCCTATCCCGGTGTCACCGCTCTTGCCGACTTCCACATGGAAGTGCGTGCAGGTGAGGTGATCGGCATCGTTGGCGAAAACGGCGCCGGAAAATCTACCCTCATGAAGATTCTCGGGGGCGTCACGGAACCGGATGCGGGGACCATCGAGATCGACGGCGCCCCCTACACGGCGCTTTCCGTGGGCGGCTCGATGCGCGCCGGCATCGCCTTCGTTCATCAGGAGCTCAACCTTTTCGACAATCTCGACGTCGCGGCCAATGTTTATATCGGCCGCGAGCCACGAAAATTCGGCATCCTGCAGCTTGTCGACACCGACAAGCTCCGCGCCACGGTTCAGCCCTATCTCGACCGGCTCGGCGCGAACTTCTCTTCGGCAACGCGCGTCTCCGAGCTTTCGCTGGCCCAGCAGCAGCTCGTCGAGATCGCCAAGGCCCTGAGCTTCAATTCCCGGCTCCTCATTCTGGACGAGCCGACCTCGAGCCTGCCCATCGCGGAAACCGACAAGCTGCTCGACGTTATCCGCAGCCTCAGGGCCGAAGGCATCTCGGTCTTGTTCATTTCCCACCGGCTGCATGAGATCGTCGAAGCCTGCGATCGCGTGATTGTTCTCCGCGACGGCAAGATGGTGGGTACGCTCGAAGGGGCCGGCATCACCCACGACGCCATGGTCAAGCTCATGGTGGGCCGCGACCTCAAGGTCGCCTACACCGCTCCAGCCAACGCGCGCGGGGGCGCGGCGGTGTCGATCCAGAGCATCCGCACCTCGACCTACCCGCATCGCGAAGTAAGCCTCGATGTCCATGCTGGCGAAATCCTCGGCCTCGCCGGACTTGTCGGGGCCGGCCGGACCGAACTCGCACGCACGCTGTTCGGCATCGACGACCGGCATGGCGGGGAGATTCTCCTCGATGGCCGGCCGGTCCGCTTCGCCACTTCGGCGGACGCGGTAAAAGCCGGCATCTTCCTCGTGCCCGAGGACCGCAAGGGCGCGGGCCTGCTTCTCGATATGTCGATCAGCGAGAACATCACCCTGCCCAATCTGGGCGCCTATGCCCGCAACAATGTCGTATCGCGCGAGGCGGAGCGCAGGCAGGGCGAGCAGAGCCGGCGCGACCTCGATATCCGCGCCGCCGATGTCGGCCAGCGCACCGGCTCGCTGTCCGGTGGCAACCAGCAGAAGGTCGTGCTCGCCAAATGGCTCGCCATGAAGCCGAAGGTCATGATCTTCGACGAACCGACGCGCGGCATCGACATCGGGGCCAAGTCGGAAATCTACCGGCTGATGCGCGAACTCGCCGATAATGGCGTTGCCGTATTGATGATCTCCTCGGACATGGAGGAAGTCATCGGCATCTCCGACCGCGTCGCGGTCATGCATGAAGGCCACGTTTCAGGTATCCTGAACCGCGACCGGTTCAGCGAAGAAAACATCCTGCGTCTCGCGGTGGGCAAGCCGCTCGAGACACAGGCGACGGTCTAGGGGGGAGCATGCAGAAGAAGGACCTCGGCCTTTTCGTTCTGATCCTGGTGATCGGCGCGATCACCGCCATCAGGCAGCCGCTCTTCCTTTCGCCGATCAACATCGCGAACACGGCCAATCTGGTCGGCCTCTTCGGCATGTTCGCGATCGGCCAGGGCTTCGTTATCATCACCGGCGGCATCGAGCTGTCCTCGGGTTCGATGATCGCCATCCTCGGCGTGATCTTCATCGACCTCATCGCCAACAAGGGCGTGCCGTGGCCCGTGGCGGCGGGGATCGTGCTGCTTCTCGGCCTCATCATGGGACTGATCCACGGGCTGCTCATCACCAGGATGAAGCTCCAGCCTTTCGTCGTGACGCTCTGCGGCCTGCTGATCTATCGCGGCGTCGCCCGCTTCTACACCGGTGACGGCACGGCCGGCTTTCCGTTCGGCGTGAACTTTCCCGATCTCGAATGGATCACCACCGGGCGCACCGACATCTTCGCCATCCTCAGCGGCGGTGCGATCCGGACCATCCCCATTCCGCATGCCTTCTTCATCATGATCGTGCTCGCGGCGATCATGTGGGTCGTGCTGCACCGTTCCGTTTTCGGCCGCTATCTCTATGCCGTCGGCAAGAACGAAGAGGCGGCGCGCTATTCCGGTATCCGCACGACCCGCGTCATCGTCGCCGCCTATATGATCTGCGCCGTGCTTACGGCGCTCGCTTCTATCTTCTTCGCGATGTACACGCGCTCGATCCTGCCGTCCGGTCACGGCAATTTCTACGAGCTCTACGCTATTGCGGCCGCCGTGCTGGGCGGCTTCTCGCTGCGCGGCGGCGAAGGCTCCATCGTCGGTGTGGTGCTCGGCACCATCCTGCTTCAGATCCTGCAGAACCTCGTGAACCTGCTCGGCATTCCATCATCGCTCAATTTCGCGGTGATGGGGTCGGTGATCCTTGTAGGCGTGCTCGCCGACCAGCAGTTCAAGCTTTATCGCGAGCGGCGCGCCGTCACGGAAGCCGCGCGCCTTGCACCCAAGCAGGAACGCGCGCCGGCGGAATAGAAAACCCCCGCCTTGCTGGCGGGGGTTTCACACGCATTGCGATTCGTATCAGGGTGCCGACGAGGACGAGAGCGTCAGGTCCACCGAGGACGAAGTGGGCGGCGGAGCCACCGACGAAGAGGCCGGAGGCGGTGCGACGGACGAGCTCGCCGGCGGCGGAGCTTCGCTGCTGGAGACGACCGGAGGGGTCGAAGACGACGCCGGCGGTGTGACCACAGCGGTCGTGCCGCCGCGGTTGAAGATCCAGATCAGGCCGATGATGACGATCACCGCCACGATAATGATGATCCAGGTGTTCCTATTCATGAGGGAATGCCTTTCGAGAAGCTGGGACGCTGTTTTTCGCCGCCGTGCCGGACGGATGCAGGAGGAGCATCACCCATCATTGGCGGCATTCAGTTCGGCCGGAGTCTTGCTGTCGTCGTCGGCCGCCACGGCGACTAGCGCGCTTTCGACGGCAGCCGCAAGCGCGACGACGTCGATAGTACCCTTTATCGGATAGGCGACAAGGCGGTCCGCATTGTGGCGCGGCGCGCCGCCCTGGCCCTGTTCCCCCAGCTCCCTGACGAGCGCATCGATGATGAGGCTGCGCTCAGCCATTGCCGTAGACCTGGATTCCCGTGCTGTCGACGCGGATTTCCAGCCTGGGCTGGGTTTGCTGCTGGTAGATAACATAGGCCGCGAGCACGACGAGCACGAGCGCGAACACGCCGAGCAGCCCGTAGATCGTATTCTGCGTCATGGTCCGACCGCTTCGCCCCGTTACACTGGAGGAGAAGAACGCGGTTCGCGCGAAAAGGTTCAATCGCCCGTGCGGAGGGCTCCCAGAAAGGCGGCGAGTGCGGTTTCCACTGCTCCGGAATTGTCGACCTGGGTGACAGGAATCCCGGCGGGGAGGGGCGCTTCCCGTCCCAGGCGAGCCGTAACCTCCGCAAGGGTTTCGCGCCCTCGTCCCGCCAGCCGCGCCGCGCGGATTTCCGGCGGCGCGTCGACCAACACCACCTGCGTGGTCGGATAGCGCCCCAGCGCTTCGGCGACCATACGCCGCGACCCATTCGCGACGACGACATGGCCCGCCGCGATCTCATCCTCGATGGCGCGCGGAATCCCATAACTCAGCCCATGCGCGTCCCAGCTCAGCGCAAAGGCGCGGTTGCGTTTTGCACGCTCGAAGTCGGCCGCGCTCATCGTGTCGTGATCCTCGAGGCCGGCATCGGCTTCACGGGTGACGACGCGGCGGACGAAGTGGTACCGGCCGTTGCCCGCCAGTGCGGCGCGTGCTTTGTTGATCAGCGTGTCCTTGCCTGCGCCTGATGGTCCGACGACGAGAACGAGCCGGCCCATCAGCTCACCCTTGTGCCCTGCCGCCACACGCCGCGGATCACGGGCATCTCGCTATGGAGCCGTACCCGCACCAGGTCGGCGCGCTTGCCCGGGACGATCTCGCCGCGATCGTTGAGGTGCGCGGCCCGCGCCGGCGTTGCGCTGACCATCGCGATGGCCTCGGGCAGCGAGACGTTTTCCGCGCGGAGCGGCAGGATGAAGGCCGCGTGGATCAGCGCCATCGGCACATAGTCCGAGCTCAGCACGTCGAGGCAGCCTTCCTTGGCGAGATCGATCGCAGAGATGTTGCCCGAATGCGACCCGCCGCGGACCACGTTCGGCGCGCCCATCAGCACGGCAAGGCCGGCCTTGTGCGACGCCTCGGCGGCAGCCAGCGTCGTCGGAAACTCCGCGATGCTCACCCCATCGGCAAGCGATTCCGCGACATGTTCTTCGGTCGCATCGTCATGGCTGGCGAACGCAATGCCTGCCGCAAGTCCCATTGCAACGATTGCCTTGCGGTGCTTGTCGGAATAGATCGCCTGCTCGGCATGGCGCTCGGCGATATAGGCATCCATCTGCGCGTCGGAGAAATTGAAGCGGCCCTTGTAGTAGTCGATATATTTCTGGACCGTCTGGTACTGCCGCTGCCCCGGCGTGTGATCCATCACCGAGGCAAGCTTCACCAGCGGGAGATCGACGAAGCGCTCGAAATCGCTCACCACATCATGCGCCGGCAGCTCGCACCTGATGTGAATGAGATGGTCGGCCCTGAGCCGCCCATCCGCCACCCCATGCGCGATCGCATCGACCAGCACCTGCACATGGTCGCCCATGCCCGGCGTCTCAGGATCGGAGCCGATCCGCACCGCGTCGAACACCGTTGTGATGCCCGAACCGGCGATCTGCGTGTCGTGCGCCTGGAGCGCGCTAAGAGGATTCCAGAACACGCCCGGACGCGGCCGATAGTGGTTCTCGAGATGGTCGGTATGGAGCTCCACAAGCCCCGGGACCAGATAGTCGCCCTCGAAATCTTCGCCGCCGCGGCTCGTACCGCTGTCGATCGCGGTGATCTCGCCTTTGACCACCTGCACCGACCCGCTGACGACTTCGTCGGGCAGGACGATCCGGGCATTGTGGAACACCGTCTCGGCCATCACACGCCGCCTGCGAGCGTGAAGTCGGCGCCGCGCGTGAACATCGCGCCGCTCTGCCTTTCATGGAACAGCACCAGCCGGTCGATCACCAGCGGCAGCGCCAGCGCTTCCGCGAAGAAGGTCCGCGCCTCGGCCAGCAGCTTGCCGCTCTGCGCCGGCGGCAGCCGGTCCGTCAGCGTCATGTGGAACAGGAACTGCTCCATCACATAGGGGTAGCCGTAACGGTCGACGAGCTTGATCTGCCGGTCCGTCAGCGGCGCCGACAGCCGCTTGGCGCGCTCCTTGGCATCGAGCGGCGCGCGGAACGGATCGAATGTCTCGACCACCCGCCCGGCGAAATTGGTGAGCTCCTCGGACTGCGCCGCCGGCACCAGAGCGAGAAATCCGTCGATCAGCCGCGCCTCGATCCGGCCGACGCTGACCGGAGCTTCCTTCGCGCACCAGCTCTTGAGGTCGGCCGCCAGTTCCTGCGGTTTCTTTCCCGGCTTGAGCGCCATCGGCGCCTTGATGGTCGCGTGGAAGCCATAGCGCCGCGCCGACACCGTCAAGGCCGCCAGCTCCGGACGCGCCAGCCAGCGCGCGGCGAGGATATCCAGCGGCGAATGGCGGGCGGGGGCATAGTAGATGGCTAGACGCTCAGGCATCGACTCGACCGTTTGAGAACCGGGGCTAGATGGCCGAGGTGACGGCTTCGTGACAAGGGGGTCCGGCTTGCCAGCCCGCCTTGCCCCGGCCATGATCCGGCCTCCCGCCAGCGAGCCCCCATGGACCGCGATCTCCTGCAAGAGCTGTTCCGCAGCGTCGTCGATGCGGCGCAGCCCGACCGCACGATCCGCGCCAACCTGCCGCCCATGCCCAGGGGCCGGACCGTCGTCATCGGCGCCGGCAAGGCCTCGGCCCGCATGGCTCAAGCGCTCGAAGACGCATGGGAGGGTCCGCTCGAAGGCCTCGTGGTCACCCGCTACGGCTATGCGGTGCCGACCCGGAGCATCGAGATCGTCGAGGCGGCACACCCGGTACCCGATCTTGCCGGCTTCCTCGCCGCGCGCCGGCTGATGGCGCGCGTCACCGGCCTCAGTCACGACGATCTCGTCATAGCGCTGATTTCGGGCGGTGGCTCGGCGCTGCTTCCAGCCCCGGCCAATGGCCTGACCCTCGAGGATGAGCAGGAAATCAACCGCATTCTGCTGGCCTCGGGCGCGCCGATTGCGGTGATGAACGCCATCCGCAACGAATTCTCGGCGATCAAGGGCGGCCGCCTCGCCGCCCACGCCGCACCCGCCCGCGTTGCGACGCTCATCGTCTCCGACATTCCCGGCGATGACCCGGCGCTGGTTGCCTCAGGTCCGACGGTGCCGCTGGCCTCCCGCCGCGACGAGGTCCGCCACCTCGTCTCGCTCTACAGCATCGCTTTGCCCAAATCCGCCGCCGATTTGCTCGCCTCCGGCAACAACCCCGCGCCGCGCCCGGCCGATCCGGTCTTTGCGGCGAACACCGTACGCATCATCGCTTCCGCCGCCCTGTCGCTTGACGCCGCCGCAGCGCTGGCGCGTGAGCGCGGTGTCACCGCGCACATCCTTTCCGACGCCATTGAAGGCGAGTCCCGCGACGTCGCGCTGGTTCACGCCGCGCTCGCCCGCGAAATCCAGACGCGCAACCGCCCCTTTGCCAGACCCGCCCTCCTGCTCTCGGGTGGCGAGACCACCGTCACCCTCAAGGGCAATGGCAAGGGCGGGCGCAATGCAGAATTCCTGCTCGCCATCGCCATCGCCATCGAGGGCACGTCT
Organism: Devosia sp.; assembly: GCA_035549855.1. GTDB lineage: Bacteria > Pseudomonadota > Alphaproteobacteria > Rhizobiales > Devosiaceae > Devosia_A. The sequence continues at coordinate 18,904 of DASZPY010000097.1, read as the reverse complement.
GGCATCACCGCGCTTGCAGCCGACACCGACGGCATTGATGGCTCCGAGGACAATGCCGGCGCCATTGCCGACGGCACTTCGGCCGCCCGCATGCGCGCCGCAGGGATCGATCCGCGCGCGGCCCTGGCCAACAACGATGCCTATACAGCCTTCAATGCCATCGGCGATTTGCTCGTCACCGGGCCGACCGGCACCAATGTCAACGACTTCCGCGCCATTCTCGTGAGGTGACCACATGGACCATGCTGTGATTTTGCATTTGAAGCTTTCGGATGGCGACATGGGCTCCGAAGCCGAACGCGAAGCCATTTTCGCCCTCGAGGATCGGCTCGCCGCTGCGATCGAGGAGCCCGGCCTAGGCGAGTTCGACGGCAATGAGTTTGGCGGTGGCGAGTGTACGCTATACTTCTACGGACCCGACGCCGACCGGATCTACAGTGCCTTGGTCCCAATCCTGCAGATGAACTCGCTGGCCCGCGGCGGCCACGCAATCAAGCGTTACGGCGACGTGCGCGATCCCAACTCAAGAGAGGTCATGGTCCGATGGTAGCCAAGGCAGTGGGAATAGGCGGCGTCTTCTTCCGCGCACGCGACACCAAGGCGCTGGCCGAATGGTACGAGACTCATCTCGGCGTCACCGGCTATTGGCAGGCTGAAGCAGGCATGACGGTCTTCGCCCCCTTCAAGCAGGAGACGGACTACTTCCCCGCCGACAAGCAGTGGATGCTCAATTTCCGCGTTGACGAGCTCGACCCGCTTATCGCCCAGCTCAAATCCGCCGGCATCGTCGTGGAGACGCGGCCCAACGAATGGGATACGCCCGAGACCGGACGCTTCGCGCGCATCCATGATCCCGAGGGCAACCAGATCGAGCTCTGGGAGCCGCCGGACGAGGACTCGGGCCCGGCTGCCGCCTAGGCCGCGACGGCCGGCTTCCGCTTCATGTCTGGCAGCAGCACGGTCAGCAGCCCGAGCAGCGGCAGATAGCTCGTCAGCTGGAACACGAAGCCGATCCCCCTGAAATCGGCGATCGCGCCGAGCACCGCGGCCGCGATCCCCGCGATGCCGAACGCAAAACCGAAGAAGATGCCGGCGATCATCCCGACCCTGCCCGGCACCAGCTCCTGCGCGAACACCACGATGGCGGGGAAGGCCGACGAGAACACGACGCCGATGACGACGATCAGCGCCATCGTCATGTTGAGGTCCGCATAGGGCAGCGCCAGCGTGAAGGGCAGGGCGCCCAGGATCGACAGCCAGATCACGAATTTGGCGCCCCAGCGGTCGCCGATCGGCCCGCCCAGGAATGTCCCCACCGCCGAGGCGCCGAGGAACAGGAACAGCATCAACTGGCTCTGCTGCACGCTGAGCGAGAATTTGTCGATGAGGTAGAAGGTGAAATAGCTCGACATGCCGGCCATGTAGATATTCTTGGTGAAGGTCAGCAGCGCGAGCACCACCAGCGCGATCCATGTCGTGCGAAGGTCGAAGGGCAGTGCGGTGCTTACCGGCGGCCGGTTCGCCGTGGTGCGGCGATGTTCGGAATACCAGCGGCCGACCCGCGCCAGCACGAACATGCCGAGCAGCGCCGCAATCGCGAACCATGCAATCGAATTCTGTCCGCGCGGCAGCACGATGAAGGCGGCGAGCAACGGCCCTGCCGCCGCGCCGAGATTGCCGCCGACCTGGAAGGTCGACTGCGCGAAGCCGTGACGACCGCCCGAAGCGAGCCGCGCCACGCGGGAGCTCTCGGGATGGAACACGGCCGAGCCAAGTCCGACAAACGCGGCGCCCGTCAGCAGCAGCCAATAATCATGCGCGAAGCCGAGCACCAGAAGCCCGATGAAGGTGAAGCCCATGCCCGCCGCGATGGAATAGGGTAGTGGCCGCTTGTCGGTATAGATGCCGATCACCGGCTGCAGCAGCGATGCCGTGCACTGGAAGGTGAGCGTCAGCAGCCCGACCTGCACGAAATCGAGGCCGTAATTGACCTTGAGGATGGGATAGATCGCGGTCAGCAGCGACTGCATCACATCGTTGAGCATGTGGCAGAAGGCGACGGCGAAGATGATGGAGAACGCTGTCCGCGGAACGGCGGGCGCCAGGGGCAGGCTGGTCGTGGTCACGTTGAAAGGCTCCGTACTGTCGAGCCCTTACACCTTTCGCTCGAACTTGCCAGCCCTTGTCGCCGGTGAACCGTCAACCGCGGTAATTTCGACCGAAAAATCGGCCTTCCCAAGCCCGGTGCGATCCTCTTTATTGCGCCGCAGATCGGAGCAGGCGTCATGGCAAGAAAGAAGATAGCGATCATCGGCGTCGGCAAGATCGCCATCGACCAGCACCTGCCGGTCATCGACAAATCCGAGCATTTCGAGGTCGCTGCCACCGTTTCGGGCCGCATGGTGCAGCATCGCGACCTGCCGGTGTTCAGGACCGCCGCCGAGCTCTATGCCGCCCTGCCCGAGGTCAAGCTCGTCGCCATCTGCACGCCGCCGGGCGTCCGCCATGCCTATGTGCGCGAGGCGATCGACGCCGGCAAAGACGTGCTGCTCGAAAAGCCGCCGACGCCGACCATCACCGAATTCGAAGACCTCGTCGCCTATGGCGAAAAGAAGAAGCGCGTTCTATTCCAGACCTGGCACTCGCGCTACAATGCCGCCGTCGATGCCGCCAGGCTCATCCTCAAGGATGAGGGCGTCGCCAGCATCCGCATCGACTGGCGCGAAAGCGTGCGCAAATGGCACCCGGGGCAGGAGTGGGTGTGGGAGCCCGGCGGCTTCGGTGTCTGCGACCCCGGCATCAATGCCCTGTCGATCTTCACCAGGATTTTGCCCTTCCCCGTCTTCGTCGAATCCGCGCGGCTGAAATTCCCGTCGAACCGCCAGACCCCCGTCGACGCTGAGATCGTCTTCAAATCGACGCAGAAGCATCAGCCGAAGATGAGCGCGGGCTTCAACTGGCTCGAGGAGTCCGGCGAGATCTGGACCATCGCCATCGAAACGGAGAAGGGAACGCAGCTCAGGCTCGAAAAGGGCGGCACCGTGCTCGTCGTCAACGGCCTGGAAACCGTCGCCAATCCCTCCGAGGAATATGAGGGCATCTATGAGCGCTTCGCCAAGCTGCTGAAGAAGAAGAAGTCCGAGATGGACGGCTCGCCCCTGCGTTTGATTGCTGACGCCTTCCTGCTCGGCGCCCGCGAGAATGTCGAAGACTTCCACTGGTGAGCGAACGGCCCCGCGGGCTATGCTCGCCGGAGTGCCGAAGGAGGTTCCATGTATGACACGCTGAACGGCTCGGCCCATCCGCTCGCGTCCAAAGAGATCGCGACACCCGTCATGCCCGAGGACGAGCGCGTCTGGGTGCCGCAGATGAAGGATGTGTGGTTCCGCCCGCTGCTCCTCAACACGGTCCAGGGCCAGTGGTGCAATCTGTTGCGTGTGCGCAAGTCGGGCGTGCTAACCAGGCATCTTCATCCTGCGCCGGTGCATGGCTATGTCATCAAGGGCCGCTGGCGCTATCTCGAGCATGACTGGGTGGCCGAAACCGGCTCCTACGTCTTCGAGCCGCCGGGCGAGATTCACACGCTGACAGTGCCCGAAGATTGTCCCGAGATGATCACCTTCTTCAACATCTCGGGCTGCATGATCTATCTCGATGCCGACAACAAGCAGATCGGCCTCGAGGACGTCTTCACCAAGATCGACATGTGCCGCAAGCACTACGCCGAAGTCGGCCTCGGCGCAGACTATGTGGATCAGTTCGTGCGCTGAGCGCGCAGTCGGCATCCTCTCCCGTAGTGAAGCGTACGGGGGAGGGGGACCATGCGAAGCATGGTGGAGGGGGCGGCCCCACGCTCCGTAGGATGGAAAAAATGCACTGGGCCTCTGAAGTCTATTCCGGCAAATCCGTCGTCGTCATCGGCGGTACCTCCGGCATCGGTCTCGGCGTCGCCAGGGCCCTTGCCGAAGCCGGCGCCAGCGTCCGTGCCACTGGCGCGACCGACGCCGAGGTCGCAGTGGCTCCAGCCAGCGCGAACATCTCCTTCTCGATCCTCGATGTGCGCGACAACGAATCCATCCTCGCTTTCGCCGCGACCTCGGGGCCGATCGTCGCCTTGGTCAACTGCGCCGGCATCAATCTGCGTGCCGACGAGTTCGACATGGCGGCCTTCGAGCGCGTGCTCGACGTCAACCTCACCGGCGCCATGCGTCTCGCGACGGCCTTTCGCACACCGCTGAAAGGCGGCGCCATGCTGAACCTCGGCTCGATGTTCTCGACCTTCGGCGCCGCCTATGCACCGGCCTACACCGCCAGCAAGACCGGCCTTGTCGGTCTCACGCGCTCTTTGGCCAATGCCTTCGCGAAAGACCCCGTCCGCGTCAACGCGCTGGCCCCGGGCTGGATCGAAACGCCGATGACGGAAGCGCCGCGCGCCAATCCGTCGCGAAATGCCGAAATCCTCTCACGCATCCCGATCGGCCGCTGGGGCATGCCGGCGGACGTCGCCCATGCGGCACTCTTCCTCTGTTCCCCTCTCGCCGCCTATATCACTGGCGTCACGCTGCCCGTCGACGGCGGCTATCTGGTCGCATGATGTCCCGCCTGCACACCGAAAATCACCTCGTCCATCGTATCGGCTGGCTGCGCGCGGCCGTGCTTGGCGCCAATGACGGGATTGTCTCGACCGCCTCGATCCTTGTCGGCGTGGCCGCGTCCGGCGCGGCGCACCAGGCTGTTGTGATCGCCGGCCTCGCCGGTCTCGTCGCGGGCGCCATGTCCATGGCCGCGGGCGAATATGTCTCGGTCAGTTCGCAGACCGACACCGAGAAGGCCGACATTGCACGCGAAACGCGGGAGCTCGCCGAGCAGTGGGACGACGAGGTGCAGGAACTCACCGAGATTTACGAAAAGCGCGGCCTCACCAAAGAGACGGCCGCAGAGGTGGCGCGCCAGCTCATGGCCAAGGATGCGCTGAGCGCCCATGCCCGCGATGAGCTTGGCATCACCGAAGTATCCTCAGCCAATCCGATCCAGGCCGCGCTCACCTCCGCGGCAACCTTCACGGCCGGAGCCGCCCTGCCGCTTCTCGCTGCGTGGCTCACCTTTGGGAACGCGACGGCGATAACGGTCAGTGCCGTGTCGCTCATCGTGCTCGGCATTCTCGGTGCGCTCGGTGCCCGGACGGGCGGCGCCTCCATCTGGCGCGGCGCGTTGCGCGTTGCCTTCTGGGGCGTGCTCGCAATGGCCGTCACCTATGGCGTCGGCGCCCTGTTCGGCACCGTCACCGGCTGACGCTATTTTCCGGCGTCCGTCAGCAGCTTCAAATCTTGGGCGCTGAGCGTCCGCCGCGCGCCTTCGACCAGGCTCTGCAACTGCTCGACGCTGGTGGCGGACGCGATGGGTGCGCCGACGCCGGGTTGGGCATTCACCCAGGCCAGCGCAATCGCAGCGTGCGATGCCCTGGTCCGCGCCGACACATCGTCGAGCGCTCTGAGGATGCGCATGCCTTTGTCGTTGATGTAGCGATCGACGACGTTCTTGCCGCGCGGACTCTTGCCGGCATCCGCGGCGCTTCGGTACTTGCCCGCGAGGAAGCCTCGCGCCAGGCTGAAATAGCCGATGCCCGACACGCCTTCCTTGACGCACAGATCCTGTACCGCGCCGAAACCGTCGCGGTCGTAGAGATTGTATTCGTTCTGCAGCGTCTCGTAGCGCGCGAACCCTTTGGCCTTCGAGATCGCCAGCGCCTCGCCCAGCAGCTTCGTGTCCTGGTTCGATGAGCCGATGAACCGCACCTTGCCCGCCTTCACCAGCCGGTCGAGCGCCTCGAGCGTCTCCTCCTGTGGCGTGTTCGGATCGGGCCAGTGCGTCTGGTAGAGATCGATGACATCGGTCTGCAGCCGCTTCAGCGAGTGCTCGACTTCCTCGGCGATCCATTTCGGCGAGAGGTCGCGATGGCCCTGTCCCATGTCCGAGCCGACCTTGGTGAAGACCAGCACCTTGGCGCGATTGCCGCGCGCCTTCATCCAATTGCCCAGGATCGTCTCGGACTTGCCCTTGCCATAGGAGTCCGCGGTGTCGAACGCCGTGAGTCCGGCATCGACAAAGGCATCGAGTACGCGGAAAGCGTCGGCTTCCTCCAGCGTCCAGCCCAGCACGTTGCAGCCGAAGATCATCGGCTCAATGGAAAGATCGGTGCGGCCAAGGCGGCGCTTGCTCATATCGGATCTCCGGATTGTGGGGTCGGGCGGGGAGACGAACACTAGGGTGCCGGATTTGAACGGGCAACGCCCAAGCTAGCGCTTCGGTTCGATCAGATCCCATTTGTTCCCGTAGAGGTCCTCGAACACCGCCACCGTCCCATAGGGCTCGTTCCGAGGCTCTTCGAGAAAACGGATACCGGCCTCGAGAAAGGCCGCATGCTTGCGCGCGAAGTCGCTCGTTTCGAGGAAGAACCCGACCCGTCCCGCGGTCTGGTTGCCCACCGCCCGCAACTGGGCCTCGCCCTCCGCCCGCGCCAGCAGCAGCCCCGCTCCGCCTTCGGCCGGGCCCAAGACGACCCAGCGCTTGCCGCCGCCCAGATCGCTGTCGGAGAGCAATGAAAACCCCAGCTTTTCGCAATAGAACGCGATAGCCTCCGCATATTCCCGCACCACCAGCGTCACGGTCGCAATACGGTCCATAAGTGTCTCCCGTCCGCATTGGCTTTGCGTCAGCAAAGCCGGCCGCGCAAGGATTTCGCGCCACGCGGAAGTTTGACCAGCCGGTCAAACTCTCTTGTTGCGCAGTTTAGCAAAACACGCTTTGTTGCCGGCCAAGCTCGGGGCGCCAATGCCCGGAGTACAAGTTGTTGGGAGACGACCATCATGAAATTGATGAAAACCCTGCTGACCGCCGCGGCATTGACCGCGATGCTGGGCGGCAGTGCCTATGCCAAGCAGTTGATTTACTGCTCGGAAGCCTCGCCGGCCAATTTTGACCCCGCCACCACCACGGGTGGCAACGACCTCGACGCGTCCTCGCGCACGGTCTTCAACCGCCTTGTCGAATTCAAGCACGGCTCGACCGAGATCGAACCCGGTCTCGCCGAGAGCTGGGAAGTGTCCGATGACGGGCTGACCTACACCTTCCATCTGCGCCATGGCGTCAAATGGCAGACGACCGATTTCTTCACGCCCACCCGCGAGTTCAACGCGGATGACGTGCTCTGGTCGTTCAACCGCCAGAACGATCCCAACAGCCCCTGGGCCAAGTACACCGAGACGACGTCCTACGACTACTTCGTGGGCATGGACATGCCCAAATTCACCAAGGAGTGGAAGAAGGTCGACGACTACACTGTTCAGCTCATCCTCACCGAGCCGAACTCGCCCATGCTCGCCAATCTCGGCATGGACTTCGCCTCGATCTTCTCGGCCGAATACGCCGCGCAGCTCGAAAAGAACGGCACCCTCACCGATCTGTCGCAGAAGCCTGTCGGCACTGGCCCGTTCCAGTTCGTCGACTATCAGCTTGACTCCGTAATCCGCTTCAAGGCCAACCCTGACTACTGGAAGGGCAAGGAGAAGATCGACGATTTGATCTTCGCGATCACGCCCGACGCGACCACCCGCATGCAGAAGCTGATGGCGGGCGAGTGCGACGTGATGGCCTATCCGAACCCGGCCGACGTGGCCGCGCTCAAGGCCGATACCGATCTCAACGTGATGGAGCAGGCCGGCCTCAACGTCGGCTACATGAGCTACAACGTCACCGAGCCGCCCTTCGACAAGCCCGAAGTCCGTCACGCCCTCAACATGGCGATCGACACCGACGCCCTGCTCAAGGCGCTGTTCCAGGATGCCGGCGCCGTCAAGGCCGACAATCTGATCCCGCCCACCATGTGGTCGTGGAATTCCGCCGTGAAGGCCGATCCCTATGATCCGGCCAAGGCGGCGGAAATTCTCAAGGCCAATGGCGTCACCAATATCGACCTGTGGGCCTCGGACCGCGAGCGTCCGTATAACCCGAGCTTCGCGCGTTCCGCCGAGCTCATCCAGGCCGACTGGGCCAAGGTCGGCGTCACCGCCAACATCATCACCGAGGAATGGACCAAGTACCGCGAGGACGGCAAAAAGCCGGACCGCAAGGGCGCGTTCCAGATCGGCTGGTCGGGTGACAATGGCGATCCGGATAACTTCTTCGCCACCCTGTTCGCCTGCTCGGCGATCGGTGTGTCCAACTACTCGAGCTGGTGCAACCAGGACTTCGAGAAGGCCATCCAGGACGCCAAGAAGACTGCCGACATGGCGGAGCGCACCAAGCTCTATGAACAGGCTCAGGTGATCTTCAACCAGGATGCTCCGGCCTATCTGATGGGCCATAGCCAAGTCTACTTCGTCGCCAACAAGAAGGTGACGGGCATCGTTCAGGATCCGCTCGGCATGCATCGCTTCGATGGCACCGACGTTACTGAATAAGTAATCTTCGGGGCGGCGCCTTCGGGCGCCGCTCCATTATTCTGGGCACATGCTCCGATTCCTCCTCCACAGGCTGGCTTTGGTCGTGCCGACGCTGATCGGCATCACGATCTGCGCGTTCGCCTTCGTGCGCCTCCTGCCGGGCGATCCCATCCTTGCGCTTGCCGGCCAGCACGGCGTGACTCCCGAGCGCTACGAGCAGCTCAAGATCCAGTTCGGTTTCGACAAACCGATCTGGCAGCAATATTTCGACTATGTCGGCGAAGTGCTGCGCGGTGACTTCGGCGTCTCCATCGCCACGCATCGCCCCTTCATCCAGGAATTCGCTACCCTCTTTCCGGCAACGGTCGAGCTGTCGCTTTTCGCCATCGTACTCGCGATCCTCGTGGGCATACCGGTCGGCATCCTCGCGGCGGTGAAACGTGGCTCATGGCTCGACCAGACGCTGATGGGCACCGCCCTTGTCGGCTACTCCATGCCGATCTTCTGGTGGGGCCTGCTGCTCATCATCTTTTTTTCCGGCTATCTCGGCTGGACCCCGGTGTCGGGCCGCATCGCGCTCAATTTCTTCCTCAAGCCCATTACGGGCTTCATGACCATCGACAGCCTGCTCTACGGCAACTGGCCCGCCTTCTTTTCCGCTCTGCGCTATCTCATCCTGCCGACGGTGGTGCTGGCGACGATTCCGCTCGCGGTGCTCGCGCGCCAGACGCGTTCCGCAATGCTCGAAGTGCTGGGCGAGGACTATGTGCGTACGGCGCGCGCCAAGGGACTCGCGCCCCGCCGCGTCGTCGGCCTTCACGCCTTGCGCAATGCGCTGATCCCGGTCGTTACCACCATCGGCCTGCAGGTGGGCGTGCTGCTGGGTGGCGCCATCCTCACGGAGTCGATCTTCTCATGGCCAGGCATCGGCAAATGGATGGTCGATTCGATCTACAAGCGCGACTACGTCGTCGTGCAGTCCGGCCTGCTGATGATCGCGCTCGTCGTCATGGCGGTGAACCTGATCGTCGACGTGCTCTACGCCGTCATCAACCCGCGGATCAGGGCTCAATAGATGGCCAGCACCGAGATCGCCCCGGTCGTCAGCACCTCGCGCTTCGCGGGCCTGCGCGAATTCTGGCACTATTTCTCCGTCAATCGCGGCGCCGTGCTCGGCCTTATCGTCATCATTCTCCTTATTCTCGTGGCGCTGTTCGCGCCCTGGCTCGCGCCGCACGATCCGGTCGAGCAGTACAAGGAATTCTTCCTTGAGCCGCCCGCTTTCGCCGGCGGCCAGCCGCAATTCTGGCTGGGCACCGATCCTGTCGGCCGCGACATTCTCTCGCGCCTGATCCACGGTGCTCGCTTCTCTCTGCTGATCGGCGCTGTCGTCGTCGTCCTTGCTTTGGCCGGAGGCATCGTGCTCGGCCTCATCGCCGGCTATTTTCGCGGCTGGATCGACACCGTCATCATGCGCCTGATGGATCTGATCCTCGCCTTCCCCTATCTGCTGCTGGCCCTCGTCTTGGTGACCATCCTCGGACCCGGCCTGTTCAATGCGATGTTCGCCATCGCCATCACGCTGCTGCCCTTCTTCGCGCGGCTGACGCGCGGCGCGGTGATGGCCGAGAAGAACCGTGAATACGTGACTTCGGCCCGTCTCGCCGGTGCCGGCCATCTGCGGCTTATGGTCATGACCATCCTGCCCAACTGCCTTGCGCCCCTGATCGTGCAGGCGACGCTCTGCTTCTCCGACGCTATTCTTGGCGCGGCCGCCCTCGGCTTCCTCGGCCTCGGCGCCCAGCCGCCCACTCCCGAATGGGGTACGATGCTCGCTACGGCGCGCGAATTCATCCAGCGCGCGCCCTGGGTCGTGACCTTCCCCGGCCTTTGCATCCTCGTCACCGTGGTTGCCATTAACCTCGTCGGCGACGGCCTCCGCGACGCGCTCGACCCCAAGCTCAAGAGAAGCTGATGCCGCTCCTTGAGATCAAGAACCTCAGCGTTTCCTTCGATACCTCGGTGGGTCTGTTCAAGGCCGTCGAGGGCATCGATCTCAGCGTCGACAGCCGCGAGGTCCTTGCCATAGTCGGCGAGTCTGGCTCCGGCAAGTCCGTCGAGATGCTCGCCGTGATGGGCCTGCTGCCGCCAACGGCGACCGTCACCGCCGACAGGATGCAGTTCGACGGCCGCGATCTCCTCACCATGTCGCGCGCTGAAAGGCGCAGCGTCGTGGGCAAGGATATCGCAATGATCTTCCAGGAGCCGGTGGCTTCGCTCAATCCGTGCTTCAATGTCGGCTTCCAGCTCGAGGAGACGCTGCGCTTCCATCTGGGCATGGACAAGCCGACGCGGCGCGCCCGCGCCATTGAGCTGCTCGCCCAGGTCGGTATCGGCAATCCCGAGGAAGCGCTGCGCCGCTTTCCGCACCAGATGTCAGGCGGCCAGTGCCAGCGCGTGATGATCGCCATGGCCATCGCCTGCAACCCCAAGCTTCTCATTGCCGACGAGCCCACGACCGCGCTCGATGTCACTATCCAGAAGCAAATCCTCGATCTGCTGGTGCGGCTGCAGGCCCAGAACGGCATGGCCCTCATCATGATCACCCACAATATCGGCGTTGTCGCCGAAACGGCCGATCGCGTCGTCGTTCAATATCGTGGGCACAAGATGGAGGAAGCGGACGTGCTCTCCCTCTTCACCGCGCCGAAATCCGCCTATACCCGCGCGCTGCTCTCGGCCCTGCCGGACAATGCCACCGGCGACCGCCTGCCGACGGTCGGCGACTTCGCGCGAGAGGGGGCGTGATGGCGCCCGTCGTCGAAACCCGCCATGTCACCCGCGACTATCGCGTCGGTGGCAATCTGTTCGGTGGCGCGCGCATCATCCATGCGGTCAAGGATGCCAACCTCAAGGTCGATAGGGGCAAGACCCTCGCCATCGTCGGCGAGTCCGGGTCGGGCAAATCCACCCTCGCGCGCATCCTGACCCTCATCGATGCGCCGACCTCGGGCGAGCTGCTGATGGATGGGGCACCCGTCGACATCCGCAACGGCATCACCCGGGAGATGCGCCGCAAGGTGCAGATGGTCTTCCAGAACCCCTATGGCTCGCTCAATCCCCGCCAGAAGATCGGCGACGTACTGGCTGAGCCGCTTGCGATCAACACTGGCATGGGCGTCGCCGAGCGCCATGAGCGCGCGCACGAAATGCTGCGCAAGGTCGGGCTCGGTCCCGAGCACTTCAACCGCTATCCGCACATGTTCTCGGGCGGTCAGCGCCAGCGCATCGCGATCGCGCGTGCCTTGATGCTCAATCCCGAGCTGCTGGTGCTCGACGAGCCTGTCAGCGCGCTCGACCTCTCGGTTCAGGCCCAGATCCTCAATCTGCTCGCCGACCTGCAGGACGAATTCCATCTCACCTATGTCTTCATCAGCCACGATCTCAGCGTCGTTCGCTATATCGCCGACGACGTGATGGTGATGTATCTGGGCGAAGTGGTGGAGCAGGGCAGCCGCGAAGCCGTATTCTCCGATCCGCAGCACGCCTACACGCGAGCCCTGTTCGCGGCCACGCCGCGCGCCGACGTGGACAGTATCAAGGCGCGCCTCGCACGCCGCGCCGCCGTCCAGCCGGCCTGAATACAGCACTGCCGCATACTTAAGCCGGAATTAAGCGCCGGCGCTTAGCCTTGCGCCAAAGGAGGATTGGCCTTGGCCGCTGATCCGGCAACGGCACCTGGCGGGCGCAGGCCCGTGACGCCGGCGGTACCCCCGCGTGCGGCCGGCTCTGCTTTGCCATTTGGCCGAAAGCCGCTCCGTACCTTTGCGCTCGTCCTCGCGCTGCCAGCCTTCCTCATCTATGTCTCGACCGCCACCCTCGTTATCGGCGGGCTCGTCATGATGGCGGGCGAGATCAACCGCCATGACGATGTCCGCACCACCCAGGCCATGCAGGCGGCGCTGGATTCGATGCTGGCATCGCTCGGTGACGCCGTCTCCGATGAGGGCACCTGGGACGAGGCCTATCTCAACGTCATCGTCAAACCCAGCGCCGCCTGGCTCGACGGCACCTGGGGCAGCACGGCGCGCGCCGGCCAGACCTATGACAATGTCATGGTGACCGATGCCCTGGGTAACATCACCTTCGGCGAAAACGCCGTCGGCGCGATCACGGGCACCGTCGTTCGCCAGTTTCCATCCTCGTCCGTCATGCTCGCCGATCTCGATCGGCAGATTTCGCTCGAGGGCGACAGCGCCGTCGTGACCGCCTTCGCCGAGGACAGCGCCGGCATCGCCGCCCTTGCGGCCGTCAGCATCCATCGTGCCGCGCCTGGCGAGATCACGGTGCCGCGCGGCAATCGCCGCATCCTCTGGATTTCGCGGCATCTCACCACCAGCGTTCTGCAGGGCGTCGCCACGAATTTCCAGATCCCCGAGCCGAGCATCGAAGCCCAGGCAATCGACGGCGAGTCTTTCATCCCGCTGATGGACTCGGCCCAGCGCCCGCTCGCCTCCATGGTGTGGCGGCCGGACCGCCCGGGCGACGCCGCGCTGGCTCATGCTCTGCTGCTCACCACGCCCGTCCTCTTCGTGATCGGCCTCTTGACCGCCTTCGGCCTCTCCGTGCTCCGCCGCGCACTGCTTCGCCGCGCCGCGCGCAGCGAGGCCATGTCCAACGCGGCGCGCACCGATCCCGCGACGGGACAGCTCAACGAATACGGCATGCTCGAAACGCTGGCCCAGATGGTGGCCGCGACGCCTGCTCCCAAGGAGGCTGCCGTCGCCTATGTCGGCGTTGACAATTACGATGCGGTGCATGAGGAGCATGGTCCCGAGATCGCCGATGAATTGATGCGGCTGATCGGCGAGATCGTCGCCCGCGAGGCCGGACGCCTCGCCGTCACCGGGCGCGTCTCGCGCGACGCCTTCGCCGTCGGCACCACCGGCGACAAGGCCGAAGCCACCATTCGCGAAGTGACCGACAAGGTCGTGCGCCGTGTCTCCGAGCCCATCGACATTTCGGGCATCAAGTTCGATCCGCTGGTGTCGGTCGGCATCTCGACCAGCAAGGATGCGGCAGCGCCCATGTCGCTGCGCACCGCGGAATCGGCGCGCCGCGCCGCCCAGCTCAAGGGCGACCGCAAGCCCGTCTTCTATGAAGTGGCTTCGGAAGCCACGCGCGTCGCCCAGCGCGAGACCGCAAAGCATTTACGCTCGGCCATCGCCAAGGAAGAGTTCGAGCTCGAATACCAGCCGGTCTTCGACCTGCGCGCACAGACCCTCGTCGGCGTCGAGGCTCTCTTGCGCTGGAAGCGCGCGGACGGTTCGATTGCTCCCGCCGATTTCATCCCGGCTGCGGAGGCCTCGGGCCTGATGAGCGAAATCGGCCTGCTCGCAGTACGGCGCGCCGCGAGGGAAATCTTGCCCTTCAAGGGGCTGGTCCTCGGCGTCAACATTGCGACGCAGCAGTTCGACAGCCCCACTTTCGTGGAGCAGTTCCACGCCACCATCATGGCGGAAAACTTCCCGCCGCAGCGCCTGCAGATCGAGATCGATCAGTCCCTGCTTGCCGGCCAGCCGCATCGCGCCAAAGGCATCATCGACGAGCTTCGCGAGTCGGGCGTGATGGTTGCGCTGGACGATTTCGTCGTTGGCCAGTCCACCATCGAATATCTGCGCCAGTTCAAGCTCGACCGCGTCAAGCTCGCGCGATCCCTCGTCTCCAGCATCGATGTCGACGACAGTAAGCTGTCGCTGGTCCAGACCACCATCAGCATCGCAAAGAGCGCCGGCCTCTCGATCACCGCACTTGGCGTGGAGCGCAAGGATCAGGCCGGCAAGCTGCTCAAGCTCGGCTGCTCAGAGTTCCAGGGCTATCTCTTCGCCCGCCCTATGCCGCTCGACGCGCTCACCACGCTGATCGCAGGGCCGGAAGAAATCAGGCAGGCGAGCTAGCGCCGCATCCGGCGCACAGTCCGCGCAGCTCGATGGTCGCGCGATGAGTCGTGAACCCCGCATCCTTGCTCCATCCCGCCAGCCGCTTTTCGATCGCGCTGTCGGCGAACTCATCGACCTTGCCGCATTTCTCGCAGATCGCGAAAGCGATCATGCCGGTGCGGTGGCAATTGGCGTCGGCGCAGGCGACGAACGCATTGAGCGACTCCAGCCGATGCGCCAGCCCGCGTTCCGTCAGCTTTTCCAGCGCGCGGTAGATCTGCAGCGGCGCCCGCAATCCATCGCCCCGCAACCGGTCCAGCAGATCATAGGCTGAGAGCGGCGCATCGGAGTGGGCGAGGGCGCCCAGAACCAGCTCCTGGTTGCGCGTCAGATCGTCCGCCCAGACGTGGTCGTGTCCTTCATGCGAATGTGCCATGACCGCTCAGCCTCCCCGCATTGCCGGGATCAACTGCCCGATATTGTAGCGGAACATCGACAGATAGTCAGGCGCCGGCCCGTCCGGCTCGGACAGCGCATCGGCATAGAGCTCGCCGCCAACTGTGACACCGGTCTCGCTGGCGATCTGCTGCAGCAGCCGCGGGTCGCTCATATTCTCGATGAACAACGCCGACACGCCTTCCGTCCGGATCTGCTCGACGAGCTTCGCGACATCCTGCGCCGACGCCTCGCTCTCCGTGCTCACGCCCTCGGGCGCGAGGAACGACACGCCATAAGCCAGCGCGAAATAGCCGAAGGCGTCATGCGTCGTGATGACCTTGCGCTTGCCTTCCGGGATGGCGGCGATCTCCGCGCGGACTTCGGCGTCCAGCGCCGACATCTCGGATTTGTAGGCCGCGGCACTCGCCTTGTAGGTCGCGCAGCCCTCCGCATCGACGCCGCAGAGGCCCGCCGCGATATTGTCGGCATAGACCAACCCGTTGCCGAGGCTTTGCCAGGCATGGGGGTCGGTCACCACCTCGCCTTCGTCGTCCATCGTGTGCGTCGCGATGCCGGTCGTCGCGACGACCAGCGGCCCCTTGTATCCGGTGGACTCGACGAACCGCTCCATCCAGCCTTCGAACCCGAGGCCATTGACGAAGAAGATATCGGCCCCCGCAACGGCGATCGCGTCGCCCGGCTTGG
The DNA here is from genome assembly GCA_035549855.1 of Devosia sp. Taxonomy (GTDB): domain Bacteria; phylum Pseudomonadota; class Alphaproteobacteria; order Rhizobiales; family Devosiaceae; genus Devosia_A. The sequence continues at coordinate 3,381 of DASZPY010000097.1, read as the reverse complement.
GCTCATAGACATGCGTATCGGCATTTGGCCCCACGATTGTCGTCACCGTCACGCGATCGCCGCCGATGACCTTCACCATGTCGCCGAGGATCGAGAAGCTCGCCACCGCGCTCACCTCGGCCGCGCCAGCCGGGTTGGCAATCGTCAGCGTCACCAATGCGGCGCCCGCAAGCATCTTCAGTATCATCATTCGCTCCCTAAGCTATGCGATGGCGGGCCGGCTGCGCGCGGCTGAACACCATGCCGCGCCGCCCGAGCACCAGTGAAACGAGATAGATCGCCCCGGCCACGAGAATGATCGACGGACCCGAGGCGACATTGGCGTGGAACGACACGAGCAGGCCCGCATAGACCGAGGCCATGCCGAAGCCGATCGCGAGCAGCACGATGCCTTCGAGCCTGCGCACCCAGAACCGCGCAGCGGCCGCCGGCAGCATCATCAGCCCCACCGACAGCAGCGTGCCGAGGGCCTGGAATCCGCCGACCAGATTGAGCACCACCAAGCCGAGAAAGATCAGATGCACCGGCTGCCCGGCTCGGCTGACCGAGCGCAGGAAAGCCGGATCGAGGCATTCCGCGACCAGCGGCCGCCAGATCGCGGCAAAGCCCACAAGGCTCGCCGTCGCGACGACGCCAATCATCACCAATGCCTCACCATTGAGCGCCAGCACCGTGCCGAACAGCACATGCATCAAATCGACGCTGCTGCCGCGCAGGCTCACCAGCATCACGCCGAGCGCCAGCGAGATCAGGTAAAACGCCGCAAGGCTCGAATCCTCGCGCTGCGTCGTGAAGCGCGACACCAGACCTGCCAGCAGCGCCACCACCAGCCCGGCCGCGAGCCCGCCGACCGTCATCGGCAGGATCGCGAGGCCCGAAACCAGGAACCCCGCCGCCGCACCCGGCAGGATCGCATGCGACATCGCATCGCCAGTAAGGCTCATGCGCCGCAGCATCAGGAACACGCCGGCCGGCCCGGCGCTCACGGCCAGCGCCAGCGCACCCACCAGCGCCCGGCGCATGAAAGTGAACTCGACGAACGGACCGACAAGCATCTCATAGAGGGTCATGCCGGCTCCCTCTCGTGACTATGCGTTCCGCCGCTATTGGCGTGCCACGGCGCATGCTCGTCCCACGCTTCCGGCATGGCGCGTGCCCGCGCCAGATTGTCTGCCGTCAGGACCTCGCTTGTCGGTCCCCAACCGATCGGCTCGCGCGCCATAAGCAGCGTTTGCGGGAAATGTCCGCGGATCAATTCGAGGTCATGCAGCACCGCCACCACCGTGCGGCTCTCGGCATACCAGCGGTGGATCAGTGCCATGAGATCGTCCACCGTCTGCGAGTCGATCGCCGTGAACGGTTCGTCGAGCAGGATCACCGGCGCATCCTGCAGCAGCACCCGCGCAAACAGCGCCCGCTGCAACTGCCCGCCCGATAGCGTGTCGATGCCCCGCCGCGTGAAGCCTTCGAGCCCCACCGTCTTCAGCGCTTCGGCCAGCCGCTCGCGATCGGCCCTGCTGATGCCGCCGAAGGGCCCCGTCCGCTTCCACAGCCCCAGCGCCACCAGCTCGCTCACGCTGGCAGGAAAGCTGCGATCGATCTCCGCGCTCTGTGGCAGATAGGCGATTTCGGATGCATGCATGTGGATGTGTCCGCCCAGCGGCCGCAGTTGCCCCATCAGCCCCTTGAGCAGCGTCGATTTGCCCGAGCCGTTCGGTCCGGCAATCGCGGTCAGCGACCCTGCGGCAAAACTGCCGTCGAGATGATGCACCGCCGGGTGCCCCTCATAGCCCAGCGTCAAATCATGGATTTCGATCGCGGCACTCATGGCAGCGCACCGATCGCAAGCCAGATCAGTGCGACTGCGACAAGCGCCAGCACGAGCCGCGGAACGAGGCCCCACTGGGCCAGTGAAAATGGAGGACGCTCAACCATGGCGACACGATGTAATATAATAACATATCGCCGTCAACTAGACAGGAATCCCCGTAGCGAGGCGTGCGGGGGAGGGGGACCGGCGAAGCCGGTGGAGGGCGCGGCCGCTTGCGCCGGCCCACTCCCTCCCGCTCGTCGAGAGGGGGGACCACGCGCAGCGTGGTGGGTGGGAGTCGCCGCTTGCGCGATGCCCGCCCTAGAACTCCACGCCCTTCTGCGCCTTCACCCCGCCGCGGAACGGATGCTTGATCTCGGTCATCTCCGTCACGAGATCGGCGATCTCGATCAGCTCATCCTTGGCGTTCCGCCCGGTGACGATCACATGCAGGTCGCGCGGCTTGTTGCGTAACGCCTCGAGCACCTCATCCAGCGGCAGATAGTCGTAACGGAGCACGATGTTGAGCTCATCGAGCAGCACCATCTTGTAGCTCGGATCGGCCAGCATCGCCTTCGCGGCTTCCCACGCGGCACGCGCTGCCGCAAGATCGCGTTGCCTGTCCTGCGTGTCCCAGGTGAACCCTTCGCCCATCGCCTTGATGGTCACCAGCTCGGGGAACTTCTCCAGCACGTCGCGCTCGCCGGTCCCCCATGCGCCCTTGACGAACTGCACGATGCCGACCCTGAAGCCATGCCCGATCGCGCGGAACACCATCCCGAACGCAGCGGTGCTCTTGCCCTTGCCCTTGCCTGTATGGACGATCAGCAGCCCGCGCTCTTCGGTCTTGGTCGCAAGGATCTTGTTCCGCGCTTCCTTCTTCCTGCGCATCTTGTCGGCATGATAGGCGTCGCGCTCGGCTTCGCTCATCAGCTCGGTCTTCTTGGGCGTGCGCTCGTTCATGGCATCTCCTCGAGCAAAGCGTAGGCGGAGTTGCTGCGCGGGGTCCAGAAGCCGCGTGTCCGCGCCTCCTCGAACTTCGCAATCATCTCGTCATATCCAAAGCGGTTGTTCTCGCGAATGAACTCCCGCGTCCTCTCATCTTCGACATAGGCCTCGAACGCCAGGTCGAAATGATGCGTCTTCACTGCTCCAGTCGTTGCGGCAAAGGCGAACATATAGTCCACCGTTGCGATGATCTCGAACGCCCCCTTATAGCCGTGCCGTTTCACCCCATCGATCCATTTGGGGTTCACCACGCGGCTCCGCATCACATGGGAGATTTCCTCCTCCATCGTCCGCACCCGCGGGCGCTCCACCCGCGAATGATCGTTGTGGTAGGCCACGGGCTTTCGTCCCGAAACGGCCTCGGCCGAGACCACCAGTCCGCCTTCGAATTGATAGTAGTCGTCGCTGTCGAGCAGATCGTGCTCGCGATTGTCCTGATTGTGCACCACCGCCTCGACCCGCCCCAGCCGCGCCGCGAACCGCGCGCGTTCCGGCGTGCCGGCTGCGTGCGCGCCATAGGCATATTGCCCCCAGTTGAGGAACGCGTCGGCGAGGTTCCCCTT
>DASZPY010000096.1:0-23385 GCA_035549855.1 Devosia sp. | reverse complement strand
CCACGCCGACACCGAAAAGCTGATCGGCTCGGGCGAGATCGACCACATCAACTTCACCGGCTCCGTGGAAGGCGGGCGCCGCATCGAGAAGGCGGCAGCCGGCACCTTCGCGACGCTCGGGCTGGAGCTCGGCGGCAAGGACCCGGCCTATGTGCGGCCGGACGTCAACATGGCGCACGCGGTCGAGAACCTGGTCGACGGTTCGTTCTTCAACTCGGGCCAGAGCTGCTGCGGCATCGAGCGCATCTACGTGCATAAGGATGTCTACGACACCTTCGTCGACGGCTTCATCGAGAACGCCAAAGGCTGGACGCTGGGCAACCCACTGGAGCAGTCGACCGTCGTCGGCCCGATGGCGCATGGCCGGTTCGCCGACATCGTACGCGGGCAGACCGAGGAGGCGCTGCGCAAGGGCGCGACCGCCCATCTCAAGACCAGGCACGACCTCGACGAAGCCTCGTCGCCGTACCTCGCGCCCGAGGTGCTCACCGGGGTCAACCACCAGATGGCGGTGATGCGCGAAGAGAGCTTTGGTCCCGTGGTCGGCATCATGAAGGTGGCCGACGACGACGAGGCCATCACCCTGATGAACGACAGCCCCTACGGACTCTCCGCCTCGATCTGGACGGCGGATCTCGATGCGGCCGCCAAGCTGGGCGCACGGGTCGAGACCGGCACCGTGTTCGCCAACCGCTGCGACTATCTCGATCCGGCGCTGGTCTGGACCGGCGTCAAGGAAACCGGCAAGGGCGGCGCGCTCAGTGAGATCGGCTATGCCAATCTCACGCAGCCCAAGAGCTATCACCTTAAGATCGTCTAGCCCCCACCCAACGGGTCGAGAATGAAAGGCCTTCGAGGACGAAATCATGCCCATCCGCGCGAATTGGAACTACCCCACCTCCGTCCGCTTCGGCGCGGGCCGCATTGCCGAACTGCCTGAGGCGCTGAAGGTCGCCGGCATCAAGAGGCCGCTGCTCGTCACCGATCAGGGACTCGCCAACCTTCCGGTCACGCAGAACACGCTGAAACTGCTGCGCGACGCGGGCTACGACGTCGGCCTGTTCTCCGACGTGAAGCCCAATCCAATATCGGCCAATGTCAATGCGGGCATCGAGGTGCTGCGGGCGGGCGGCTATGACGGCGTCATCGCCTTTGGCGGCGGCTCGGGACTCGACACCGCCAAGGTCATCGCCTTCATGGCGGGGCAGACGCGGCCCATGTGGGATTTCGAGGACATCGGCGACTGGTGGACGCGCGCCGATCCGAAGGGCATCTACCCGATTGTCGCCGTGCCGACCACGGCAGGCACCGGTTCCGAGGTCGGCCGCGCCGGCGTGGTCACCGACGAGACGACGCACACCAAGAAGGTGATCTTCCATCCGCTGATGATGCCCAAGGTGGTGATCGCCGATCCGGAGCTGACCGTGGGCATGCCGGCCTTCATCACCATTGGAACGGGGTTCGACGCGCTCGCCCATTGCCTCGAGGCCTATTGCTCGCCGGGCTACCACCCGCTCGCCGATGGCATCGGCGTCGAGGGCGTGCGTCTGGTGTTCGAGAACCTGCCCAGGGTCGTGGCCAATCCCAACGACATCGAGGCGCGCGGCCATATGATGAGCGCGGCGGCGATGGGCGCCACAGCTTTCCAGAAGGGGCTTGGCGCCATCCATGCGCTCAGCCATCCGGTCGGCGCGCTGTATGACACGCATCACGGCATGACCAATGCCGTCTTCATGCCCTATGTGCTCGCCTTCAACCGGGACGCCATCGAAAGCAAGATCGCGCGGCTCGCCGCCTATTGCGGGCTGCAGCCCAATTTCGACGCCTTCCTCCACGCCATCACGGCGCTCCGTCAGAAGCTCAACGTCCCGCACACGCTGCGCGACTTCAAGGTCAGCGGGGAAAAGCGCGATCTGATCGGCGACATGGCCATCGTCGACCCCACCGCCGGCGGCAACCCCGTGGAACTCACCAAACCCCGCGCGCTGGAAATATTCGACCGCGCGATGGAGGGCCGGGTTTAGGCCATCCAGAACCCGCAGTCGATGCTCCTTTCCCGTAGCGCAGCGTACGGGGAAGGGGGACCGGCCGAAGGCTGGTGATCGGGCGGCCGCTTGCACTGGACGTGTGTCTGCCCCGGGTGTCATCCCTGCGAAAGCAGGGACCCACCTCCCCTCACGCGGTGCTGAATCAGGCCCCAGCTTCCGCTGGGGTGACACCGAGGGGTTGCAGGCGACCGATGCCGATGATCTTCGCCAATTCGGGAGTCCACCGAAGAGCTTGCCCCCCGTTGCCGCTTTCGCGCGCCCGTCGCATCCGTGTCATCCGAAAACTCTATTCCCCATTGGGTTCGGACTGTCATAATCTGGGTGCAGCGCGCGGCCCGTCATGCCCGCGGGCCCTCATCCGAAAAGGCTTTAACCTCCAGGGAGACAACAATGAAATCGATGTTCACGCGGCTGGCGGCAGCCGCATTGCTCGGCATTTCGGCGAGCGCGGCGATCGCGGTACCGGCGATGGCCGAGGACGTGAAAATCACGGTGGTCGGCGTCGGCGACATCTATGATTTCGAGGGCGCGGGCGTCCGGGGCGGCTTCGCCCGGCTCAACGCCGTTGCCAGGGCTGAAAGGGCCGCCAATCCCAACACGCTCTATGTGCTCGACGGCGACATGATCTCCCCCTCGCTGCTTTCGGGGCTCGATTACGGCGCCAACACCATCGACCTTACCAATGTCGTCCCCTTCGATCTGGCGGTTCCCGGCAATCACGAGTTTGATTTCGGGCCGGATAAGTTCGTGGAGCGGGTCAAGCAGTCGAAATATCCCTGGGCCGCGATCAATGTCGAAGGGCCGGACGGCAATCCGGTCGCGGGCATCGGCCACGACGTGGTGGTCAAGACCTTCGGCACCGACCTCAAGGTGGCGCTGGTGCCGGTGCAGCTCGACGAAACCGTCGAGCTCGCGACGGTCAAGGACTGGAAGATCGATCCCACCGTCGCCTCCGCGCTCGATGCGGCGCAGAAGGCACGTGACGACGGGGCCGATATCGTCATCGGTGTCGTCCATGCCGACCACGACCAGGATTATGCGCTGCAAGCCTCGCACAAGTTCGACCTCATCGTTTCCGGCCACGATCACGATCTGCGCATGGGCTGGGACGGCATCTCCGCCTATGTCGAGACGTCGACCGAGGCCAACTATCTGCCCATCGTCGACCTCAACGTCACCGTCACGCCGGCCGAAGGCGACAACAAGCGCGCCGTAACCTGGTCGCCGTCCTTCCGCATCATCGACACCGCGACGGTTGAGCGCGATGCCGAGACACAGGCCGTGGTCGAGAACCTCAAGACCAAGCTCAGCGCCGAACTCGATGTCGAGATCGGCACCACCGCCAATGAGCTCAATTCGCAGCGCGCCGTGGTGCGTGGCGAGGAGAGCGCATGGGGCAACATCATCGCGGATGCGATGAAGGGAGCCAATGGCGCGGACGTGGCCATCACCAATGGCGGTGGCATCCGCGGCGACAAGGTCTATCCGGCCGGCACGGTGCTGACCCGCAAGGACGTCTTCACCGAACTGCCCTTCGGCAACAAGACCGTGGTCACCGAGATCACCGGCGCTGACCTGCTGGCCGCCCTCGAGAACGGCTTCAGCCAGATCGAACAGGGCGCGGGCCGCTTCCCGCAGATCTCGGGCATGGTCGTCGATGTCGATGCCACCAAGGCGCCCGGCGCCCGCGTGCTGTCGGTCACCGTCAACGGCCAGCCGCTCGATCCGGCGGCCAAGTATAAGGTCGCGACCAACGACTACATGGTCGGCGGCGGCGACGGCTATGTCGCGCTCAGCAAGGGCACCGTGCTGATCGATGCCTCGGCGGCGCATCTGATGGCGTCCGACGTGATCGACTACATCGCGGCGGCCAAGAACATCGCCGCCAAGGTCGAGGGCCGCATCACGATCAAGAAGTAATCCCGGTCCGCCCGGGCGGTGTTATCAGGAGGGCGGTCCCAAATGGGGCCGCCCTTCGGCTTTGGGTCGGGGGCTTGTGACATCGCGCAGCCCCCGCCATAAGCGGCGCGGGAGGAGTTGGGAATGAACCGGTTCGTCAGCGTCGGCGAATGCATGATCGAGATGTCGGGCGGCGAGGATGGTCAATACCGCCTCGGCTTTGCCGGCGACACGCTCAACACCGCCTGGTATGCCCGTGCCCGTCTGCCCGAGGACTGGGACGTCGACTATGTCACCGCACTGGGCGACGACATCTATTCCCAGCAGATGGTGGACTTCTTCGCCGAAAATGGCATCGGCATCGATCACATCCAGCAGGTCGAAGGACGGCGGCCCGGCCTCTATCTGATCCATCAGGCGGGCGGGGATCGGCACTTCACCTATTGGCGCGGCCAGTCAGCAGCGCGCGCACTCGCCGACGATCCCGAAGCGCTCGACGAGGCGTTGGAGCATGCGGGCCTCGTCTATTTCTCCGGCATCAGCATGGCGATCCTCGCGCCGCGCGCACGCGGCAAGCTGATGGGCGCGATCCATCGCGCGAAAGAGGCCGGCGCACGCATCGCCTTCGATCCGAACGAGCGGCCGCTGCTCTGGACCAGCAAGGCGGTGATGGGCTCGACGCTCAATGCCGCGGCCATACTCGCGGACATCGTGTTGCCCACCTTCCCCGACGAGCAGGCGCTCTATGGTGACGCCTCGCCCGAAGCCGTTGCCGAGCGCTATCTTGGCTGGGGCGCGGAGGAGGTCGTGGTGAAGAACGGCGGCGAACCCGCCTTCGTTGCGTCACGAGAGTCGCAGGGCTGGGTCGCGCCTAAGCCCGGTGCGAAAAGCGTCGATCCTACGGGCGCCGGCGACAGCTTCAACGGCGCCTATCTCAGTGCGCGGCTACAGGGGGCTTCGCCCATCGAGGCGGCGGAGGCAGCCCATGCCCTCGCCGCCATCGTCATCGGTCATCGCGGCGCGCTGGTGCCGCATGAAAGGCTCTGACCGGTCAGCACTTCTTCCAGGAGAGCTTGTAGACAATCGCGGCCTTGATGTCCTGCGTGTCCACCGTCGCCAGCGCTTCCTTGTTCTGCTTGGTGTTGACGCGGATCGAGGAGTTGGTGCGCAGGTTGATGTCCTCACCGCATTTCGACCAGACTACCGCGCTCTGGGTCAGCTTGTTGCTGATGAGGTAGTCATCGTTCTTGGGCCCGGTGAAGTCCTTCTTAAAGATCGGGCCCGTGCCGCCGGCAAAGAAGTATTCGACCTGGAAGGTCGACTTCGCGCCCGAGGGCAGATTGTTGTAGCCGCGATAGTCGATGGCCAGCACCGACACCGAAATGCCCTGCGGCACATGCACGGGAATCGCAAGATTGCAGGTCTTGCGCGCGAAGGACTTGTTCGTCGCACCGCCGGCCTCGACATAATAGGCATCGAACAGCAGGCTCAGCGATTTCTGGTCCGGGCTGAGATTGACGGAGGCGGTGCCTTGCGGGCAGCCAGTGCCGCCATAGCCGGGCTCACCGAGCCGGATGCTGTCGGCGTTAGCGGGTGCGGCGGCGAAGAGGGAAAGGGTCGCGAGTGCGATGGCGAGGGGGGATTTCATCTCAACCTTCCTTGGTTTGAGACCGAGCTGGCCTGTTCCTACACCATGGTACCTGTCGCTAGTCTGAACATGGATCAAACCAGCAGCGATTGCGCGCCATCGATCCAGATCGGCGTGCCGCTGATATGGCGCGAGCGGTCCGAGGCAAGGAACAATACGAGGTCCGCCACCTCCTCCGCCGTTCCCGATTTGCCGCCCGTCAATGGCACCGTTCCTTCGGGGAATTCAGCTGGCACCTTGGCGGCTTCGGTGTCCCGCTTCTTCGTGTTGTCGCTGATCTCGCTTTCGATTGCACCCGGGCAGATGACGTTGACGCGGATACGGTGTTTGGCGAGTTCCAGCGCTAGCATCTGGCCGAACGCCAGCTGCCCAGCCTTGGTTGTGGCATAGGCGCTGGCACCAGCGGTCGTGAACGTCCGCGTGCCGTTGATCGAGGAGGTAATGGCCATGGAGCCGCCATGCTGCTTCATCAGCGGCACCGCGTGATGGATGGTCAGGAACGTCCCGCGCAGATTGACGCGGATCGTGTCGTCCCACTCGCTGACCTTCAACTCATCGATCGGCGCCCAAGTGCCATTGATTCCGGCATTGGCGAAGACGAAATCCACCCTGCCAAATTGCTTGTCGATCATCGCAGCCAATTGCTGCATTGCCGTCTCGTCGGCGGTATCGGCGGGGAACACGACTGCGTCCCCGTCTCGGATGCGGATGGCATCGGCCACGTCCTCGAGTTCCTCCTTTGTCCGGCTGACAAGGATGACCTTAGCCCCCTCGCCTGCGAGCTTGCGTGCTGCCGCTTCGCCCAGTCCCGACCCCGCGCCGGTGATCAGCGCGACCTTGCCTTTGAGTTCCATCATCGACTCCGTGAACGGGAGTCGAATTCACGCGATGGTCATAGGTTCCTCAGAAGGAACCTGCATTCTCGGCGATGTAGGCGAGCTCCTCGGGCGTCGAGGTCCGTCCGAGTGCAGCATTGCGTTTGGGAAAGCGGCCGAAGCGCTTGATCAGCTCTGCGTGCGCTTCGGCGAATTTCAGCTGGTTCGGCTCGCCGAGCGCGGTGTGAAGCCGCAGCGATTCGCGCTGCATGGCTTTCGATTCCGAATGCATGAACGGCATGAGCACGAAGCCGCGGCGGGGCAAGGGCAGGAAGTTGTGATGCCCGCCGCCGACCATCTCTTGGGCCAGCACCAGGGCCGTCGGGTCGGACGCGAAGGCCTCCGCCCGGTCGCGGAACAGCTGACGCGAAAACTGGTCGAGGACGATGATCTCGGCGAGCCGGCCATCCGGCGTCGTTCGCCAGTCCCACGCCTCGCCCCGTGCCACCGCCGCATGGGTTTCGGCAAAGCCCCGGGCGATCTCGGCGTCGAACTCCGCCTTTCCGGCAAACCAGTCGTCGGGACCGTGCTCCTCGAACCAGAATTTCAGGACGTCTGCGGCGGTTTTCATCGAGATTGTTCCGGTGGAGTCTTCAGCTTGCATATTGCCGTTGACGCTTCTTTTGGGAACCCCGGCGATGATGCGGCGACTGAAGACGAGTAACGAAGATGAAGCTGGTCAAATTCGTGAGCCCCGACGGCCCGATCTATATCAACCCGGAGCACGTCATCGCCGTCCGCAAGGGCATGCGAGACACCAAGGTGGAGACGGTGAACGGTCCGATGATCGTTACCGAAGAGGTGGAAGTCGTGGCTCGCCTGCTGGGGGCGGAGGAAATCGCCCGCGACGTGACGCCCGCTTTGCCCCGGTCGATCGACCTTTAGGCCGCGACGATCCTGACGAGATTGTCGGAGGGGTCGCGCGCCTCGATGCCGCCGGCGATTTCGGCGAACTCGTAGCTTTCCGCGGCAAGCCGCTCGCGAACGTCATCCAGCGTCGCCGTGTCAGGAACGACGATCGTGAACCAGCGCAGTCCGGCAGAGCCGGCCGGCGCCTGGGTCGCATTGGGTCCGGCCCAGATGTTGAACGCGATGGTGTGCGGGGAATAGTCGAGCCCGACATCACCCATGCCGAACTGGCGGATCAGGAACAGCCCGCCGAAGCCGATGCCGTCGCGATAGAAGCGCATGGACGAATGCAAATCGCCGACATGGACGTGAACATGGCCGATCCGTGTGCCGGCCGGGAGCCGCGCTTCGAGCTTCGGGTCGGGACCGAGTTCAGACAACAGTTGTGGTACGTCGATCGGTTCGCGCCCGGAATGGGGCTTGCCGTCAATGGTCGTGGCATAGCTGCCGGATTCGGGATCGCCGAGCGTTCCGCGCCAGGGGGTCTCGAACGTCATCTCGATGCCGTTGCCGTCGAGATCCCACAAATAGATCGCTTCCGAAACCAGATGATCGGTGGGCGAAACACGAGCATTGGCCTGCAGGGCGCGGACCAGGAATTGCGCGAGGTCGATCCGCTTGGGCACGTGGATGGCGACATGGTAGAGGCCGGCGGTACGCAGAACTACGGGCCGCAATGCGCCCGTCTCGAGCACGATCAGCACCCTGCCGCCGGCGCCGAGCCGCAGTTCATTGCCCTCCTCAGCGATGAGGTCGAGTCCGACGACATCGCGCCAGATCGCGAGCGCCTTCTTCCTGTCGGTCACGGCGATATGCACGGCCCCCAGCCTGGTGCTGAGCGGCAAAGCAGGTGCGGAGCGCACCTTGGACTGGGATTCGACCGGGAAGATCATCTGCGCCTCCATTGTCGAGGGGAGATATAGGCCGGACAAGCTCCCGATGGAACGCCGGGGGGTTCGTCCATGACGGAGGCATCGTTCGCCATTCGACATCAAGCGAAGCGGACGCGGGCCCTTGGCCCGCCTCGATACTTGTTCGGGTGGCGTCGTCAGGCGATGCGGCGGCGCCGATATTCGCTGGCAAGCCAGAGGACGACGAGGGTGAATACCACGCCAGTGCCCATGCCGATCCAGTCGATATGGCTCCAGAGCCGGCCGACATATTCCGGCGCACCGAAGCTGCGCAGCGGGATCAGCATGGCCATGTAGTCGGGCTCGGACAGCCCGAAGCTGAGGCGCTGGCTCAGATATCCCCAGATGTAGCCGCCGCGCGGGATGTGGCCGATGAAGACGATGTTCTCGACCACCGCCAGCAGTCCCGGCACCAGGAACGCCAGCACCAGGCTCCAGCGACCGAAGACCGCCGAGAGCGCACCGACCCAGGCGAAGAACGGTGCGTACCAGAGGAGCGCCAGCGCCGTATAGACCAGGGCGAAGACCGAGATGTTGATGAAACTCATCAGGGCGTCGACCGGTGACGGCAGGATCAGCCCCGGCACCACCAGCGGCGCCAGATTGATGACGACGAAATAGAGCAGGCCCGAGACCAGCGTCACCACGAACAGGATGAGCGGGAACAGCAGCGTGCCCGAGAAGAACTTCGACATCAGGATCTTGAAGTCCGTGACCGGCATGGACTTCCAGAAATACATCGCGTTGTTCCGCCGGTCGGCGCTGAAGGCATCCCCGAAATAGAAGAACAGGGCGACTGCGAGATAGACGAGCCAGAGCGCTGCCAGCAGCAAATAGCCCAGCTCGAAGAACTTCAGGGTCGACGGCGTGCCCGGCCCCAGCGGAATGTCGAATTGCGCCCGGTTGAACATCAGGCCGGATGCCGCCGAGAAGGCCAGCAGCACGAGAATGCCGATGGGGAAGTAAATGAACGCCATGCGGTGCTCGAGATATTCGCGATTGAGCAGCGCGGTCCAGGATCTGATCGTCTTCATTTGCTGGCTCCCGGCTCGCGTTGCATGAGCGCGACGAAGAGGTCGGAAAGAGTGGGTGTCGATACGGTGCCGAGTGCCCCCAGTGCTGCATGATCTGCGCCGTCGAAGACCATGACCGTCTGGCCGAAGCGGGTTTCGGCGAAAACCGGATTGAGGGCCTGCGCCTCGGCGAGCCTGCTCCCCTCCACGCTCACCTGCGCAAAACGGGCGGGGATCGTATCCATTGCCGCGTGCAGCACGACCTCGCCGTCGCGGATGAACATGATGTCGGAGAGCATGAACTCGATCTCGTCCACCTGGTGCGTGGTGATCAGCAAGGTGCGCTCGGCGGTCATGTAGTCCTCGAGCAGGCGCCGGTAGAAGCGCTTGCGGTAGGTGATATCGAGGCCGAGCGTCGGCTCGTCCAGCACCAGCAGCTTGGCGTCGATGGCCATCACCACGGCAAGGTGTAGCTGGGCGATCATGCCCTTGGAGAGATTGCCGATCAGCGCTCCGGGCCTGACATCGGTGCCTTCGAGGAAGCCGTGCGCCTTCTCCGCCGAGAAGCCCGGATGGATGTCGGTCAGCATGGCGAAGAGTTCCCGTACGCGCAGGAAGCGCGGCAGGCTCGCAACGTCGGAGATGAACGCGACGTCGCGCATCAGCCTGGCGCGGTGGCGATAGGGATCCTGCCCGAGCACGCTGACTTTGCCCTCGTAGGAGGAGAGGCCGAGGATTGCATTCAGCGTCGTCGTCTTGCCCGCGCCATTGTGGCCGATCAGGCCGTAGATGCGGCCGGCGGGAATGTCGAAATCGAGCCCGTGGAGAATTTCCTGCGGGCCGAAGCGCTTCTTCAGCCCGCGGGCGGAGATGATCGGCGTCGCGTCGGTCATTTGGTGGCGCTATCCTTGAGCAAGCTGGCGAGGTCGAGCCCGAGGGACTCGATCTGGGTGCGGATGCGTGGCCATTCCTCGGAGAGGAATTTCTCGCGCTCGTGACTGAGCAGTCTTCGCCGCGCGCCGATCGCCACGAACATGCCCATGCCGCGCCGGCTCTCGACCACGCCCAGGTCGACCAGTGCATCATAAGCGCGTGTCACCGTGAGCGGGTTGACGGCGAGGTCGGCGGCGATGGAGCGGACCGAGGGTAGCGCCTCGCCCTCCTTGACGGTTTCGCTGAGGATCATGCTGGCAATCCTTTGCCGGATCTGGACGAAGATCGGCTGGTTTTCATTAAAGGGATTCATGGGGTCGTCCGTCATAGTGTGTTAGTTATGTAGCACAGTAATTCGGCTTGTCAATAGGGGAACCCGGCTTTCGATGCGCGCGTTGGAAAAAGGCCTCACCTGCTGCGGAGGAAATCCATGGGCAAGCTGAGATTCGTCGACCTTCCCTCCCTTGCGTTCCTGGCCTTTGCGGCCGGAGTTCCACTCCTGATCGTGCTGCTCTAGCCAAGGAAGCGGGGACCGCCATTCGTCAAAGCCTTGTGAAGCGCCCGATGCTGCCGCTCGGGCGCTTGCGTTTGGGCTTAGAGCCGCCAGAATGCCGTGCGGTACTAAGCTGATATTGGCTTTGATGATTTCGGGGGAATGATGGTTTTTTCTCACACGCATCTGCATCGCAGGATGCGCGTCTTGCTCGCAATGGCGCCGGTCTGCTTCCTGGGCGCGATGGTGACGACGCCAGCGCAGGCAGAGAACTACGCACTGCTCGTCGCGGCGACGGAATATCCGAACCTCGCGGAAAAATACTGGCTCAAGGGGCCGGCGAACGACGCGATCCTGGTCCACGACTATCTGGTCAACAGCGCGCCGGTGAAATTCGCACCCGACAATGTCGAGGTGCTGGCGACAGCGCCGGGCCTCGAAAACCCGACCCATGCCAATATCCTTGCCGGCCTCCAGAGGATTGCGGACGAGGCAAAGGAGGGGGACTTCGTCTACCTCCATTTCTCCGGCCACGGCACGGAGCAGCCGGCGATCGACGACATCACCGAGCCCGATGGCAAGGATGAAGTCTTCCTGCCCTCGGACACGATGATGGCGCCCAAGGGCGAGAAGGCGATGCCCAACGCGCTCACCGACAATGAGATCGGCGACGCGCTTGCCAAGATTCGCGACAAGGGCGCGTTCGTCTGGGCGATCTTCGACAATTGCCATTCCGGCACGGTGACGCGTGGCGCGCTCAATGACGAGGATCTGGTCGAGCGGCGAATCGATCCCGCAGATCTGGGCATTCCGCCCGAGGCCTTCCCCGAGCCGGTCGACGACGAGACAGCGGAACGCGTCGCGCCGATGACCGCGGCCGAAGACGAAGAGACGACCGCATCGAAAGGCGGGCTCGTGGCTTTCTTTGCGGCGCAGTCGACCGAGACGACGCCCGAGAAGAACTTCCCCATCGATCAGCCCGACGGGACGACCGCGCAGGTCAAGTATGGCGTGTTCACCTATACGATCTTCAGCGCCCTCGCGAAGAACCCCGGCCAGACCTACCGGCAATTGGCACAAAGCGTGCTGCAGGAATACGCGGCCCGCAACACGCTGAAGCCGACGCCGCTCTTCGAGGGCCAGCTCGATGCTCCGGTGTTCGGCACCACGGCCGTTGCCAGCGCCCAGCAATGGGCCACGACGATCGATACCGCCGACGATACGATCGGCATCTCAGCCGGCCAGCTGCACGGCCTGGGCAAGGGCACGCGGCTGCTGCTCCTCCCCAATCCGGCGGCCACCGATGACGAAGCCCTCGGGCTGATGGAAGTGACCAAGGTCGGTCCGCTCCGCTCGACGCTCGAGCCGGTCGCCGACGATACGCACGAGCTGATTGCCACGGCGGACATTCCCAAGGGGGCGTTCGTCCGGCTTGCCGAACAGAACTACACCTACACGCTCGCCGTAGCGCGGCCCGATCCGTCGCAGGGAAATGCCGAAGAGGTCTCACGCGTCAACGCGGCGCTCGATGCCATCCTTGCCGAGACGCAGAATCCCGACAATGAACTGGCGCTACGGATGAACCTGGTCGATCCGGGGCAACCCGCCGATCTGCGGCTCGCGGTGCTCTCCGACAGCGAAGTTGCCGATCTCAGCAACGATCCGGGCGAGCGTGCCGCCGCGGCGGATGTGACCCCTGCCCTGTGGTTGCTTCCTGCCAGCGGCGAGATTTCACTGAAGCCGGCCACGCGCACCCCCGCTCTGGCGCTCGACGATTCCAGCCTCGAAGACAGTTTCGAGGAGACGCTCGCGAAGAACCTCGTTACGGTCTATCGCGCGACAGGCCTGTCGCGCCTTGCCGCGGCGAGCACCTATAAGCCCACGGCCTTCCAGTTGAGCATCGGCGTGCAGAAGGCGGGCTCGGGAGCAGTTGAGGATCTGGACCTTGAGAACACGCCGCTCGTGACGCAGGGCGACTGGCTGCACATCGACCTCAACAACAAGTCGGGCAAGCCGATGGACCTCAACGTCCTCTATGTCGACCACTCCTATGCCATCACGCAGCTCTGCAAGGTGCATCTCGCGGCCGGAGATCGCTTGTTCGCGCCACTGGCGGGACTCAACACCAGCGATGTCGGCAGCGAGCGGATCATCGCCGTCATCAACGAGAACCCGAAGGACGTGACAACCGACCTAGCTTATCTGCAGCAGCCGGCGATCACGCGCACGCGCGATGTCGGCGACGATACGCTGATGGGCATGATCGCCGGCCTCGGTGCCGCCGAAGCGACCCGCGGTCCAACGCCCGTTGCGACAAAGACCTCGACCGCTCCACGCGCGGCAGTCGTCATGGTTCCGATCGAGGTCGCGGCGGCCGGCGCTGACTACCAGGATCCGGGCACCACGCCGCCGGACTTCACCGACGCCAGGACCGGCCGCAACAGCTGCTGGGACAACGAATAGGCGCCACAAAAGGCCCCGCACCGAGGTGCGGGGCCCTGCATCCACGGATGAGCCGGCGGCTTACTGATAGAAGCCCGCGATCCAGTCGAAATTCGCTTCGTTGATCGTCGTGGCGTAGTTGCGCTCGGTGTCCTCGGCGACGTTCACGCCGCGGACATAGGGACCTTCATCGGTCAGGTCATAGATCGAGCTGCCTGAAGATCCAGAATACATGTCGCAGACATGCCAGAAGAGCAGGCCTTCCGCGCCCTGCAGGCCAGCATAGTTGTCCGCCTTCATGGCGCATTTGGATTCCCACATGGTGCCTTGCGGCTTGTCGGCCGGGTAGCCGTCCATGGTGGCATTCCAGTTGCCGGGTGCATCGACTTCGAAGCCCATCCAGCCGAGCTGTTCGCCGGCCGCTTCGGTCAAGGTGATCACAGCCATGTCCCACGGCATGACCGAGCCGTAATTGCTGCCATCGTAATTGTCGATGAAGCCCTTGAGGATATGGACGCTGTCCCAGTCATAGGTGCCGAAGGGCGCGTTCTCGGCGTCCAGGGCGCCAGGAATGAAGATCAGCTGCTGCGCCCAGCCGCCGGCATCGTGGTCGAACACGCAATGCGCCGCGGTGAGGACGGTCTTGGGACCGATCAGCGCGGCAGAGCACGTGTACCAGTCACCCTTCTGGTCCTGACCGAACATCCAGTTGATGGTCGAGTAGGGATAGACCGTCGAGTCGGTGATCTGCTTGCGGTCGTCCTTGCCGACGACCAGACTTGCGACCGTGCCCGTGGCCGACGGCGCGTTCTCGCTGAGGATGGCACGCAACGAGTCCGAGGCCGGCTGCTCACTGGTCGAGCCGTCCTTTTCGAGCGTCACCGTGGTGTAGGATTCGATGGCCGCGTCGCTGTCGAGCGGGCCGCGGCTCGCCGCGTCCGGATCGACCTTGGGAAGCGGCTTCGGCTTGGCGTCCGGCAGGCTCTGCGGCGCAGCGCGGGTAACGTCCGCCCCGCTGCCCTTGCCGGGGGCGCCGACGGTCTGCGCGAAGGCCGGAGCCGCGATGGCCGCGACGCCCAACAGCAGCGCGGACATGGCTGCAATGGATTTCAGTTTCATGAGGTCCCTCTCTGTGTTTTTCTGGAATATCGCTGAAGAATGAAGCCCGCTTTCCTCGCCGCGTCAACGGCTTAGGTCAAGCGGGAAGCTGGCGTTCATGGCAGAATGCGGCAGGGTCTCCTATGGCTGGCCGATATGGGATTGAATCCAGTCCCGAAAGCTGGCGACACGGCTATAGACGCCGTAGACATTGGCGTTGCCGCATTTGATTTCCGCTTCCGCGGGGCCCTCGCCCCAACTGACGATGCCCAATTGAAGATAGCTGCCGCCACGTTGCACAAGCAGCGGGCCTCCGCTGTCGCCGTAGCAGGTATCGCGGGCGCCGGACTTTAGGCCGGCACAGAGCATGGCCGGCGTAAGCGGCTCGCCCATGCTTCTGACCAGCTCGTCGCCGATCCGCGCCACGTCTTCACCGGAAATTTTGTAGCGCTGGGCGAGAGATTCGACTGTCGCCTTGAGATCGGCGGCATAGATCGCCTTGATGCCAGTCGCGCAAGCCTCATTGTTCACGAGTTCGATGTCCGTCGTCTGCAGGTAGCGTGGATACTCGCCGGTTTCCGTAAGGCCCCAGCCCGCGATCACGGCGTTGCCTGCCGCCGCCTCGTCATAGCCCAGACTGACCGGCATTATTGTGACGGCGCTCGCCAGGCGGATCAGCGCGACGTCATGATCCATCGAGGTCTCGTCATAATCTTCGTGCACGAAGATCTGCCTGCCGAGGACGCGCGTGCCCGCCTGCAGATCATTGGTCCCGGCAAGGACTGCGACGCTCTCGGGCGAGATCACCTCGCCGCCATCCATCATGCAATGCGCTGCGGTCAGCACCCATTCGGCGGCGATCAGCGTGCCGCCGCAGAACTGTGATTCATATTGCGATTGCGGGTCGTCGGTCAGGGTGCCGGCGTTGAGCAATGCGACCTGAAACGGAAACTGGCCCTCCGCCGCATCCTGTCCGCCAAAGACGCGATCCGTTCCCTCGACGGCCGCCTGTGCCGCGCGCTCGGTGGGAACGCTGCTGAACGGGCTGCCCGCACCGTCCTCCGACTGAGCCTGGGCGAGCGAAATCGAGGCCGTGATGATTGTCAGCGCAAAAGCTGTGCGGTTGAGACGCAAGGCGATGGTCCTCCTCCAGGCTCCGCGCCGGCAGTTAGCAAGGATCGCCGGACGGTGGCAATGAAGTCTGACGCAAGCGCCGGTGCCTTTTGAGGGCGTCGGCGTGGCGGCACGATGCCGGTTCGCGCCGCAATCGCGGCGGTTAGCGTTCCAGCCGCGCCAGCAGGCTCGACGTGTCCCAGCGCCTGCCCCCCATGGCCTGGACTTCGGCATAGAACTGATCGACCAGCGCCGTGACCGGCAGGCGCGCACCGTTGCCGGCCGCCTCGTCGAGAACGATGCCGAGATCCTTGCGCATCCAGTCCACAGCAAAGCCGAAATCATACTTTCCCGCCAGCATGGTCTTGTACCGGTTTTCCATCTGCCAGGACTGGGCAGCGCCCTTGCTGATGACCTCGATCACGGCAGCGACGTCGAGGCCGGCCGCCTTGCCGAAATGAATCGCTTCCGCCAGTCCCTGCACCAGCCCGGCGATGCAGATCTGGTTCATCATCTTGGCAAGCTGGCCCGATCCCGATGGTCCGAGCAGGCGGCAGGCGCGGGCGAAGCTCATGACGACCGGTTCAGCGCGGGCAAACGGTTCCGCTTCGCCGCCCACCATGACCGTCAGCTGGCCATTCTCCGCCCCGGCCTGCCCGCCTGAAACGGGGGCATCGAGGAAGCTGAAGCCGCGTTTGACCGCTTCGCCGGAAAGCTCCCGCGCAATTTGCGCCGAGGCCGTGGTGTGGTCGATGAAGACGGCTTCCCGCTCCATGGCCGGAAATGCTCCATCGGGCCCGAGAGCCACTTCGCGCAAATCGTCATCATTGCCGACGCAGGCAAAGACGAACTGCTGTCCGCGCGCTGCCTCCGCCGGTGTCGGTGCCGAGCGTCCGCCATTGCCCACGACCCAGGCGTCGGCCCTCGCTCCGGTCCGGTTATAGACCGTGACCTCGTGGCCTTTCGCCTTGAGGTGCCGGGCCATTGGCGCACCCATGACGCCCAATCCGATGAATGCGACTCTCGCCATGAAAAATGCCCTCAGCCGTGGTGACCGAGGGCATACACATATGGTTGGCGGCTGCAAAGGGTCAGGCGGCCGAACCTTCGCGCTCCTCTTCGCGTTGTTCTTCCCGTTCCTCGATCTTCTCGAGCTCTTCACTGGCCTCCCTGGCCTGGGTGAGCAACAGTTGATGAAGCTTCTTGAGTTCCTTGTCGCCCAGCTGTTCGGCGCCGATAAAGCGGTTATCGGCATCCCGCACCACGAGCAGCAATTCATCGAGCTTGGCCTGCAGCGCCTCGCCGTCGCGGTTCTGCGAGTTCTGCAGGACGAAGACCATGAGGAAGGTGATGATCGTGGTGCCGGTGTTGATGACCAATTGCCAGGTTTCGGAAAAGCCGAAAAGCGGACCGCTCAGCGCCCAGATCAGGATACCTGTACAGGCGAGCGCAAAGGTCACAGGCTTTCCCGCCGCGTGCGAGACCCGGTGCGAGAACCGCGTGAAGAAATCGGGGTGCGGTCCGGCCGGCCCCGAATCCATGCGCTCAGGCGTGGGCATGATGCTCGGCGTTGCGCTTTCGTGTGGCAGCAGCCTTCTTGGCGGACGCCGAACGTGCGGCAGCCGGACGCTCGGCGGAATGCTCGCCGCCGATCTTGCCGCCGCGATGCGCTGCGGGATTGCCGGTGCGCTTGCCGCGGCCGGAACCGCCTTCCTTCTTGCCGCCGCCATCATCCTTGTTGACGGTGGCCCAGGCGCGCCGTTCGGCTTCCTTCTCGGACACGCCGCGCTTCTCGTAGCCTTCGGCGATATGGTCGGCCTTGCGTTCCTGCTTGTCGGTATATTTCGATTTGTCGCCACGGGGCATGGAATCCTCCTCTCGTGCGAATGGCCGTAGTCAACGGCCAGCGCAGCGGAGAGTTCCGGCTAGCCCGCCTTGAAGACGCGGAAGCCATCGACTTCGCGGACTACAGGCAGACCCTTCCACCGCTCGGTGTCGTGGATGATGATCAGCCGGTCCATCTCGCCATCGAGTTCGTCGGTGATGCGATCGAGCGTCTTGAGCTGCTCCCAGACGCTGCCGATGGCATTGTTCAGCGGCAGGAAGCTGCCCGAGTGGCTATGGCCCTCGAGGTTCTCGCGGGCATAGAGGCAATCGCCTGAAATCAGCAACCGCCCGCGCGCCGTGTCGACGAGGACGAATTGCTGGCCGATCGTGTGGCCGCTGCCGAGCCGCACATGCAGGCCCGGCAGGACATTGTTCCGGTCACCGTCAATCATATTGATGCGATGCTCGATCGAAGCTTCGAGCGCATCGCGCATGTCGTCCGGATCGAGGTTGAGCACGAGATGAGCGTAGCGGCGCGGCAAAGCCAGCGCCTCGTACCAGGCAAGCAGTTCCGACTTCTGGATGTGGATCATCGCCTTCGGGAACTGGCCGATGGTCCCCATATGGTCGAAATGGGCGTGCGTCACCACGATGTCGGTGACCTGATCGGGCGCGATCCCCATTTCGCGCAGCATGCGCAGCGGCGAGATCCAATGAGGAATGTCGTGCTTGCGGGGAAAGACGGCCGGGTCGTCGTCCTGTACGAAGCCACAATCGATCAGGACATTGCGGTCGCCGCGCTGCGCCAGCACGAAGGAGAATGGCAGGCCGCCCGGAACCTCGCCCGGCAGGCCGTTGACGAGATCGACCCAGGGAAACGGATCGGTGCGCGCGAACTCGATGACGTGCAGCGTCCAGTTGGTCTCGGTCACGGTCGGTCCCCTCGCCTGTCGCGCGTCCGATGCGGACAATAGCCGCCGGCGCTCTAGGCCGCCATCTCAAGGATGGCGCGGATTTCCTCGGGACCGATGTCCTTGCCCTCGCCGAGCGGCACCTGCCCCGCCTTGACGACATGGGCGACGACGTCAGGCACCGAAAGCTCGACCATCTCGCCGGTGCGCACCGGCAGGCCCATGCGGCGGAAGAAATCCTCCGTCAGCGCGATGCCACGCTCGGCGGCGGCGCGATCGTCGCCCTCCTCCACTTTCCAGACGCGGCGGGCATAGCGGGCGAGCATCGCCTGCTTATCCACGAGTTTGAAACGGAGCAGCGAGGGCATGACCATGGTCAGCGTGCGCGCATGGTCGATGTCGTACAGCGCCGTGATGGCGTGCCCGATATAGTGCGTCGCCCAGTCGGTCTCGACACCGGCGGCGATGAGTCCGTTGAGCGCCTGGTTGGCGGCCCACATGACGTTCTCGCGCGCTTCGGGCGTATTCTCTTCGAGCAGCTGCGGTCCCCATTCGAAGAGGACTTCGAGCAGCGCTTCGGAATAGCCGAACTGGACCGGCGTATTCTGCGGAGCGACCAGATATTGCTCGAGCACATGGGTCACCGCGTCCACTGTGCCGTTACCCAGTTGCCGACGGTCGAGGCTGGCCATGGTGGACGGATCCATGATGGCGAAGACCGGACGCGCCGCGGCGTTGTTGAACGGATATTTGAGGCCGCGTTTCGTACTCGAGATCACCGAGACCGAATTGCTTTCCGATCCGGTGGCGGGCAGCGTCAGCACCGCGCCTACGGGCAGCGTATGCTTGGGGAAGCGTTTTGCCATCAGCCGGTCCCATGGATCGGCCTCTTCGCATGTTGCGAGATAAGCGAGATATTTAGCGGCATCGATCACCGAGCCGCCGCCGACGCCGAGAATGAAATCGGCGCCCGCGTCCTTGATCGCGCGCGCGGCAGCGAGCAGCGTCTCGTGATGCGGATTGACTTCGACACCGCCGAAATCGACGACGAAGCGATTGCCCAGCGCCTGGCCGACCTGATCGTAGACCCCATTGCGCTTGATGCTGCCGCCGCCGAAGAGCAGCAGGACACGCGCATCGGGAGGGACGAGGTCGGCGAGCGCCGGAATCGTGCCCGTGCCAAAGACGATGCGGGTCGGATTGAGGAGATCGAACTTCACGGTCTGGGGCCTCCTTCTTTGGCTAAGGGATACGCCCTCGTTCAGTTCGCGCGCAATTGCCCAGTAGCGCAGGCCTCATCACGGACGGCGAAGGCTTGCTGTGTTGCGCCATTTTTTCGGAGACTGAAACGAAGCCGGATCAGCGCAGCGTGATCCATACCGGCGCATGGTCGCTCGCGTCGGGCCGTCCGCGCATGTCGCGGTCGATGCCGGCGTCGGCGAGCCGCCCGGCTATTGTCGGGCTGACCAGGAAATGATCGAGCCGGAGCCCGGCATTGCGCGCCCAGCGTTTCCGCCGGTAGTCCCAGAACGTGTAGATGATTTCCTCCGGATAGCGTTCCCGAAGCGCATCGGTCCAGCCCTGCTTCAGCAGCGCCCTGTAGGCCGCCCGCGACTTGGGCTGCACCAGGGCGTTGTCCTCATAGGACGTGGTGGCGTAGATGTCGCGCGGTTCTGGAACGATGTTGTAGTCGCCGGCAAGGACGACCGGTAGGCCGGTCGAAAGCATGGACTTGGCATAGGTCGCGAACCGCTTGTGCCAGGCGAGCTTGTAGTCGTATTTCGGACCCGGCTGGGGGTTGCCGTTGGGCGCGTAGAGACTGGCGACGATGATGCCGCCCACCGCGGCCTCGATGTAGCGGGCCTGCCTGTCGGCAGGATCGCCGGGCAGCATACGCCGCGTCACCACGGGCTCAGCCTTGCCGCGCGCCAGTATGGCGACGCCGTTCCATGCCGCCTGCCCGGCCCAGGCGGCGCGGTAGCCCGCTTTCGCCACGGCCTCCGCTGGGAACTTCTCGTCGGTTGCCTTGAGCTCCTGCAGGCAAACGACATCGGGCTTGGCCACCTTCAGCCAATCGAGAAGGTTGGCCAGCCGGCTGTTGATGTTATTGACGTTGAAGCTTGCGATCTTCATGCGCGCGCGCTGGCGAGCCGTTCGATCCAAGCCTTGAGCGTGGCTGCCATGTCGGCAAGGTGCTGCGCCGCCGTGAAGCCGGAGATCGCCTTGCGTGGCTTCAGATCGTGGTCGCCGTCTTCGAGCCAATGCACAGTGATCGATTTCGACAGGCCGTATCCCGGAACTTCATCACGCGTACCGAATTCGTCGCGGGTGCCCTGGAAGATCAATGCCGGCGTCTTGAGTCCGACGAGGTGCCTGGTCCGCAACTGCTCGGGCCTGCCCGGCGGATGAAACGGATAGCCCAGACACACCAGGCCCGCGATCCGGCGCGCGTCGAACAGCGAGTCTGCCACCATGCTGGCAACCCGGCCACCCATCGACTTGCCGCCGATGATCAACGGCCCGCTGGTCGGCCCGAGATCGTCCACCGCGGCGACATATTCGGGCATCACGGATTCGGCGCGGGGCGGCGGCTTGCGTCCGGCCGCGGTCCTTCGGCTGGCCATGTAGCCGAATTCGAAGCGGGCGACCCGCAGCCCCGCATCGGCCAGCGCCTTCGCCGCCGCATTCATCGACGGAGAATCCATCGCCGCCCCGGCGCCATGCGCAAGCAGTACCGTCGCACGCCCGTCCTCGGGACCATCGAACAGAAAGGAAGTCGCCATTCATATCCCCGCAAGCAGCGGTAAGCCCCGAATAGACGGCGACGATAATGCGAAGGAATGGCGCGCCCTGATGGCGCAACTTCGAACGAAAGCTTAGCCGATTCGGCCGAGCTTTTCGAAGTCCTTGCCGACTGGAACACCCAATTGGAGGCGCTCAAGGCGTCTCGAAGGGGTGGTCCATGGCCCGCCCCGTAAAACGCGCCGCTCCGCTGTCGATCCGTCTGAACGAAATCGAACGCGCGGCGCTGACGCGCCGCGCGGGGGGCACAGGGCTGTCCACCTTCGCCAAATCCATCCTCTTCGGCGAGGGGCGAGGAGGGCGCGCGACCGCATCCGCTGACCGAGCCTTGCTTGCGAAGGTGCTCGGACAGTTAGGCGCTAGCGGCCTCGGTCCCAACCTGGACCGCTTGGCCGAGGCGGCGGATAGCGGAAGCCTGTTCGTCGACGAACTGACGGCGATGCAACTGCGCTACGCGTGCGAAGACATTCGGCAGATGCGGCAGTTGCTGATGGCTGCGCTCGGCTGGCCACCGCAGGCGCTGGGCGCAGTGCGCCCGGCCACGGCGTTCGCCCTGGCCGCGCGCGCCGGGGAGCCCGGGCAATGATTATCAAGGCATCCCAGCGCGGCGGCGCGAGCCAGCTCGCCAACCATCTGCTGAACGAATTCGACAACGATCACATCACAGTGGAGTCGGTGCGCGGCTTCGCAGCGAGCGACATGAAGGAAGCATTCGCGGAGGCGTATGCAGTTTCGAAGGGGACACGCTGCAAGCAGTTCTTGTTTTCGGTGAGTTTGAATCCGCCGAAGGACGCGAGCGTCGGCATCGACACGCTCAAGGATGCGGCACGCCGGGTCGGACAGGCCGTCGGGCTCGACGGTCAGCCGCACACGCTCGTCATTCACGAGAAGGAAGGTCGCCGGCATGCGCACGTGGTCTGGTCGCGCATCGATGTCGATAGCATGAAAGCGATCAATCTTCCTTTTTTCAAAACCAAACTCATGGAGCTCTCGAAGGAATTGTACCTTGAGAACGGCTGGGAGTTGCCGCGCGGGCACCGCGAGAACGGCTGGAAGAACCCGCTCAACTTCACTCTGGAGGAGTGGCAACAAGCCAAACGGCTTGGCCTCGATATTCGCGAGGTCAAACAGCTATTCCAGGAAGCCTATCGGCAGTCGGACAGCCTGGCGGCGTTCGGGAACGCGCTGCAGGAGCACGGCTATTATCTCGCTAGGGGCGACAGTCGCAGAATTGTCGCCACCGACATCAACGGCGAGATTTTCTCGGTCGGCCGATATGCGGGCGTCAGGGTCCGCGACCTGGAGGGACGCTTCGGCAAGGGCGACGGCCTCAAGCCCGTCGAGGAAGTCCGTCTCGATATTCAAGCGCGATTGAAGGACTCCCTGCGGGCGAAGCTCGCCGAGCGGAAAGCCGAACAAGACAGGGCGATCCGGCCGCTCATGGAAGAGCGTGCGAAGCTGCTTCGGGAGCAACGGCGCGAGCGTCTGCTGCTGCATAGAGGTCAGAACAGGCGGCGCCTGGAAGAGAACAAGGCGCGCGCGGCGCGCATGCACAAAGGTGTGCGGGGCGTGTGGGAGATTCTGACGGGCCGCGCCGGAACGATCCGGCGCGAGAACGAGTCCGACGCCTACCGTTGTTACCTGCGCGATCGAGATCAGCGCGAGGCGTTGTTCGAGGCACAGTTCAGCGAGCGGAGCGGCCTGCAAAAGCAGCTGACGCAGATGCGGCGCCAGCAAAAAGAAGAGCGCGCTGACACAATGCGGCAGGTGGCTTCGCTCTTGCGTGTCGAACGACCGCGCGCATCGGAGCGCGGACGCGATACGGAACGCGACGAGGGCCGCGTCCGCGAACACCGGATCGGGAGAACCCTGAAATGACCCTACCTGCTTTGCCGGGCGATGCCCGGCGTCACAACATCGCATTGGGCACGGCCCAGTGGGTGACTTTTGCGGAGGGGGCAGAGCCCGTGTTTGCGCACGGGCAGGTGTTCATGGGGCATCTACCTTCCGCCAATCCCATCGGCATGAAGGACGACTCGCATTGCCTCGTCTGCGCGCGCACGCGGATGGGTAAGGGTACGACGTTCATTGTGCCGAATATCCTGTACTGGCCGGGGTCGCTGTTCGCGATCGATCCCAAGGGCGAGAACGCGATGGTTACCGCGCGTCAGCGTGGATTCGGGTCGAAGTACGTGAAAGGAATGAAGCAGAAGGTTTATCTCGTCGATCCGTTCAAGGCGGTGATGCGAGACGACGACGACTTTTCCGATCTAAGGGTGGGCTTCAATCCGCTCGATCTGCTCAGGCCGGGTTCGGATGAGATCGTCGACGATGCCGGGCGTATTGCGGATGCGCTGATCGTGTCGGAAAACCAGAGCGATCCGTTCTGGGACGATGCGGCGCGCATGCTGGTGCGAACGGTCATCCTGCATGTCGCTACCTGGCCCGAATTCGCGGGCGAGA
>DASZPY010000095.1:0-192842 GCA_035549855.1 Devosia sp. | reverse complement strand
CAGGCCGAGCACATTGGCGATCTCGTGCGGATCGATGAACATGGTGGTCGTGCCGTGCGGGATCACCGCGCGGCAGAATTCGGTGACCGTCAGCATGCCGCTCTCGACATGCATGTGCCCGTCGCAGAGGCCCGGCACGAGATAGCGGTCATGGGCGTCGATGACCTTGGTCCGCTCGCCCCTCGCATAAGCGAGGTCCGGTCCGATGGCTGCGAACCGTCCCGCCTTGATGGCGATGTCGGTTCCGCCGATGATCTCGCCCGAATGGACATTCACCCAGCGGCCATTGGTGATGAGCATGTCCGCCGGCGCGCGGCCCATGGCGACATCCACCAGTTGCGGCGCGGTTTCCGACCAGGGGGCGATGGGCATTTGGGGTTCCTCCGACGCTGGCCGGCCATAAGAGGAGCGTGGCGTGCCGGGCGTCAAGCCGCGCCAGGAGATGCAAAAAGGGCGCCCCATGGGAGCGCCCTCTTTCTGTCTGCTGCGAAATCTCGTCAGACTTTTGTGAGGCACACCTTTGCGGTACCGGACTGGATCATGCCGAGCTTGGTCGCCGCTGCCTTGCTCAGATCGATGATGCGGCCGCCATGATAGGGCCCGCGATCGTTGATCCGTACCTGCACCGACTTTCCCGTCTTCTGATTGACGACTTTGACAACCGTGCCGAAGGGAAGCGTCTTGTGTGCTGCAGTCATCGCGTTCTGGTTGAACTTTTCACCCGAGGCGGCCATCCGGCCATTGAACCCGGGGCCGTACCAGGACGCGCCACCGCATTGATTGTTGCCTGCCAGAGTCTCCCCGGTGACGAACGATAGACAACCCGTCATCAGGGCAGCAGCAACAACTATGTACTTAATCAAACCACTCACTCACGCTAGTTAACGACCGGCGCGCGCTACGGGCCGGGTGTGGCGAGATTGGGCAAAAAAGGCGGCGCAAAAAATTGGTTTATGAATTGTTGCTGAATAGTCGCAGTTAACTGCCCAATTGGCCGGATCGACTGCCTTTGTGGAAAAGCAAGGAGTCTCAAGACTCTAAAACCGGAATCCCGGCTTTCCGGGGCCGTTGGGGAACCACATGATGTTCTGGCGGGCGAATTGACGCAGCAGGCAACCGGCCCTGCGATGCATCGCCGATGCCGGGTTCCCCTCATTGGCCGCCATGCAACGCGGTGCTAGCCTTCAGAGGCGGGGCGATCTGCTTAAAGGAGTTGCAAGATGACTCGTTTCAAGGCGCCTGGACTGCTCTCACTTGCGTTGCTTGCCTGCCTTCCCCTCATAGATGCGGCTGAGGGGGCGACTGTCCGCCGTCACGTCGACTGCTCCACCTTCGGCCTGCCACTGCAGAATCCCTTTACCGGCGGCACGTTTCCCGGATCATTCCAGGTGACCAACAACTGGAGTTTCGCGATCCCGTCGGGAACGCAGTTCAGCGTCACCTACCATGGGCATACCTCCAAATACACGACCACGAGCGATCTGGCGGCCGGCGGTCAGGTAGCTTTCGGCTCCAGTGACGTGTCGACCACTGGCGATAGCTGCAATGCCAGCTTCCCCGATCCGGGTTACGGCGCCGGCGGCAAGACCAACAAGTTTACGGGGGTCTTCAACAAGGTTCCCAACGCCGTATTCTCGACGAACTGAATTGGCCAGTTCCAAAAATTGACCAATTGATAAAAAAATCGCCTGTGCTAGCGTTCCCAATCTGGAACGGTTCCAACTGCCGTTCCTGACCCGTTCAGGGAGGTGCGCGAATGGGCGAGGGACTGCTCAAGGACGGCATCGCGGCCGGGCGCCTGGCGCCCGACCAGTATGCCGCGAACTTCTCGGACCTCCATCCGCCGCTCGACCGGCACGAGGCCTTCGTCGAGGCGGACCGCTGCTATTTCTGCTTTGACGCGCCGTGCCAGACTGCCTGCCCGACCAGCATCGACATCCCGATGTTCATCCGCGAGATCCTGACGGACAACCCGCTCGGCGCGGCCGAAACCATTTTCGAGCAGAACATCCTCGGCGGCATGTGCGCCCGTGTCTGCCCGACCGAACAGCTCTGCGAGGAAGCCTGTGTCCGCGAAGCGGCCGAAGGCAAACCGGTGAAGATCGGCATGCTGCAGCGTTACGCGACCGATGCCGCGATGAGCCAGAACGCACAATTCTTCACCCGCGCCGCCCCGACGGGCAAGCGCATTGCCGTGGTCGGCGCCGGCCCCGCCGGTCTTTCCGCAGCGCACCGGCTGGCGCTGCATGGCCATGACGTCGTGATCTATGACGCGCGTCCCAAGGCGGGCGGCCTCAATGAATATGGCATCGCCTCCTACAAGACGCCGGGCGGCTTCGCGCAGGCTGAGGTCGACTACGTCACCGCCATCGGCGGCATCACCATCGAGACCGGCAAGATCCTCGGCGAGCATTTCACCCTCGCCGAACTCGCCGGATCATTCGACGCCGTCTTCCTCGGCATGGGCCTGGGGGGCGTCAACGCGCTGCGCGCCGAAGGCGAGGATGCCGAGGGGGTCGACAACGCCATCGATTTCATCGCCGAGCTTCGCCAGGCCTCCGATCTCGCGAGCCTGCCCATCGGACGCCGGGTCGTCGTCATCGGCGGCGGCATGACCGCGGTGGATGCGGCGGTGCAGAGCAAGCTGCTCGGCGCCGAGGAAGTAACCATGGTCTATCGCCGCGGCAAGGAGCAGATGAACGCTTCGGAATTCGAGCAGGACCTTGCGGCATCCAAAGGCGTCACCATCCGCCACTGGCTCGCGCCACGCCGCGTGATTGCGATGGATGGCAAGGTCACGGGTCTCGAACTCGACTACATGGCGCTCGATGCCTCCGGTGTACTGAAGCCGACCGGGGAGGCGACGCTGGTCGCCTGCGACCAGGTGTTCAAAGCCATCGGCCAGACCCTCGCCACTGACGGCGAGGGCGTGACCCTTGCGGGCGGCAAGATCGAGGTCGATGGTGAAGGCCGCACCTCCATGCCCAAGGTCTGGGCAGGCGGCGACTGCGCCACGGGTGGCGACGACCTCACCGTGACCGCCGTCGCCGAAGGACGCGACGCGGCCGAAAGCATCAATCGGTTCCTCATGGGGAGCACGGCCCCCGGACGGGTGTTGGAGGTGGCAAATGGCTGATCTTCGCAACAATTTCGTCGGCATCAAATCGCCCAATCCGTTCTGGCTGGCCTCGGCACCGCCGACGGACAAGGAGTACAATGTCGAGCGCGCTTTCAAAGCGGGCTGGGGCGGCGTCGTGTGGAAGACGCTGGGCGAAGAGGGCCCGCCTGTCGTCAATGTCAACGGCCCGCGTTACGGCGCTATCTGGGCCGGCGACCGGCGCCTGATGGGCTTCAACAATATCGAGCTCATCACCGACCGCGACCTGCAGAAGAATCTGCGCGAGATCAAGGCCGTCAAGATGCGCTGGCCCGACCGCGCCGTGGTCGCCTCCATCATGGTGCCCTGCGACGAGGAAAGCTGGAAGGCCATTCTACCGCTGGTCGAGGAGACCGGCGCCGACGGCATCGAGCTCAATTTCGGCTGCCCGCACGGCATGAGTGAGCGCGGCATGGGCGCCGCCGTCGGCCAGGTGCCCGAATATGTCGAAATGGTCGTGCGCTGGTGCAAGCAATATTCGCGCATGCCGGTGATCACCAAATTGACGCCCAATGTCACCGACATTAGGAAACCGGCCCGCGCCGCAAAGAACGGCGGCACCGACGCGGTGAGCCTCATCAACACCATCAACTCGATCACCAATGTCGATCTCGATTTGATGGCGCCGATGCCCACCATCGACGGCAAGGGCACGCATGGCGGCTATTGCGGTCCTGCCGCCAAGCCGATTGCTCTGCACATGGTCGCCGAGATTGCGCGCGACCGCGAAACGCTCGGCCTCCCCATCTCCGGCATTGGCGGCATCACGACCTGGCGAGACGCTGCCGAGTTCATGGCGCTCGGGGCCGGCAATGTGCAAATCTGCACTGCGGCGATGGTCTATGGCTTCAAGATCGTGGAGGAAATGATCTCGGGCCTTTCCAACTGGATGGACGAGAAGGGCTATGCGACGCTCGACGACTTCGCCGGCCGCGCCAGCCGCAACGTCACCGACTGGCAGTTCCTCAATCTCGAATACATCACCAAGGCGCGCATCGATCAGGACCTCTGCATCAAATGCGGCCGCTGCCACATCGTCTGCGAGGATACCTCGCACCAGGCGATCATGAAGGAGAAGAACGGCGTTCGCCACTTCGAGGTGATGGACGATGAGTGCGTCGGCTGCAACCTCTGCGTCAATGTCTGTCCGGTCGAGGACTGCATCACCATGGAGCAGCTGCCACCGGGCACAGTCGATGAGCGCACCGGCCGCATCGTCACCGGCACATACGCCAACTGGACCACGCACCCGAACAACCCGATGCGCAAGGAAGTGGAACCGGCGGAATAGGCCAGCTCTCTGGCGATCTTGCATCCGGACCTTACATCAGCTATATTAGCTAATCTAGCTGATTGGGTAAGGCCCATGAACTACATTTCCGCGACTGATGCCAAAAACCGGTTTGGCGAACTGCTTGACCAGGCTCGAAAAGGGCCCGTGCATGTTCAAAAAAATGGCCGCGACGTAGCAGTTTTGCTCTCGGCTGAGGAATATGCACGCCTGACGGAGGCAGCGGCGGCTCCCAAGGTGCGGCCCCAGATCGAAAGCTTGCTACGCAAGTCCATCGAGCGGCGCAAGTCGCTGTATGAAGCACTGGCGAAGTAACGCCGGTGACGGAGTACGTAACCATTGATGAAGCGCTTCGCATACACGAGGTGCTGATTGAGGAGTTTGGCGGCGCGCGCGGTGTGCGGGATCTCGGCCTGTTGGAATCTGCGCTCAATCGTCCGCAGACAGGTTACTATTCGGGCGTCATCGAAGAGGCAGCGGCCCTTTGGGAAAGCCTCGCAATGAATCATCCATTCGTCGACGGAAATAAGCGCGCGGCCTATGCGGTGACCGAGCTCTTTCTTCAGCTCAGCGGTACCGACATTCGCCCCGACAATAAAGCCATCGAAACCTTCATCTACAGCCATCTCGAAGCCGGTACCTTCAACAAAGACGTGCTCAACGCCTGGCTGCGCGCCAACACGGAACCGCTGTGACTTTCACCGCCACCTTCATCTTCGTCGGCCGATTCCTGCTCGGCCTGATGTTTATCATTGCCGGCATCCGCAATTTCGCGCGGCTTGAAGAACGCTTCGCGTTCAAGACCAATTACGGCTTTGTCCTGCCACGTCCAGCAATCGTGCTCGGCTTTGCCGTGCAGCTCATCGGCGGCATCTCGGTGGCCTTCGGCCTCTTGCCTGCCTGGGGTGCGCTGGCGCTGATCGCCTTCATCGTTCCTGCGACGGCGTTCTACCACAACGCGTTGATGTTCTCGGGCAAAGAGCGCGAACCGCACATCTACTTCGTGACGGTCAACATGGCGCTGATTGGCGCATTCCTTCTCGTGATCGCCTTGTCGTGACTGCCCTTTCATCTCGCGACCGCTGGCTCGCGCATGGCGCGATGCTGCTCTTTGCCGCGCTTATCGCCGGTTCCTTCACCACCGGCGCCATGGCGGTGCCCTTCATTCACCCTGTGCCGCTCAATGCGGTCCGCTTCCTCTTGGCGGCGCTGCTGATGGGCGCAGTGGCCTTCGGCTTCGCGCGCAACCGCTTCGCCTTCCCACCGGCGCCGTGGCGCTTCGCCATCACCGGCGTGCTGATGGCGATCTACTTCGTCACCATGTTCATTGCCCTGTCGATGACGCTGCCGGTCGCGACGAGCGCCGTCTATACGCTGGTGCCGATCATGACGGCGGTGACGGCCTGGCTGCTTGTCGGCCAGCGTTCCGGTCCGCCGGTCATCCTCAGCCTGTTGCTCGCCGGCATCGGCGCGCTCTGGGTGATCTTCCGCGGCGACATCCATGCCCTGCTGGCCTTCGATGTCGGGCATGGCGAATTGATCTATTTCATCGGCTGCGTGGCTTACGCGATCTATACGCCGCTCCTGCGCCGCTTCAGCCGCGGCGAGCCGGCACTGGTGCTCAGCTTCTGGACGCTGCTCGCCTCGGCCATCTGGATCGCGCTCTCGGGCGTGCCCGACATCCTCGCGACCGATTGGCTCCATCTGCCGCCGATCGTCTGGGAGGTGGTGCTCTATCTCGCCATCGGCCCTACGGCGATCTGCTTCTTTCTCATTCAGTACGCGTCGCTGCGCCTGCCTGCGCCGAAGGTAATTGCCTATGGCTATCTGACGCCAGCTTTCGTGATCGTGTTCGAAGCAATGGCCGGACACGGCCTGCCGAGCTTGGCAATCATCGCAGGCGCAGCTGTTACGGTGCTCGGGCTGGTGGTGTTGGCAGTAGTGAGGGACTAGGCGGCTTTTGGTACGACAACGGATTTGAGCAATTCGGTCACGGTGACGAAGTCCGTGCATGCCTTCCCTAATCTAGGTGCCGATTTGGAGTTGCCAACTCCGTACACTTTGAGACCTGCTCCACGAAGCCGATGTACGAGCGATGTGAAGTCGCCATCGGATGAGACCAAGCAAAATCCCTCAAGCCTCGACGTGTAAAGCAAATCCATTGCAGCTACTGTGATACCAATATCGCACGCGTTGGCACCAGAGAACTGCAAGACTGGCTGCAGCGCTTCATCGTTGGCAATCTTGAGCCATCCAGCCAAGCGCTCTTCGGTCAAATTACCGAAGACCTTGCATACTGCGATCGATCCTAAAGTCGAGATATGTTCGCGAATACGCGGCCAGTTTCGTGCGCCGACGTTTTCGGCGTCGATTAGGACAGCTAGTCTTGGCTGCATTGGCTTCTCCCAAAGGGGAAAAGCATCGCACCGGCCGTTCAAGCAATCGCTCAGCAAATGCCTAAAATTGCACCGACCCACTCACCCCGCCTTCGGCCTCAGCCCATCCATGAACAGATGTTCCAGATATCGTGCCGCGTCCTCGAAGCGGCCTTCGCCGCCGCGGGCCTTGCCCAGCACCGCGCGGACCTGCACGTCGAAATCGGCGTAATGCTGTGTGGTGGCCCAGATCGAAAAGATCAGGTGGTAGGGGTCGGTGCGGTTGATCCTGCCGGCATCCATCCAGCCCGTGATGACCTTGGCCTTGTCGTCCACCAACTGCTTCAACTCACCTTCGAGTACATCGATGGCGTGCGGCGCGCCTTGCAGCATCTCATTGGCGAACAACCGGCTCTCGCGCGGGAAGTCGCGGGCCATTTCGAGCTTGCGCCGAATATAGGAGCGCAGCTCTGCAATCGGGTCGCCGCTATCGTCCAGCTCGCGCAGCGGGTCGAGCCAGAGATCGAGCATGCCAGTCAATAGCCGGCGGTGGATCGCCTCCTTGGAGGGAAAGTAATAGAGCAGGTTCGGCTTGCTCATTCCTGCCGCCTCCGCGATCTGATCGATCGTGGCGCCGCGATAGCCGTTCAGCGCGAAAATGTTGAGCGCCGCCTCCAGGATCAGATCCTGCTTTTCCTTCTGGATACGGGTCTTGGGCTGTGCCTTCGCCTTGCTCGGGGCGGGCATCACAACCCGCCCTTTTGCGGGCCGTTTGGCAGCATTTTCACCTTGATCGAACCCATGGGAGTGCTAACATTTTTTCCAACTGGTCAAATTTCCGGGCAAACCTGCCCATGCGTCAAGTGCAAATGATTTGGCCGACAGCAATTCCCCTGGGAGCGTCCACTTGTCCAACCGTCTGAACGTCGCGCCGAACGATCTGAGCGCCTTCTGGATGCCGTTTACGGCGAACCGGCAGTTCAAGAAGGCCCCGCGCATGTTCGTGAAGGCCAAGGACATGCACTACACCACCTCCGACGGCCGCCAGGTGCTCGACGGCACCGCGGGCCTTTGGTGCGTGAACGCCGGCCATTGCCGGCCCAAGATCGTCGAAGCCATTGCCGAGCAGGCGGCGGAGATGGATTACGCGCCGGCCTTCCAGATGGGACACCCGAAGGCGTTCGAGCTTGCCAATGCGCTGGTGCAGATCGCGCCCGAGGGCATGAACCATGTGCTCTACACCAATTCCGGTTCGGAATCGGTCGAGACCGCGCTCAAGGTGGCGCTCGCCTATCACCGCGTGAAGGGCGACGGCAGCCGCTTCCGCCTGATCGGGCGCGAGCGCGGCTATCACGGCGTCAATTTCGGCGGCATCTCGGTGGGGGGCATCGTCACCAACCGCAAGATGTTTGGCACGCTGCTCACCGGCGTCGACCATCTGAGCCATACCCACACGCCCGGCAAGAACCAGTTCACCCGCGGCGAGCGCGAAGAGGGCGCCGATCTCGCGTCCGAGCTCGAGCGCATCGTGACGCTCCACGACGCCTCGACCATCGCGGCGGTGATCGTCGAGCCCGTCGCCGGCTCGACCGGCGTGCTGATCCCGCCCAAGGGCTACCTGCAAAAGCTGCGCGAGATCACCAGGAAGCACGGCATCCTGCTGATCTTCGACGAAGTCATCACCGGCTTCGGCCGCCTGGGCACGCCCTTCGCCGCCGACTATTTCGGCGTGACGCCGGACATCATGGTCACAGCCAAGGGTCTCACCAACGGTACCATCCCGATGGGTGCCGTGCTCGTCACCTCCGAGATACACGACGCCTTCATGCAGGGTCCGGAGCATATGATCGAGTTCTTCCACGGCTACACCTATTCGGGCAATCCGGTGGCCGCGGCGGCAGGTCTTGCGACGCTCGAGACCTACAAGGACGAGGGTCTGCTCACCCGCGGCGCGGAGATCGCCAAATATTGGGAAGACGCGCTGCACGCGCTGAAGGGCCTGCCGCATGTCATCGACATCCGCAATCTCGGGCTGATCGGCGCGGTGGAACTGCAGCCGATCGATGGGGCGCCCACCAAACGCGCCTTCTCGGCCTTCGTGAAGGCGTTCGAAGAGGGCATTCTGATCCGCACCACCGGTGACATCATCGCTATGTCGCCGCCGCTGATCATCAGCAAGGCCCAGATCGACGAGCTGATCGGCAAGCTCGGCAGCATCCTCAAGGGACTCGAGTGATGCTCACCATCGACAACGCCATCGGCGGCAAGCTCGCTCGCAGCGCGAGCGCCCGAACCTCGCCGATCTTCAACCCGGCGACTGGCGAGCAGAGCGGCGTTCTACCGCTATCGACACTCGACGAGGTCAACGCCGCCGTCGCGGCGGCAAAGAAGGCGTTCCCGGCATGGGCGGCGACAACGCCGATGAAGCGCGCCCGCATCATGTTCCGCTTCAAGGAGCTGCTGGACCGGCACGCCGACGATCTCGCCCGCGAGATCTCAAAAGAGCACGGCAAGGTGCATGACGATGCGATGGGCGAGGTGGCGCGCGGCATCGACTGCGTCGATTTCGCCTGTGGCATTCCGCAATTGCTGAAGGGCGAGTTCTCGCGCAATGTCGGCCCTTCGATCGACTCCTATTCCGATCGTCAGCCGCTCGGCGTTGTCGCCGGCATCACCCCGTTCAACTTCCCCGCAATGGTGCCGATGTGGATGTATCCCATCGCCATCGCCTGCGGGAACACCTTCGTCCTCAAGCCCTCCGAGCGCGATCCCTCCGCGCCGATGCTGGCGTGGAAGCTCTTCATGGAAGCGGGTCTCCCTGAGGGCGTGCTTAATGTCGTTCATGGGGACAAGGAAGCAGTCGATGCCGTCCTCGATCATCCCGACATCAAAGCCGTGAGCTTCGTTGGTTCCACCGCCATTGCCGAATATGTCTATCGGCGTGGTACCACAGCGGGAAAGCGCGTCCAGGCGCTGGGCGGCGCCAAGAACCACATGATCGTCATGCCCGATGCGGACATGGACCAGGCGGCGGACGCATTGATGGGCGCGGGCTATGGCTCGGCCGGCGAGCGCTGCATGGCAATCTCCGTGGCCGTGCCGGTCGGCGATAAGACCGCCGACATCCTCATCGAGAAGCTGAAGCCGCGCGTCGAAAGCCTGAGGATTGGGCCGGCGACCGACAAGGATGCGCAGATGGGGCCGATCGTCTCGAAGGCCCAGCGCGACAAGATCGTCGGCTATATCGACTCTGGCGTGGCCGAGGGCGCCGAGCTCGTGGTCGACGGCCGCGACTTCAAATTGCAGGGCTATGAGAACGGTTTCTTCGTCGGTGGAACGCTGTTCGACAAGGTGAAGCCCGACATGAAGATATACCGTGACGAAATCTTCGGGCCGGTGCTCTCCGTCGTCCGCGCGCAGTCCTACCAGGACGCAGTCGACCTTATCCATGGCCATGAATATGCCAACGGCACCGCAATCTTCACTCGCGACGGCGACGCGGCGCGCGAATTCGCCGACAAGATCGAAGTGGGCATGGTCGGCATCAACGTGCCGATCCCCGTGCCCGTGGCCTATCACAGCTTCGGCGGCTGGAAGCGCTCGATTTTCGGCGATCACTCCATCTATGGGCCCGAAGGCGTGCATTTCTACACGCGGCTCAAAACAGTGACCTCCCGCTGGCCCGCCGGTATCAAGTCCGGGGCCGAGTTCACCTTCCCGAGCATGAAATAAATCCATGGCGGCCCCCGGCGAAAATCTCAGGATCAACCCAGACCGCCTTTGGAATTCGATCCACGAGCTCGCCGAGATCGGCCCCGGCATTGCTGGCGGCAACAATCGCCAGACGCTCACCGACGACGACAAGAAAGGCCGCGAACTTTTCCAGCGCTGGTGCGATGGCGCGGGGCTAACCATGGGCGTCGACCAGATGGGCACGATGTTCATGCGCCGCGAGGGCACAGAGCCAAAGCTCGACCCGGTATTCGTCGGCAGCCATCTCGACACGCAGCCGACGGGTGGCCGCTATGACGGCGTGCTGGGCGTACTGAGCGGCCTCGAAGTCATCCGCACGCTCAACGATCTCGGCATCAAGACGCGCCGACCGATCGTCGTCGTCAACTGGACCAACGAGGAAGGCGCCCGCTTCGCGCCGGCAATGATGGCCTCGGGCGTGTTCGCCGGTCAGTTCAGCCTCGACTACGCTTATGGCCGCAAGGATCTCGACGGCAAAACCTTCGGCGACGAGCTCAAACGCATTGGCTGGATCGGTGACGAGAAGGTCGGCGCCCGAAAATTTCATTCCTATTTCGAGTACCACATCGAGCAGGGCCCGATCCTCGAAGCCGAGAACAAGCAGATCGGCGTCGTGACGCACGGGCAGGGTCTGTGGTGGCTCGAATTCACATTGACTGGCAAGGAAGCGCATACCGGCTCGACGCCGATGAACATGCGCGTCAATGCCGGCCTCGCCATGTCCCGCATCTTTGAAATGGTGCAGGCGGTGGCGATGGAAAACCAGCCGGGCGCCGTCGGAGGCGTCGGACAGGTGAAATTCTCGCCCAACTCGCGCAACGTTCTGCCGGGCACGGTGGTCTTCACCGTCGATATCCGCTCGCCCGAACAGGGTAAGCTGGACCGCATGCGCGCCAGGATCGAAGCCGAGGCGCCGAAGATCTGTGATGCCCTTGGAGTCAAATGCGCCGTCGAACCCGTCGGTCATTTCGATCCGGTGACCTTCGATCCCGAGCTCGTCGGCCGGGTGCGCGCGTCAGCCGAGAAGCTCGGCTACAGCCACATGAACATCATCTCCGGCGCCGGCCACGACGCCTGCTGGATGCAGCGTGTTGGCCCTTCGGTGATGATCATGTGCCCTTGCGTCGACGGGCTCAGCCACAACGAAGCCGAGAACATCAGCAAGGACTGGGCCGCCGCCGGCGCCGACGTGCTCTTCCATGCGGTGGCGGAGACGGCGGAGATAGTAGAATAACGAGGTTCTAGCATGACCATCATCAAGAACGGCACCATCGTTACTGCCGATCTCACTTACAAGGCCGACATCCGGATCGAGGGCGAGACCATCGCCGAGATCGGTCAGAACCTCTCGGGGGGCGACACCCTCGATGCGACCGGCTGCTACGTCATGCCGGGCGGCATCGATCCGCACACCCATCTCGAGATGCCTTTCATGGGCACCTATTCGACCGACGACTTCGAGTCCGGCACGCGCGCGGCGCTGAGCGGCGGCACCACAATGGTGGTGGATTTCTGCCTGCCCAATCCGCAGCAATCGCTGCTCGAAGCGCTGCAGATGTGGGACAACAAGACCGGCAAGGCGAGTTGCGATTATTCCTTCCACATGGCCATCACCTGGTGGGGTGAGCAGGTCTGGAAGGAGATGGCCGATGTTGTCGATCGTGGCATCACCTCGTTCAAGCACTTCATGGCCTATAAGGGCGCGCTGATGGTGGACGACGATGAGATGTTCTCGTCCTTCCAGCGCTGCGCCGATCTTGGCGCCCTGCCGCTGGTCCATGCCGAGAATGGCGACGTCGTCGCGCAGATGACCGCCAAGCTTCTTGCCGACGGCAATAACGGCCCCGAGGCCCATGCCTACTCGCGCCCGCCGGAAGTCGAGGGCGAGGCGACCAACCGCGCGATCATGATCGCCGACATGGCGGGGGTGCCGGTCTATATCGTCCACACCTCCTGCGAGCAGGCACACGAAGCGATCCGCCGTGCGCGGCAGAAGGGCATGCGTGTCTATGGCGAGCCGCTGATCCAGCATCTCGTGCTCGACGAGACTGAGTACTTCAACAAGGACTGGGACTATGCGGCCCGCCGCGTCATGAGCCCGCCCTTCCGCAACAAGCAGCATCAGGATTCGCTCTGGGCCGGGCTGCAGTCGGGCTCGCTGCAAGTGGTGGCCACCGATCACTGCGCGTTCACGACTCAGCAGAAGCGTGCCGGTGTCGGCAATTTCGCCAAGATCCCGAACGGCACCGGCGGTCTCGAAGACCGCATGCCGGTGCTCTGGACCAAGGGCGTCAACACCGGGCGGCTGACCATGAACGAGTTCGTGGCGGTCACCTCGACCAACATCGCCAAGATTCTCGGCCTCTATCCCAGAAAGGGTGCGGTGCTCGTCGGCGCCGATGCCGATCTCGTGGTGTGGGACCCCAAGCGCAAGAAGACCATCAGCGCCAAATCGCAGCAGTCCGCCATCGACTACAATGTCTTCGAGGGCATCGAGGTCACGGGCCTGCCACGCTTCACGCTCACCCGCGGCAAGGTCGCGGTGCGCGAGAGTGAAGTGAAGGCCGAGCAGGGCCATGGCAAGTTCGTGCCGCGCGAGCCCAAGGGCGCAGTGAACCGCGCGCTGTCGACCTGGAAAGACATCACCGCGCCCCGCAAGGTCGAGCGCACCGGCATCCCGGCGACGGGGGTCTAGCGCTTGCCGATCCGCGGGGGTGCTGCCGCCATCGTCCTGTTCGCCGCCGGCATTGCCGCGCCGGCG
The DNA here is from genome assembly GCA_035549855.1 of Devosia sp. Classification (GTDB taxonomy): domain Bacteria; phylum Pseudomonadota; class Alphaproteobacteria; order Rhizobiales; family Devosiaceae; genus Devosia_A. The sequence goes on along the minus strand of DASZPY010000095.1, from coordinate 179,505 downwards.
CTGGCCGAAGGCACCATTCCGCTCGACTGGGCCTTCGGCAACAAGGAAGGCTGCCACTTCTATCTGACCGGCAAGGCCGATACCAAGCGCATGGTGGTCCTCACCGGCGATACCTTTACCGCCTACACCACCGGCTGCGATTTCGGCGACCTCGTCTCTGAGGCCGATGGCGTGTTTACCATCGAGGCGGTCTGCTCGTCGCTGGGCCGGCCCATTCCCGGCGATGAGATCGTGATCGTTTCGCACGGCGATGCCGGATACGATGTCGTGCTCAAGGACTTCGGCCGCTGGGGGCCGCTCGGCCGCTGCCCCGACAAGGAAGAACAGGTGCTCACGCTGTGACGGTCGTTTCCGCCAAAAATCTCGGTCTCACCTTTCACACCGGCGATGGCGACATCCAGGCCCTCAGCGACGTCAATCTCGACATCGAGCGCGGCGAATTCGTCTCCTTCATCGGTCCGTCCGGCTGTGGCAAGACGACGTTCCTGCGCGTCATCGCCGATCTCGAGCAGCCGACCGCGGGCACCATCAGCATCAATGGCATGAGCCCCGAAGACGCGCGCAAATCCCGCGCTTATGGCTATGTCTTTCAGGCGCCGGCCCTGTTCCCCTGGCGCACCATCGAGAAGAACGTCGCTCTGCCGCTCGAAATCATGGGTTACAGCGATGCCGAGCGGAGAGACCGCATCGCCCGCACTATGGAGCTCGTGAATCTCACCGGCTTCGAGCGGAAATATCCCTGGCAGCTCTCCGGTGGCATGCAGCAGCGCGCATCGATTGCGCGTGCGCTCGCCTTTGATGCAGATCTGCTGCTGATGGACGAGCCCTTCGGCGCGCTCGATGAGATCGTGCGCGATCACCTCAACTCGGAATTGCTCAAGCTCTGGGCGCGCACGCAGAAGACGATTGCCTTCGTCACGCACTCCATTCCGGAGGCGGTTTATCTTTCGACCAAGATCGTGGTGATGTCGCCGCGTCCCGGCCGTGTCACCGACGTCATCGCCTCGACCCTGCCCGCGGAGCGGCCGCTTGAGATTCGAGAAACGCCGGAGTTTCTCAAGATCGCGCACCGCGTCCGCGAAGGATTGCGCGCCGGCCACTCCTATGAGGAGACGGCATGATCGCCCTGCGGGAGAGCCGGACCTTCGCCGTCCTCATCGTCATCGCGGTGCTGCTGGTCGTCTGGTATCTCGCCTCGATCCTGCTCAATCTGCAGCCGCAGCTCGATACTTATGTACGGAACGACACGCCCATTCCGCCGATCCCGCAGCTGATTGCCGACCTGTGGTCGCAGGTGAAGCCGATCCTTCCGGCGCCGCACCAAGTTGTTGGCGAGATGTGGAACGCAATTGTCGGCCAGCCGATCACGAGTAAACGCAGCCTGCTGCAGGCGGCGGGGATTACTCTGGCGGGCACCGTGCTCGGTTTCATCATCGGCACGGTGCTGGGGCTGCTGCTCGCTGTCTATATCGTCCACAATGAAGCGGCCAATCGCTCGCTGATGCCCTGGATCATCGCCAGTCAGACCATTCCCATCCTCGCCATCGCGCCGATGTTGGTGGTGGGCTTCAACGCGATCGGGCTGCAGGGTCTGTTGCCCAAGGCGCTGATCTCGACCTATCTCAGTTTCTTTCCGGTGGTGGTCGGCATGGTCAAGGGCTTCCGTTCGCCCGACCAGATGCAGCTCGATCTGATGCGCACCTACAATGCCTCGCGCTGGACCATCTTCTGGAAGCTGCGCTGGCCGGCATCGACGCCGTTCCTCTTCGCATCGATGAAAGTCGGCGTCGCTATCGCGCTGATCGGCGCGCTGGTGGCGGAGCTCACCTACACCAATGGCGGCGGCCTCGGAGTGCGCCTGCTCACCGGCTCCTATAATGGCCAGACGGTGGTCATCTGGGCCGTGCTTGTGATTGCCGCGGCGCTGGCCGCCTTTCTCGTGGTCTCGGTCGGACTCGCTGAGCGCCTGGCGCTCCGCCGGATGGGGGCGCAACCCGCATGACGAACTGGCAGCGGCTCCTCGCGATCGTCGCTGGCTTGAGCGCGCTAGGCGCGGCAGCAACCATGCTGCCGCAAATCCAGTCGCTGATTTTCATTGTAGGCGTTCTCGGTGCGCTGACGCTGGCCCGCTTCTTCATCCCCTTCAGCTTCTGGATTGACGGCGTTCTCGCAGTGCTTGCCGGAGTCGCGGTGCTGACCAGCCTGGGCCAGTCCGGTCCTCCGCTGTGGCTCACGCTGATCGCCATGTGGGTCTTCGCCTGGCTGTTCATCGACCGCCTCGCAACGGCAATTGCAAATGGCGAGGTCGGACTGCCCGGCATCGGCGTGCTCGTTCCGATCGCGTTCGGCATTACGTTGCTGGCGATCTGGGAAGCGGTGGTACAGGGCTTCAACATCAACCACGTCTTCCTGCCGCCGCCTTCCGCGATCTGGGCGAAGCTCACCGCCGCCGATTCCGTCGCCATCCTCTGGAAGGATTTCCAACAGACCTTTCTCAAGGGCGTGCTCTCAGGCTTCGCGCTGGGAACGGTAGCCGGGCTCGCCGTGGCCATCCTGGTCGACCGCTCGCCCTTCCTCAAACGCGGCATCCTGCCGATCGGCAATTTCGCCTCGGCGCTGCCCATCGTCGGCATCGCGCCGATCATGGTGATGTGGTTCGGCTATGACTGGCAGTCCAAGGCGGCGGTGATCCTCTGCGTTACCTTTTTCCCCATGCTGATCAATACCTTGGCCGGCCTGAACTCGGCGGGGCGCATGGAAGGCGACATGATGCGCACCTATGCGGCGAGCTATTGGCAGAGCCTGCTCAAGCTCCGGCTACCGGCGGCGATGCCGTTCATTTTCAACGCGCTCAAGATCAATTCGACGCTGGCGCTGATCGCCGCGATTGTTGCAGAATTCTTCGGGTCGCCGATTGTCGGCATGGGCTTTCGCATATCGACCGGAGTGGGCCGGCTCGATGTCGAAATGGTGTGGGCGGAGGTCGCGGTCGCTGCCGTGGCGGGCTCCGCTTCTTATGGACTGATCGCGCTGATCGAACGCGCGGTGACGTTTTGGCATCCGTCCGTCCGTGGTGGCCGGGCGTAACAGGGAAGGTAGAACAATGAAGAAACTCATCATGCCGTTGCTGGCCGGCGCGCTTGCGCTCACCAGCGCGACGGGCGCCCTCGCGCTCGATCCCATCAAGCTGCAGATCAAATGGGTGACGCAGTCGCAATTCGCCGGCTATTACGTCGCCAAGGCCAAGGGCTACTACGAGGCCGAAGGGCTCGATGTGACCATCCTGCCGGGCGGCCCGACGACCCCGGTTCCGCCCGTGCTGGCGGCCGGTGGTGCCGATGTCGCCGTCGAATGGGCCGGCAATGCTCTGATCGCCCGCGAGAAGGGCATCAAGATGGTCAACATCGCGCAGCCCTTCCGCAATGGCGGCCTCGAGCTGATCTGTCCCAAGGACGGTCCGATCAAGACCGAAGCGGATTTCCCCGGACACACGCTGGGCAGCTGGTTCTACGGCAACGAAGTCCCGTTCTTCGCCTGGATGCATAAGCTGGGCTATTCGACCGAAGGCGGACCGAACGGGGTCACCGTCCTGCAGCAGAACTTCGACGTTTCGGCTCTGGTCCAACATCAGGCCGACTGCATCTCGGTCATGACCTATAATGAGCTCGGTCAGGCGGCTGATGCCGGCTTCACCGCCGACAAGATCATCGAGTTCAACTATTCCGCCATGGGTAACGGCCTGCTCGAGGATGGTCTCTACGTGCTCGAGGAAAAGCTTGCCGATCCCAAGTTCAAGGAAGACATGGTCAAGTTCGTCCGTGCTTCGATGAAGGGCTGGGACTATGCGCTCGCCAATCCCGACGAGTCCGCCCAGATCGTCGTCGACGCCGACGATGCCGGCGCCGCCACCTTGGCACATGAACGCTACATGGTGGGCGAGGTCGCTAAGCTCATGGCGGGCGCCAATGGCGTGCTCGACAAAGCCACCTGGGACCGCACCGTGCAGGCGCTGCTCGACCAGAAATTCCTGACCGCGCCGCCGGATGCGACCGCCTACACGACCGAGATCACGGACGCTGCATTCAAGTAAGACAGGCGGAGATCATTGATAAGGAGGCGGGAGGGATCCCGCCTCCTTTCATTTCTTGGCAGTCTTCGCTTCGGGCGATGCCACCGGAGTGTTCGGCATCGGCGGCGCCTTGCTCACCGGCAGCACGCGCAGGGCCTCAAGCCGGAGCTGCAGCGTTACCGGCTCGCTATTGGTCCCCGGCGGCCCGATGCGCGGCACCTCGAAGCGGATGTCGAGGCCACCATCCGGATTGGACTTTGCAACCTCGGCTGGAATGACCATAACGCCATTGATCCGCTTGGCGTCCGTGTAGATCACGCTGTCGATCCGCTGGCCATTGACCACCACACTCACCTCGCGCGGTGGATCCTTGGCGCTGGCATTGGCGAAGCTGGCAAAGGTCAGCAGCAAATCCTCGTTTGGCACGGGAAAGCGCAGCCGCAGGATGCCGTAATCGCCAAAGCTGCGGATGCCCGAATTGTTGGGAGGCATGAAGCCGCACCAGCGGAGATTGTCTCGCAGGTGGCCGTTGCGATCGGGCACGAAGCTGATGGGATTGCCCAGCAGATACGACCCATCCGCTACGCTGTCCTCGCGCGGAAAACACGAGGCCGTGCGGTCAATGTAATAGGCGCGATAGTCGTCGGCGACATTGGGATGCAGCGCCAGCCACAGCACGACGAGTTCGAACGCACCGAACAGGACAATGAGAACCACATGCCATGCTCGCGGTCGGTATCCAGTCATCGCCCGCTCACATCAGATAGTAGGAGCGTGACGTCCAGGTCTGCAGGAACAGCACGTCGAGGATCAGCAGGATCGGCAGGACCAGATAGTAGATCCACCGCCAATGGGCGAGGAGGATCGATCCGATAATGAGCAGAGGGCCGAGTCCGGCAACGAACCGGATCATCGAATAGGTGTTGGTCGAGAGCGGCAGCAGGATGCCGAAGAGGCAGAACACGGCCATCGCCCATTGCCGGCGGATGGCGAGCACAATGCAGAGGATGAACCCCACGATCGCGGCGATGCCGAAGGCGAGGTCGGTGGTGACGATCGGCAGCTGCCAGCCATTCTTGAACTGCAGGGTCAGCGCGATCCACAGATTGGAGAACGGATTCTGGAAAGCGCGGCCCCAGGCGCGCTGGATGTGAACGAAGGCCAGCGCGTCGCCTGTCGTCAGATACATGTAGAGCGCAAAGACGCAGAGCCCGAGCGGCACCATCGCCACCGCAAGGATGAGATCGGTCCGACGCGGAAACCCGCGCAGGAAACCGCCGATGCTTCCCCCGTCGCGCAGATGGTCCTGCATGGCCTGGATCAGGATCGCCGCCGCGAACAGCAGCCCCGTGGAGCGCGTGGCCGACATCAGTGCTCCCGTCAATCCAGCCGTTAAGTAGTCGCGCTGCTTAAGAAAAACGAATCCCGCCACCGTGAACAGCAGGAACAGGCTCTCGGTGTAAAGTGTGGTGAAATAATAGGAGAAGGGTCCGAGAAAGAGCACGAAACAGAACAGGAAATAGGCCCGCATTCTGTTCTCGAACAGCGGCCATGCAATGATCGCCGAAGCCACAGTCAGCAGGTTGGAAAGGATCGTCCCCGAGACGAGCACAGACAGATTGGCGAGCTTGCTGATCGCCCAAGCCAGGATCGAATAGAGCGGGAAGAACGCCCAGTTATTGGCATCTCCCTTGTCGAAACCGGAGGGTCGGCCTTCATAGCCGTTGAGCGCGAGCCGCTCATAGGCGTTGCAGTCATAGACGCAGAGGGCGCGGATATAGTCGATGAAGCCCCAATGTCCCGACGTTCGCACATAGACGGCGTAGCGGAGCAGAAAGCCGACGGCCATCAGGTAGAAGGGAATAAGGATAACGTTCGACAGCTGCCAGCGCCGCCTCTGCGCGGTCGCGGATTCAGCCGTCACTTCGGTCATCTTTACCGGCTCCTGACGCTAGGGGAGAAGGCATAGCGCATCCTCCCGGCCGATTGAAGGAAACATCGTGGCGGCCCGTTGGTTCCGCAGGCACAGATTTTGTGCACACCCCGCAACCAAAGGCCATTGCGAGTCTTTTCTAGACATCACAATGCGTCAACATGAGGCGTGCATCAAATGAACGGCATCATCTATCTGGTTGGCCTGGTCGTTGTCGTCCTGGCCATCCTGTCATTCTTCGGCCTCCGCTGAGAAGGTGGAGGAAATCATGGCCATGTCCGACGTAACCATCGTTGCTGAACCCGCGGCTGCGACACAAGAACACCATTCCTATGTCGACTGGCCGGCGATCATCGCCGGCATTGCGCTTGCATCGGCAATATCAATCGTCATGCTCGCCTTTGGCTCCGCCATCGGGTTAAGCTTCGTCAACTTCAGGACATTCGAAGGCGTCGCTCCCGTCTGGGTGGCGATTGCCGCGGCGAGCTGGCTGCTGTGGGTCGAAGTCTCGAGCTTCATGGCGGGCGGCTATCTCGCCGGACGGCTGCGGCGACGGTTTGCTGACGCGTCCGAGCATGAGGTGGATGTCCGCGATGGCGCCCACGGCCTGCTTGTGTGGGCTGGTGCATTGGTCGTCGGCGCCGTGATTGCGGCTGGGGGTGCCGGTGCCGCCTTCAATGCAATCGGTTCGGCAGCGGCCACGGTGACCGCCGCCGCATCGAACGTTGCCGATGACGCGGCGGGTACGCTCGACCCGAATGCCTATTTCACCGACCTGCTGTTCCGCGCCCCTGCGAGCGCGACACCGGGGCCTATTCCTCAGCAGGACTATCGGGGCGAGGCGACGCGCATCCTCGCAAACGGCGCGATCGCCGGGGAAATACCAGCCGATGATCGCACCTATCTGGCGCAACTCGTCGCGGCCAACACGGGACTGTCTGCGGAAGACGCGCAGGCCCGTGTGGATCAAGTCATGGCCGCGATCGACGATGCCAAGGCGAAGGCCGCTGACACCGCAGAGGCGGCGCGGAAGACCACGGTCCTGGCGGCGTTCCTTACCGCCGCGTCATTCCTCGTCAGTGCGGCTGCAGCCTGGTGGGCCGCGTCCAAGGGTGGACGTCATCGTGACGAAGGCACGGTCTTCGCCGATGTCTTCCGGCGCTTCTGAGGCAGAGGAGAAACGCAATGCGTGGACTTGGCACTGGCATCCTTCTCTGGATCCTCGGCGTTCCGATCTGGCTGATCATCATCATTCTGCTCTTCGTCCACCGCTGACGCTCGGTGGGCAGAAGGAGGAAGGGGCGGGAGCGATCCCGCCCTTTCTGCTGCGGTCAGGGTTTCCGCAGCATTCCGGCATAGTGGCCGGGCTTCGACTTCGGGATCTCGAGGGCGTCGAGGCGCTTGCGATAGAACTCCACAGGGCCGGGATCGCCGATGACGCCATAGGCGTATCCCGCTTCGCGCATCGCGCGCAGCGTCGTGATCAGCAGGGCTTCGCCGATGCCTTTGCTGCGCATGTTCTTGTCGACGCCCGTTGGGCCGAAGAAGCCCTTCGCCGTCGTGTCGTAGCAGGCAAAGCCGACGAGGTTGTCGTGATGGGTGGCGATGAACACGGTCGCGGGCATCTGGCTCAGGCCGACCGCGGCCTCGGACACCCAGCCCTCCGAGAACTGTTCGTTGACCCAGTCGAGGACAACCTGGCGCTCCGGCGCGATCGGCCTGCGGATCGTGATGCCTGCCGCGCTGACGCGCGCTTCAGCATCGAAGACGGGCAGGTCGTAGAGGCGGATCAGGAGATCGGGCATCGGGTAGTTTTATCCAGCATGCGAGGTGTCGTTGCTAATCGACCCGGCCGCGTGCCGCAACCGGCACCGTCTCGAGCACGTCATCGCCGCGGATGAAGTGAACATGATCGAAGAGATTGGACACGACGCAGGCGTGGTTGGGGATGATCCGTTGCCGGTTGCCGACGCGCGGGATCTCCGACGGGCTCTCGAGCTCGATCACGCCATGTTCCTCGGACAGCGATTTGACGATCACGTCCTCATTGCCCAGCACGGCCCCATGTCCGGTGAGGCCCATGAGGTCGCTGCTCAGCGATTTCGATCCTGCATCGATGACGATGCGCGTGGCGGTCGGGCGCGACACAATCGTCGTCAGCACTGTGAGCGCGCAGTCCTGCCAGCGCGCGGCCCTGTAAGCCACCTGTGAGCGGTCGAAATAGATGTAGGTGCCGGGACGGCGTTCGGTGACCACGGCATCGCCCGCGTGCCACATGTCGGGAGAATTGCCGGCCGTGACCACCGGGACCGGGGCGCCCGCAGCCTCGATCATCGCCTTCGCTTCGCCGAGCCAGTGGGCGGCTTCGGACCATTTGTGGAGTGCCGGATAGGTCATGAGGCCGCCGAAGCGCAAAGCCTCGGTCATGTTGATCTGGCGCGCGAGGGCGAGCGCCTGCGCCGGCGACTGCACGCCGCAGCGGCCGCCGCCGGTATCGCATTCGACCAAAACAGTCAGCGGCTTGCCGCCGCGAAAGGTGGCAGCATAGCCCGCGACCGTGTCGGGACTGTCGGCGGTGACCGAGAGCACCACGCGCTCGTTGAGCGCCTTGAGCCGGGCGAGCTTGATGGGTCCGACGATGTTGTAGGGGAGGAAGATGTCCGTGAGGCCGGCGTCGGCCATCACTTCGGCTTCGCCCAGCTTCTGCACAGTGATGCCGACGGCCCCGAGTTCGACTTGGCGCTTGGCGAAGCGCGGCAGCTTGTGGGTCTTGGTGTGCGGACGGAGCCGGTAGCCATTCTCGTCGGCATGGGCCTGCGCGCCGGCGAGATTGGCCTCGACCCGGTCAATGTCGATGAGCACGCAGGGTGTATCCAGATCGCTGATTTTGTTCATCTAATCGCCATATTGCCGAATCTGTCCAAGCCCTTGCGGCCGGCCTTACACTGCCGGAAGTCTTCATATTGCAGGATATGCCGATGTCCACGACTGCCCGCCTTGCGCTTCCCTACATCGCCCCGCAGCAGGCGCAAAAGCAAGTCAGCTACAATGAGGCGATGGCGTTGCTCGACCGGCTGGTGCAGCCGATGGTCAAGAGCCGGACTGTGAGCGCACCGCCGGGCAGTCCGGCCGAAGGCGACAGTTACATCGTCGCGGCGAGCGGTAGCGGCGCCTGGGTCGGCAAGGACGGCAAGCTTGCCTCCTGGCTTGATGGCGGCTGGGAGTTCCTGATGCCGGGCGAGGGCTGGCTGGCCTTTGTCGAGGACGATGCGGAATTCGTTCTTCACCACACGGGCGCCTGGTCGGCGCTGATCGGCGCGGACGGGTTCGAAGAGGGCATTTGGACGCCGGATCTGCAATTCGGCGGCGCGGCGATGGGCATCGCCTATGCCGCGCGAACGGGACGCTTCCGGCGCATCGGACGCCAGGTGGCGGTGACGGCTCGGATCGTCCTCTCGTCCAAGGGCTCGGCCACCGGCAGCGCGCAAATCGGGGGACTCCCCTTCGCCTCGCGCGACGACGGCATGCCGGCTGCCGCCGCCATCGGATTTGCCGACAATCTGACGGGCCTGACGGGCACGCTGCAGGGCGCTGTCGAGGCCGATGCGACCTTGGTCAGCCTCTATCAATCGGCAGCCTCCGGCATGTCGGCGCTGGCCGATGCGGAATTCACCAACAGCGCCGAACTCGCCTTCACCGCCACTTACGAGGCGGCCTGAGATAAGGCTTTTCAGCGCCGCGGCCAGAGGCTAGGGCAGGGCACCGCAATTCTTGTCCAGGTTCCGTGATGCCCGATCCGATCGATTCCGCAAAACTCGACAAACTCGCCGAAGTCGCCATCCATGTCGGCCTCGGACTGAAGCCGGGCCAAGACCTCTATATGACCTCGCCCATCAGTGCGCTGCCGCTGGCGCGCAAGATCACCGAACATGCCTATAGAGCCGGCGCGGGGCTGGTGACGACCTTCTACTCCGACGAGGAGACGACGCTGGCGCGCTACCGCTACGGCAGTGACGCGAGTTTCGACCACGCGCCGGACTGGCTCTATGAGGGCGTGGCCAAGGCCTTCGAGAACAATACGGCCCGGCTTGCCATCGCGGGCGATAATCCCATGCTGCTCTCCGAGCAGGATCCCGAAAAAGTCGGCCGCGCCAACCGCGCCAATTCCAAGGCCTATCAGCCCGCGCTCAAGAAGATCACCAATTTCGACACCAATTGGAGCATCGTGCCCTATCCGGGCGCGTCGTGGGCCAAGCTCGTCTTCGCCGGCGATCCGGAAGAAATTGCTGTCAAAAAGCTCGCCGACGCGATCTTCGCGGCGACCCGCATCGACCGGCCCGACCCGGTGGCGGCGTGGCGCGAGCACAATGCGCGGCTGATGGAGCGCCAGACCTGGCTCACCGGTATGAACTTCAAAGCGCTCAAATATACCGGGCCCGGCACCGATCTGACTCTCGGCCTCGCCGACGGCCATGCCTGGCGCGGCGGCGCGAGCCCGAGCCGGACCGGCATTGTCTGCAACCCGAACATCCCGACCGAGGAAGTCTTCACCACGCCGCACCGCATGCGCGTCGACGGCATAGTACGCTCGACCAAGCCGCTGTCGCACAATGGCTCACTGATCGAAGACATCGCGGTGCGCTTCGAGGAAGGACGGATTGTCGATGTGAAGGCGAGCAAGGGCCTCGACGTGCTGGTGAAGGCAATGGACACCGATGAAGGCGGCCGTCGGCTCGGCGAAGTGGCGCTGGTGCCCCATTCCTCGCCCATCTCGGCCAGCGGCATCCTCTATTACAACACGCTGTTCGACGAGAACGCCGCGAGCCATATCGCGCTCGGCCAGTGCTATTCCAAGTGCTTCACCAATGGCGACAAGATCACGCCCGAAGAGGTCGAAAAGCAGGGCGGCAACAAGAGCCTCATCCACATCGACTGGATGATCGGCTCGGCCGAGATCGATGTCGACGGCATCGGCCAGGATGGATCGGTGACGCCGGTGATGCGCAAGGGCGAGTGGGCCTGAGCGTTTCTCCCGCACACCGGGCATTGCAACGTTCCAAATCTTGGGCTTAATGCCGGCTGCACAGTGAGCCGGCCAAGGCTCTGAACGATCCCGGGGAGTGGACATGGCATTGACGCTGGGCCAGCGGCTGGAGCGGCTGAAAGTCCGCCAGCGCGAGCTGCACTATTGGCGCGCGCGCGAGGGCGTGCCGGTCGGCGGCTGGACCTTCGACGGCGCCCCGATTGCGGTTGGCGAGGCCTGGCCGCATCGCGAGGGCGTCGTGAAATTCGCGGCAAGCGCGGAAGTCCCCGCGCATTGGCCGCTTGAGGAATCACGCCTCGTGCTCGATGTCGGCGGAGAGAGTCTCGTCACACTGAGCTATCCCAACAAGGACAGCCAGAGCTTCGGGCTCGATCCCTATCACCGCGAGTTCACGCTCAAGGCCCGGCAATTTGCGATCGCCACCGAGACGACGGCGCGCGAACCCTTCGGCGTTCCGGTGCGTGCGCCGCGCCTCAACCGCGCAAGCCTGATCTGGGTCGATCTTCCCGTGCATCGATTGGCGCTGTTGTTGCAGCAGGTCATCGAGGCCGCGCAGGTGCTCGGCACGCACGATGTCGTCGCGCATCTGATCGCTGCGGCGGAGGCTGCGCAGCGCAACCTCGACTGGCCTTCGGGTACCGCCGACTACATCGCGCGTATGGCGCCCTCGCCCGGTCAGCAGGCCATCTGGCAATTACCCGAGCTGATCGCTGATCCTGCGGGACTCAACCAGGCGCAGCGGCAATCGGTGATCGCGGCGCATGACGCGCTGGTGGACGAACTGCAACGGCTGCAGGAGCTCTATCCGCCCCAGGGCAGGCTGCTGCTCACCGGGCATGCGCATATCGATCTTGCCTGGCTCTGGCCCTATGCCGAGACGCGCCGGAAGATGCGCCGCACCTTCCACACCGCGCTCGCGCTGATGGAGCAGTCGCCGGATTACCGCTTCAACCAATCCACTGCGCATTACTATGCGCAGATGGAGGAGGACGACCCAAAGCTCCTCGAGCAGATCAAGGCGCGGGTCAAATCCGGCCAGTGGGAAGTGCTGGGCGGCATGTGGGTCGAGCCCGACACCAATATGCCAACGGGCGAGAGCCTCGCGCGGCAGATCCTCTATGGCCAGCGTTTCTTCGAGAAGCATTTCGGCGCGCGGCACAGGGTTTGCTGGCTGCCGGACTGTTTCGGCTTTTCCGGCGCGCTGCCGCAACTACTGAAGCAGGGCGGCATCGACAGCTTCTTCACGATCAAGGTCAACTGGTCGGAGACGAACAGGATTCCAGCCGATCTCTTCTGGTGGGAAGGTCTCGACGGCAGCCGCGTGCTGGCGCACACCTTCGACAATCCCCTCGGCGGCTATAACGGCATGCTGCAGCCCGACGCGCTGGTGCCGACCTGGCGCAACTTCCGGGGCAAGACGCTGCATGACACATCGCTGCTGGCGATCGGCTATGGCGATGGCGGTGGCGGCACCACGCCCGAGATGGTCGAACGCGAGGCGCAATTGCGCGATTTCCCGGCGCTGCCCGAAGCGCGCTGGGGCAAGGTTGGGGACTATTTCGCCGAGGCGCACATAGCCGCGCGCGACAAGAAGCTGCCGGTCTGGTCGGGAGAAATCTATCTTGAGCTGCACCGCGCGACGCTGACCACGCAATCGGTGGTGAAGCGGCTGCACCGCAAGGCCGAGCGCGCGCTGATCACGGCGGAAACCGTGGCGTCGCTGGCGCATATGCTGGGTGCTGCGCTGCCGGAGAGCATGGAGAAGCACTGGCGCGTCGTGCTGAAGAACGAGTTCCACGACATTCTTCCGGGCTCGTCGATCAACGAAGTGTATCAGGACGCGGCGCAAGAGCTGGACGGCGTGATTGCGGCGGGCAAGGCGGCGCAGGACGCGGCAATGGCGGCGATCTCGGCGCAATTGCCGAAGGGGGATGGCGATGGACTGCTCGTCGTCAACCCGTCGTTGTCGGAGCGACGCGTCGGCGCCGGGCTTGCGACCGTGCCGCCGCTGGGCATCGCAATTGTCGGCCGCGACGAACCGCCCGTCTCCGGACTGTCGGTCAGCAAAGCGCATATCGGGAACGGCATTCTAAGCGCAGCGATTGCGCCGGATGGAACACTCGCCAGCCTGATCCACAAGCCAAGTGGCCGTGAGGCGCTGGCCGGTCCGGGAAACCAGCTCTGGGCCTATCCGGTCGACAAGCCGCGCAACTGGGACGCGTGGGATGTCGAGGACGATTATGCCGAGCGCGGCGAACAGATTACGATGCTCGAGAGCATCACCGTGATTGAGAACAGCGCGGGGCGTGCCGCAGTACGCGTCGTCCGCAAGTTCCGTGCCTCGACGATCACGCAAACCTATGTGCTGTTGGCCAACTCACCACGGCTCGATGTCGAGACGATTCTCGATTGGCACGATCGTCGCGTGTTCCTTCGCACGCAGACGCCGGTGGCCGCACGTTCATCGACGGCGACCTTCGAATGTGCGAACGGCGTGGTGAAGCGCCCGACTCATCAGAACACGTCCTGGGACCAGGCGATGTATGAGGCCGCGGCGCATCGCTTCATCGATCTCAGCGAACCCGGCTTCGGCGTCGCGCTGCTGAATGACGCCAAGTATGGGCACAATGTGCACGGCAATGTGCTGGGGCTCAGCCTGTTGCGCTCGCCGATCTATCCCGACCCGCTGGCCGACGAGGGAACGCAGACCTTCACCTACGCGCTGATGCCGCATGCCGGCGACTGGCACGAAGGCGGCGTCCGCGAAGAGGCCGAGGATCTGAACCAGCCGCTGCTCATGCTGCCGGTGAACGGACTCGCAGCCGGCGTGGTGCGTCCGGTGCGGATCAGCGGCATTCGGGCGGCCATGTCGGGGCTGAAGCCGGCCGAGGACGGCAAGGGGCTTGTCTTCCGCGTCTATGAGCCGGCTGGCGCGCGCGGTGACTTCACCGTCAATGCCGAAGGCTGGCGCGCGGAGGCCGTCACCATCATGGAAGACCCGCAGATGCGCGAGGCGCCCGCCGACCTGATGCCGTTTGAGGTCCGGAGCTGGCGGCTGACGCGCTGAGCGTCAGCGCATCACCTTGTCGCGGCCATAGAGCAGCAGCATGGCGACGATGACCACGCCATAAGCGACCTGCCGGAAATACTCGCCGAATTGCAGCGTGCCGAGGATCGATTGCAGCAGCGTGATGAAGATCACGCCCGCAATCGTGCCGACATATTTGCCGCGCCCGCCCAGGATCGAGGTGCCACCCAGCACCACCGCCGCGATGGCGCTGAGCAGATAGGGATCGCCCATCGACTGCGCGGCCTTGCCGCTATAGCCGGCCAGCATCACGCCCGCGAAGGCCGAGAGCGCACCGGCGAGCACGAAGGTCAGCATCACCACGCGCTGCGTCGGAATGCCCGAGAGATAGGCCGCGGCTTCCTTGTTGCCGATGCCGTAGATGGAGCGGCCGAACACGGTGTAGCGGAGGAGCAGCACGGCGAGGAGGCCCACTACAGCCCACACGATCACCGCCACCGGAACGATGCCGATATTGCCCGAACCGAGCCAGCGCATCGCGGGCGTGGCGGAATCGCGCGGCGAGAAGCCGCCCGAATAGGCGACCATCAGGCCCTGCGCCACGACATTTATGGCGAGCGTGATGATCATCGAGGGGATGCGCAGATAGGCGACGGCAACGCCGTTGATGAGGCCGAGCCCCGCGCCGCAGAGGATGCCGAAGGGGATTGCCGCGACTTCGCCGACGACGCCATAGGTCGACGCGGCAGCCGCCATCATGGCGCCCAGCGTCAGCGTCCAGGGCACGCTGAGATCGATCTGGCCGAGCAGGATCACCAGCATCGCGCCCGTCGCGACGATGCCGAGGAAGGCGCCGACCTTGAATTGCTGCAGCAGATAGGCCGGCGACAGGAAGCCGGGCTGGATCATGCTGCCGATGATCAGCAGCACGATGATGCAGATGAAGGAGGTGACCAGCGGCACGTCGATCCGCTGGCTGAGCGGGATGCGGGCCGGGGGGGTTGCAGTCATTTCGCTCATGGCATGGCCCTCATCCGAAGACTTCGAGACGGTTGCGGACCTGGAACAGCCGGGCCGAACCGATCGCCACCGCCAGCGCCAGCACCACGCCCTGGAACAGCGGCTGCCACAGCGGATCGAAATTGAACACGAACAGCAGGTCCTTGATGGTGAGGAAGGCGAGAGCGCCGAAGATCGCGCCCACCGCGCTGCCGCGCCCGCCGAACAGCGACACCCCGCCCAGCACCACGGCGGCGATGGAGTTGAGCGTGTAGCCGCCCGCCGCCGCCTGATCCGCCTGGCCCGACGAGGTCACGAAGGTGAGGTAGAGCCCGCCGAGGCCGGAAAAGAGGCCGGCCAACACATAGGCGAGGAATTTGGCCCGCCGCACCGGAACGCCCGACATGTAGGACGCCGATTCCGACGAGCCGACCGCATAGGTGGCGCGCCCGAGGGTGGACCAGCGGAAGGGCAGCCAGATCAGGAGCACGACGACGAGCAGGAACACCATGCTCGCCGGAATCACCCCGCCGAACTTGCCCAGCATGAACTTGCCCAGCGCCTTGGCGAATTCGGGGGTCGACCCTGGCTGCGGCCGCATGAACAACGCGATGCCGAAGAAGACCGCCGAAGTGGCGATGGTGGTGACGATCGGCTGCAGCCGCCCGAAGATCACGATGGCCCCGTTGAGCGCGCCGCACAGCGCCCCGACCGCTAGGACGATCACGATGCCTACGGCCGGACCGAGCACGGGGCCCAGATCGATGCCCCAGGCGGCGCCGAGATTGGTGACGACGACGAAGGAGGCGACGACGTTGCAGAGGATGAAGATCGCGCCGACCGAGAGATCGATGCCGGCGGTCAGCACCACGAAAGTCTGCGCGATGGCGATCAGCGCCAGCAATATGCCCTTGTTGGCCGCCGTTTGCACGACATTGCCCACGCCCTGCACGGTGTAGCCATTGTTGAGGATAGCCGGATGGTTCGACAGATAGACCGCGAACATCAGGATGAAGATGACCAGCGCCACCAGCGTGCCGCGCTGGCCGTTGAGCCAGAACCGAAAATCCTTCATGCGACCGCCGGGGTCTCGCTCCCCGTCCCCCCGCCGCCAATGTTGAGCGCACTGCCGATCAGCGCCCGCTCGGTGATCTCCGCCCCCGTGAGCGTGCGCGTCACGGCGCCATCATACATGACCAGCACCTTGTCACAGCAGCCAATCAACTCATCATAATCAGTCGAATAGAGGATGATGGCGGCGCCTTCGTCGGCAAGGCGACGGAGCAATTGGTAGAGCTCCTGCTTGGTGCCCACATCGATGCCGCGCGTCGGATCGTTGAGCAGGATGATGCGCGGCTTGCGCATCAGCCATTTGGCGATGACAACCTTCTGCTGGTTGCCGCCCGACAGCGATCCGGCAGGCACCGCCGTGCCGTCGGTCTTGATGGCGAGCAACTTGATGACGTCGTCGATAGCGCTCCGCTCGGCCCCGCCATCAATGATGCCCCCGCGCGAAAAGCGGTTGAGCGCGGCGAAAGAGAGATTGTCGCGCACTGACATGGGCAGCATCAGCCCCTCGGTCTTGCGGTCCTCGGGGATCAGCGCCATGCCGATCCGGTCCGATTTCGCCGCCAAGGGCGAATTGATCCGCGCCGGCTGCCCATCGATCAGAATCTCGCCGCTGGTGCCGCGCAGCACGCCGAACAGCGCCAGGAGCAGTTCGCGCTGGCCCTGTCCGTCGAGTCCACCCAGTCCAACGACTTCACCCGCCTGCGCTGTAAGCGACACATTGCTGAGCCGCGGCGTCCAGCTGAGATTCCTGACCTCGAGGACGGGCGCGGTGGCCGATGCTTTCGGCTCTGGCTTGGGCGGAAAGACGTGGTGATACTCGCGGCCGATCATCATCTCGACGACTTCGTCATCGGTCTTGCTGCCGGCCTTGTAGGTCGCGATCTTCCGCCCGTTGCGGAATACGGTGCAATCGTCCGCAAGCTCGGTGATTTCGTGCATGCGGTGCGAGATGTAGAGCAGGGCCACGCCCTGGCTGCGCAGCCGCTTGATCACGCCAAATACGGTCTGGACATCGGAGGCGGTGAGTGCCGACGTGGCCTCGTCGAGAATGAGCACGCGCGGCTTGCGCGCCAGCGCCTTGGCGATCTCGACGATCTGCCGGCGGCTGAGGGGAAGATCCTTGATCAGCGTCGAGGGATGAATGTCATCTCCACCCGCGCCTGCCAGCGCCTCTTCGGCGATGCGGCGCTGAGCTGCGCGGTCGATCATGCCGAACCGCTTGGGCGGATTGGAGATCACGATATTGTCGGCGACCGACAATTCCGGAATGAGCGAGAGCTCCTGGAAGATGCAGACGATCCCCGCGGCATTGGCGGCGGCAGGATCGGCGAAAGTCACGTCCTGTCCGTCGAGAAGCATGCGGCCCTCATCGGGGGGCACCACGCCGGACATGACCTTGATGAGCGTGGACTTGCCGGCGCCGTTTTCGCCGAGGATGGCGTGCACGCGGCCCGGATAGATTTCTATATCGGCGCTTTCGAGCGCCCGAACGCCGCCATAGCGCTTGGAAATCCCTTCCATCCGGAAGAGCGGAACCTGGTCATTCATCGTTCTGGCCTCACGGAAGGCTACCGCGGGAGCATAGCGCCCCCGCGGCGTGGAAGAAGCCTTCCGTTACTGGTTCGCCTCGGACTGCCCCATGATTTCCTGGGCAGTAAAGTTGATGCCGCAGGTGGGGAAGGAGTTGCCGACGAAGAAGTTGTCGGACTGGTCCGAGTAGTAGTTCTCGCCATCCTTGAAGTCCGGCTCCTCGACGATGGCCAGAGGCAGACGGACGGACTGCGGAACGACCTTGCCGTTGAGGGCATCGAGCGCCGTCTTGATGGCGACCGCAACCTGCGCCGGGCCGGTGCCGGCCGAGGAGCAGACGAGGCCTTCGCTGGCCTTGGATCCGCAGAACTTGCGGAAGCCGTTTTCGGTCTCGCCGCCAAACGGAACCATCGGGTGGCCGGCGTCGAGCATAGCCTGGACCACACCGGTGTCGCCGCCCTGCGCGGTGATGCCGTCGAAGTGGCCATGCACGGCGATCGCGTCCGCGGTGGCCTTCTGGGCAGTCGGATCATCCCACTTACCGACGACCTCGACGACGTCCCACGTCTTGCCCGAGGCATCGAGCACTTCATGGATGCCGTTATGGCGATCCGTATCGACCGAAGTACCGGCGACGCCGCGCACTTCGAGGATCTTGCCGCCATCGGGGATGTGCTTGACCAGCCAATTGCCCCAAAGCTCGCCCAGGCCTTTCTGGTCCACGTTGACATTGATCGCGTCAGTCGTGTCGAGAATATTGTCGAACGCAACCAGGATCACGCCCGCTTCCTTGGCGCGGTCGATGACCGGGCCGAAGGCGGACGGATTCTGCGCATTGACCACGATGGCGTCGAAGCCGGAGTCGATGAAGTTGTTGATGGCAGCGATCTGCGCGGCCACGTCTTCACCGGTCGAGACGACCTTGAACTCCTTGAGTTGGGCCGCAATGTCCGGTTGCGCGGCGTAGGCCTTGGCCGTCTGGATCATCTGGATGCGCCAGGTATTAGCCACAAAGCCGTTGGCGAGTGCGATCCGGTATGGACCGGTCTTGGCGGGATATTTGAAGAACTGGGTGTCTTCCGCCCAGGGAACATAGCAGGTGGGATCGTCGGACGGGCCGGCGACGACCTCCGGATCGGCCAGAGCCGGTGCCACGGCGAAGGCCATGAGCACTGCCGCGGCGGTGCCAGCGGCGAGATTGACGAGCATACGCGATTTCACGGTTTCATCCTCCCTTGGATACCGATCAAGTCGGAACGGGAAGGGCATCACGCGCTACCGCAAGCAATGAAAGCGCTTTCATCAAGCGCGCATCACTTTCGGCACTCGCAAAATTTCCTCTCCCCGCAACATTGGTAGGCGGGAATGATAGCGCTGTCAAATCCTCTTAACAGCGGCCTGCTTGTTGTGAGAGAGTGCCCAGAACAATGAGCGCGATCGCCCGCGGCGGCCGCGAGGGAGCTTTCAATCAAGCGTCGTGCAACATTGACCGACGTCGCGAACCGGGCGGGTGTGAGCCCGGTCACGGTGTCGCGCGCCCTGCGCCACCCCGAGATGGTGAGCGAAGAACTATTGAAGCGCGTCAACGACGCCGTCCAGAAGCTCAACTATATTCCGAACCATTTGGCGAGCGCTCTGGCCTCGACGCGGACCCAGATCGTCGGGGTCATCGTCCCGTCGCTCACCAATGGCGTGTTCGACGACTATCTCGGCGCCATCCAGGATGTGTTGAATCCCGCCGGCATCCAGGTCCTGGTCACCAATGTCCGGTACTCGGAGATCGAAGAGGAAAAGGCGATCCAGACCATGCTCGGCTACCACCCCGAGGCGATGATCGTCACGGGCGTGGACCAGACAGAGCGCTCGACCAGCCTTTTGCGAAACGCCGGCGTCCCCATCGTCCAGACCATGGATGTCGCCGGCGCGCCGATCGACATGAATATCGGGCTCGATCACATCATGGCCGGCTACGCCGCGACCAAATATCTCTATGATCTCGGCCATCGCCTCATCGCACATCTGACGGCACGCGGCGATCCGCGCGCCCGTCGGCGCCACGCCGGGTACCAGAAGGCGATGGACGAGCTTGGCCTGTCGAGCCAGGGCCTGGTCGCAGGTTCCGCCCGGCCATCGGACGTCGAGATGGGCGGAACGCTGCTTTCAGAAGTCCTCGCCAATGTCGGCCGGGTCGATGCGATCTTCACCTGCAATGACGACCTCGCTCTGGGTGCGCTGTTCGAATGCCATCGGCGCGGCATAAGCGTGCCCGAAGACGTAGCGATCGTGGGATTCAACGATCTGGACTTTTGCGGCGCAACGGTTCCGCCATTGACCTCAGTGTCTACCGAGCGTCGCCGCATGGGCACTTGGGCGGCGGAGGCGATCCTCGAAATTATTCGCGGCAACGGCCGGCGGCCCAAGCAGATGCGGGTCGATGTAGGCTGGGTGATCAAGGAACGGGGCAGCAGCGGCAAGCCTCGCCGCCGCGCCGATCAAGTCTCGACCGGCGTATCGCCCGACATGGCCCATTCAGACCACGAGCCGTCATAGATCGCGACGTCGGTCTTGCCGGTGAGATGCAGCGCGAAGGCGAGCGCGCAGCTCGTGACGCCGGAGCCGCAAGTGGCGACAACTGGGCGCGTCAAATCCACGCCAAGCGATGAGAACAGCGTTCTGATTTCATCGTCTGACCGTACGCGGCCGGTCGCCGGATCGGACAATTCTCCGAACGGCAGATTGGTGCTTCCTGGAATATGGCCCCCGCGCAGCCCGGGCCGAGGCTCGGGCGCCGTGCCGGCGAAGCGTCCGGCGGAGCGCGCATCGACGACCTGCTCGCGATGCGTCTCGAGATTCGCGAACACATCGGCCTTGCTGCGCACCAGTTCCGGATGAAAGCGAGCCACGAAGTGCGCTGTCTTCTGCGGGGGTGAATCAGTACTGACCGGGCGGCCCTCCGCAATCCACTTCCGGAACCCGCCTTCGAGGATGGCGACGCGTTCGAAGCCGAAGACGCGGAACATCCACCACGCCCGCGCGGACGACATGAGGCCCGGCCCGTCATAGACCACCACGACGCTGTTATCGCCGACACCAAGGGCGCCGACCTGCGCGGCGAACTGCGCCGGCACCGGCAGCATATGCGGTAAGTCGATACTGGTATCCGCGATCGTGTCGACGTCGAAGAAATGTGCGCCCGCGATGTGGCCCGCCGCGTAGTCCTCAGCACCAGTAGTGGGCGAGCCAGGCAGGTTGAAACGGATGTCGAGGACGACCAGCTTCGGATCTCCGAGATTATCGGCGAGCCAGTCAGTTGAGACGAGCGAGGTGTCGCGGGGCGAGGCCATGCCGCCATGTGCCATGCGGAGCCCGATTTTGCCAGCCTCAGTTAGGGCGGAACAGCCGGCGATAGTCGGTGGGCGTCACACCCACATATTTCTTGAACACGCGCGAGAAATATTGCGAGGAATGGAAGCCGTTCTCGATGCCGATAGCGGTGACCGATTCCGAGGTCTTGGTCAGACGCTCGCAGCAGCGCTTGATCCTGAGGCGCTGGCGATAGTCGTTGGGCGCCATGCCGACCTCGCGCGTAAATAGGCTGTAGAGCCGGCTCTTGCCATAGCCGAGCTGGCGCGCGACGTCGGCTATGCTCTCGTCGCGTTCGCCATCCTCGTCTTCGGCGCCCTCGCGCAACAGCGTCGCCGCGCGGCGGACCAGCTTGCTCTGCGGGCCCGAATGACGGCCTGAACTGCACACTTCCCAGAGCGAGGTCACCGAGGAATAGACCTTGGAACGGACCTCGGCCATCATCGGCGAAGAGCCGATCATCAGCCGCTCGTCCGTGAGCCGGTTGCAGAGCTCGCCCAGCGCGCGATGGCAGCTCTCCGGAAGATCCACCGGCCGCTCCTGCTCCTTGGCGAGTTCGAACAGCGCCTCGATCTCGGAGCCGAGGAACAGCCGCGCCGACCGACAGGCAATGTCGCGCGGCTGGAACACCATCCAGAGCAGGCGGCAGGGCGTATAGACGCCGTTCGAGATGCGATGCCGCCGTCCAGCGGGAAAAATTACGGCCTGGCTGCCGGTCGCCATGGAGAAATGATCATCGGGCAAATCCCAGCAGGCCTCGCCCGATTGCATGAAGAGAATCTCGATCCCGTCATGCTCCTCCCAGGAGTCGGATGTCGGCACCGCGCTGCGGAACTGGTAGTAGCCGAACAGCGCGATTTCGGGGATGCCAAAATCGGCGCCCCCGAAGGTGGGCTGCTGCCCAAGGAGCCGCGAGCCGATCATACCCGCACCTCACTATGAAACTGGCTCTCGCGCAATTGTCCCGCTGCCGCCCGGCATCCTCCTTCCGGGGCTTAGGCCGAAAGCCTAGCAAGTTCGGGGAGGCCGTTCAAATCGAGACCGGGCAGGGCGATGTCCAGCACATCACCGGCGCTGAGGCTGAGGGCCTCGAAGGTTACCGCGCCGTCGCCGCTGTCGCTCGGCGCCGCTCTGCCATTGAGATTGGCGGCACCGGGTGCGCCGCTGCCCGGCGGCAGGCCGAGGCTGTTGAGCACGACATCGCCGCCCAGCAGTTCGAGTCTGAGCCTGCCTTTGCCGATCTCGACCGTGCCATAGCCATTGGCGCCCGACCAGAAAGAACGGAACACACCATTATCCTGCAGTTGCGGCGCAAAGCCGATATGGCCGCGCGTGGCGTCATAGCTGAAGCCGGAGAGAACGATCATCGCCCCCCAGCTCGCCATCGAGCGCGCATAGTTGGAACCGCATTCTATCTCGTTCCACGGATTGCGCTTCTCGCCGTCATAGCGGTCGCGCACGGCGGCGGTGACCTCGATGCCCTGCTCGAGCGAGCCATAGGCCATCAGCATCTGGCCGAAGGCGTACTCCATGCCGTGCATGGTTTCCTGCGCATATGGCACCGGCACGGCGGGCTTGGTGCTCTCGTCAGGCCAGGTGGTGATCACGGTGCCGGATTCATCGTCCATGCCGAAGATACGGCACGGATTGTAGATGTCGCCCAGCCTCTCCTTGAAATTGTTGGCATAGATCGACTGCAGGCTGGTTTTGACCTTCTCGCGATCGAGGATATCGCCGAGACCATAGAGCGTCGCATGCCACTGGCCGAGCGCCTGGTCGATGAGGCAGCCGCCGCCGAGCTGGTATTTGAGCTCCTTGTGCTCGGCGCTCCAGTAAAGCTGGTCGACCGTATCGCCCAATACGCCCAGCGACAGCTCGCCCTTGATGAAGGGCGTGAGGATCGAGCGATCCGACAGATCGACCTGCTGGGTGAAATAGTCGCCGTTGAACAGGTTCTGGTCCACCCAGGCGCGGCCGCGCTTGTAGATGCCCTGGTAGAGCTCGGCGGTGTCCTTCTCGCCCAGCGCCTCCGCCATCTCCGCACCGGCTTTGAGCGCACCGAGATAAAAGCTCGTGAGCCACGAGTTGGGCCCGAACAGCTCCATGTCGAGCGTGTGATGCTGGCGCCCCCAGAGAACGCCGGTCTGCTCCGGGTCCCATTGATCCGGATTGTCCGGATTCCATGCATAGTCGATGCTGCGCTTGGCGGCGGGCCAGAGCCGCGCCAGCCACTCATTGTCCCCGCTCAGCTTCCAGTCGCGATAGAGCTTGAGGATGTTGCCGAACTGGCCGTCGGCGCAGGGACGCTCCGTGGTGTGATTGGTGCCGAGCGGCAGGCTCAGGCGGAAGCTCAACCCACCCGCCGGGTTCATGTTGTATTTGTAGTCCGCCTCGCGCATCGAGCGCTCCAGCGCCGGATACAGGAAGGGCAGCGCCTGATTGTAGTTCCACACATGCGTGCAGCTGCCCTCGCAGGAGCCCGCCGAGGGGTGGCATCCTTCCCAGCCATAGAAGGTGCCGTCCTCGAGCCTCAGCGTCGTTGGCGATTTGAGGATCGAGATGTTGGCGCCCGCCGCGTCGATCACCGGCACCGGCAGGGTCGACGAATAGAGCGCGTCGCGGAAGCGGAACGTTTCCTTTCGCAGCTCGCTCCAGCGCGACAGCACTTCGGCCGCGATGGTTTCGGCGCCGGTCCATTCGGTCGCATACCAGTTCTTCCACTGGCCGGTTGCCGGCGAAGGCTGGCGGAAATGCCAGACCGGCGTGATCCAGTATTTGCGGAAATTGGGCGCGTACCAGCTGAGCGCAAAGCGCACCGTCTTGCTCTCGCCGGGCGCTACCACGACATGCGCCGCAACCAGGCTCGAATCGCGGTTGCGGCCCATGCCGCCGGCCATGTCCGACGTCTTGTAATCGCGGTCGGTGAACGGGCCGGGACGGCGCAGATCCTTCCAGTAGACCTCGAGCGCGTCGAACCAGTGCCCGCGATAGAGATGGGTCTGCCGGCTGGTCACCGGACTGTCGGTCGCCAGCACGATCTCGGAATAATCGGGTGAGCCCGTATCGGGCTCGTCGGTCGCGACCTTGACGCCGGCCGCGCCTTTGCGCGTCACGCGGCTCGCCTTGGTCGGCGGCCTGAGGCCATGCCCAACCACGCCGACGGCAGAATAGGTGATGTCGGCCTTGGTCGGATTGGTGAAAGCGATTTCGAACATCGCGACCGGGATCGAGGAGTCGCGGTCGTTGAGCGGAATGAACGGATTGAACGCCGTGAGGCTCACTGCGCCGGGGAACTCTGGCGCCTCGAAGTCGAGCTTGGCGACGGGGAATTTGCCCTCGAAGCTGTTGCCCGGGAAATGCGGCATGCCGGCAAGCGAGTCGCGCCGCGCGCCGAAGCCGAAATTGCGTGACGTATCCGCGGGGAAATCGCCGGTGCGATTGCCGAAATAGGGACCGTTGAGGATGCGGGCGTCGAGCACCTTGCCGTCCTGCTCGGCCTTGACCGCGAAATGGCTGAGGCCATTGGTGATGCCCTTGGCGGGGCGGTTGAGGATTTCCCAATCGATCAGCCGGCCGGAGCCGGAAAGCCCGATGGACCCCGTACCGATGCCGCCGAGCGGGAAGGAAATCTCGCGGGTCTGGTCGCCGCGATAGACGAATGGTGCCGTTTTCGGCATCTCAGGCAGTCCTCCCTCAGGACGGTTTTTCTTCTGTTGCGCCAAGGCTATCGCGCCTTTTCGGAGACCACGTTCACGAAGCGCCGCTGGAATATCGTGCACATCACTTGGAGCCGCGTCGCCGCTGCAGAAGCTCGCGCAGCGAAGGGGCGGCGATGAAGACGGCCAGCAGGATGACGAGGCCGTAGATGATCTTGAGCGCGCCGGCATCGAGCCGGAAGATCGGCAGCACGCCATTGAGAATCGTGAGCACCAGAGCGCCCGCGATGGTTCCAAGATAGGAGCCGGTGCCGCCCAGGATCGACGCGCCGCCAATGGCGACCGCGGCGATCGATGTGAACAGGTACGGATCGCCCATGCCGAGATAGGCCTGCCTGCTATAGCCGCAGAGCAGGATGCCGGCGAGCGCCGCCGTGGTGCCGCTGATGGCATAGGCGGTGATCGTTGTGCGGATCACCGGAACGCCCGACAGGGTCGCGACCGTCCGGTTCGAGCCGAGCGCATAGAGGTAGCGCCCGAACGCGGTACGCCGCTCCATGATGACGACGGCCGCTGCCAGCACGATCCAGACGAAGAGGATGATGGGGACGGGACCAACTTTTCCCGCTGCGATGAAGGTGAGCGCCTGCGGCGCGAGCGGCGGCGGAAAGCCGCGGGTGACGATGAGGAGCAGGCCCTGCGTGATGACATTGACCGACATGGTCATCACGATCGGCGGGACACGCAGCAGGGCGATGCCGATGCCATTGATGAGGCCGATTCCACAGCCGATGAGCAGCACCAGCGGGACGATCCAGATCAGCGGCCAGTTCTGTCCATGCGCGAGCGCCGTTACGAGGATGGCGGCGCTGTTGAGAATCCAGGGCACGCTGAGATCGATGCCGCCGCCCACGATGACGATCGTCTGCCCGATGGCGACGATACCGATGAAGGCGGCGAGAGTGACGAGCGTCCCCACATGCGCCGGATTGGCGAAGCCGGGGGAATAGACGCTCACCAGCGCAAAGAGCAGCAGCGCCGCGACATAGGCGAGGAAGATCGGGCTGGGGGAGAAGCGTTTCATCCGCCGTTCCCCGAATTCGAGCGCGATTCCGTCAGGGCGGTGAGGATCACGACCAGCATCAGGATGAGACCGGACATCACCCATTGCCAGTAGCTTTGCAGCTTGAGCAGGAAGACGACGTCGCCGATCAGCGTCAGGATGAAGGCGCCGACGATCGTCCCCATCAGCGAGCCGCGCCCGCCCATGAGGTTCGTGCCGCCGATCACAACCGCGGCGATGGCAGGCAACACATATTGCGTGCCGACCGTCGGATGGCCCGCGCCGGTCTGCGTTGCGAAATAGAGCCCGGCAGCGGCGGCGAAGAACCCCGACAGGCCATAGGCCCAGGCATTCGTGCCGAGCACGGAGACACGGTTGAGATAGGCGCTGCGCTCGTTGGAGCCGGCGGCGCGGATTTCGTTATAGACCCGCGTGCGGCTGAACCAGGCCCATAGCACGATGAGGATGCCCAGCAGGATCATCGGGACGCCGATCCCGAATGGCATCGCATGCTCGAGATCGACCCAGCTCTTCGGGACGCCGCTGGTTTCCGCCGGCAGGACAGTCAGGGCGCAGCCTTCGAGTATGGACCAGGTCGCGAGCGTCACCACAAAGGGCTGCAGCCTGCCGAAGGTGATGATGAGGCCGTTGACGACGCCGACTATCGCTCCGAGGGCGAGTACGAAACCGATCCAGAAGACGGACTCGGTGAGGCCCGGATCACCGCGCGTCGCGCAGATCGCGGTGGTAAGGCTGAGGATGCCGCCGATGGACAGATCGATGCCGCCGCGCGTCACCACGATCGTCTCGCCGGTCGCGATCAGGATCAGCGTCATCGCCGCGGCGATCTTGATATTGATCTGGTCGCCGGTGAACGTACTCGGCCGCAGAATCCCGATGATCGCGCCGAGCAGGAGCAGCACAATCAGCGGCGGAAGCCATGAATGCCGGCGGGCAAGGGTTGCGAGCGTGCTCATGCTGCCGCCTTGTGCGAGAGCGTCGCGCTCAGGATGGCGCCCTCGGTCATCGCCTCGCCTTCGAGGGTCGCGGCAATCTTGCCATAGCTCATCACCAGCGTGCGGTCCGCCACGTGCGCGAGTTCCGCAAGGTCGGTCGAAAAGAACAGAATCGCAAAGCCGCGCGCGGCGAGGTCGCGCATGAGCGAGAAGATCTCCGCCTTGGTGCCGACATCGACGCCGCGCGTCGGATCGAAGAACAGCAGGATCCTGGCTTCCGTTGCGAGGAGTTTGGCCAGCACCACTTTCTGCTGGTTGCCGCCCGAAAGCGTGCCGGCCGGCTGCTCGATGGAATCGGCCTTGATGCGAAGCTGCGCAGCGGCGCTCTCGACCAGTTCGCGTTCGGCGCGCGGATCGACGAGTCCGCGCCGGACGATGCGCTTGAAGGCGCTGAGGACGATATTCTCGCGGATGGGCTTGCCCAGCAGCAGCCCCTGGTTGCGACGGTCTTCGGGCAGGAGCGCCATGCCGATTTCGGGCGACAGGGCATGGCCGGGGCTGCGGATTGTCACCTTGCGTCCCCAGACCTCGACCTCGCCCTCGGGACGCTCGGCGCCGAACAGCGCCATGAACAGCTCGCGCTGGCCATGGCCCTGCAATCCGGCAACGCCGAGGACTTCACCCTCGCGCAGATCGAAGCTCACGCCGCGCAACTGATGCGCGACCTTGAGATCGGTGACCTTGAGCGCGATCTTGCCGGTGGCGGTCGGCTTGCGCTCCGGGAACAGCCGGTCGAGCCGGCGGCCGAGCATCATCGACACGATGTCCTTGTCCGAAAGCTCTGCCGTCGCTTCAGTGCCGACGGTTTCGCCGTTGCGCAGCACGGTGACGCGATCGGCGACGCGACGGACTTCATCCATGCGATGCGAAATGTAGAGCACGAGCTTGCCCTGCGCGGCGCGCTCGCGCGCCTTGTTCAGCAGCCAGTCCACCTCTTTGGGCAACAGCGCCGAGGTCGCCTCGTCGAGAATGAGGATTTTGGGATCGCTGGCGAGACCCTTGACGATCTCGATGATCTGGCGGTCACCGATCGAGAGGGACCGCACGGGGGCGCCGGGTGGCAGCGTAGGCAGGTCGAGCGTAGCGAACAGGGCCGCCGCCTTCTCGTTGAGATCGCGCTGCGAAATTGTCCCCAGCGCAGAGAGCTGCTCATCGCCGAAGAAGATGTTCTCGGCCACCGTCAGATCGGGAATGAGCGAGAGTTCCTGAAACACCGGGCTGATGCCGGTGCGGCGCGCTTCGCGCGGGCCGCGGGCGCGATAGGGCGCGCCATCGAGCCTGAGTTCGCCTTCATCGGCGGCGACGGCGCCCGAGACAATCTGGATGAAGGTGGATTTCCCGGCGCCGTTCTCGCCGAGGATGGCGTGCACTTCGCCGGCAGTTGCGGCGAAGTGCATCTTGTTCAGGGCGAGGATGCCGCCATAGCGCTTGCTGATCCCAACAGCTTCCAGCAAAGGCAAATCGTTCCCCCACCCAGGCAGTTAAGCATCGGCGTCAGCCGCCGGTGCCCGCTGCTTCCTCGGCGGTGATGTTCACCCAGTCGGGGCTCGCAGGCAACACAAGTCCGGGCGGCAGGTCGGGGAAGACATTGACGCCGATTTCGAGCTTGCGGATGTCCGAACCCGGCGAGAAGTCGCCCTCGACGATATCCGTCGTCAGGCGCGGATAGTCGCCCAAGACGGTCTTGGATGCCGGCGGATGGCCGTCGAGAATATCGACCGCGAGCTTGATGGCCTCGGCGCTGAGATAGGGCGGGTGCGTGTAGATGAAGCACTTGAGCCCCGGTTCGGTCTCGGTGGCGCACTCGGTCGCGGTGCCGTTGTAGGAGAACGCCACGATCGGCACGAGCGGCCGGCCAGCGTCCTTGAGCGCCTGGATCGCGCCCGTGCCATAGCCGGCAGTCAGGATGCCGTCGATTTCGGGATTGGCCGCCAGCAGCGAGGCCACGCCCGCCTGTTCGTCGCCGAGTGCATAATTGGAGGTGTACCAGCCGACGATTTCGATGCCGGGGAATTGGCCCAGTACGCGCTCGATCTCCTTGTTGGAGGCCTCCGAGATCGGTGAGCCGGGCAGGCCGCGATCGACGATGATCTTGCCCTTGCCGCCGAGCACGTTGGCGAGCCAGGTCGGGATGTCGTGATTGACGCTGTCCCAGTTGGTATTGAGCTTCCACGGGCAAGGCGCGGTCACGACCTGACTGAAGCTGATGACGACAATACCCGCGGCGCAGGCGGCTTCGATCGTGGGATTGAGCGCATCGAGCGAAGCGGCATGGACGAGGATGGCGTCCGGCTTGGCCGCGATGATGTTGTTGAGCGAATTGATCTGTGCCTGCGCCGAGTTTTCGACTGTCTCGATGTGCAAATCGACGCGGTCGGCCAGCGGCGGCTTCTTCACGGCGGCTTCGGCCGACCGCTGCATTTGCTGTAGCCAGTCGTTGCCGATGAGACCGTTGCTCAGATAGATGGTGTACTTCTTGGCCTGAGCCATTGCGGGCGCCGTCATCGCAGCGCCGAGTCCGGCCAGCACACAGCCAGCCAGGATCGCCTTGTGGGCGAAGGTGAATTTCATCCTATTCCTCCCAGTTGCGTAAGGACTTCCGCCCTACGCTGCCGACCCTAGGACCGCCCGGAAATCCTTGCGTTCACATTGCGCCGCTGGAAAATAGTGCACATCGATTGGATATCGGCGCAAGCAGCGGTTTGAGAAAGGCGCCCGAAGACCACCCATTCAGTGGCGCCGTGAGACCCCCGTGACGATCGCCCTTCGTGTCGGCGAGCGCAGCCGGGCCTGCGCAAGATGCGCTCACTTTGGGCCGCTGGATTTTCGTCCACATCACGGCCATTGCGCGCCGCGTGCCTTCACCCTGACGCTATAGAGGAAGCTGCTGCCGGTGATGAAGACATGGTCCTTGTCTGCACCGCCAAAGGTGAGATTGGTGACATCGGCCGGCAGATGGATGCGGCCGAGCCACGTGGCATCGGCCGCATAGACATTCACCCCGGCGCCGGCGCTGGTCCAGAGATTGCCCATTGTATCAAAGCGAAACCCGTCGGGGATGCCATCGGTCGTAACGAACACCTCGCCACCCGACAGCGTGCTATCCGCATTCACGCGAAAGCGGCGGATATGCGAATTGCCATTGGGGTCGTGTGAAACCGCCGAATCCGCAACGAACAAGAACTGCTCGTCGGGCGTAAAGGCCAGGCCGTTGGGCTTCTGGAAGTCGCTGGCGACGGCCGTGATCGTACCGCTGATGGGATCCACACGATAGACATTGTCATGACGCTGCTCTCGTACCGCCCCCGGCGGCAAACCGTAAGCTGGATCGGTAAACCAGACGCTGCCGTCAGACTTCACCACTACGTCGTTCGGAGAATTTAGCTTTTTGCCCTCGAAGCGATCGGCGATCACGGTGATGGAACCGTCGGCTTCGGTGCGCGAGATGCGGCGGCCGCTATGCTCGGCACTGACCAGCCGTCCCTGCCGGTCCCGCGTGTTGCCATTGGTGTTGCGCGAATTGGCGCGGAACAGGCTGACCTGTCCGTCCGGCGTCCAGCGCCGCAGAACATTGTTTGGAATGTCGCTCCAGAGCAGGCATTGCAGATCGGCGAACCACACCGGACCTTCGGTGAACGCACTGTCATTGTGCAGCAGCAAGGGCGCTTGATCGACATCGATCAGCGTCACGAAGCGTGTGTCGTAAGTCTCGATCGGCTTGCCCATCCCCGCCCCCCGAAAATCCGGAGCGGCAAAATCAGTTCAACCGCGACAGCCTGTCAAGTGACGGCTGCGCGGGCGGTATCGAGCGCTGCCTCGAGAGCCAGATGCGAGGTATCGGGATCGACGCTTTCGACATAGCAGCGCAGCTCCGGGGCGTTGCCGGAAAGGCGGAAGTGAAGAGAGGAGCCGTCACGCAGCAGGAACTTGGCGCCATCCACCGTCTCGATCCGCTCCGTCTGAGAGAGCACCGGCAGAGCCGCCTCCCGAATTGCGGCGGAGGACACGAGCCCCTCGATCCAGAGGCGTGCCTTGTCGGTATCGACATCGGCGAGCCTGCCCGTGGCCTTGCTCCGCCGCGGCAGGAGGCGCGTGAGCGCGCTGACAGCGAGTCCGCTTTCGCGCGCCATGCTCAGCGTTGCGAGCATCGGCAGCACGGCGTCGCGCGTCATCAATTCATGCACGGACCTGTCGCGCCATCGGTGAATGCCGCCGGTCAGCATGCCACCATTGCCTTCGAAGCCAGCGACAGAGACGGCGCCGGCCTCGAGCGCGTCGCGCATGGCCGCTATCACATAGGGCGAGCCGATGCGCGTCCGCCTGACGCTCTGGAACCAGAGCGAGTCTTCGACGGCAGAAGTCGAACTCACCGGGGTCGCGATGGCGTCGTAGCCGAGATGATGCGCTGCAAGAATGCCGAGCACGTCACCCTGTACCTGCCTGCCTGTCTCGTCGATCAGCAGCGGCCGGTCCCCGTCGCCATCGGTCGACACGATGGCGTCGAACCGGCCGGTCCCAAGCCAGCCGCGGGCGAGATCGAGATAGTTGGACGGCAGGGCTTCGGTGTCGATCGCGATGAAGCTGTCGCTGCGGCGGACGGCAAAGCATTCCGCACCCAACGATTCGAGGATGGTCACTAGAATGTCGCGCCCGACGGCACTGTGCTGGTCGACCCCCAGCCGCATTCGCGCCAGGGCATCGGCTGCAAACAGGGTACGATAGCTGTTGATATACTCACTGGCGACCGACAGCGCGACCGGCGGCAGATCGGGAACACGGTCGGCAGCCACACCCGCGTCGCGCGCCAGCAATGCAGTCATCGGCGCCTCGTCTTCCTTCATCAGTTCGCCGTCAGGGCGGTAGAACTTGATGCCGTTATGCTCGACCGGATTGTGACTCGCGGTGATCATCAGTGCCGGAAGACTTCGTCCGAGCGCGTAGCGTGCCAGCGCCGGCGTGGGGATGGTTCCGCCATTGATGATCGCAAGACCCTCATCAATGGCGGCTTCGGCGCACCACGCGGCCATCTGTGCGCTTGAGGGCCTGAGATCCATGCCGATGCAGAGCGCCGTCAAGGTGAAGCCCGATTGCTTCAGCATGCCGATGAAGGCGCGCGTATAGGCGCTGCACGTTGCGCGGTCGAGCCGGGTTGCAAGACCCCTGAGCCCGCTTGTGCCGAATTTGAGGTCTGCGTTCATCCGTTTGCCCCTTGTGTCAGATCGGACTACCCGTGGCGGCAGCCTTCGGGTCGTCGTCGAGATAGCGCAGCGGCATTTCCCAGATCACCGCCTTCACGGCGATTTCGCCGGTCCTGAGCCTGGCGAGAAATGCGCTCATCGGCTCCATGGGGCCGTGCCCCTGTTCGGAAAGGTTGAGGATGTCGCGGCCCAGCGCTGCCTTGAGCTGAGCCTCGAAGCTCCACAGCGGATTGGCACTGTAGCTGGTGCCGACAAGAGCGACCTCCGGCGCGGCGGCGTCAGCGAGAAAGGCATCCGCGTCGCCTGCCATCGCCACTGCGATGACCGGCGTCACGCTCTCCTCCGTGTCCGGCAGCAGACCTTCGAACGGGCCGAGTTCGAGGAAATGCAACAGGTCACCGGAATGGGTTTCCGGTGTCCCCGACTTGAGCGCGAAGGCGGCTGGTGCGATCGCGCCGGGAGAGAAGGCTTCTGCGATCATGTCCGCCGCAATGCCCGCTCCCGCAACGCTCCAATGCGTGTCGGTGGGCACGAACACGTCCTCGGCGCCGGCTTTCGCCATGAGCGCGCCGCGGAGGTTGGGCACGATCGTTCCCGTGAGCGCGGCGATCCGGGCACGGACGGCGTCATACTTGCCCTGATGCGCAAGTGGCCGGGGCTTCAGCAGCAGGCTCGAATAGATGTCGGCTTTCTCGGGCAATAAGGCAATTTCGAGCGTGATACCGCGCGCCTTGAGCTCGGCGGCGATGGCTTCGATCGTTCCGAGGTTCCGTTCGAGATTTGCCGGCGATTTCGGCGTCCAGTCATATTCCTCGGCCGAGAACAGCCACCCATCCTCGCCGACGACGACGCCTTTGCGCCCCTCGGTGAAGAGTGCCAGCGTGAAGGCATTGAGCAAATCGACCGATTGTTCGCGGATCGGCAGCTCGTCCTTGTAGCTCTGCTCGATAGTGGAGGTGATGTGACCGTTGAGATAGTCGTAGCCCGGCAGCGGCCGCGCAAATGTGCCGCGCAGCTCCGGGGTCAGTGCCACATAGGCGCTCATGCCGCCGCCGGCGACCAGCATTGCCACCATCAGCGTTCCATTGATCAGGGCGGGGAGGTTGCGCATTCCCGAATCCTCAGAACTGGAAATAGAGGAAGGGGGAATCGCTGTCGGCGATCAGCTTGCCGATGGCAATGAAGGCGAACGCCCAGGCACCAGCCTGCAGATAGGCCACGCGCGACCGGAATCGTTCGGCGACCCCATCGGCAATGGCAGCGGCATCGAATCGCGGCTCAAGGCAGCACACGACAATCCCGAGCACGATGCCGAGCAGTGAAATGCCGGTGATCTGCCACTGATAGATGTCGCGGATGGCAAAGCCATTCAGTCCGAGCATGCCACCATAGATGTCGAACGCAACGCCGACATTGGGCGCGCGGAACAACACCCAGCCGATGGCGACAATGAGCATCGTGATGGCCCAAGCCCAAACCGGCCGCCGGTCATTGACCTGCACACCCAGTGCCCGCTCGATGGCGAGAATTGCGCCATGCCATGCGCCCCATAGAACGAAGGTCCAGTTGGCGCCATGCCAGATGCCGCCGAGCAGCATGGTGAGGAACAGGTTGACGTAGGTGCGCACCGTGCCTTTGCGGCTGCCGCCGAGCGGAATGTAGAGATAGTCGCGCAGCCAGGCCGACAGACTCATATGCCAGCGGCGCCAGAACTCCGTGATCGAGCGCGAGACATAAGGGAAGTGGAAGTTCTCGGTGAAGCGGAAGCCGATCATCAGGCCAAGGCCGATCGCCATGCTCGAATAGCCCGAAAAGTCGAAATAGAGCTGGATCGCATAAGCGACGGTTCCGAGCCAGGCCTCCCCCATGGTGGGATTGGGTGCCGCAAAGAACATGTCGGCAATCGGCGCGACCGTATCGGCGATCAGCACTTTGCGGGCGAGGCCCTGCATGAAGCGCGTCGCGCCCTCGCCGAACTTCTCGAAACTGTGCGTGCGATTGGCGAACTGGTCTTCGAGATCCTTGTAACGCAGCACCGGTCCCGCCACGAGCTGAGGAAACAGCGCCTTGAACGCTGCAAAGTCGATGAGGTTGTCGGCGTGCTTGGCGTCGCCGCGGTAGAGGTCGGTCACATAGCTGATGGCCTGAAAGACGAAGAAGGAGACGCCGATCGG
Source organism: Devosia sp. (assembly GCA_035549855.1). GTDB lineage: Bacteria > Pseudomonadota > Alphaproteobacteria > Rhizobiales > Devosiaceae > Devosia_A. The sequence goes on along the minus strand of DASZPY010000095.1, from coordinate 145,361 downwards.
CAGAATCACATTGCCGAGCAGCGGAGAGAGCGGCGCGCCGCCGAGAAAGGCCGCCGAAAAGCTCGAGGCGAAAAAGTTACAGTACTTGAAATAGCCGAGCACGCCGAGATTGCCGGCAATCGCCAGCATGAGCCAGCGTCTCGAGATCGCGCGGTCGCTCGCGCCGACGATCCTGAGCCCGAGCGCGTAGTTCCACAGTGTTGTCGCGATCAGCAGCGCCAGGAAATCGAGCCGCCACCAGCCATAAAAGAGGTACGAACCTAAAACGATGACGAGGTTCCGCCATGCACGTGGCGTGACGTAGTAGATGGCGAGGAAGCCGGGGAGAAATACGAATAGGAAGATTACGGAGGAGAAGACCAAGGCGCGACCCTAACACCAAGGCTGCCGCCCGCCATTCTGGCCTGGAGGCAGCGATAGAAATCGGGGGACATGTTCAGCCCTTCTGAAATTGCCCCGCCTGGTGACGGCGTTCACCGTTCCACCGCTCGATCGTCTTGAAGCTCGCCGGCCTCCCGCTCAGGGGCTCATTCCCTGTGGTTTCGCCCGTCGCTCCGTGGTCTGCACACACACCGTTCCGCCGTCCAGAGCCCCGGGTCGCACGGCAGATGCGACGCTAGGCGCCGTATTCTCTACGCGAATGTTATGAGCAGCCCCACAACTAGAACGAAATTCGACTCAAATGGATGCCGTTGCGGCAACATTGTGTTTCGAGGTCGCCGCGCCTCATCGTGGTCCGGACTGATCGTGGAGCTACGTAGCCGCCAAAACATCGACCGGACCACTGAGGGGTGAAGTCCAGTCGCGTCGATACCGGGAGAAGCAGTTCCCGGCGCCGCCGTAGCGTTTTGGACTGGGGTGCCTGCGTAACTGCGCCGCCAAGGATGGCTGCATGCGAGTAACCGGACTTCGTGCACTATCCAAGGGGCGGACAAATGACTCCCAATGTGACTCTGAGTGTCTTCGGCGCCGGCTATGTCGGCTGCGTCTCCGCAGCATGTCTCGTGAAAGATGGCGTAAAGGTCATCGCAGTCGATCCCGATCTCAACAAGATCGCGGCCCTGCGCAAAGGCGAGGCACCGATCTATGAACCCGGCCTCGGCGAGCTGGTCGCCGCGGGGCATGGCAGCGGTGCGCTCACCGCGACCACCGATTATGTAAGTGCCGTGCTCGCCAGCCAAGTCAGCTTCTGCTGTCCCGGCACACCGAGTCGCGAAGACGGCTCGCTCGACACCTCTTATGTGAAGCTCGTGTCGCAGCAGATCGGCGAAGCGCTGCGCGTCAAGGACGACTACCACACGGTGGTGATCCGCTCGACAATCCTGCCGGGCACGGTCGAGACCGTGGTGATCCCGGCGCTCGAGGAATTCTCCGGCAAGCGCGCCGGACTCGATTTCGGTGTTGCCTACTATCCCGAGTTCCTGCGCGAAGGCACCGCAATTGCGGACTACTACAACCCCGGCGCGATCGTCTTCGGCCAGTATGGCGATGACCAGCGGTCCATCGCGCTGCTCAAAGAACTCTGCGCGCACATCCCGGCGATCCCGCATGTGATCCCGATCCGCAGCGCGGAGATCGTCAAATACGCCAACAATTGCTGGCACGCGGTCAAGATCAGCTTCGCCAACGAGATCGGCAATCTCTGCGCCGCCGTGGGCATCGACAGCCATGTCGTGATGGACGTCGTCTGCTCCGATACGCGGCTCAACGTGTCGAGCGCCTATCTCAAGCCCGGCTACGCCTTTGGCGGCTCCTGCCTGCCCAAAGACCTTCGCGCGCTGCGCAGCTTCGGCCGCTACCACAACACGCCGACGCCGCTGCTCGACGCGACCATGACGGTCAATGACTACCAGATCGACAAGGCGTTCCGCATGATCAAGAAGACCGGCAAGAAGCGGGTCGGCGTTCTCGGCATCACCTTCAAATCCGACACCGACGATCTGCGCGAGAGCCCCTACGTTGCGCTTGCCGAACGGCTGCTCGGCTCGGGCTTCAACCTCTCGATCTATGACCCGAACGTGTCGGCTTCGGAAAATGGCGGGCGCAACTTCATCCCGCATCTGGCCCCCTTCATGCGTTCGAGCGCCGACGAGGTGCTCGACGCCAGCGAGACCATCGTCATCGGTACGCACAACGAGGCGCACCGGCTCGCTTTCGATGAGTTCCTCGGCGACCGGCACGTGATCGATCTGGCGCGATTGCCGATCAAGCCCCGGGCCGGGCTGCAATATGCCGGACTGAGCTGGTAGCGGCACCCGGAACGGGAACCGCGCCATGCTCGGGCACCTCGTTTACATCCTGTTGCTGGGCGGCGTGATCCTGTCGCTGCCCTCGGCGACGCTCGATGCCGACGCACGCTCTGTGCTGGTGGTGATCGGCGCCATCGGTCTGTGGCGTTACGGCTGGGCACTGACCCATCTGTTCCGCTCGGTCTGGTTCCGCAAAGCTGCCTTCCCGCCCTTGCGGCGCCGGGCCGAGGCGGCGTTCGCCCGCGAGAGCGTAGGCCACGCCTTCCTGCTGATCACGAGCTTCCGCATTGACGAACCAACGACCACGCGCGCCTATGCCGGCGCCTTCCGGGCGGCGGCCCGGGCCCCGAGCGGTGCCACCATCGTTGCCTCGATCGTCGAGCCGGGCGACGAGAAGCTGATCAGGCGGCTGGCCGCCGCTATGTATGGCGAGCGCCTGCCGTTCAAGCTCGAGATTGTCGCCATTGCCGGCACCGGAAAGCGCGACGCGCTCGCGCACGGTCTGCGCGCCATCGCCGCGCATCAGCCGCGCCCCAACGACACCCTGTCAGTGATCGATGGCGATTCCATCGTACCCGACGATCTGATCGAACGCTGCGCCTGCTTCTTCCTCATCGACCCGCGGCTCGGCGCGCTGACCACCGACGAAATCTGTACCGTCGAAGGGGCTGAGATCTTCCGGCAGTGGTATTCGCTGCGTTTCATCCAGCGCCAGATCCTGATGTGCTCGAACGGGCTTGCCAGGCGTGTGCTGACGCTGACGGGGCGCATGTCGATGTTCCGGGCGCGCCTCGCCTGCGATCCGAGCTTCATCGACGCCATCGAACACGACTATGTCGAGCATTGGCGCCTCGGCAAGATTCAGATGCTCACCGGCGACGACAAGTCGAGCTGGTTCTGGTTCCTGAGCCGCGGCTTCTACATGTATTACGTGCCCGACGTTGCGGTGGAAACTATCGAGCAGCCGCCGAGCCCGAACTTCCTCAGATCGGCGCGCGTGCTGATGACGCGCTGGTTCGGCAACATGCTGCGGACCAATGCGCGGGCGCTCGAGCTCGGACCAAATCGGATCGGCTACTTCACCTGGTGGGCGATCCTGGACCAGCGCGTCTCGATGTGGACGTCACTGTCGGGTCTGTCGCTGGCGCTGCTCGGCATGTTCTTCGTGTCGGGCTGGGCCTTCGTCTATTACCTCATCTGGGTGATGATCTCGCGCTACCTCGTGGTGCTGTCCTTCTTCCTCGTGCGGCCCAAGGTCTCGATCTGGTACGTGCCGCTGCTCTACTTCAACCAGATCTTCGGCTCGGTTATCAAGGTTCTCGTCTTCTTCCGGCTCGATCGGCAGCGCTGGACCCGTCAGAACACCACTCTAAAAAACTCCGATACGGTGCGGATCGAGCGCTTCAAGCTCTACAGCTCGCACTACGTGACCGTGATGTCGGTCGCGATCTACCTCGCGGTGCTGCTGCTGCTCGCCGGCATGCATACGCCCGCGCTCAAGGCTTCTGCACCGCAAACCCCGCTGGAGGGTCTCGCATGAATGTGCATGCCCTGCATCCGGCCGCGCCCGCGGCCAAGCCACGCGAGCTGCGCCGCGAGCCTCGCTACAAGCTCCCGGCCCGGCTCGTCATCGACGGTACCTCGATCACGGTCCTCGACTGGTCGCGCAGCGGCGTCGGCTTTCTCATCAAAGGCGCCGAGATCAATCGCGGCGACCGCTTTCTGGCTGATCTGGTCTTCGACCTGCCCGGGGCGACGCTGTCGACCGGCATCGACGCGCAGATCGAACATTACGACCAACGCACCGGCCGCGGCGGACTCAGTTACGAGCTGCAGCCGGAAGATGGCGAGTCCGCCATCGATCTGATCGTGGATGAATATCTCGCAGGCAGGATCAAGGTGAGGGACGGAATGCTCGTCAAAAGCGAAACTACGCGGACCGCACCGCGCATCGGTCTGGCTGCGGCCAAGGAGAACAATGCACTCAATGAGGGGCTGCGTCGGCTCGCCGGCCTGGGCCTCTTCACGATACTCGGTGGCGCCGCGGCGCTGTTTCTGGGCACCAGCATCTATGACCGGCTCTTCGTCTTCGAGGCGGCCTCCGCGCAGGTGGCCTTCGAAACCGTGGAGGTCGATTCGCCCGTCGCCGGCACGCTCACGGCAATGGCGCCGGCCGGCCCCATCACCAACGGTGCGACGCTGTTCTCCATCGTCGATGCGGAGGGCGTGGTGACTGAAGTCGCAAGTCCCTGCACCTGTGAAGTCGCGACGGGCGGGCGCGGTTTCGGCGCTTTCGTTTCGGCGGGATCGGTCGTGACCAAGCTGGTGCGCACGGACTCCTCGCCGCGCGTTCTGGTCAGCGTCAACTTCCCCGATGTGCGGCGGGTCTATGAGGGCGCGGCGGTCGACATCCGCTATCTAGATGGTCAGGCCATCCGCAGCGCCCATATCCTTTCGATTCGCAGCCTGGGCGGACAACAAAGCGGGCTCGTCACCATCGAAGTGGATCCCGGCCGCCTGCTGAAGCCGTCGCAATTCGGCGAGCCGGTCTATGCGCGCTTCGACACGGCGCCCTGGCGCCTGACCGGCCGGCTTTCGGCGGGAGGCGCCAATTGAGCACCGCCGAAATCATTCCCGCGATCATGATTGGGGGCGCCGGTTCGCGGCTCTGGCCTCTGTCGCGCAACGACCGCCCCAAGCAGTTCCTCAACCTGGGCGGCAAGGGGAGCATGTTTCAGGACACGGTGGGCCGCTTTGCTGCGCCGGGGTTTGCAGCGCCCTGGCTTCTCGCCAGCGCGACAACGCGTGACCACGTCACGCGCCAGCTCGATGAAGCCGGCCTCGTCTGTGCCGGAATGGTGATCGAGCCAGGCATGCGGGGGACCGCCGCCGCAATCGCTGCAATCTCCACCGTGTTGGGCACGGACAATCCAGACGCCCTGATCCTGATCGCGCCTGCCGATCACTTCATCGAGAGCGAGGCAGCGTTTCGGGCCGCAGTTCTGACAGCGGCTCCCATCGCCGCCGATGGCAATATCGTGACCTTCGGCATCACGCCGACCGGGCCCGAGACTGGCTTCGGCTACATCGCGCCGGGAGAGCCGATCGATTTGGGGTTCCGCGTCGGACCGCAGGGCTTTCGCGAGAAGCCGAGCATCGACCTCGCCAGCCAGTTCGTTGCCGATGGCTGTCTGTGGAATGCGGGTATCTTTCTGTTCACCGCCCGCACCATGATGGAGGAAATCCGCTGCTTCGCGCCGCAGACCTTTGCCGCGGTCACGGCATCCTGTGCCGCCGCCTTCCCGCGCCGGACGCCGCACGGCCTCGTGGTCGAGCCCGATGCCGAGGCCTTCCTCGAGGCGCCGCTCGAACTTTCGATCGACGTTGCCGTGATGGAAAAGACCGATCGCGCCGTCGTCGTCCCTGTCAGCGATATCGGGTGGAGCGATGTCGGCTCGCTCTCCGCGCTTTGGGACATCGCGGGCAAGGACGAGAACGGCAATGTGTTGCGTGGCGACGGGCTGATCCACCGCTCGCGCAATGTCCTCGTCCATGCGGGCGGGGGTCGCAGGGTCATCGTCTCCCATCTCTACGAAATGGTGGTGATCGATACCGAGGATGCGGTGATCGTCCTGCCCGCATCCAAGGCTCAGACGGTTAAGGACATTGTCGGCGAGCTGCGCGCTATCCAGGCACCGGAACTCTCTTATGCACGCGAAGCCCGTTTTGCCTGGGGCGAGGCGCATATCGATCGATCGCTTCCGGAGCACACGGCACTTTCGCTTCGATTGAGGCCAGCCGGCCGCATCACGCGCTACCGCTGCACCTCGGCGTTCGAGACATGGATTGTCACCGGTGGGACCGTCACTGTCGATCTCGGCCACGGCATTGAAATCTATGAGGTCGGTAACACTATCGGCCTCGGTGAGGGCGACGTCATCAGCGTTGTTGCCGTTGGAGGCGAAGCAACGATCGCAATCGTCACAGCCACGCTCGGTGGCCGGAGCCTCGCCGAAGTCTTCGATCACGCCGTTACCATGCCCGGGCGCCATGCCGAGATGGCGGATTTGTTTTCGACGCGTGAGGTCGCCTGAGCATGCAGCCGAACACCGCCCCGAGGGATGGATCGCTCTGGCTCTTCGATGGCGTCGGTGAGACGTCCGTCACGGCCGTGGCTGCCCATGGAATTTCGCTGGCGAACGCGATCGCCCAGCGTGCGGGGCGCTTTATCCTGATCTGGCGCGGGGGAGCCAGCCGGATCGAAGTCCCGCTGCTCGGCAAGGTCGCGCCGGACGGGCTGACGGTCGAGAGCGAGACCGGAACCTTGGGCAGCGAGCTTGGCCGGGCGAGCGGCGATCGCATGGACGTCGCGCTGGTCCGCTCCGCCTTTGCGGCAGCGCCGGAAGTGCTCGAAGGCCGGCATGGCGCTTCCCTATTGCTCCGTCTGCTGCTCGTCGCCCTGATCCTGGTGCTCGGCATCTATGACGCGATGCGTCTCTATCACGCCGTGGTCACGATCACGCCGCGCGTCGCCTTTCTCGCTACCGAGGTCAGCACCATCAATGCGCCTACCAGCGGCACGCTGGCCTTCGTTGCGGGCAAGGGGCAGATCGGCAGGGGCGAGCCGGTGATCGGCATCGAGAACGCGCGTGGTAAGACCATCCTTGTCGATGCCGCGGACGACGCCCGCATCATTTCGGTGGAGCATGCGATCGGCGACCGCATTCGTCGCGGCGACCCGTTGCTCGCCATCGCCGCGCCGAATCCACCCATTTACATTTCGGCCATTGTCAGCCGCGAGCAGGCCTTCCAGCTCACTCATGGAGTGACGGCGCATTACGCCTTGCTCGACGGCGGCCAGCCGCAGGTGATCGATCTCTTCATCGCCGGCGACCAGCTTTCCCTGACCGTGCTTCCAGAAGCGAGCAATGGCAGCACGGCGCCGCTCTATCAGGCCCGTTTCCGCATCGATGCGGAAAACGTCCTGACGCGCGGCGCACCGGTCTATCTCGAATTCGAACGCAGCCTATCGGACAGCATCGCAGCCAGTCTCGGTACAGCCGGGCTTACGCCCGAACAGGCCGCGCTCCTGCTTCGGCCCGTCATCTGGCTCGAGGCGCTGCTGCTTCCATCCGAGGTGGCGCGATGACCAGGCTGTCCCTCGCGCTCTTCAGCCTTGTGTTCGCCGGCCTCACATCTTCGGCCCTCGCCGCCGACGCCGCCAAAACGACGCTCGAAAGCGATCTCGCGCCGGAGATCACCGCCGATCTAGTCGCGACATTCGACAAGGCCAACAAAGCCGAGCCCGGCTTCGAGACTTTCCAGTCGCTCTATCTGGCATTCGAGACCGTCCGCAAATGGCAGGCCTTCCTCGATGCTTCCCATTCCGCCGGTCTCAGCGAGACGAACGGCCCGTTCGCGGCGATCGAGACCGCCGTCTCGACACTCGAAGCTCACGGCATCAGCCGCGTCAGCGTGGCCACGGCAGCAATCGAAAAGCTTGCCGGCCTTACCGATTGGCATGCCGCCAACCAAGCGCAGGCTCAGCTCGTGATCAACGAACTCGGCGTGCTTCTCACCGAGATTTCCGAACCCACCCAGCGCATCCGCGGCCAGCTCGTGCTGGCGGGCGTCGAACTGGGAACGACGGCCCCCGAAGCGGCACGCATGCGCGTCGATACGGCGATCCACGATCTCGGCCTCGTCACCGATCCGCAGCTCGAACTGGATTTCGCGCGCCGTCTCATCGAGATCGTGCTCACGCTGAAAAGTCCGCAGACGATCGAAATCGCAAGCGAGATCGTGGCGGCCATAAGCGACGCAGCGGGTCGCGTGACCATCACCGATGAAATCGCCGCCAGCCTCGCGACGGCAGAGGCCGCACGACTCGTGACCGCAGATGCCAGGGATCCGCTCGCAATGGCCTGGTCCTATCAGGCCGCGCGTGTCGGCGGAGGCGGCGACCTCGATACAGCGATTCGCGCCGTTGCGGGCGCGATCGACCCGCTGCCCGTTGTTGTTTTGCTGGCATCGGGGGTCGAGGATACGAAGCGCCGCGAGATCTGTGCGTCGCTGGTTGGCCGCATGATCTCCGAGCACGCGTCAATGCGGGCCCTCAACCTGCGCAAGATGCTGCCGCCGGAAGATTGCGGCACCGAGACGGCCCTCACTCTCGCAGCGGCCTTTGCCGGCGAAGGGTTCACCGAAATCGCCCGCCCCTTGCTGTCGACCGCACTTGCCGCGATGGACGAAGGCGGTTTCGTTCCTGCCGATCCGAGCGTGCTGGCGACCACTCTCACGGCTCTGGGCGGATACGATCTGGTCGCCGCGCATGCCGATGCACTCGATGGCATGTTCGAGCGCGAAGCGCTTGCCGCCATGGCAGGGCGTGCGGCAGTCACCGCCCTTCTCGGCGATCCGGGCATGGGCGTCGGCGCGGACGCGGCGCCGCTAAATTCTGCACTCTCTGGCTATGCGCCTGCGGGGCTGATGGCGTCGGTGCTGACTGGCCGTCCGGCGCGCGCCGGAGCCCCCGGGGCGTGGGATGACGCCGACCGCCTGCTGATGCGATCCATCGGCATCGCGCTTGGCCCTGATCAGGCGGCGTCGCAGCGCCTGATCGCCTTTCTTCACAGCGACAACGATCTCGGCGCGCGCCTGGCACTGGCGGAAGGCATCACCGCCGATCAGGGCTTTCATATACGCGAGGATGATGGCCTCACTGGCGCGCTCATGACGCTGGACGCCATGGAAGGCGTCCCGCCGCATCCACTGCTTTCGGCGGCGCTCGGCACTCTCGACATAACCTCGCTGCCGCCCGATGCGGCCGGCTACGACGAAATTCTTCGCCGTCTCGCGCGCCATGCAGCCTGGGCCGGCGAAGCAGGCGAAGCCCAGGGGCTCGCCGGACGCGCCGCCGATCCCGCCTCGATCCTCCTCGATGTTGCGGCGATCGGCGGCGTTCTCGGCGATTTCGAACAGGCCACCGATTCCATCAGAGCCGCGCCGGTCGCGGCCGATCGTGTCACGCAGTTCCGCTTCCTCGCCCGGGCGCGGGCCGAAGACCTCGATAGCGAGGACTGGATGCATGCGACACGTCCGGCAACGTCTGGCGGACCCGTTCGCGTGATTCGCGCCGCGACGACCAGCAGCCAGACATCGACGGTCATTAAGACCAGCGCATTGACGGTCAGCCTGTTGGGCAGCGGCAAGGCTCCCGCCGCGCCACCCATGCCGGACCTCGATGTCGAAAGCATCCACGTCACTTCCATCGTGCCTTACCCAGGGGGCGGCGGCGCCGGAATCGCTGTGGGTGGCGAGGGCCGCTATGTGCGCCTCGCTCGGTTCGAATCGCAGACTTTCGACGGGCTGCAGAACAATGGCGTGCGCGACTATGTCTATCAGCAGAACAAGACGATCACGCCCGAGTTCGTCTTTCTCAATGACGGCATCTTCTCGATTGCCGACGTCATCGCGGGGATCGGCCGCAGCGACACCAGCGCGATCACGCAACTGCCGGATGGCGTGGTCCGCTTCAATCGACCGGTAGCAATCGGGCCCGACGCAACGCTGATCATTTCCGGGGAAGAGGTCTCCGAGCTTCAGATCAACGGCACGCTCGGCGCCTATATCGTCAACGCTGGAAGGCTCTACATCACCGGGACCAAGGTCGTGGCCTACGATACCGACCGCAACGGGCCCGCCTATGTCGAGAAAGGGGCTTCGAGCGACAAGTTCCGTCCATTCATTCTGAGCTGGAGCGCATCGGAGACCTATGTCGCCGACAGCGAATTCGTTGCCATGGGCTATTCGGCGGGCCGGTCCTACGGCCTGTCGCTGACCTCGGGCCCCGATGACGATTACTTCGCGCGCGCTCAAGCCGTGCCGCCGACCGGCATCATCGTCAACAACAGCTTCGACAATTCCTACTATGGCTTCTATGCCTATGAAGCCGACGGCGTCCGCGTACTGGGCAACGAGTATCGCAATTCGATCATCTATGGCATCGACCCGCATGACCGGTCGCGCCACCTCAACATGTCGCTCAACGCGGCCTATGGCACATTCAAGAAGCACGGCATCATCATCTCGCGCGAAGTCGACGACAGCTTCATCGTCGGCAATCTGAGCTTCGACAATCACGGCTCCGGCATCATGCTCGATCGCGCCAGCGTCGGCACGGTCATCGCGGGCAACACCATTCGGCACAATGAGGGGGACGGTATTGCTGTCTTCGAAAGCCCATGCACGCTGATCGGTGCCAATGATGTGAGCTTCAACCAGCGCTCCGGCGTGCTCGTGCGCAACAGCTGGGACGTCAACATTACCGCCAACCGCATCGAGGCCAACAAGTCCGCGGGCGTCCAGGGCTTTATCTCCGACCTGTCGATTGCGGATGGCAGCGAGGGCCGCAATTTCGAGGTCGATCCCTACCAGCCTTTCACGACGCTGACGGTGCGCAACAACGCCATCGCCTCGAACGGGGCGGGCATACAGACAGCGGGGGTGAGCAGCGCCGAAATCTTCGACAACCGCTTCAAGGATCAGTCCAAGCGGCTCTTCGGCGGCGATCTCGACGGACTCAACGCGGTCCTGCTTCAGCACTCGAGCGCGGCCCCGACTCTGGTCAGCACCAATTGCCGGCCCGTGATCACCACGCCGCGCATGTGCCAGCTCACCGAACTCGGCGCGGTGCCGGCCTTGACGCTGGGGACCTATGCCCCGGGCAATAGCGGGGACTATTGCCTTGCCGATGCCGCCTCGCCGCAAGCCGCGGCCTTCAACGGAGGCGCGCAATGATCCGTGCATCCGCCCTGATTGTGTTTGCACTGCTGGGCACCACGTCGCTCCGCGCGGCCGAACTTACGGCCGGACTCGGCGCCGACGCCAATACCCGCTATGAGCAGTTGTTGCAGCGCATCGATACGCTCAAGGCCGACACAAGGCTCGCCAGCAAGCTCGAACTCGCCAAACTCTATGCCGCGGGCATTCCCGCCGGGCCGGGCAACCCGATATCCAAACCCGACACCGCCTCTGCCGATGCGCTATTGAGCGAAATCATTGCCGGCGCCGACGCCAACCTTCGCCAGCAGGCCCTGGCACTGCGCGCAACCATCCTCCAGCGCTCGCCCATTGTCGCCGACATCGATGCGGGCAAGGCAATCGATTTGCAGCTTGCAGCGGAGACCTATGCGCCCGCGCTTGCCCGCATCATCAATGCCGGCGGCACCTTACCACCTGGCCTTGATGCCAGCGTCGCGACGCAGAGTCTCAACCAGGCCGTGCTCAAAGGCGACTCCGCAGCCGCCTTCGCCTTGTCGAAGCTGCTCGCCACCAGCGATCCCGAACGCAGCAAGATCCTGGCGAGCCAGGCGCTGATCCTGCTTTCGGCGGAAGCGGGCAAAGGCGTGTCCGCCTCAACGGAACTCGGCCGGCGCTTCCTTTATGGCGATGGCGTTCCGGCCGATCCGGCGCGGGCGCTTGAGTATTTCACCATCGCCATCAAGGACGGTGCCAACGGGCCGCTGGCGATCCTCCATCAGGCGGTGCTCGATCATGTACCCGGCCTCGAGGTAGCGAAGGTCAAGGCCGTGATCGTCGCCGCTCTCGCGGCAGGCTCGTCCAAGGCGGCGGAAATGATTGCCTCCGACGGCATGGAAGCGCCGATCTATGGCTTCACCGCCGACGACGCGCTCTATGCCATTTCGCTGATGGCCGACATCGGCGACCGCTCGGCCCTGTTGCTCGCCGTGAAGGCCTATGTGCGCGGCCTCAACGGCGCACCCGATATCGACCGGGCCATCCCCTATATCGAAAAGCTCGCCCAGGTGGACGGGCTCGAGCCCTCGGCAATCCTAGACCTCGGTGACGATCTCGAGCGGCTCAACCTGCCGCTGCCGCTCGCCCTGCGCTTCATCGAGCCGCTCTATCGCAAGGTTACCGGGCCGGGGCGTGACGAAGCGGTGTTCCGGGCCGATCGCCTGCTGGCCGCGGCCACGGAGGCCGGCGCGACCAGTGCTGCTCAGCTCGGCTCTGCGCGCGTCGCCTCGGCCATCACCGAACTCAAGGACAACGCCGCCCGCAACCATGCACGCTCGATGATCTTGCTGGGTGACCTCTACTACGCTGGCATCTGGGTTCCCATCAACAACCGGCAGGCCGTGCTCTACTACGAGCAGGCACTGGCGATAGAACCCGGGGACGTGGCGCGGGAACGGCTGGCCAAAGCGCTGATGCTCGCCAAGACCTCACCATTCGAAGATCAACGCTACCGTCAGCTCGTGACCGAACTCGCCGATGCCGGCAGCATGTGGGGCCTCTACCGGAAGGGCGTTCTATTGATCGAGGACGGTGCCGCGGATGCCGTCAAGACGGCCGAGGGCGAGGCCATATTGCTTGATCTGTCGGCCAAAGCCTACCCGCCGGCCGTCAGGGCCCTGCTGAAACACCTGAGCGGCGTCCGTGACGATCTGCGTATCGATCAGGCCGTCGCGGCCTTCTCTTCCGCCTGGACGCTGAACAAGGACCAGCGCATCGGACGGCTGCTTGGCGAGTTCTACACACTGGCCGGCAGACTTGACCAGGCCCGCGCGATCCTGTCCGACCCGCTATTCGCACGCGACCCGCGCGCTATTCTCGATCTGGCGCGGCTCGAAGCCGGAGCCAATCCCCCCGACGAGCAACGCGCGATGGAACTGGCGCAACAGGGCATCGCAGTCGCGGCCAATGACCAGGCCAGCCAGCTCGATTTCATCGCCGTATTGCAGGGGCTGAACCTGCCGGAAGCACAGGCCGAGGGACAGAGGGCGCTCGTGGCGCTGGCAGATGCCGACAATACCGATGCGATCTCGGCACTATTGCCCGCCTATCTGTCCCGAATCGAAACCGATCCTGCCGCTCTGGAGACGGTGCTGAAATGGTCCTCCAAGCTCGCGGGAGCCGGCGCCGAGGGTCCGATCCTGGATCTGGCGGCGCGCTATCTGGTCAAGGGCGCCAATCCCGCTCTTGCCAGGAGCGTCCTCGAAATGGCCGACCATGCCCTCGAGACGCTGCCTCCCGAATCCTATCTGCGCGTGCTCGTTGCGCAGGCCTATTATTTCGGTTTCGGCACCGAAAAGAACGTCGAGAAGGGCAATGCGCTGATCGAAGCCGCCGCCGCGGCTGGCAACAAGGATGCGCTCGCCGAACTGGGTGCGCAGTTCTTCTACGGCATGGGCCGCAAGCGCGACCCCGGGACGGCGCTCATCGTTCTCGACAGTGCGGCAGCGCTCGGCTCCAACGTCGCGCGCGTCGAAGTCGGCCGCCTCTATTCGTCCTCGACCGGGCCCAGGGTCGATATGCTCAAGGCCTATTCTATGTTCCTCGCCGCCGCAGAAGACGGCTCGACCGCAGGCATGGTTGAGGTCGGGCGACTCTTCCTCGCCGGCTGGGGCATCGCCAAGGACGAAGAGAAAGGCGTCACCTGGCTCGAACGCGCCGCCGAGCTCGGCAACACGGACGCGATGTACCAGCTCTACTTTCATTTTCTCGCTAAGAACGACCCCGAGTCCGAAGCCATCGCCATGAGCTGGCTCAACAAGAGTTCGGAGTCGGGTGTGGATCCGGCGCGCCTGCGTCTTGCTGAGCGGCTGCTGACAGAGGATCGTGAAGCACATTACGAGCAGGCCATGGCTCTCCTCGATGAGGCCTATGCCAATGGCTACAACCTGGCCGGCAAGTATAAGCGCGCGGTGAACGCAGCTCCCAGGCCGGGGAGCAAGCCATGAGCTTCAGAACCGGGATCGTGTCGCTTCTCGTAATGGCCTCGATCGTGGCTTCGAGCCAGACCTTTGCCGGCGATCGCCTCTATCAGTGCGACGATCTTGCGCGCCGGGCCCGGCTCTCAGCCCTAAACATTGCGGTCTATCAGGGGGACGACGGATGGTTCTTCCGCTCTGGCGACCTCAATCACTTCTATATGATCTCGCCAGATGCGCTGCGCTTCCTGAGCCGGCTGCGCGATGCTCTTGCCTTCCGCGGCACCAAACTTGTGCTGATGCCGCTGCCACCCAAGTCCATACTTGCTCCCGAACACGCCGTCGCGGCTACGACCGATGGTGACGTCCTCTTCGATCCGGCCTTCGCACGCAGCGAGTTCGAAGACCTGGTGCGCACGTTCAAGTCCAATGGCCAAGTCGTTGCAGACGTCCTGCAAACCATCGGAACGGCGGCCGACATGCAGACGGGGGATTACTACTTTGCCCGCGACGTTCACTGGCGACCGAAGCTGGCGCAAATCAGCGCCGCTGCAGTGCAGACTGCGCTGGTCGATGCTGCTGGACCGTCGATCCTCGGAGACAAAACCTTCGCCACGCGCAAGACGGGCGAAGGTCTAAACGAATCCAACACCAATACGACGCTTAACCAGCTTTGCGCCGAACAAATTCCCGGCGAGTCGATCGACTTCTATGTCACGGAGGAAGCTGACCAGTCTCTCGACAGCTTCCTCGACGACACGGCAGCTCCACCTCCGGTGAACGTCGTGGGCACCAGCTTCACCGACGAGGCCAACCCTTACAACTTCGCCGGCTTCTTGCGCGAGGACCTCCGCAACGATGTCGCGACCTATTCCATGTCGGGCGGCGGCGTCGACACGGCGCTCTACAAATGGGCAAATGATGGGCTTGCCACGACCTCGGGAGCCAAGGCTCTCGTGTGGGAATTGCCCTTTCCAGAGCGTCTCGAGGAGATCGCTCCCCAGCTCGAGCGCGAGATCATTCCCGCCGTCGCCGGTCTCTGCACCGGTGAGGACCAGATTCGCTCGATGCCGTATGAACTGGGACCGCAAGGGAGCGCGACGCTGGCCTTGGACGCTTCGACCAGGGTCAGCGGCGACGGCTACTATATTGCGGCCACCCTGTCCGATCCAACGCTCCGGTCGGCAGCCGTGACCTTTGACTATCGCGATGGACGGCAGGATGTGCTGCCCATCATCCGGCCCGATCGCGTGGCTTCGGCTCCCAACGTCTTCGGCGAATTGACCTCAATGGTCTCTGCCGATCTCGAATCCGTCACGCTCGAAAACCGTACGGCGACATCTGTGAGCGGTCAGCTTTCGCTTTGCCGCTATCCCGCCGGCCTGCTGTCCACCTCCAATTGATGAAAGGCGTGATTATGAAAGCCCTCCTGAGACTCGTCATTGCCGGAGCCTCCGCCGTCATGACTATTCCCGTCATCGCCCAAGACGCAGGTCTCTACGCCGCGCCGCCGCCGCCCGACGCCGCCTTTGTTCGCGTGTTGAACACCGACACGGCTACTGAGGCGGATGTGAACGTGGGGGCCGTGTCCTTCGCCGTGCCCCCGGCCGGCCTTTCGCCCTACGGCTTCGTGACCCGTGGCAGCTACGACGCTGCGGTTCCCGGTGGAACCCTGCCGGTCAGTTTCGAGGCTCAGAAATTCTATACGATCCTCTTGAGGACCGGCGGCGACGCGGTGCTCGAGGACGCACCGATCGCCAATCCCGTGCATGCCGGACTCTACTTCTACAACACCACCGATACGCCGCTCGACCTTAAGGCGAAGATCAACGGCAAGCAGGCCGCGGTCTTCTCCGCCGTCGCGCCCGGCGCAGCCGCGTCCCGAGAAGTCAACGCCTTCGAAGTGAGCTTCGTGCTCGCCAGCGGCAGCGCGACCGCGTTCGAGCTGCCCTCCATCGCGATGCAGCGTCAGCAGGGCGTTTCCGTGGTCGCAATCCAGAATGGCGACGCGATCACTGCCTTCCAGACGGTGAACGCCGTCGCCAACCCATAAGCGGAGGCAGTGAGGCGCATGCCGCTTATGGGCAGAGCAATGGCAGGTCGGGTAGCGGTTCTAGCCGCCACAGCTACGCTCGGTCTGTCCATAGCTCCGGCCGGGGCCGAAGGGCTGCACTATATGCCGCCTGACCTCGACTACAAGTCCGCCTGCGCGGTTACGACTGTCCCTCCACCTGATCTCGATCGCGACTGGACGCAGTGGCACGGGGAAGCCGTGACGCTGGTTCCTGACGATATGTTCGCGATCGCCGGCGAATATCTCCGCGGCAGCGCTCGGGTCGAGAAATCCAGCACCACGGCAATGGCGATGCTCGATTATCTCGACGAACGCGGCACCATCTCGCGGCCGCGCATCGATCGACTGCTGGGCCGCAACCTCGCGAGCGACCCCGCCGCCTCGCCGGAACAGCTTAGACAGGCGGAGAGTTATTTGCTGGATGCCTTCGACGGCGGGCTGGATCGTGCTGCCGCCGACCTCGCGGACCTCTATGGCGTCGACGGGCCACCGTCGCTGCGTAATCCGCAGAAGGCGCGGCAATTTTATCGTATTGCTGCCGCGTCAGGCGATGCCGACGGTCAACTTGCCTTCGCGCGCATACTCGCCGCCGATCCCAACGCGACCGAGCCGGAGCGTGCGATCGCGACCGAAAACGCCATGCTCGGCATGATCCAGCGCGTTGCAGCCGGCGACTGCCGCTTCATGGGTACGATCGGCAACATGTATCTGCGCGGCGAACTCGTTGCCCAGGATTATGACGCAGCGCTCGCGTGGCTGGAGCAATATGCCGAAACCGGCGATGCACGCACCCAGGAGCGTCTCGCCCAGCTCATGACCTCGCGCTTCGTCGAGAAGGTCGATTACGAACGAGCCATGGACTATTTCGAGGCCGCCGCCCTGCAGGGCCGCGCGCCCTCGGCACTGACCGTCGGCATCGCCTATGCCACGGGCGCGCAGCGGCCGCAGAATCTCGAGCTCGCGCAGAAGTTTCTGAACATCGCCTCCGCCGGAAATCTTTCCGATGCAGAGCCGTGGCTGGCGCGCCTCTATCGCGGCGAATTCGGCGGCACGCCTCAACCGGTGCTGGCGCGCGATCACTATGAGAAGGCGCTGGCGACGACGCCGGATCCGGAACTCGAAACCCAGTTTGCCCAGTTCCTCGCGGAGACGCCGGAAGTCCTGGACCCAGGCCGCGCCGCCGCTCTGCTGCACCATGCCGCTGCCGGCGGGTCTGGTCAGGCGGCGGTGCTCGCGGCCAAGCTTGCTTATGCGAGTGCGGGTGGGGACCTCGCCAAACTCAAGAGCGCGGAAGCCTATTACCGGCTCGGCGTCGAGCGCGGCAAACCGGATGCGGCGCGCCAGCTCGCGAAGATTTCCGTCTGTGGCGTCATCGGCGATATTGCGCCGGAGGCCGCGGCGCAGTGGAACGAGCGCGCTCTCTATCTCGGTTCGACCACGGCGCTGTTCGAAGCCGCACAGGTGGCTCTGTCGAGCACAGACCCAGAGAGCCAGAAGCGCGGCAAGGCGCTGATGAAGCAGGCGGCTTATGCCGGGCTCGCCAGTGCGATCGCCTTTTCAATCGCGCATTTCGAAACGGGCGGCGACGGCTATGGCCTCGACCTGCCCGAAGCACAAAAGCTGTTGCGCTACATCGAGGTCAACCCCGATCCGGCCTATCGCGCGGGCGCGGAGCTGGAACTGATCAAGGCGCGGCTGAAGCTGGCAAGTGACGATGCCGGGATTGACGCGCAATATGCCCGCCTCGATCAGCTCATCGCGTCGGGCTATGCCCCCGCCAGCATCGCGAAAGCCGATCTGCTCGAGAACGCCGGCAACGCCAACCCGCTCGACCTCGCCGCGCTCTACAAGGTCGGCGCCGAAGCCGGCGACAAACGTGCCATGCGCGAATATGCCGAGCTTCTCGCCGATGATCCGGCGAGCGCCCAGCTTGCGCCGGAGTGGCTGAAGAAGGCGGCCGCGGCGGGCGATCTGAAAGCCAAGATCGCGCTAGTCGATCTCGCCGCGCCCACGGCATTCCAGGATCTTACCACGATCGGCAAATCCGGCCTCGTCTGCAGCGTCGACGAACGCGTAAATCTGGCGCGCACATTGTCGAGTCTGCAGACGCCGGACGCGCTCGGCGAGGCGGCCACCTGGCTCGAGACGGCAATACGAGTCGCCGGCAACGATGCCGACGATCTCTACAAGATCGGCGACGCCTATCGCGACGGCATCGCCGGGCCACAGCACGTTGCCGATGCCGAGGACTTCTTCAATCGGGCCGCGGCTGCCGGGCGCAGGGACGCGCTGCGCGACATCGCGGACGGGCATATGCTGGGCTTGTGGAAGGACTCGACGCCGGAGCAGGCGCGCGCCGCGCTGGCTTCGCTGGTGAAGAGTGGCGACCCCGCCGCGGCGCCGCTGATGATCAAGGCCATCGCGGCGCAGCAGATCGCCGCGAGCCTCGATGAGGTCGAACAGCTCCTGGCTAAATCGCCGGCCTCAGCCAGCGGCGACACTTACATGAAGCTGATCAAGCTCGATGAGAGCGGGGCCTTCGGCGCCGCTCATCCGGACAAGCAGGCCGCGTGGCTGCAAAATGCCGCGGATGCGGGCAATACCGGCGCCATGATGCGGCTCTACCGCGCCTATGCGAGCGGCATCGGCGTGCCGGTTTCGGCTGAAACCGCCAGCCAATGGCTGACCAAGGCCGCCGAAAGCGGAGACCTCCGCGCCGCCGGCGAGTTGGCCGCAGCCTATGATGTGGGCTTCGGCCTCGCCCCCGATCCGGTCAAAGCCGCCTATTGGCGGGAACGCGCAAAGGTGGCGGGATGAACAGGCATAGGCGATTTCTTGCGCGCGTTTTCTTGCCTTGCTGGGCAATGGCAGGGGCCTTCGTGATGCCCACGGCCGCGGCGCACGCCATCGGGCTCAATTCACCCTTTGCAACAGTGATGCCCAAGCTCGAGGTGGACACCCAGTTCACCTGCCCGGATCAGCCGCCCAAGGTCGAGAAATCGCTGAGCGTCACCAGCATCTACGACCAGAACGATCCCAGCCACTCCAAGATCGACGACGAGCAGTTCGACGAATACAGCGAGGCCATGTCCGGCGTGCGCAACTACCTCACCGCCGTGACCAAATACGCCAGCGACTATGTTTCATCCAAGGGCGCGCGGGTGGCGAGCGGCGTCTGCGCCGTCACTTGGCTGGATGCCTGGGCCAAAGGCGACGCGCTTTCCGATCTCGGAACCCGGCAATCGGCGCTGAGCGCGACGCGCATTGTGGGCGGCATGGGTATGGCCTGGCTTGCCGTGCGCGGCGTCGCCGAAGCCATGCACTACGATTCTTCGACACTCGCCGACTGGTTCGAGCGCCGCGCGACGGACTTTATCGCGACTTACGAGGAAAGCGGCAATCTCGGTTCCAACCGGTCCAACCACCGCTACTGGGGCGGATTCGCCGTAGCGGCTTCGGGTGTGATGGCGGGCGACATGGATAAGCTCAAATGGGGAGTCCAGAGCTTCAAGATCGGCGCCTGCCAGATTCGCGAGGATGGTGCCTTGCCGCTCGAGCTCAATCGCAAGAAGCGGGCGCGCGACTATCACTTCCACGCCATCGCTCCCATGGTGATGATCGGCGAACTCGCCGCGGCCAATGGCCTCGATGCCTACGGCCAGTGCGGGGGTGCCTTCCAGCGGCTCGTGAAGTTTGCGCTGACCCAGGTTGAGGACCCGTCGCTGATCGTCGCCCTCACGGGCACCAAGCAGCAGACCATCCCCGATCGCGACGGGCACCCGCGCGGCGACCGCTTCGCCTGGGTCGATCCCTATTTCAAACGCTTCGGCGGAAGCGAGGCAGACTATGGCTTCACACTCGATCGGCCGCTGTTCTCGTCCAATCTGGGCGGCCGCATCACCACCTATGTCGAAGCCGTGGCCAACTGAGCGCGGAGGGCAAGATGAGTGCGCATCTCGTTCGGATAGCAGTAGCGGCTCTCCTTCTGGGCGCAACGATCGTCGACGGCGTCCTTGCAGCCAATCCCCTCGACAATCCGCAGGTGCGCGCGCCTTTTGCGATCTTCACCGATAATGGCGGCGACCGCGACCGCTTCCAGCATCTGCTGTTTCTTGCGGAACACGGGCGCGATGCGCGCGATCGCGGCCGCAAATACCGCAATCTCGGCGCCATGCTCGACAAGGCCGGCCGCCACAAGGAGGCGTTGCGCGCCTATGAGGCTGGCGCGCTACAGGGCGACGGCACCTCGGCCGGCATCGTCATCGATGCCTGGCTCGCCCAGGCCTACAAACCCCAGCAATTGGGAACGCTGGTCAGCATGGCCATCCTCCCGCGCGCGCAGGCCGGCAACATCTCCTCGATCCTGCTGATGGCCGACCTTGTCGGGGCCGGAAAGATCAAGGGCGGCGACTACAGGACCGCCGGCTACTGGCTCGAAATGGCCGCCAAGCTCGGCTCGGGCACGGCGCAGCGGCGACTGGCCGAATCCGCGGAGCGCCGCGGCGACATCAAGACCGCCGCGATCTACTACGCCGCGCTCGACAAGAAAGGCTCCAAGCTCGCCCGCGCGTTGCGGCAGGCCAAGATCTTCTATCTCGGCCAGGATGTGCGCCAGAACCCGGACATTGCACTGGCCTGGCTGAAATTCGCGGCGGGCATCGATCAGCTCGCCGCCGGCAAGCTGGCTGCCAAGCTGATCCGCACGGCGCCGGGCGCCGAAGGCGAGGACACCCTCATCGCCTATGCCGATGCGGCCGGAGTCTCGACCTCGACCGGTGGCCATGCCGGACCCTCGACGCGGCTGGCGGCGGCCACCAGCCCTGAGGAGCGGCAGACGATCCTCGCCACGCTTAAGGCCGAAGCCGATGCGGGCGCCATCGACTCGGCCATCGTGGTCTGGCGTGCGATGAAAGAGGATCGGGCGCCCGCCGACGAGCAGCGTCCCTATCTCCTCGTCGCCGCCAAAGCGGGCAATGCCAGCGCCATCACAGCGACCTCCAAACTCTTGCTGCGGGCTTTCGAGAACACGCCCGAAACTGTCGACCTGCTTGCGACCGTCCAGGCTGCGGCTGATGCCGGCAATGTCGATGCCATGCTGGTGCTTGCCAATATGTATGCGTCGGGTGGACCCGTTGCACCCGATCCGGATAAAAGCATGTTCTACTTTCGCGCCGCGGCCGACAAGGGTGACGTCGACGCGCAATATCGTGTCGGGCTCTATTTCTCGCAGCACAGCCCCGACGACGATATGATGGATCTGGCACGCCAGTACCTGGCGGCCGCGGCGGCGCAGGGTTCCGCATCGGCGCAAGCCTATCTCGACACGCTTCCGGCCTCAGGGTGAAGCCGGTGCGTGATGTTCAACTGTCAGTAAGGGGCGTTCCATGTTGGAAAAATATGCATCGGAACTCGATCGCTGGCTGAAGCGCGACGCGCTGCCGCTATGGTGGCAGAACGGCGCCGATTTCGAGCGTGGCGGATTCGTCGAAACCATCGGCCTTGACGGTAAGCCGACAGAAGCGGCGCGGCGCGGCCGCGTACAGCCGCGCCAGGTCTATTGCTACGCGCTCGCCGGACGCCTGGGCTGGCAGGGGCCGTGGGAGGCGGCACTCAAGCATGGGCTGACCTACTTCCAGGAAAAGTTCTGGCTCGAGTCCGGCTACTACGCGAACACTGTGGCGGCTTCGGGCGCTCTACTCGACGACAGTTTCGATCTCTACAACCAAGCCTTCGCGCTGTTCGGTTTTGCCCAGGCAGCGCAAGCGGTGCCGGCATGGCGGCCCGAGCTCGAGGCGCGCAGCCTCATGCTGCTCGAGAGGCTGCAGCAGGACTATGCGCATTGGTATGCGGGCTTCGAGAACGATGACGGCAAAAGCCTGCCCCTCAAATCCAACCCGCATATGCATTTGTTCGAGGCGGCAATGAGCTGGGCGGATTTGACCGATCCGCTGTCGAGCGCCTGGGCGGGACTGGCCGATGAAATCGCAGGCCTCGCCATGACGCGCTTTATCGATGCCAAGACCGGCGCGCTGCGCGAGTTCTTCGACGCCGAATGGAACAATTACCCGGGCGTCGAGGGCCAGATCGTGGAACCCGGTCACCAGTTCGAATGGTCATGGCTTCTGACACGGTGGGGTCAGAGCCGTGGCAATGCAGAAGCCATCGTCAAGGCGGAACGCCTGTTCGAGATCGGCATGAAGTACGGCATCTGCGAGAGCCGGCACGTCGCGGTGATGCAGTTGCTCGACGATTTCACCATCCACGACGACACAGCCCGGCTCTGGCCGCAAACGGAATGGCTTAAATCATCGCTGCGGCTCGCCAAGGTCAATGTCGGGATCAAGCGCGACTACTACCAGGTGGCGGCGCAACACGCCTGCGAGGCCATGATGCGGTTCCTCGAAGTACCGACTCCCGGCCTATGGCGCGACAAGATGGTACCCGACGGAAGCTTCGTCACCGAGGCGGCGCCCGCGAGCTCATTCTATCACATCGCCTGTGCGATCGATGAACTGTGCCAGAGCGCGGAAATGCCAGCGGCGGCCATGCCGCCGGACGATCACTCCTGAGCCTTGCTCAGTAGGTCGCGCGGCCGCCGGAAAGGTCGAACACGGCGCCGGTGGTGAAGGAGTTTTCCTCCGTCGCGAGCCAGCAGATCATCGAGGCCGCTTCACTGAGTTCCAGCATGCGGCCGCGCGGGATCTTGGAGAGGATCATCTGCAGGAACGCCGGATCCTGGCTCATCGCCATGGTCGTCTTGGCAACCGCCGGCGTCACGCAGTTGACGCCGATATTGAACTTGGCCAGTTCCTTGCCAAGCGATTTGGTGAGGGCGATCACGCCAGCCTTGGTTGAAGAATAGGCGGGCGCCCCCGGATTTCCTTCTTTGCCGGCGACGGAGGCGAGATTGACGATGCGGCCATAGCCGGCCGAGATCATGTGCGGCACCACGGTGCGGCAAACGTAAAAGGTGCCGACGAGCCCGATATGCACGACGTCCTCGAAGGCCTGTGGCGGGTATTCCCAGGTGTTCGCGTTCGGGCCGACAATGGCGGCATTGTTGACGAGGACGTCGATCTTGCCGAAGCGGCCGAGCACGGCGTTGGTGGCGGCCTCGACAGAATCGAGCTTTCCGATATCGGCGGCGACGGTCTGCACCTTGCCGGATTTGCCGTACCTGGCTTCGAGCGCGTCGAGCAGCTTCTGGTCGCGGTCCAAGATCGAGACAGAGGCGCCGCTTTCGAGCATGCGCTCGGCGACGGTAAGGCCGATGCCCTGGCCCGCTCCGGTGATGATGGCGACGCGGTTGGCGAGATCGTAATTGTTCATTTCGGATTCCGGACAGAAAGAGGCGCTGACTATACAGCCAGCGCCTCGGGAAGGCGACGACTTAGAAGTTGAAGTCGTCGATGTTGCTGGCGTCGAACGTGGTGAGCTCCGCCTGGGTGTTCATCACATTCTTGTCGCCGATGGTGATCGAACCAAGATTCGGGACTTCAAACGTCTGGCCGACTTCATTCTTGATCGTGCCGTTGAGCACGCCGTCCGCGAAGTAGGCGGCCAGCCAGCCTTCATTATACGGCGACCAGAGTTGGAAAGCCTTGACGGTGCCGTCCTTGACGAAGTCGCGCATTTCCGAGGGCAGGCCGAGACCGGTGACATGCACCTTGTCGGCAATGCCTCGCGACTGCACGACCTGGGCGGCCGCCGCGACGCCCACCGTCGTCGGCGCGATGACGCCCACGAGGTTGGGATAGTTGGAAAGCAGGGCTTCCATCTCGGTGGTCGACTTCTCGGGCTGATCATCGCCGTAGACAGTGGCAACGAGCTTCATGTCCTTGTACTTAGGATCTTCGGCCAGAGTCTTGTTCATGGCGGCGATCCAGGTGTTCTGGTCCGGCGCCTCGGTGGTGGCCGACAGGATCGCGATCTCACCGGTGTAGCCGATCAACGAGCCCATGAGCTCGACCTGGTTCGGGCCGGTCTTGGTGAAATCTACGGGCAGGATGTTGGCATCGCGGTGGCTCTCATTGCCCACGAGGTCGCCATTCACCGCGAGCACGAGGATGCCCTTGGCGCGGGCGTCGTCGAGCACCTGATTCATGGCGTCTGGACTATTGGGAGCGATGGCAATCACGTTCACACCGCGTTGAATCTGCGCTTCGATGAACGGAATCTGCGAGGTGGCTTCGGCCGTCGCCGGAGCGACGAACTCGAACTCGCAGCCGATCTGCTTGCAGGCGTCTTCGAAGCCGCCAGTGATCGAGTCGAAATACGGATTACCCGTATTCTTGCCGATATAGACAACCTTGAAATTGTGGCCCACGGCCTGGGCGAAAGCGCCCGTCGCGAGCATGGTCAGGCCGATTGCCAGACCCGTCAGCAGAGATTTCTTCAGCACTGTATTCCTCCTGTTCAGGTGCCGGTTTTCCGGCGTTGCGCCCGCTTACCTCTGGGTGCGGGAATAGATGAGATTGGTTGCGATAATGGAGACGATGAGCAGCGCGCCCAGCACCACGAGCTGGACCGCTGGCAAGACATTGGCGACGATCATGCCCGTTGAGACGATGACCAGCAGCCACGCTGCGAGGAAGGTGCCGAGGATGGTTCCGCGGCCACCAAAAATGTAGGTGCCGCCAAGCATGGCCATCAGCACCATTTGCAGTTCGCCGCCCAAGCCAAGGTCGTAACGGACCGAGCCGAGACGCGAGGCCGTCATGATGCCGGCGAATGCCGCAACCACGCCGACCAAGAGGAAGAGCCCGACCTTGATACGCGCCGAGCGGATGCCCGCGTGGCGCGCCGCAACGTCATTAGTGCCGATCTGGTAGATCTGGCGGCCGAAAATCGTGTTGCCGAGCACGACGCCGAGCACGATGGCTAGGATGATGAAGAGCACCACCGGCAGAGGAATGCCCACCAGCATGATCTTGTCGACGCCAATGAACCATTCCGGCACGCGGATGGATTTGTCGCCGGCAATGATCTGGGCCAGCCCGCGATAGAGCGTCAGCGTGCCGATGGTCACGATGATTGAGGGCAACTGCAGAGCGATGACGAAGAAAGCGTTGACCGCGCCCATCGCCAGACCGGAGACGAGGCCCAGCACGACGGCGACGGGGATCGGCATGCCATTGGCTTGTAGCCAGGCGAAGATGCAGGCCGAAAGCGCCATATTGGCCGCAGGCGACAGATCGATCTCGCCGGCAATGATGACCATGGTCAGCACCAAGGCGACGATCGCAAACTCCGAATAGAGCGTGAAGCTCCTCAGGATATAGTTGATGTCGAGAAAGAAGGGCGAAAGCAGACTGCCAGCGAAGACCCCGAGGATCAGCAGGATCAACGTCATCGTTTCGGGACGGATCAGCAGCACCTGCCAGCGCGGCCGCGGTGGCGCAGCATCGTGCCCGGTGGCAACGGCAGGGGACTCGGCGTTCATGCCCGCACCCGCTTGAGAGAGGCGATGCCCTGCCTGCGAACCGTGCGGTCGATCAACAATGCAACGAGGATCACGGAGCCGTAGATGGCGCTCTGCGCCGTGCCGGGAATGCCCAGCAGAGGCAGTGCTGCGGCGACGCAGCCGAGCAGCAGAACGCCAAGCACCGTGCCGAGCACAGTACCCACGCCGCCATTGATCGACACACCTCCGATCACTACGGCGGCAATCACCTGGAACTCGAAGCCCGAGCCGGTATTCGACGGATTCACGAAACCCCAGCGGCTCGCATACATGATCCCCGCAAGGCCCGAGAGTGCACCGGAAATGGTGAAGACCAGCAGCGTTACGGCGGCGACATTGATGCCGCGCAGCGGCGCGGCCACTGGATTGGAGCCGAGTGCATAGATTTGCCGCCCGATCCTCGTGTGCATCAGGAACAGATAGGTCAGAACCGCGACACCGAAGGCGACAATGACGATCCAGGGGATGTTGAACCCGCCGGCGATGGGAAAATCCTTGGGGATCGTAAGGATTGAGGTCTGCGACAATCCCTTGATCTCGGAAGGTATCCACTGCCGGTCGATCTGCTTGGCGTCGGAGATGATGAAGGTCATGCCGCGATAGAGGCTGAGCGTGCCAAGTGTCACGATAATGGCGGGAAGTTTGAAAAGCTGGATCAAAATCCCATTGCCGAAACCGAGCAGGGCGCCCACGGCGATCGAGAGTGGAACACCGGTCCACCAAGGGACATCGAAGCCGAACCACGTGGCGTCGAACCGGTAGAGCATGCCGCTGACCATCGCCGAAAAGCCGAGCATGGATCCGATCGACAGGTCCACATGGCGGGCGACGATGACCATCATCTGACCCATTGCGCCGATCATGATCAGCGGGGTCAGCAGCAGGATGATGCGCATCTGGTCGAGCGTCAGGAACTGCGGTTTCACCGTACCGACCGCGAGGCAGAACAGCGCGATCATTACGGCGATGCCGGCTTCGCGCCGACGGAGCAGAGTCAGCAGCACGTTCATGCCGCGACCTCTCTGGCCTGCGGGACGGCAGCGCTCATGATCTTTTCCTGCGTCGCCTCGGCGCGCGGAATGTCGGCTGTTATCCGGCCCTCCGACATCACCAATACGCGATCGCAAAGCGCGATGAGCTCCGGCAGTTCTGACGAGATGAGCAGGATCGCACGGCCAGCGGCAGCCAGTTCGCCGATCATGTCGTAGAACTCGGCTTTCACGCCGATATCGATGCCGCGCGTCGGCTCATCGAGTATGAGCACGGTCGGGTCCGTGAGCAGCCACCGCGCAAGGATCGACTTCTGCTGGTTGCCGCCGGAAAGCTCGCCGATGGGCTGGCGTAGCGAGGCGAGGCGGATGCGCAGGCGCCGTACCGAATCCTGGGCCATGGCCCGCTCGAGCGCGCCGCGGATCAGCCCCCCGGGAGCGATCTGCCACGGCACAGCCGCAGTGATGTTCTGCTCTGTCGACAGCGTGCGGAAGATGCCCGCGACCGCGCGGTCTTCCGGCACGAAGGCAAGCCCCAGGCCAATCGCCTGAGAGGGATCGGTAATGCTGACTTCCTGGCCGTTGACCTCGATCGTGCCGCTCTCTGCCGGAGCGATGCCGAAAATGGCACGCGCAACATCGGTGCGTCCGGCACCGACTAGGCCTCCCAAGCCGACGATCTCACCTTTGCGGACTTCGAAGCTGATGTCGCGGAACACGCCAGGCAGCGTGAGGCCTTCAACCTTCAGCGCAAGCTCCCCAATATGCGCGTGGCCGCTCTTATGCAGATATTCCTTGAGCGGCCTGCCGATCATCAGTCGGATGATGTCGGCATCGCTGAGATTGCCGATGTCTTCGGTCGCAATCTTGTTGCCGTCGCGGAAGATGGTCACGCGGTCGCAGATCTGGCGCACCTCTTCGAGCCGGTGCGAGATGAAGATGATGGTGCGGCCCTCGGCGCGCAGCCGCCGCGCGATGCCGAACAGTGTCTCGACTTCCTTGGGTGTCAGCGGCGCGGTAGGCTCATCCATGATGATGAGGCGGCTGTCCGACGCCAGCGCCCGAGCGATTTCCACCATCTGCTGGTCGGCGATGGAGAGTCCGCGCATCGGCCGCGTTACATCGATCCGCACGCCGAGCAAGTGCATGTAGTGATTGGCCTCGCGCGCCATCTCCGCCCAGGGCACACGCGCAAGAGGCGCGCCGGCAGTGCGGCCGAGCACGAGGTTCTCAGCGACCGAAAGGTCGGGGAATGAGATCGGCTCCTGGTGGATCAGCGTGATGCCGAGCTTCTGGGCGACGATGGGGCTCGCGATATCGGCAATGTGGCCGTTGAGCGCGATTGTTCCGCGCGTCGGCCTGTAAACGCCCGCCAGGATCTTGGCGAAGGTCGATTTGCCTGCGCCATTCTCGCCAAGAAGCGCATGGATTTCACCTGCCTTTAGCTCGAGATCCACGTCGCTCAGGACTTCGACGCCAGCGAACTGCTTGGAAATGCCGCGCGCAGCGATCAGGGGCGCCATAGCTGCAGCCGCCTCCGCCATGCTTCAGCGTCCCGCCGGAATGGGCGCATCCGCCGCGATCAATTTCTGTGCCTTAAGGTCTGCCCAGAACGCGGCAGGAACCTTGGTATCGAGCAGCGCCACATTCTGCTGTACCTCGCTCGGGCGCGCAGCTCCGGGGATAACCGAAACGACAATGGGATGGGCAAGGACGAATTGCAGCGCGGCGGCAGGAAGCGCAACATCGTGCGTCTTGCACACGGCCTCGATGCCGCGGACCCTGGCCTGTACTTCGGGCGAGGCTTTACCATAGGCGTAGTGCGCTGGTCCGGACGAGCCGGTCACCAGGATGCCTGAAGCGAAGGGCGCGCCGATAATCACCGAGACGCCGCGCTTCTCAAGCGCTGCCATGCCGCGATGCAGGCTGCGTTGATCGAGCAAGGTGTAAGGCATGGCGACGAGACAGAAATCAAGATCGACCATCTGGGCCGTCGTCTCGAGCGCCTCGTCTGTGTTGATGCCCATGCCGTAGGCCTTGATGTCACCCGAGCGCTTGAGTTCTTCGAGAGCCTTCATGCCCGTGGCGACTAGAGCCTGCTCGTGCGGCCTCTGCATCTCGCCATGATAGTCCTTGTCGAGGTCATGGATCACCAAGGCGTCAACCGTGTCTAGCGCGAGCCGCTGCAACGCCTGCTCGTAGCTGCGCATGATGCCGTCATAGGAATAATCGAACACCACTTCGAAATTGAGGCCGCCAATCCAGGGCGAGCGGTCGAACTTTGCCGGATCTGCGGGACGCTTCAACGTGCGTCCGACCTTGGTCGTGATCTGGAATTCGCCGCGCGGCTTGGTCCTCAGGAATCCGCCGAGCCGGTGCTCGCTGAGACCGCGGCCATACCAAGGGGCGGTGTCGTAATAGCGGACTCCAGCATCCCAGGCGGCATTCATCGTGGCGAGGGAATCAGCTTCGTCGACCTTGCCGTAGAGTTCGCCAAGATGAGCGCTGCCAAAACCGAAGACCGGTAGGTTGAGGCTGGTGTGCCCAACCTTTCTGGATGCCGCAAATGAGCCCGGCAAATCTCTCTCTCCCCGACTAACCGGCGGATTTCAGGGTCCGCTCTCACGCCTACCGGCCAACTTGTCAGACAAAAATTAGTTTGACAAGTTTTTGTTAGTGCGCCCATTTTGGACGGACCGCGAAACCGGCGCCCTAGACGGCGGAAGCGCGAGGGAGCGGATGCAAGGGATGGAAATCTCGGGGACCTACCCGATGCTCTACGCCTTCTTCGACGAGGCCGATCGGCTTCGGCGCGAAGCCGTCGCGCGCCAGGTCGAGGCCGCTATCGCCTCCGGCGCCTCGGGTATCGCAGTCCTGGGACTCGGCACCGAAGTCCATAAACTGGGACGCGACGAGCGCCGCAGCCTCGTCGAATGGACGATTGCCGATGTCGCCGGTCGTAAGCCGGTCGCGGTCACTCTCGCCGACGGCAACGCCACCGACATGATCGAAAGTGCGCGTTTTGCCCGTGATGTAGGCGCCTCGTGGCTCATTCTACAACCGCCGCGTCCGCCAGCCTCCAGCGCTGATCTGCTCGCCTTCTTCGGCGCCGCCGCTGACAGCGTCGATTGCCCGGTGGGCATCCAGAATGCTCCAGAATTTCTTGGCATCGGTTTGAGCGCTGCCGACCTTGCGGAGCTCAATCGGCGCCATAAGAACGTTGTTCTTGTTAAGGCTGAGACCACCGCGGTAGGCGTCGGCCGTGTCGTGGATGAACTCAACGGCAAGATTCGGGTCTTCAACGGCCGCGCCGGGCTCGAGCTGACCGACAATTACCGCGCCGGAGTCGACGGCATGATCCCGGGAATCGAGACGATCGACCTACAGGTCGCAATTGAGCGCGCCATGCGGGCCGGCAAGGAGGATGAGGCCGAAAACCTATACCGGCTGCTCCTGCCCACAGTATGCTTCATCATGCAGACCCTGTCGCACTTTCTTGTCTACGGCAAGCTCGTCGCTGCATTGCGGCTTGGCATCGCGCCAAGCGCAACGCGCGCACCATCCGATATCGCAACCCCTCTGGGCGAATCCTGGGCAAGGCGCTTTGCCGCTGACCTCGGGCCGCTGCCCGCCTGACTGGAGTCAACATGCCTCGTATCACCGATGTCCGTACCACGATCTATGAATGGGTCGGCCCGGTCGCACCCATGCCGCCGCACTTCTGCACGACGGCGAGCGATCTCGTCGCCGACGTCACCGGCTCCATCTCTGGCTTCCGCTTCCTCGGCTGGCTGGTGGTCGAGATCGAATGCGACGATGGCACCATCGGCATCGGTAATGCAGCGCTTTCACCGCACGCCACCAAAACCACGATCGATACCTACCTCAAGCCGCTGCTGATCGGCACCGATCCGCTCGACAGCGAATATATCTGGCAGTCTATGTATCGCCGCACGCTACCTTTCGGCCGCAAGGGCATCGGCATGACAGCGATCAGCGCCGTCGACCTGGCGGTCTGGGACGCCAAGGGCAAAATTCTGAAACAGCCAGTGTTCAAACTGCTGGGCGGCCGCACCAAGTCCAAGATTCCGGTCTATGCCAGCCGGCTCTATTCGCAGCCGCTCGATACGCTCTACGCTGAAGCGAGAGCCTATGCCGAGCAGGGGTTCAAGTCGGTCAAGCTCCGCTTCGGTTGGGGCCCCAAGGACGGCATCGAAGGCATGCATCAGAACGTCGCTCTGGTAAAAACGACGCGTGAGGCCGTTGGCGACAATGTCGATATCATGGCCGACGCCTATATGGGCTGGAACCTCGAATACGCCAAGAGGATGCTGCGACTGCTCGCGCCGCTCAATATGCGATGGGTCGAGGAGCCAGTCATCTCCGACGATTTGCACGCTTATGCCGAGCTGAAGGCGCTGTCGCTCGTGAACATTTCAGGCGGCGAGCACGAATACACTGTCGCCGGCTTCCGCGACGCACTGCATCTCAAGGCTTTCGACATTGCGCAGTTCGACGTCAATCGCGTCGGTGGCATCACAGCCGCCAAGAAGATCGCTGATCTGTGCGAGGCGAACGATATTCTGGTTATCCCGCATGCAGGCCAGATGCACAATTATCACGTCACCATGTCGAGCTATGCCGCCCCGATCTCGGAGTTCTTCCCCAAGGTTCCGGTTGAGGTCGGCAATGAGCTCTTCTGGTACATTTTCGATGGCGAGCCGGTCGCGAAAGACGGCTTCATCGATCTCGACGATACCAAGCCCGGCTTCGGCTTGACGCTGAAGCCTGTCGACAAGAACTTCAAGCTGACCCGCTGATGCCCAATTTCCCGATTGTCGACACGCATCTGCATGTCTGGGACCAGACGCGGCTCAGATACTCCGCCTTTGAAGGCAGCCCGCTCTTCGGCCATCCCTATCACGTCGAGGATTACCAGCGCGATTGCGGCAAGCTCAATGTCGAGGCGATGGTATTCCTCGAATGTTATGCCGATTTCTGGGAAGGCGGCGGGCAATATGTCGAGGAGATCGAGTTCGTCGAGGACGAGCAGAAGCGTGATCCACGAATCAAGGCGATCATTCCCATGGCGCCGCTCGAATGGGGGGCGCGTGTCGAGCCCATGCTCAAGCAAATGCGTGACGAACATCCTTCGGTACGCGGCATCCGTCGCATTATGGAGTTCGACGAGGATCCGCGCGCGCTGACACTGTCGGATGGATTTGTCGCCGGCGTGAACCTGCTCGAAAAGTTCGGCTGGAGCTTTGACATCAACCCCAATCACACGCAGATGGACATCATCCGCGACTTCGTGCCACGCATCTCAGTCGGTGTGCCGATGATCCTGGACCATTGCGGCAAGCCTGGAATCAAGCAGGGTGCGATCGATCAGTATCGCGACGATGTTCGCGATCTCGCGCGCTATCCGAATATGTGGGTAAAGCTGTCGGACCTGCCGCCCTATGCAGGGCCGGACTGGACCGAGGCGGATTTGCGCCCCTATATCGAGGCGACGCTCGATGCATTCGGGCCCGAACGCACGATCTATGCCGGGGACTACCCAATTCTGTTGCAGTCAACGAATTTGACCGAGTGGGTCGAAATCCTCGATCGCGCTTTCGTCGATCTCGGCCTCAGCGAGAGCGAGACTCGCGCGATCTATCGCGACAATGCAAATCGCTTCTACCGGCTGGGTCTGTAGCCGCCATGGCGGAGATCAAGGTCAGCGAAGAACTTGTACGGGGCGAAGATGGTGCCCCCGATGCTTTCGCCGACCTCGTCGAGGCTGCCGCACATCCCAAATCCAAGCCATCCTTCGGCGGTGGTGCGCTTGAGCGCCGCTCGATCTCGGAGCAGGTTGCGAACCGCATCCTCGCGATGATCAAGTCGGGCAATCTCAAATCCGGCGACCGGCTTCCAACGGAGCAGCAGATGGGGATCGCCTTCGGCATCTCCCGGCCACCGCTTCGCGAGGCGCTTAAGGCGCTGACGCTTATGGGAGTACTCGAGAGCCGACAGGGCGGTCGCTATACGGTGACCGATCTGTCGCCGAGCCGGCTGGTCGCCCCGTTCAACGTCATGCTCTCAAGCGGTGAGTATGACGTAAGCGAACATTTCGAAGCCCGCACCGTCGTCGATCTCGAACTCGTCCGGCTTTGCACCGAGCGCGCCAAGCCCGAACAGCGGCAGCGCATCTTCCAGCATGCCATCGATGGAAAGGCGTTCTATGACGACCCGGTCGCATTCCGCCTGCTCGATATCGAGTTCCATCAATCTCTCAACGATGCAGCCGGCAACCGGCTCCTGACGGCGCTGGCGCAGAGTCTCTACGATATTGGTCTCGACGTGAGACGCGTCGCGAGTGCAATGCCGGGTAATATCGAAATCTCGGTCCGACAGCATATCGAGGTTGCGCAGGCAGTGATGGACAAAGATGCAGCCGCTGCAATGGCGGCCTATCGGCGCCATCTCGAACATGTGCGCGACACCACCATTGCTGTCATGGACCGCACGGACAAGGGAAGCTGAGGCCGATATGCCCGAACAGATTGCCTTTCGCATGAACCTCAACCCCGGCCAGGCGCGCGAATACCGCAAGCGGCACGACGAAATCTTTCCCGAGCTGAGCAAGGCGCTTAAGGATGCCGGAGTTTCCGACTATTCGATCTGGCTCGACGCGGAGGCGAACCATCTCTTCGGCATACTAACCCGCGCCGACAATCACAGCATGGACGAACTGCCCAATACCGAGATCATGAAGCGTTGGTGGGCGCACATGGCCGACATCATGGCGACGGATGCCGACAACGTGCCGGTACAGATTCCACTCAAGCGGGTGTTTTACCTGTCGTGAGCACCGCTTTCCGTATCAAGGACGTTCGCGTCTTTACGCTGGCGCCGTCGGCAAAGGCGGGCACCTATTTCAAGCCGGGGTCGTCCGGCCATTGGCTGGTCGATACGCTGATCTCGAATCCGATGTCCGGACACGCCCCCTATCGGGAAAAGCGCTCAAGCTGGGGCATTGGCGTGCTCGGTTCTCTCATGGTGGAGATCGAGACCGAGAACGGTGTCGTCGGCGTCGCAACCGGCTCTGGCGGCACGCCGGCGGCATGGATGATCAAGAACCACTTCGCCCGCTTTCTTGTTGGGGAGGACGCGCGCAATACCAATCTGATCTGGGATGAGATGTATCGCGCCTCACTGCCCTATGGCCGCAAGGGCCTTCCGGTCATGGCGATCAGTGCTGTCGACCTCGCACTTTGGGATCTCTTGGGCAAGGTGCGGCGCGAACCGGTTTACAATCTCATCGGTGGCAAGGCGCGGGCAGAGATCGATCTCTACTGCACAGGCCCCGATGCCGCAGCGATCAAGTCCATGGGCTTCTGGGGCGCCAAGGTGCCACTGCCGCACAGCCATTTCGACGGCGACGAAGGCCTGCGCAGCAATGTCGCGTTCCTCAAGGCGCACCGCGACAGTGTCGGTCCGGAATTTCCGCTGATGGTCGACTGCTATATGTCGCTGACGGTGCCCTACGCGATCGCGCTGGCGGAAGCATGCAAACCGCTCAACATCAACTGGTGGGAAGAGGTTCTCTCCCCCGATGACATCGAGGGTTACCGCCAAATCCGCCAGGCGCATCCGACGATCAAATGGACGACGGGTGAACACGAATATACGCGGTTTGGTTTTCGTCAGCTGATCGAGGAGCGCACCCTCGACATCGTGCAGCCCGACGTCATGTGGGTCGGTGGGATGACCGAACTCCTGCGCATTGCGGCGCATGCCTCGGCCTACGACCAGCTGGTCGTGCCGCATGGCAGCGGACCTTATTCCTACCACTTCATCGCCAGCCAGACCGGCCCAGCCTTCTGCGAATATGTTGCAGCCAGTCCGGACGGCAAATCCATCCTGCCCGTGTTCGGCGATCTTTTTGTGGGAGAGCCTTTGCCCGAAAAGGGCAGGATCACGCTCGGCGACGCGCCCGGCTTTGGGATGGAACTGGCCAGCCGGGACAATCTCGTCCCGGCCGGCTGATCGGCTGCTATTCGGCAGCGTGCATCGCCTCGGCGCGCCTAGGCAGCACCCAGTTGGGTCGCGCGAAGTGGCACGTGTAGCCGTTGGGATAGCGCTCCAGATAGTCCTGGTGCTCGGGCTCGGCCTGCCAGAAAGGGCCGACCGGCGATAGCTCGGTCACCACCTTGCCCGGCCAGAGTCCGGAGGCGTTGACGTCGGCAATGGTATCCTCGGCGATCCGCTTCTGCGCGTCATCGGCGTAGAAGATAGCCGAGCGGTACGATGTACCGATGTCGTTGCCCTGCCGGTTCTTGGTCGTCGGGTCGTGGATCTGGAAGAAGAACTCCAGCAGCTTGCGGAAGCTGAGTTTCGCCGGATCGTAGACGATCTCGATCGCTTCGGCATGCGTGCCGTGATTGCGGTAGGTGGCGTTGGGGACATCGCCGCCTGAATATCCGACGCGGGTGGATACCACGCCGTCCATCTTGCGGATCAAATCCTGCATTCCCCAGAAGCATCCGCCGGCGAGTACTGCACGTTCAGTAGCCATTTGCTTCTCCAATTCAGCGCGCGGGTTCTGTCATACCACCGGACCCCAGCACAGTGCATCAGCATAAGGTGAACGCCCGTGAAGGGAAGGGCATGCGGTTCAAGCGCGGAGCCGGGCAGCATCACGCTACCACCTAAATGGTGTCTGCCACGCCCGAAAGCAAGGAGCGCGCCGCGACCGGATCAGCGCAGACGCAGGCCGGCGGGGTCGAACAGGAGCACATTTCGCGGGTCAAATCGTGCTTCGAACGCGTCGCCCGCCCTGAGGTCGCGATCATTCCCGGTCGCGATCGTCAGTACGTCGCCCTGTCCCTGCCGGGCATAAGCGTAGGTTTCGAGACCGAGATGCTCAACGATTTCGATGACAACGTCGAGGGTGGCACTCCCGTTCTTCTTGAAGTGCTCGGGGCGAATGCCGACAGTG
Source organism: Devosia sp. (assembly GCA_035549855.1). Taxonomy (GTDB): domain Bacteria; phylum Pseudomonadota; class Alphaproteobacteria; order Rhizobiales; family Devosiaceae; genus Devosia_A. The sequence goes on along the minus strand of DASZPY010000095.1, from coordinate 109,865 downwards.
ACCGCCGTTCCGGCTGGCGGCAATGCCTTCACATGCGACATCGGCACTGCTTGGCCATTGTACTGCGTCAGCTTCACGCCGCCCGCCTCGGTAACGCCCTTGAGGAAGTTCATCTTGGGTGAGCCAATAAAGCCCGCAACGAACAGATTGTCGGGATCGTCATAGAGCTCGAGTGGCGTGCCGGCCTGAGCGACCTCACCCTCGCGCATTACGACGATCTTGTCGGCCAGAGTCATGGCTTCGACCTGGTCGTGTGTCACGTAGATGATCGTGGTCTGCAGCTCCTTGTGCAGCCGCGCGAGCTCGATCCGCATATGGACGCGCAGCTCGGCATCGAGGTTGCTGAGCGGCTCGTCGAAGAGGAATACCTGTGGATGGCGGACGATCGCTCGCCCGATGGCGACGCGCTGACGCTGCCCGCCGGAGAGTTCCTTAGGCCGCCGGTTCATCAGCGGTCCAAGTTCGAGAATGCGCGCTGCTTCATCCACCTGCTTGTCGATTTCGGGTCTGGGGACGCCGGCGAAGCGCAACGCAAAGCCCATATTTTCGCGCACAGTCATATGCGGGTAGAGCGCATAGGACTGGAACACCATGGCGATGCCGCGCTTGCTGGGATCGACGTCGTTCATGCGCTCATTGCCGATGTCAAGCTCGCCGGAGGTGATCTCTTCGAGGCCGGCAATCATGCGGAGCAGAGTGGACTTGCCGCAGCCCGAGGGGCCGACGAAGACGACGAACTCCTTGGATTCAATGTCGAGGTCGATGCCCTTGATGACCTCGACCGAGCCGAAGGATTTGCGAACGCCCCTGAGCTTGAGACCACTCATTCCGACATTCCCCCTATGCCACTATGAGACCGACTTCGACTGTTCCCAGTCTCGCGCAGGTGACACTTATGGTCGCCTCGCCGCTCGTCCCCTCCGATCGCACCCAGAAGCCGGTCGAGCCGGCGCGCAGGGGCACCAGCGACGGCCCCACCAATGTTGCCGCACCGGTGACGGCGATTTCGACCGGGTCCATCAGGAACGGGATTTTGTTGCCGGCCTGGTCGAGCACGCGGGCAATGACGCGCACGCAATCGTCGCGCCTGATGCTCACGGCATCGACGACGACCTCAAGCCGGGTCGGCACCGGGTCGGCTACGAAGCGTACCTCCTTGACGGCGCGGCCGTTGAGATAGCCCGTGATCTTCGCGTCGTACCACCGCATGCCCCAGAGCCCGAGCTCGGTCTCGGTGAAGTCGGAACGATCGAAAATCACAGGCGCGTGCGGCAGGTGCGGGAAGGTCTTGCGGTCCGGCCCCAGCCGCTTCGGGGGATAGCTGCCATATTGCAGTTCCACCTCGTCGCAATTGGTGAGCACGATGAGCGGCAGCACACCACCGATATTGCGCTCGCCGCGGGCCCAGAAGGTCACGGGTTTGAGTACGATCTCCTCGGCCGGCTCGCACTGGCTCGAATAGACCGAGGCCGCGAACTTCGGCTCGCGGAACATGTCCATCACGCCGTGATGGCAGATGCGGTCACCGGAACCGAAATCCTTGTGTGTGTTGTAGTCGAACGCGCACCAGCCGATGGCTCCTGCGATCGAGGGATCGCCGTAAGCGGCATTGAGGATCTCAAGGTGCCGCCGCACATGCTCTGCCTGGCGCTGCTCCTGGTCGAAGCTCTTGGTCGGGAACATATGGCCGCCGAACTCGGTGATCATATAGGGCACGCTGCGGCCAAGCCCTGTGACTTCCTGCTGGGGCCTCAGCGGTGTGCGCGGCCGGTTGCCCCCAAGCTCCTCATTGCCGAGGATGAAGTCGTTCATCGTATAGACGTCTTCCAGCAACTCGCTGTCGGTGATGTACCGAACGCCGCCGGTGGGGCGCGTCGCGTCGAGCTCATGCGCGACGCGGTTGGTCTCGAGGTAGAAGTCGTGGCTGTCCTGCGACTCGTTGATGCGGACGCCCCAGATGACAATCGAGGGGTGGTTCCAGTCACGCCGGATCATCCGGCGGACATTCTTGATAGCCTCTGCCTTCCATGCATCGCCGCCGATATGCTGCCAGCCGGGGATCTCCTCGAAGACCAAAAGGCCGAGCCGGTCGCAGGCATCTAGGAACCAGGGCGACTGCGGATAGTGCGAGGTACGCACGATGTTGAGGTGCAGCTCACGCTTAAGAATCTCGGCATCGCGCTCCTGCGCGGCACGCCCCAGCGCATAGCCGGAATAGGGGAAGCTCTGGTGCCGGTTGAGGCCGCGAAGCTTCAGCAACCGTCCGTTGAGCTTGAACCCCCCCGGCGTAAACTCGGCGGTGCGGAAACCGAAAGAGTGCGTAACGCTATCGCCGCCGAAGCCGACTTCGAGTGTGTATAGATTCGGGCTGTCGATGTCCCACAGCGCAATGTCCGTGAGGTCTCTGAAGTTCAGCACGGTCTCGGCGCCAGCATCAGCACCGCTGGTGGCGATATCCTTGCCCGCGCTATCACGAAGCGTCGCGGTGATCCTGCCCGAAATCGGTGCGGCATAGGGATTGGAGAGTGTGACGCGCACGCCTACCGACTTCTTCGCGGCAAGTGCATCGGGTGTCTCGATCTTGACGGAGTCGATCGAAACCTTGGGCGTGACGCGTAGCCAGACGTCGCGATAGATGCCGGCATAAGTCAGATAGTCAATCATGCCGCCAAACGGCGGGATATCCTTGTTCTCGCTGCCATCGATCCGCACCGTGACGACATTATCCCCCGGCTTCAGCGCGCCATTGAGACGCGCCTCGAAGGGCGTGTAGCCGTCCTTGTGACTTGCGATCTCCTCGCCATTGAGGTCCACGTCGCAATTGGCCATCGCCCCGTCGAAGACGAGGACGACGTCCTTGTCTTTCCAGGCGGGATCGGCCGCGAAGCGCTTCTGATATGTGAAGGGCCGCTGATAGACGGTCTCGTCGAAATAGGAGAAAGGCAGCTCGACCGCCGTGTGCGGCAGGCGCACCGAATGGCCATTCTCGAATATCCAGCCCTCATTGAAGCCAGCGACGGAACGCATAAACCTAGACCCTATTTGACAGAGCCCAGCAGGCCTTCGACGAAGCGCCGCTGGAGGAGGAAGAAAATGAGCACGGTGGGCAATGTCGCCAGCACTGCGCTGATCATGATGACACCATAGTCGGGGACATAGGCGTAGGAGAGAGAAGAGACGATCAGCGTGACGGTCTTGAGCTTCTCGTCCTGCAGGATGATCAGCGGCCAAAGGTAGTTGTTCCAGTTGGCCATGAAGACGATGATGATCGCGGCCGCATAGGTCGATCGCATTACCGGCAGATAGACATAGAGGAAGATCTGCCACTCCTTGAGGCCGTCGATGCGTGCAGCGTCGCGCAACTCGCCCGGGAACGCCTTGGTGGCCTGGCGGAAATAGAAGACGATGAAGATCGAGGCGATGCCCGGCAGGATGACTGCGGTGAACGAATTGATGAGCTTGAGCTGCGACATCATGATGTAGAGCGGCACCATGAGCGCGGCGAAGGGGATCGATAGCATCAGCAGCAGGAATGCGAAGATGCGGTCGCGGAAGCGGGACTTGAAGACTTCGAAGCCGTAACCGGCAAGGGACGAGACGACCAGCGTCAGCGCCGTGCCGACCAGCGCAATGAAGAGCGAGTTTCCGAACATCCGTGGGACGTCGACGGTGTTGAAGAACGCGATGATGTTCTGGATCAGGTTGAAACCGGGCGTTGCCTTGCCGGCCGCGATATCGGGCGATGTGTTCGTCGCACCAATCACCATCCAGTAGAACGGAAATATGGAAATGAAAGCCGCGATGCCGAGTCCGACATAGATCAAGCTACGACGCAGAAGCCGGTACACCGGATCCAGATTGGTCGCAGCGGCGACCGGGCTGGCGCGTCCGGCAATAGCGCGAGTGTCGGTCATAGCCGCGGCCTTTCCCGGGCGACCATGAACTGGATGAAGCTCAGGATGCCGACCAGCACGACGATCGTCCACGACACGGTGGCCGTGTAGCCGAAGCTCGGCATGAACCGGAACGTGAGGTCGTAGAGGTAGTAGGACAACGTCATTGTCGCCTGGGATGGGCCGCCCAGCGTTATGTTGTATGGCTCATCGAAGAGCTGCAGCGTGCCGATGGTCGAGATCACCGTCGTAAACAGGATCACAGGCTTCAGCATCGGGAGCGTGAGGTACCAGAAGCGGGCCCATGGCGGCACGCCGTCGATGCGCGCCGCTTCGTAGATCGAGCGATCGACGTTCTGAAGTGCGGCCAGGTAGAAGATCATGTTGTAGCCTGTCCAGCGCCAAGTAATAGCGAGGATAATCAAAACCTTGGCCCAGAATGGATCGGTCAGCCAGGGGATCGGTCCGATGCCAATGAGGCCAAGCGCAGCGTTGATGACGCCCTCCGCCCCGAACATCGATTTGAACAGCACCGAATAGGCGACCAGCGAGGTCACACAGGGCAGGAAGATCGCCGTGCGAAAGAAGCTCCGACCCCAGAGCTTGGGATCGTTGAGCGCCACTGCGAACAGCAGCGCCAGAAGGATCATGATCGGCACCTGCACCACGAGAAAAGTCAGCGTGGTGCCGAGGGCGCGCAGGAAGACGGGATCCTGCGTTAGCCGCTGGATATTGGCGAGCCCGCCAAAAGTGAAGTTCATGCCGCGGCCGGTCTGGAAGCTCATCCAGAGCGACCACAGGATCGGGTAGATCATGAAGATGCCGAGCAGGATGACCGCCGGCGCGATGAAAAGCCAACCGTTGATGTGTTGTCTGCGGATAGCCAGCCCCGCCATCGCGATTATCTTGCCCCGTTTCCCAATCGGCCTAGCGCAAACTAGAGCCCAGCCCGACCATGCCGGGCTGGGCCGGGAGGCGGAAGCGGGATTTCTCCCGCTTCCGGTAACCGTTACTGGGTCGCCTGAGACGCCTGGGCGTTGATCGCCTCGATTGCGGCATCGAGGTCGCCACCCTGGGCGATGGTCGGCAACTGCGCCGAGATCGCGGAGTCGACCTCTGATGTGAAGATGCCGTAATCGACATCCGGCACCTGAGCTAGCCAGGTGGCAAAGTCCTGCCAGACCGGCTGACCACCGAAGAAGTCGTCCTTGGCCTGGTAGGCGGCGCCTTCACGGGCGTGGAGCCATGTTCCCACGGCACCCGTGTTGGAGAGGATTGCCTGGTAGAAGTCGTTATCACCGGCCCAGACTTTCTTGAGGAAGTCGATAGCTGCCGCCTTCTCGTCGGCCGGCGACGAGGCGAGCACATACCAGCTCGAACCGCCCCAGTTGGACGCATTGGCCGAACCTTCGGTGTTGAGACGCGGCACAGGAGCGATGGCCCACTTGCCGGCGTCGGCTGCGGCATTGGCCTTGATCGTGCCGACGATCCACACCCCGATCGGCACAGCGGCGACATCGCCGCCGGTGAAGGAGCCGGTGAAATCGGTCCAGCCGGAGACGGGCTTGGCAAGTCCGTTCGTCCAAATCTTCTGATAAACGTTGAGGGCTTCCTTGAAGGTCGGGTTGCCGATCAGATTCAGCGAGCCATCGGCATTGAAGTACCACTGACCAGCCGAGTTCAGCATCATGCGGATCCAGCCAACTTCGTTGTAGTCAATGCCGAAGAGCGGATGGCCGGTCTTGTCCTTGACGGTCTTGCCGATGTCGAGGAGCTGGTCCCAGGTCAGATTCTGCATCTGATCGGCCGTGAAACCGGCATCCTTGAAGTAGTCGGAGCGATAGAAGAGGCCGGTAACACCAGAGTCGAACGGCAGCGAATAGGACTTGCCGTCGACCGTGGCCGCCGCGACCTTGTAGTTCGCGAACTGGGTCATATCGATCGAATCGCCCAGCGGCTCGAAGGCACCAGGAAATGACAGCAGATATTTCTTGGCCTGGTCGTCTTGGATCAGGACGATGTCCGGAAGGCTCTCGGTATTGCCGGCGAGCAGCGCCGTCTGAAGCTTGGCGCGAATGGTGTTCTGATCGTCGGTGTCCTGGATAACGATATTCACGTCGGGATTGATGGCCTTGTAGCGGGCCGCAGCCTCCCGCATGGCCGCCCCGTTGAAATTGGTGTCCCAGCACCAGATCGTAACGTCGACGGCCGAAGCGGCGGTGACACTGAGCATGGTCATGCCCAAGGCAAGGCCAGCAGCCTTCCGCCATCGCGAAGCGATGTGATTCATGTGATTCCTCCCAATGACGAGGCGGTTCCTCCCAGCCTCATGCCTCATTGTTAGCGGCGGAGCGCTAGGGGCGCAATATTTTCAGTAAATATTTATCCCGACGCCATGGGCATCACGCCGGATGGCGTGTGCTCGCCCGCCAGATGATTTGCGATGCCAAAGTGATCTTCTTGGAGAGCTCCCGTCCGGCCACCCGCTCAAGAAGCAGTTCGACTGCCGTCTCTCCGATTTCCTCGGACGGCAGGCGGACGGTGGTCAACGGCGGATTGAGGAATTGGGCCACGGAGATGTCGTTAAAGCTCGCGACCGCGATGTCATCGGGGATCTGAAGGCCCATTTCGTGGATCGCCCGGTAGGCGCCGACGGCCATGTTGTCATTGCAGGTGACGAGAGCATCTGGCCGGTTGCTTTCGGAGAGCACGTCACGGGTCAGCCGGTAGCCACTCTCTTCTGTGTTGTTTTCGGTCCGGCACAGACGCTCATCGAACGTCCCCGCTTCCGCCATCCACTGCATGTATGCGCGCGCACGCTTCTCGGGCAGTGGGCGTCGAACGCCATTGTAGACATCGTCCCAGCCGACAAATGCAATGCGTCGATAGTTCATCTGAGTCAAAGCCTGCAGAACCTTACGCATGGCGAGAGTTAGGTCGCTTTCGACACTGTCGGCTTCCTCGAACGACGGCGAGAAATCCGCGAAGACGAGGTTCCTGTTGTGCCGTTTCAGCCAATCGATCTCGTTGTCGTCGTGGCGGCCGATCGCAATCACTCCAGAAGCGCTCTGCAATAGCGTCGCTTCGGGCAGGAGGTCCGTATGATAGACCTTCACAGTTTCTATTTTCAGCGCCTGGCACCGGCTCTCGATGCCGAGACGCAGCCCGACATAGTAAGGATCGACAAGTTCCTGGTCTGGCCTCAAGAAATGCACCAGAGCGATCTTATTGAGCCCCTGTTGGGCCGCACGGTTACGTGCCCGCGGAGTCGCATAGTTCAGTGCTTCGGCGGTCTCGATGATTGCCTGTCGCTTCTGCGGCGTCACCGAAAGTGTCGCATCGAAATTGAGGACACGGGACACCGTCGCGCTCGAGACGCCCACCGCCTTGGCGATTTCCTTGATCGTAACCAACGCTTACCTGCGACATAGGTCATCAAGCCGCCGCGTGGCCTACAGCAATTTCGGTGAAGGTCGCAAGCCCCGGACGAATTCCAGGGACCAAGTGCTAGACTGCCGACGGCACGCCCGCGATGAGCACGCCCCGTATGCTGAGATCGTCGCCGAGGTGAACAATATCGGCGCCGCTGCCCACGGCGATCCGCCCGGACCGGTCCAGTCCCATCGCCCGAGCGGGATAGAGCGAGGCCATACGCAGTGCCTCGTCGAGATCCACGCCAAGCGCACGATGCACATAGGCGACCGCGTCGATCATCGTGAGATCGGCACCAGCCAACGTACCATCCGCAAGGCGCAGCGCTCCATCCTTCCGATGCACCATACGCCCGGTCAGCTCGAAACTTTGCGCATCGGTCCCCATCACCGACATCCCGTCGGTCACGAGAAAGATATGACCTGGTCCGCGTTTTGCGCGCAGCGCTACCCCGATCGAAACGGCATCGACATGGATTCCATCCGCAATCAGGCCTGCCGAAACCAGGCCGAAATCCAATGCGGCGCCGACCACGCCGGGCTCGCGGTTTCCGAGCTGGCTTTGCGCGTTGAAGAGATGGGTCACCATGCGAGCGCCGGCTTCGACGGCCGCCCGCACATCGGCATAGCCAGCGTTGGAGTGCCCAAGGCTGACCACGATCCCTGCTTCGGTGAGACGGGTGATCTGGTTGGGAGTCACGGCTTCCGGTGCAACAGTGACGAGCAGCTGTGGAAGCGAGGTCCGCGCCTCCACCAGCATCAGTAGGTCCTTTTCCTCCATTGGCCGGATCAGCGCTGGATCGTGCGCTCCCTTGCGGGCGATACTCAGATGCGGCCCCTCAAGGTGGAGGCCGAGAAAGCCAGGCACACCTCTGCTTGAGGCCGCTGCGCCGGCCGCTGTGGCGCGCGCAGTCTGTTCCGACGTGTCAGTGATGAAGGTCGGAAGGCAGGAGGTCGTGCCATAGCGTGCGGCCGTCGCGCAGATGGTTTCGATGGCGGCGACACTTGGATCGAGATTGACCTGCGCGCCGCCCGCCCCATTGATCTGGAGATCGATGAATCCCGGCGCCAGGATTCCGCCTCCCATAGAGACGCGCTGTGCATCCGTCGGCGAGTCGGCGGCTATGATGCCTTCGACCTTGCCATCGGTGACCACGAGCGCCGAGCGATCATGCCAGAACTCGCCGTCGAAGATGCGGGCACCGGTGTAAGCGATCCGGCTCATACGGTCTCCGTGATCTTGCGCAAATGCGGAGGCCGGTCCGGATCAAATCCGCGCTGCCGAGAAAGGCATTCGACAAAGGCGTAGAACCCGCCGATGAGGACCAGCGCGTCCGTCACCGGATGACCGGTTTCGACGAAAGGCAGGCTGCGCGCCGATCTGGTTCGCAACGTCGTGGCCAGCACCGTTGCGCCCTGAGCCGCAAGACGGTCGGCGATCTCGGCGATGCCGGATTCCGCCGCATCGCGTGCGGCCAGCGCTAGAACGGGAAAGCCATTCTCGAGGATGCGGGCCGGACCATGAAGCACCTCGGCCGAACTATAGGCCTCGGCATGAATGCCGCATGTCTCCTTGAACTTGAGCGCAGCCTCCGCGGCGATGGCGAGTCCAGGACCGCGACCGAGCACATAGAGATCATTGTGACCGGAAAGTGCATTGAGAAGCGGCGACCAGTCGAGGCTGATGGCGGCTGCAAGCTGATCGGGGAGGGATCGAAGCGCCCCGAGCAGCGCCTGGTCCCCCTGCCAGTAGGCGAGAATGGCGAGGCCGGCCACGATGGAATTCACGAAGCTCTTCGTCGCGGCGACGCTTTGTTCCTTGCCCGCTTTGAGAGCGATCGCAACGTCACCAGCTTCGGCCAGCGCGGATTCTGCCGTGTTGGTGAGCGAAATCGTCAGCGCGCCATTGCGCTTCGCCGACTGTGTCATGCTCACAATGTCCGGGCTCTTTCCGGATTGGGAGATAGCAATAGCCGCACAACGTTCCAGCCGAAGTTCGCGCCCATAGACCGACATGATGGACGGACCTATCGACGCGACTGGAATTCCTGCCACCAGTTCGATCGCATATTTGAGAAATGACGCGGCATGGTCGGAGGACCCGCGCGCGATCGTCACGATTGTCAGCGGGTGGCTTTCGCGCAGTGCTCGACCCGCCGTTTCAAGATCAGGGGCACCCGCGAGCAGGCGGCGGGCGGCCTCCGGAATCTCTTCGATTTCGAGTCGCATATGTGTCGCCTTTGGCGTCACTTGCGTGCATCCCCCAGCCTGAGTTCGGCAACGAAATCATAGGTGTCGCCGCGATAGATCGAGCGCGTAAATTCGACGACACGTCCGGAAGGAAGGTACGAGATGCGCTCGATGTTGAGGCTCGCTGCGCCGGTGGGAACATCGAGCAGCGCCGCATCTTCTTCGTCCAGATTGGCGGCACGAATGCGCTGAATGGCGCGAACGGGTCGGTTCCCGCTCGTTTCCAGATGCGAATAGAGCGATGTTCCAATTCGTTCGGGATCGGGGAGGATCGAGGCCGGCAGTGCGGCTCGCTCTACCGCTATCGGAATTCCCTTGGACAGCCGCAGGCGCCAGACGCGTGCAACATTGTCATTGGCCGATAGGCCAAGCGTCACCATTTCCTCCGGTGACGGCGAATAGATGCCGCGATCGAGCCATTCGGAACTGACGTCCTTGCCGCGACGGGCCATGTCTTCCGCAAAGGAGGTAAGCTGAGAAAGCGACTGCTCGACGCGCCCGGTCTGCGGAGCGACGAACGTGCCGGAACCATGCCGACGGATCAGCAGCCCGTCGTCGACGAGATGCTGAACAGCCTTGCGGACGGTGACACGGGAAACGTCGACTTTGATCGCCAGATCCCGCTCGGAGGGCAGGGCGTCGCCAGGCTTGATATTTCCGCTCGAAACCGCTTCTTCGATCCAGCGTTTCAGCTGCAGATAAAGGGGTCCGCTTTGCTGCAGAACGACAGCGCCGTCGCCAAAAAGGGCGCGCTGGACGTCGGACATTGGCTGGACCTCCTCGTTCTTGCATCTATAATACCAATAAAAGACCAATGGCCAAGCGGAAACTGTATGCGGTTGCCCATTACTGCCCATCCGGAGCGCCAAAAGCCGGATTTCAGGCGCTTCTGCGATTCGTGCACTCTGGACGCGTGGCACTTTTTGGCATTACGATTCGAGGACCAGTTGCCGTTCCGGCGGCTGCGAACGCTGCTCCCGGACACGATGACCTCAACTGAAACACCCCCCACCGAACTGGCCGAGAGCCGCTATGCCGGCCTCGACACCTGGACCGATGCCGCGATCCTTGAGGCCCTTTTCGATAGCCAGCGCCGAGGCGTCGATTCGGTGGCTGCAGCCTTACCTGAGATCGCTCGCGCTGCACAGTTGGCCGCGACTGCACTCACAGGGGAAGGGCGCCTGATCTACCTCGCTTCGGGCAGCCCGGCGCTCATCTCGCTGGCTGATGCGCTAGAAATCCCCCAGACCTACGGCATTCCGCGGAGTCGGATCGAACTAATCTTTGCCGGCGGCCACGCCATCACCGAAAATCTCACGGGGGCGGACGAGGACAATGGAGAAAGTGCGCGCGCCGCGGTCGCAGCAGCCGGCGTCAATGCGGCGGACTGTGTGATAGCAATCTCCGCGAGCGGCTCGACTCCCTACACAGTCGCCGGCTTGGCGGCAGCCAAAGCTCGTGGAGCCGCAACGGTCGCCATTGCCAACAACAAGGCCGCGCCAATTTTCGAGAGTGCGGAAGTTGCTATCCTTCTGCAGGTGGGTGCCGAAGTCATCTCCGGTTCGACCCGGCTCAGCGCCGGCACCGCGCAGAAGGCCACACTCAACCTGATCTCGACCCTCGTGGGCATCCGCCTTGGTCATGTCCACGACAATCATATGGTCAACGTCGTAGCGGACAATGCAAAGCTGCGTGCGCGGGCCGAGCGGATGGTCGCGACCATCACGGGCAAGTCACTGGAGCAAGCGGCTGAGGCGCTTCGTCTGAGCGAAGGTCACGTGAAGCCAGCCGTGATGCTTTGCGCGGGGGCAACAAGCCTTGGCGATGCCCATGCTCTCCTTGCGGCAAGCGGGGGGCGGTTGCGCGAGGCGCTGACACGCGTCGCCCGCTAGCCTCGCAAAACGTCGTCGATGAACCGCAGGTTGCCGGCGGTCAATCCTGCATCGACGGCCATGGCAATGCCGGTTATCCCGGCGGCTGCGGGGGAAGCCAGGAAAACCACAGCATTCGCGACCTCCTCTGGCGTCACCAGGCGGCCGAGCGGGTAGTGCGGTAGCACCTTCGCGAGCAGGCCAGGATCGGCAGCGAGCCGATGGTCCCATGCCGGCGTGCGTACCGAGCCCGGACAAACGACATTGGCACGAATGCCGCGAGAACCGCGCTCAACTGCGATAGCTTTTGCGTAAGCGATGAGGCCGGCTTTTGCCGCTGAGTATGCAGGATTGCCGTAATGCGCGAGCCCATTGACTGAAGAAATGAAAATCACGGCCCCGGACCCGCGTGCCGCCATGGCATCTACAATCGGAGCCGTCAACGCGTAGGCGCCACTCAGATTGACCGCGAGTTCCGATTGCCAGACATCGACGTCGAGGTTCTCGAGCGTCTCGGCACGCGTGTAACCGGCATTGGACACGACGACATCTGGCGTCCCATGGGAATCGAGATAGCTGCGGACAGCGCGATGCGTCGCCGCAACATCACCGAGATCGGTGACGAGCTCATGCTCGAGAGCGAGAGCGCTCAGCGGAACATTCCCGCGATCAGCGCCCGAGACCCTTGCGCCGGCAGTACGAAACGCCGCGACGAGCGCATGCCCGATGCCGCCGCCGGCGCCAGTGACAAGAACCTGCTTTCCGTCGAGCCGAAATGGGCTGTTGTCGGGCATTGGTGGGGTTGATCCTTATGCTTGCGGGCCCGCACTTATAGAGGAAAAACAGGTGCTTGTGCCAGAATGTGCAGGGCGCCGCGTGCGGTTTTGCGTGCGTTTGGAGGTCGCGGATGCTAGGTTTGGGAACGATCCCTCCCAGGTCCCGGAATGCGAATCTTCACGGCAGCGCTCGCCACCGAAACCAATACCTTTGCGCCCATCTGGATCGACCGGCGTGCCTTCGAGGCCTCGCTCTATGCCCCGCCCGGACAGCACCCGCCGACTCCGACGCTGTGCACGGCGCCCATTACTGTCGGACGCGAGCTGGCGGCGAGAGAGGGCTTCACCCTGATCGAGGGGACCGCAGCCTGGGCCGACCCGGCCGGACCGATCAACCGGCTGGCCTATGAGGGGCTCCGCGACGAAATCCTCGCGCAATTGCAGGCGGCCATGCCGGTCGACGGCGTGGTGCTGGGGCTGCACGGCGCCATGGCTGCCGATGGCTATGACGATCCCGAAGGCGACCTGCTGACTCGCATGCGCGCGATCGTGGGTCCCGATGTGCTGATCTGCGCGGAGCTCGATCCGCACAGCCATTTGACCGAAAAGCGCGTGGCAGCCGCGGACTTCTTCGTCGCCTTCAAGGAATTTCCGCACATCGATTTCGTCGATCGTGCCCGCGATCTCTGGCGGATCGCGCTGCGCCGGTTGCACGGCGAAGCGACGCCGGTGATGTCGGTCTTCGACTGCCGGATGATCGACGTGTTTCCGACCTCCAAGGACCCGATGCGCGGCTTTGTCGACCGCATCATTGCGCTCGAAAAGTCGGACCCGGATATTCTCTCCATCTCCATCATCCACGGCTTCATGGCGGGTGACGTTCCGGAAATGGGAACCAAGGTGATCGTCGTCACCGACGGCCATGCCGGCAAGGGCGCGGAACTTGCCGAGACGCTCGGCCGCGAGCTGTTCGCGCTGCGGGGAACCTTCATGGTCGCCCAGGTGGACCCGGTGGAGGCAGTCAAGCGGGCGATTGCGGCGCCGCGCGGCCCGGTCGTCATTGCCGACATGTGGGACAATCCCGGCGGCGGCACGGCAGGCGATGCGACGGTGCTGCTGGCCGAACTCATGTCGCAAGGGGCGAGCGAGGTGGCGGTTGGGACGATCTGGGATCCCATCGCGGTGCAGATATGCTTTGCAGCCGGCGAGGGCGCGGAGATTGCCTTGCGGTTCGGGGCGAAGTCGGCGCCCGAAACGGGCTCGCCCATCGATGCGCGTGTCACGATAAGGCGGCTCGTGCGCGATGCACAGATGTCGTTCGGCGAGAGCCTCGTGCCGTTCGGCGACGCGGCCTGGATTCATCTCGACGGGATCGATGTGATTCTCAATTCGACACGAGCGCAGAGCTTCGATCCGAGCCTGTTCTCCGCAATGGGGATCGATCCGAAAAGCAGGAAGATATTGCTGATCAAATCCACCAACCACTTCTTCGACTCGTTCTCGAAGATCGCGCCGGAGATCATCTATTGCGCGGCGGGGCATCCCTATCCGAATACGCCAGCGACAACGGCCTATCGCAAGGCACGCCGCGACATCTGGCCGATGGTGGAAAATCCCTTCGGATAGACCTGTGTTCTAGTGATCCTGCTCGGGCGCCCAGTGGCCGTACATGATCGGCATGAGGCCGGCAAAGGCGCTGAACCGCTCCCAGGACTTGCTCTCGGGCCGGGTCCAGCCGGTCTCCGCGATGGCGGAAATGCGGGGAAAGACCAGACGATCGAAGATGGCGCGATCCGTCATCGGTTCCGACCAGATGCAGGACTGGATACCGAGCAAATGCTCGAGCTGGGCGGCACTCCAGCCCTCGCGCGGCTCGAATCTGTAGGTTTCCTCGGGTCCCGACCATCCCGCCCAGCCGGCGCCCGGCTCGGACCATGACAGCGAGTTGGCCATATCGAGATAGTAGCGCTGGCCCGGGGACACGACGATGTCGTAGCCCTGTCCGGCGAGCGCGGCCGAGATTTCGACATTGCGCCAGCCGACGAGATAGGTCTTGTCCTTCTCGACGACGTCGCCATGCGCGGCCTCTTCCCAGCCGCCAGTGATCGCGCCCTTCGACGCGATGTAGCGCTGCACGCGGCCGATGAAATGCGCCTGCAGTACCGCTGTACCCGAACCCTCGATGGCATCTGCTCCGCCATGGTTCGTCGCCTGGTTGGACCGGGCGCCGTGACGCAGCGCGGCATCCCTGCCGGCGAGCTGTTCGAGCAGGGCAAGCGCGAGCGGCGAACCCGACCAGGCCCCGAGCGGCACTTCGTCCGCACCGAGGTGGAAGATGCCGCCGGGGAAGAGCTCCAGCATCTCGTCGATCACGGTCTCGATGAATTTGTAGACCGGCTCATGCGCCGGGTTGAGGCAGTTGTTGGGAAAGCCCTGCACCGATTGGTACTCGCCCGACTCGCCGGGGTCGCGCAATTCGGGAACCGATTGCAGCGCCGCGTAGAAATGTCCCGGCATGTCGATCTCCGGCACGATGGTGATGCCGAGGCTCTGGCCCAGCGCCACGATCTCGCGGATCGCCGCCTTGCTGTAGTAGCCGCCGGTCGGTTGCGGCCCGCTGCCGAGCAACGGGGGCAGCGCCATGCCGTGGCCGCGCCACGCGCCGACTTTCGTCAGTGCGGGATAGGCGTCGATCTCGACGCGCCAGGCTTCGTCCTCGCTGAGATGCCAGTGGAACCGGTTCATCTTGTTCCAGGCGATGATCTTCAGCAGGCGCCCGACCTCGGCGCTGGAATAGAACTGCCGCGCCACGTCGAGATGTGTGCCGCGCCATTTGAGCGCCGGTTCGTCGGTAATCACGCCGCTGGCCGGAAAGACCAGCCTGCCCGGATTCTGCTTCGCGCCGCGAAGAATTTGTCCAATAGTTATGAGACCGTAGAGGAAGCCGGCATGGGTTGAGGCGGAGACGACCACGTCGTTCTCGCCAAAAGCTATCTCATAGGCTTCCGCACCGAGACCTGGCTTTGCCACGAGGCGGACCGGCATGCCCGCTTCAGCCGCGGGCCGGACAATACCCTCGACTGGAAAGAGGTCGGCGACGAGATGCGTGAATGCCAAAGCGGCGTTCTGCGCGGCCTCGCCTTCCGGCCGAAGCTCCAAGCCTTCCGGTGTGACACGCGCCCCGTCCACCGCAACATGGTTGGGCCATGGGATGACGGAGATGGTTGCCGGCACCCTGGCCGGCAACGGGAAGCGCGCCGCACCCTTGAGCAGCGGTGCGTTGGAGCCGACCGCTGCCGTCGGCGAGGTCCGAACATCGATCAGCCTGCCGTCGCCGAGCACGACATAGGCTGCATTGGCCCCGTCGCTCCAATGCCTGAGGCCGTAGGACAGGCCATGTACCGCAATGGTCCATTCGCCGCCGCCATGCAGCACGAATCCAGCGGCGGGGGCGATGACCGTGTGGTTGGACAGCCGCGAAACGAGGCGGCCGCCTTCGATCTCCGCTGCCGGATCGATCCGCGCAGGACCGGATATGCCGAGGCTGAAATCGGCAAGATCGTCGGTCCCGTTGTTGCGAAGGGTGATCTCGTAGGTCAGCGGATGCTTTTCGGTCGCAGGCGTCCAGCGGGTCGAAAGGCTCAAGGCCATGGTCATGATGTCTATCCGGCTATTGGCTGGGATCAATCGCCCAGAGGCTGCGCATCGTCGCCGTCGCGGTTGACGACAAGCTGGTGCTTGATGCGGCGCATGCTGGCGACGGCGGGCGCGCCGAGCCGCGTCGCGACCGTCTGCGAAAGGATATCGAGAATCGCGAGCAGGGCGTAGCGGCCGGGCGTCGGCCGCACGACATCGAGGTTTTCTTCGCGGTCGAGTGCGACAAGAACATCGGCCTGCGCCGCCACGGGCGAGCCCGAACGGGTCACCACGATCCGCGTCAGTCCGCAATCGCCGGCTGCCGTCAGCGCGCGGGCGAGCGGCATATTGTTGCCGCTGAGGGAAAAGGCGATCACTACGGTGCCCGCGGGTGCCCCGGCGGCGCGCATCAGCTGCGCCTGGTGATCGATGCTCGACGCCGCACGAATGCCAAGCCTGAACAGCCGCGTCTCGGTTTCCGTTGCCACCATCGATGACGATCCGCCCGAACCGAAGGCGAGGACATAGCTGGCATTGACGATAAGGCCGGCTGCGCGGTCGACGGCATCAAGATCGAGACGCTCGAACACGTCGTGAACCGTCGCGTGAATGCCGTTCACGACCACCTGTGCGATTTCGCGCACATCATCCGGGCCGTAGGATTGGGCGGCGTAGCGCTTGCCGATGAAGCTCGACTGGGCGAGACGGACCTTGAACTCCGCATAGGAATCGCACCCGAGCCGGCGGCAGAAGCGCGTTACCGTCGGTGGCGACACATTCGCCTTGGCGGCGAGGTCGGTGATCGACATGCGCAGAGCCGCATTCACGTCGGCGAGGATCAATTCGGCAAGGGCGCGTTCCGAGCGCGTGAAGCCGTCCTGTTCGGCCTGCAGCCGGCCCACAAGGTCGGGCGTTGTTCGTTCCTGTTCGGTGACGGACATAAGCTTCAGTAGATCGCTGTGCCGTCAGCGTCGAACAGGAACACCGCCGACAACGGGAAGCTGATCTCGACCGGACGGCCCTCGAGGACATCGGAATCTCCCTCGAAGAGGGCGATCAGATTCTCGCCGCCAGGCAGTCCGGCGTGAATGATGGTGTGGATGCCCAGATGCTCGACAATGCGTGGCGTGACGGTGAGCGTGAAATCGCCCTTGCCCAGCGACAGATGTTCGGGCCGCACGCCAAGGGTCACGGGCTTGCCCGTCAGGCCTTCGGCCGCGCGCGGCACGGTCAGCGATCCCAGCCCAGGCATGTCGACCGTCGCCAGGCCGTTGGCGTTGGTCGTGCAATTCGCCGAGATGAAGTTCATCGGCGGGCTGCCGATGAAACCGGCGACGAAGCGGTTCTGCGGACGGTGGTAGAGCTCGAGCGGCGTGCCGGCCTGCTCGATCACGCCGGCATTGAGCACGACGATCTTGTCGGCCATGGTCATGGCTTCGACCTGGTCATGCGTGACATAGATCATGGTCGAGCCGAGCTTCTGGTGGAGCCCCATGAGCTCGATGCGCATCTCGGCACGAAGGGCCGCGTCGAGATTGGACAGCGGCTCGTCGAACAGGAAAATGCCGGGCTCGCGCACGATGGCGCGGCCGATGGCGACGCGCTGGCGCTGGCCGCCGGAAAGCGTTCCGGGACGCTGCTCGAGCCGGGCGTCGAGCTGCAGTACGCGCGCGGCGCGCTCGACCCTTTCGCGCACCTGGTCATTGGGCAGCCGCTCGACGCGCAGCGGAAAGGCGATGTTCTCGAACACCGTCATATGCGGATAAAGCGCATAGGATTGGAACACCATCGCAATGCCGCGCTTGACCGGCGGCAGATCGTTGACCGTCTGGCCGCCGATGACGATTTCGCCCTCTGTGACTTCCTCGAGACCGGCGATCATGCGCAGCAGCGTGGACTTGCCGCAGCCCGAGGGGCCGACGAAAACCACGAATTCGCCGTCGGCCACGTCGAGATCGATGCCGCGGATGATGGCGGCCTCGCCGAAGGATTTCTCGACATTCCTGAGGCTGAGCTGCGACATCGACGCGACGATCTCCGGGGTGGGACGACAGGAGGGCCGCCGCTGACGGACATCAGCGGCGGCCCGGCTTGGGGAGGTTTACTTGTACTGCTCGAGTTCGCCGGCGGCCTTTTCAAGGGCGGCCTGCGGCTCGGCTGCGCCGGTCACGACCGACTGCACCATCTCGATCATCACGTTCTGCAGGCCGACATAGTCGGTCAGCAGCGGCTCGGGGCCACCGAACTCGATGCCGTCGAGGAACGGCTTCCAGTAGGGGGCATCGGCCAGGAGCGTATCGACATGGACCGGGCGGAGCGGCGTCAGGCCCGACTTGATGTCATAGGCCCACTGGTTCTCCGGCGAGGTGATGTACTTGGCGAATTCGATCGCCTTGTCCTCGACGCCCGTGCCCTTGAAGATGGCCAGCGAGTCGGTGATGAGCAGCGTGCCGGGGCCCTTCGCATCCGGGCCGAGCGGCAGCGGCGCGACACCCCAGTTCATGCCCTTGTCGGTGGCGAGGCCGGCGGCACCGGCGGACGCCTCGATCATGGCGACACCGCCGTCGAGCCAGATGGCGCGGACTTCGTTCTGCTCATAGGCGGTCGGGCCCTCTTCCGAATAGGGGACGAGATCCTTGACTGCCTGCAGCGCCGCCAGAACCTGCGGGCTGTTGAGCACGATGTTGCCGTCGGCATCGATGACCAGGCCGTTATTCGTGTAAACGAAATGCAGGAACTGGTGCATCGTGTTGTCGAAGGTCTTGGCGACGAGGCCGTAGCCGGCGGCGTCGGTCTTCTCGGTGACCGCCTTGGCGTCGGCGATCAGCTCCGCCCAGGTGGTCGGCGGCTTCTCGGGATCGAGGCCGGCGGCCTTGAACAGATCCTTGTTCCAGTAGAGCGCCTTGGTCGAGAAGGCGACCGGCACGCCCCACTGCGTGCCGTCGAAGGTCACGGTCTCGGGCACGAAATTGTAGTAGGCGGCCTTTTCCTCGTCCGTCATCGGGACGGGGACGATCAGATCGTTCTGGGCGAACTGCTTGAGCGTACGCGAACCGACATAGGCGAGGGCGACCGGCGTGCCGGCGGCGGCGAGCGTGGTCACCTTGTCCTGGCACTGGCCCCAGCCGACGACTTCCGGCACGATCTTCCAGCCGGCATTGGCCGCTTCCCAGTCCTTGATGTAGCCCTCGTACAGCGGGTCGATCGTGTCGCCGCAGACGATGAAGCTGATTTCCTGTGCCTGGGTCATCCCGGCGGTCGCGAACAGGGCCGCGGCCGACAGCGATGCCAGAAGCACATTGCGCATGAGTTTCACTGTGTTCTCCCTTCTGTGCCCGTAAACGGGCGGTGCTCGGCCAGGCGCTTGGCCCGGCCCAGATTGCTGGTCACTGCTTCACGGCGCCGGCGGTGAGGCCGGCGACGAGATATCGCTGCAGGAACACGATGATGATCATGACCGGCAGGATTCCGACGAAACTGGCTGCCATCAACTCGTTCCAGATGACTTCCTGCTTGCCGAAGAAGCCGAACAGGCCGATCGGCAGGGGCATGAATTCCGTCTTGGAGTTGAAGGTCAGCGCGAAGATGAATTGCTGCGCGTAGGCGCCGATGAAGGTCATGATCGCCACGACCACGATGCCCGGCATGGCGAGCGGCAGGATCACCCGCCGCATGGTGTAGAGCCGGCTCGCGCCATCGACCCACGCCGCCTCGTCGAGCTCGCGCGGGATGCGCATGAGATAGGTGCGCAGCAGCCAGATCGAGGACGGGATCAGGAAGGCCGCGCCCGGCACGATCATCGCCCAATAGGTGTTGAGCAGACCGATCGAGCGCATCAGCCTGAACAGCGGGATGAGCAGCACCGCGCCCGAGAACATGTTGACCGCCAGGAACGCGCCCAGCAGCAGGCCGCTCGCCCTGAACTGGAAGCGCGCGAAAGCGTAGGCGGCGGGAACCACGATGGCGATGACGATCGCCGTCTCGGCGAAGGAGATCAGCAGCGAGTTGAAGATGTGCCGGCCGAGATTGGGCACGCTCGTCCACATATTGACGTAATTGTCGAACGACCAGCGCTGCGGAATGAAGCTGTAGGGCGTCGAAAAGAGCTGGCTCAGTGGCTTCAGCGAGACGAGGAAGCCCTCGACGAAGGGCGCGAGCACGAAGATCAGGAACAAAGCGAGCCCGCCGTAAAGCGCGACGACCTCGTACCAGTGGTAGCGGTCGATCATCGGCTTGGCGACGCCGCGGCGCCTCGACCTGGTGGCGGCCGCCGGCCGGCCGATGGCCTCTGTGACGGCGGCGGCGGGACGGACGACGTCGGTCATCTTGCCTCTCCCTGCGACAGCCGGCGTACGGCGCGGAAATAGACGAGGCAAAAGATGGAAATGAAGATGCAGATCAGCACGGCGCGCGCGGCGCCCTCGCCATATTTCGACGAGCGGATACCGGTCTGGAACGTGTCGATGATCATCGTCGTCGTCTGACCGGACGGGCCGCCCTGCGTCAGAATCCAGATGATGTCGAAGGAATTGAACGTCGCGATGAGCGAGAGCAGCGACATGGTGAGCATCGCCGGCACGATCAGCGGCAGGGTGATGCGGCGGAAACGGTAGAAGCGTCCGGCCCCATCGGCCCATGCCGCCTCATAGAGATCGCGAGGCACAGACTGGATGGCCGCGAGCAGATAGATCGTCACCATTGGAACGCCGATCCAGGTATCGGTGATAATCGTCGCCCAGAATGCCGATGTGCCGTAGCCGAGAAAGGCGAACGGCTTGTCGAGGATGCCGAAATTCTGCAGCAGCCCGGAAATCATGCCGAACTGGCCGTTATACATCCAGCCCCACATATAGATGCCGATGGCCATGGGCACGACCCAGGGCGGCATGGTGAGGATGCGGAACACGGTCTGGCCCGGGATGGCTGCGTTGAGCAGCACCGCGCCGAGCGTGCCGATCACCATCTTGATGCTGACCGAGCAGATCGTCCAGAAGATGGTGCGGATGATGATCTCGGTGAATCTGCTGCCCGAGAAGATCTTCTGGTAGTTGGCCCAGCCCACCCAGTCATAGCTGGGCCTGAGCGCCGCGTTGGTGAAGCTGAGAACGATGGTGTCGAACAGCGGATAGGCGACGATGAAAAGAATATAGGCGACGGCGGGAGTAAGCAGCAGGAGGGCAAAGGCGACGGCGCTGCGGTTCGCTGTCATCGCCGGCCCCCTATGCCGCCTGTGCCGCGCGGCCGAGCGCGTCGTCGAATTGCGCCCAGAGCGGAGACATGTCGATGACGCGCCGCTCGCGCCGCGCCTGGTCCATCGTCAGCGCCAATAGGCCCGCCTCCAGCGCATCGACCACCGATACGGGCAGCGGCGCGCCTTCGGTCAAATGCTTGAGGATGTCGGCGGCCATCTGCTCGTCGGCGCCGTAATGCTGACTGAGCTCGGAGTTGCGATAGGTCTTGTCGATCAGGGAGTCCGAGGTGCGGGAGTCGGTGACCGTGAAATAATTGCGGATGAAATCGCCCTCGGCCATACCCTTATGGCCCATCACGGCGAAGCGCCGGAAATCATGCGGCACATTGAGATTGGTGTGGAACGTCAGCGCCGCGCCATTCTCGTATTCGACCATGGCGGTCTGGAAATCGATGATGTCGCCGTCGCTGTCGAACACCTTGTCGGTGCCCATCCAGCCTGAGGGCTTCCGGTAATAGACCTCGAGATCGTTGATGCCGCTGACCTGCGGAGCGTTCTTGGGGATGAAGGTCCGGCGTCCGCCGAAGCTCGAGACATAACGCGGCCGCGCGCCCATCACGCCATTGTAGAGATCGAGATCGTGGCAGCACTTCTCCAGCATGAAGCTGCCCGAATAGCGCTCATAGCGCCGCCAGTCGCGCATGAAAAAGGCGCCGTGATAGGGCGGAATGTGCTCGCTCGCCTCGATCGAGACGATGTCGCCCAACAGGCCCTGCGCCTGCGCCGCGCGCAGATCGACATAGAGCGGGGCGTAGCGCAGCACGAGGCCGACCATGACGCGGTCGGAGCCGTATTCGCCGATCAGTTGCGCCAGTGCCATCGTATCTTCGATGGTGGAAACGACCGGTTTCTCGGTGAAGATCTTGAGCCCGCGCTTGAGGCCGATCCGGATGTGCTCGAGATGGAGATGATTGGGCGATCCGACCATCAGCAGGTCGAGCTTCTCGCCGTCGAGCATCTGCTCGAGGCTGGCATATTGCCGGCCGACGCCGACGCCGAATTCCTTGGTGTAGGGCAACCCGGCCGGAGCCGGGTCGACATAGGCGGCGACTGTGAAATCCTCGCGCGCCAGCGAGAACACGCGGGCGAGGTACCCCAATCTGAAGCCTAGGCCGATAATGCCAACCCGCATGCCGCCGTGACCCCTGTCGCCGATCCTTCATGGATCGATCATGTAAACAATTTTCAAGGCTATGCCTGCCCTTAACAACATGTCAACACGGAATGAAACGGAGTTCAATACCAATCTATACCACTCGCGCATTTTGTAGGATGCATATAAGACCCGCCGGTTTTCCGAGGGCTTTCGAGAGCTGACGTGCATCAAACGAGCGGACTGCAAGCTGCCTGATCGAAAAAGCACTTGAATTGGTATGCGGGTGGATGTCCTTATGGTACCGGGTCCACACCTCAAGCGTGTAAATTTCGAACATCGGGGGATAGATGAGCAGCAATCCGTTCACGCAGGATCCAGACCGGAGCGCCATCTGGACCATGCTGGTCGATCGCGACATCGCGGCCTTCCTCGCGGCCGATTGGTCGATGGTGGAACCGGACTTCATCGAAGCGATGTTTCTCGGCATCGACGGCAAGGGCGCCGACAATCCCGATGGCTGGCACATCGGCTTTCCGACGCTCGCGGCCTATCGCGACGAATGGCTGCGCCAGGCGAGACAGAGTCAGACCGTCGCTTATGCCGAGGATCGCGGTGCCGCCATTCATCGCGCCACGACCCTGGCCGATATCGAGATCAGCGGCGACGTGGCGCTGGCGCATAAGAAGTTCGACGGCTCCATTGCCCGCGCCGACGGCGGCAAGGATGTGCTTAACTGGCAGAGCCTCTATTTCTGCCGCCGCGACCGCGGCACGTGGAAGCTCACGGGTTTTGCCGGCTATCTGCCATATCCGATGGGCAAGGCGCAGAAGGCCTAGCCCAATGCCTTTTCTCGATGCGCGCCGGCTGACCATGCTGATCTTCTTCCTGCAGCCCATTGCGTTCGGGAGCTGGCTGCCGCGCATTCCTGAAGTGCAGCATATGCTTGGGCTGGGCCCGGCGGGCCTCGCGATCGCGCTGCTCGGGCTTCCCTGCGGGACGCTGCTGACGCTGCCCTTTGCCGGCCGTATCGTCGGACGGATCGGAGCGCGGCGCGCGATCCTCACTGGATTCCCGCTCTACTCCCTGATCGTGCTGCTGCCGGTGTTGGCGCCCAACCCGCAAATGCTGTTCGTTGCCCTGCTGCTTTGCGGATCGAGTATCTCTTTTCTCGAACTCGGCCTGAACGTCGAGGCCGATCAGGTCGAAAAGTCCTCGGGCCGCCTGCTCATGAACACATGCCACGGCTTCTGGTCGCTCGGCATCATGGCAGGCAGCCTCGTGGGCGCCTTGCTTGGTGGGGCGGCGCTGCCGCCAGGCGTGAGCGTGCCGCTCGTGTCTCTCATCGTTCTGCCCATCGCGTTGCTCATCGCGATGCGCCTTCCGGGCGGAACGCCCGAGCGGGCCCCTGCAAAGTCCGGCGGCGGTATCGCCTGGCCGAGCCGGGCCCTGCTTGGCATCTGCTTCTTCGTCTTCGGCGTCACCATGACGGAAGGCGCGATGGCCGACTGGTCCGCCATCTTCATGCGCGACATCATGCAGGCCGACACCGCGGCCGCGGGTCTCGCCTATTCGGTCTTCGCACTGCTTGTGGCCGGCGGACGCTTTGCCGGCGACTGGCTGAAGGCGCGCTTCACCGCGGTCCCCGTGGCCCGCTTCTGCGGCGCGCTTGCGATCCTCGGAATTGTGCTTCTCTATTTCGCCCCCAGCTACCCGCTGGCGCTCGCGGCCTTCGCTTTGGTCGGCCTCGGCGTTTCGATCGGCTTTCCCATTGCCGTGTCCGCCGCGGCAAGCCTCACCGACCGGCCTGCCGCATCGAGCGTTGCCGTATTGTCCTTCATCGCGCTTGTCGGGTTCCTCGTCGGCCCGCCCCTCATCGGGCTGATCGCTGAACTCGGTAACATCAGGCTTGGCCTCGTCGCATTGCTGCCCTTCCTGGTGCTCAGCCTCGCCCTGACGGGAATGCTGATCCCCAGAGGCAGAACATCACTGCCGACCGAAGCTCAGACAGCAGGTGCGGCCTGATGCGCATCGCAATTGGCGGCATCCACACCGAGTGCAGCACCTACAATCCGGTGCTGGTGGGCGAACAGGAGTTCCGCATCCTGCGCGGGCAGAACCTGTTGGCCGATCCCTACTTCGCCTTCCTGCGTGATTATCCGGCCGACTATGTCGCGACGCTGCATGCCCGCGCCATTGCCGGCGGCCCCGTGCACCGGCAGACCTACGACAAGTTCAAGAGTGAGATCCTCGACGGCATCCGCGCCGCGCTGCCGCTCGACGGCGTGTATCTCGCTCTGCACGGGGCAGTCTTCGTCGCGGGCATGGAGGATGCCGAGGGCGATCTGATCGCATCGGTGCGTGCGCTTGTCGGAGACAACGTGCCGATCAGCGCCAGCTACGATCTGCACGGCAATGTCAGCCAGAAGATCGTCGACAATCTCGACATGTTCTCGACCTACCGCACGGCGCCGCATATCGATGTCGAAGCAACGATGCGCCGCGCGGTGGCGATGCTGCATCGCACGCTGACGACCGGCGTACGGCCCGCCATCATATGGGCGCCGATTCCGGTTCTGCTCCCCGGCGAACGCACCAGCACCGAGGACGAGCCGGCAAAGAGCCTCTATGAAAGCCTTCCGGCGCGGCAGGACCGCGACGGGATCTGGGACGCCTCGCTGATGGTCGGCTATGTCTGGGCGGACGAGCCCCGCGCCACCGCCGCGGCAATCTTCACCGGCACCGATCTTCCGCTTCTGGCGGCATCCGCCGAGGCGCTGGCGCGCGACTACTGGGACGCGCGCGAACGCTTCGTCTTCGGCACCAGGACCGGAAGCATCGCGGAATGCGTTGCCTGGGCAATGACGGCGGCGACGCAGCCCGCAATCATCGCCGAGTCCGGCGACAACCCGACCGGCGGCGGCGTCGGGGATCGCGCCGAACTCCTGGCCGAGCTGATTGCGCAGGGGGCGCGCGGCGTGGTGTTCGCCGGCATCGCCGATCGTGCCGCGACCGATGCGGCCTATGAAGCGGGGGAGGGCGCGTCGATCGATGTCACCATTGGCGGCAGCCTCGATCCCTCGAGCCGCAAGGTCACCGCCCGCGCCGCGGTCGAGTTCCTTCTCAAAGTGGCCGATCCCTATCTTCGCGAAGCTGTGCTGCGCATCGGCGGCATCGACCTCGTGGTCACCGCGCGGCGCCGCCCGTTCCACAATCTCTCGGATTTTGCCCGGCTTGGGCTCGATCCGAAGGCGGCACGGATCGTTGCCGTGAAGTCGGGCTATCTTTCGCCGGAGCTCGCGCCCATCGCCAATCCCAGCCTGATGGCGCTGTCGCCCGGCGTCGTCGACCAGTTCGTCGAGCGCCTGCCGCGCTTGCGCAAGGCAAAGCCGACCTACCCGTTCGACAAGCAGTTCGACTGGTCGCCCAAGGCGATCCCATCCGCCCGCGCAAGGAGACAATGATGCCCGTCACCGTCGAAATCTGTGTCGAGGGCGCCGATGGCCTGGTTGCGGCGCAGGAGGCCGGAGCCGATCGCGTCGAGCTCTGCGCCAGCCTGCTCGAAGGCGGCATCACGCCGAGCATCGGCATGGTCCGTGCGGCGCTGGCCGTGGCTCAAATACCGTTCCATGTGATTATCCGCCCGCGCGGCGGCGACTTCCTCTATTCGGAGATCGAGTTTCGATCGATGCTCGAGGACGTCAAGGCGATGAAGGCGCTGGGCGTCGCGGGCGTCGTCATCGGCTGCCTGACGCCCGAGGGCACGATCGACGAAGCGCGGACCAAGGCGCTGGTCGACGCGGCCAAGCCGATGAAGGTCACCAATCATCGTGCCTTCGACATGACCCGCGACGTCGATGAGGCCATCGAGGCGCTGGTGCGCTGCGGCGTGGACCGCGTGTTGACCAGCGGCCAGGCCGACACCGCCGAGGAGGGCGTGCCGGCCATGGCGCGTGCCGTCGCCGCCGCGAAAGGCCGCATCCGGATCATGGCCTGCGGCGGCCTCAATGCCGGCAATATCGCCGATGTCTATCGGCAGACGCATGTCGACGACGTGCATTTCGCCGCGCTCAAGACCGTCGATGGCGGCATGCACTACCGCAATATGGGCGTCACGATGGGCGGCGAAGAGGCGGACGAGGAATTTACCGTGACCATTACCGATGGCGCGGCGGTGAAGGAAACGATCGCGGCGTTGCGCACCGCACTGTAACGCGGCTCTAGTGCTGGCGCAGCGCGGCGCTGTGAGCGCTCATGACATGCTTTATCTGCGTGTAGTCGAGCAGCGACTGCATCGAGAGGTCCGAGCCATAGCCGGAATTGCGCGTGCCGCCATGCGGCATCTCCCGCACCATGTTGCCATGGGTGTTGACCCAGGTGACCCCGTATTCGAGTGCGCCGGCGATTTCCGTCGCCATCTCGGAATCGCGGCTCCAGACCGATGAGGCGAGGCCATATTCGGACGCGTTCGCCCAGTCGACGGCGTCCTGTATCGAGGAGAACGGCGTCACGCTGACGACGGGGCCGAACACTTCCTTCTGCACGATTTCGGCTGCAATCGGGGCGGCCACGAGCGTGGGCGCGAAGAAATAACCCGGCGTTTCGGCCGCTGCTCCCTGCATCACGTCGCCTTCCTTGCGTGCGCGATGGACAAATCCCGCGACCCGCTCCTGCTGGCGCGCATTGATGAGCGGCCCGAACTCGACATCGTCGCGCTCCGGTTGACCATAGACGAGGCTCGCAACCAGTTTCTCCAGCCTGTCGGTCAATTGCTGCGTGATCGATCGGTCGGCGAAGATGCGGCAGGCCGCGGTGCAGTCCTGTCCGGCATTGTAGAAGCTCGCTTCGCGCAGCGTCTCAACCAATGCATCGAGATCGGCGTCGGCGCAGACGATGACGGGCGCCTTGCCGCCGAGCTCGAGATGCGTCCGCTTAATCATCGGCCCCGCCGCGGCGCGGAGCACGTGCCGCCCGGTCTCGACGCTGCCGGTGAGAGAGATCATGCGCACGAGGTCATGCGAGATCAATGGCTGGCCGACATCGTTTCCGTTGCCCGTCACGATGTTGACCACGCCCGGCGGCAGCAATTCGGCGAAGATCTGGCCCAGCGCGTTCAGACTCAGCGGCGTGAATTCCGAGGGCTTGATGACCACCGCATTGCCGGCGGCAATGGCGGGGGCGATCTTCCAGGCCGCCATCAGCATGGGATAGTTCCACGGCGCGATCTGCGCGACGACGCCGATCGCGTCGCGCCGCACGAGGCTGAGGAGCTGCGCGGAACGATAATCGCCGGCTGCCGGCCCCGGCATGTTGCGTACGGCGGTGCCGAAGAACCGGAACACATCGGCGATGTTCGGGATCTCGGCCCCTTTGACGAAGCGGAAGGGTTTGCCGGTATTGCGGGATTCGATCCACGCCAGTGAGTCGGATCGCGCTTCGATCAGATCGGCGATCTTCAGCAGCGCGGCTGAGCGCTCCTTCGGCGTCGTGCGAGACCATGCTTTGTAGGCCCGGTGCGCGGCGTTCACGGCAATATCGATCTGCGCGGCGCTCGCGGACGGCACCTCGACGAGAATGGCGCCCTTTGCCGGCTCGTAAGCGGGCTCCGCCGCCGCTTCGCCGGCAACGAATTGGCCGTCGATGAGCAGGCGTGTATCGAACGTGCTCATGACCGTGCCTCCGCCGCTGCGCGGGCAGCCTCGCCGAGACAGGCGAAGAAGGCCTGGTCCGCCGGGCGCTCCGCGGTCCGCCACTCCGGATGCCATTGCACCGCGAAGACGGGAGCCGCCGATCCTTCCGATGAGATCGCTTCGATGACTCCGTCGGGGCCGGTCGCATCGGCACGGAGTCCATCGGCGAGGCGGTCGATGGTCTGGTAGTGCACGCTGTTGACCGTCATCCTGTTGCTGCCTGTGATCCGGGCCAGTTGAGAATCGGGCCTGACGTGCAAATCGTGGCCATGTCCAAACATGTCGCCCAGGGAAGCGCCCGCCGCGGCATGATGCAGCTCGCCGCTGTTGTCATGCTCGCGCATGTCGCGCAGCGAGCCGCCAAGCGCGACGTTGATCTCCTGCAGCCCACGGCAGATGCCGAATACCGGTTTCTTCGCTGCGATGGCCGCGTGAATGAGTGCGGCGCTGAATGCGTCACGTGCATCATCGCGAGGCAGTCTTGCTTCGGCCGATGAACCATAGCGCTGCGGCACGATATTCGAATTGCTGCCGGTGAGCAGGATCGCATCGAGCCGCGCCACGATGTCGCCAGCATTTTCCAGCGGCTGGTTGGTGGGGACGATCAGCGGAATGGCCTGCGCATAGCGCGTGACGGCCTCGAGATAGCGATGCTTTACCGCCTGCGCGGGCTCGCCCTCCACCTCGCGGCCACAGGCGATGACCCCGACAATCGGCCGATTCTCACCCATTCGGGGTTTACCTCCTGTCGCCGGCGTGGCTTCCCACCCCTTATACGGTGCTGCTAGGGTTGGTTCCCAATCGTATTGAGGTTCCCGCTGCCATGTCCAGCGAACCGCACGACAACACCGATATCGTCGGCTGGCTCGCGCAGAACGAGCAGGTCGAGGTGCTGCACACGGCCGTTTGCGACCTCAACGGCATCATGCGCGGCAAGCGCATTCCCATCCAGCAGGCGCGGCGCGTCGTCGAGGGCGGCATCCGCATGCCGCTGTCCATCGTGGGCGTCGATGTGTGGGGCGAGGATATCATCGGCAATCCGCTGGTCTATTCGGGCGGCGATACCGACGGCATCTGCAATCCCACCGGGCGCGGCGCGCTGCCGATCAACTGGACCACGCGACCGAGCGCGATGATTCCCCTGTGGCTGTTCCAGGATTCGCAGACGCCATTCCCCGGTGATCCGCGTCAGGCGCTCGCCGCGATCGTCAGGCGCTACGCGGAGCTCGGTCTTCATCCGGTCGTCGCGACCGAACTCGAATTCTATCTGGTCGATCCGGACGCCGATTCCGCGGTAGCGCCGATTTCGCCCTACACCGGCAAGCGCCTCGATTCCGACGCCATCCTCTCGCTCGATGAGCTCGAGGATTTCGGCGAGTTCTTCCGCGAAGTCTATCAGCAGTGCGAGCTGCAGAATGTTCCGGCCGACACCGCCGTTGCGGAAAACGGGGTCGGCCAGTTCGAGATCAATCTGCTGCATACCTCGCCGCTGAAGGCGGCGGACGATGCGGTCCTGTTCAAGCGCATCGTCAAGGGCGTCGCGCGCAAGCACAAGCTGGTCGCGACCTTCATGGCCAAGCCGTACGGCATGCGCTCCGGCAATGGCTTCCATGTTCACTTCAGCCTCGACGACAGCGAGGGCAACAATGTCTTCGATGACGGTACCGATTCCGGGTCCGAGATCATGCATCACGCCGTCGGCGGGCTGATCAACGCCATGGCGGAATCGACCCTGCTCTTTGCACCGCACTTCAATTCCTACCGGCGCCTCCGGCCCGACACGCACGCCCCCAGCGCCATCTCCTGGGGCTATGAGAACCGCACCACGGCTGTGCGCATTCCGGGCGGCAATCCCAGATCGCGCCGCATCGAGCATCGCGTGGCCGGTGCCGATGCCAACCCTTATCTGGTGGTGGCCGGAATCCTCGGTGCCGCGCTCGCCGGCATCCAGGACGAGATCAAACCGCCCAGGCCCTTTGTCGGCCGCGCCTATTCGGAGCGCCTGCCGAAACTGCCCGCCGACTGGGCCTCGGCCGTCAACGCCTTCGAGGATGGCCCCATGATTCAGCGCATCTTCGATCCGGTCCTGCAATCGATGTTCGTCGCCTGCAAGCGCCAGGAGATCGCGGGCTTTGCCTCCCAGGTCACCGACCTCGAATTCAGCGCCTATCTGGAAGTGGTCTGATGGCTTCGGCCAGCTATGCGGGCGACGGCGCCTATCCGCCGAGCTATTACGCGGCCTCGCGCAATATCGAGCGCAAGCCGGCGCGGCTCGAAGGCGACATCACGACCGACATCTGCATCGTCGGCGCCGGCTATTCGGGCCTCTCCTCTGCGCTCCATCTCGTGCAGAGCGGGCACAAGGTGGTCATCCTCGAAGGCGCATTGGTCGGCTGGGGCGCCTCCGGCCGCAATGGCGGCCAGATCGTCAACGGGATCAATGCCAGTCTGGCGACGATAGAACGGCGTTATGGACCGGACATCGCCCGCTTTGTCGGCGGCATCGTGCAGGAAGGCGCTTCGATCATCTATGACTGGGTCGAGCGCTTCGGCATCCAGTGCGATCTGCGCCACGGCAATATCTATGCCGCCTACACCGAAAAGCACATGCAGGAGCTGCACGACAAGCAGGCGCTGTGGCGGCGCTACGGCATGGACGATCACGAGCTGCTCGACCGCGCAGCCATCCGCAAGCATATCGGCAGCGATGTCTATTGCGGCGGCATGATCGATCATTCCGGCGGCCATATGCACCCGCTCAACCTCGCGCTCGGTGAAGCGCGCGCACTCGAGAGCCTGGGCGGCACCATCTACGAGCACTCGCCTGTCACCAGGGTGGAACAGCGCGGCGGCAGGGTCGTCGTCGCCACGGCGGCGGGCAGCGTGACGGCCAACGCCGTGCTGCTTTGCGGCAATGCCTATCTCGGCAATGTCGTCCCCGAGCTTACCGACCGGGTCATGCCGGTCTCGACGCAGATGATGGCCACCGAGCCGCTTGGCGAAGCGCGCGCCCATGACCTTCTGCCAACGGGCATGTGCGTGGAAGACGTGCGCTATATCCTCGATTATTTCCG
The DNA here is from genome assembly GCA_035549855.1 of Devosia sp. Lineage (GTDB taxonomy): Bacteria > Pseudomonadota > Alphaproteobacteria > Rhizobiales > Devosiaceae > Devosia_A. Next base: position 78,900 of record DASZPY010000095.1, on the reverse strand, counting down.
CCTGAGTGCCGACAACCGGCTGATCTTCGGCGGCGGCGTCGTCTATGGCGGCACCGATCCCGCCGATGTCATCGCCAAGCTCAGGCCCAATCTCGACAAGGTCTTTCCGCAGCTCGAGGATGTGAAGATCGACTACGCCTGGAGCGGCAATTTCGCGCTTTCATTCTCACGTGTGCCGCAGATCGGGCGGCTGGGCCCCAATATCTATTTTTCGCATGGCGACAGCGGTCATGGCGTGACCGGCACGCATCTGTTCGGGCGCATACTGGCCGAAGCGGTGAATGGCGATCTCGGCCGCTTCGATACATTTGCGAGCCTTCCCTGGGTTCCATTTCCCGGCGGGCGGATATTCCGCGCACAATATTCGACGCTCGGTTCGTGGTGGTATGCGTTGCGGGACCGCCTCGGAGTTTAGCGCGGCAGATCAGGACATTTGTCGCCGGGCCGTCACAGTTACTCACCGCTTGCGCATTCGATTCAAGATTCGGATGCGTCTGCGACGGAGCTGTGCTAAGCCTCGCTTGCGGGGATCCTGCGCGCATGTCGCGCGGGTAAAGGCGTACATTGGCAGGGAGAGGCCATGTCGTCCCTATCCGGTTACGCAGTGCCTGTGGTCGTGCGTAGCGGCGCTGCAATTGCAGCCGCCTTTTCCATTGCATTGGCACTCTCGGCAATCCCGGCGAAGTCCGATGAAATCTTCGCGCCGGGCGACCCGATCGTCACCGGCTTTTCGGGCGTCCTCCCGCCCGATGAAGACGCGCTTCCCTCGGGCAGCGATCCGCTCGACTACACCTTCATCGATCCCGACGGCCAATCCCTTGTCGTCAAGGCGCTGAACCCGGAGGGACCGCCTGCGGCCGAACTCATGGATTCGCCCGATACTTACGCGGCGACGGCAGAGGATATCGGCCAGGTGTTCGGCGTCGCTCTCGACAATGCCGATGAGATCAGCGGCGCCGACGCCCCCAACATCTATGTGTCCGCGACCTCCGCCTTCGGACTTCACATCGTGGTGCCCGACGCGGACGGCAATCCGATTCGCAGCCGCACCGGTGCGGCCGAAGCGACCTTCATGCCGGGCCAATGGGGCAGCGCCGACGGGGCTGAGGGCTATCCCGGCAGCATCTGGAAGATCGACGGCGAGACCGGCGAGATTTCGCTCTTTTCGACGATCGCGGCCAATAGCGGCGCGAGCCTGGGCGGACTCGTATTCGACCCGTCCACCCAGCAGTTCTTCGTCTCCGACCTCGATACCGGCCTGATCTATCGCCTCGCCGACGACGGCACGATCATCGACACCTACGATCACGGCGTCGACGGACGCACCGCGGCCGGACTCGAGCCCGTCGAAGACGACGGCAGTGAGATGGACATCACCGATCCGTCTTTCGACAGCGAAGATCCCTCGAGCTGGGGCTTCACCCAGCCCGAGCGCAAGGTGAACGGCCTCGCCATGCAGAATGGTCGGCTCTACTACACCGTCGAATCCTCCGACGATGCCGTGCCGCAGATCTGGTCGGTCAAGATCAAGTCCGATGGCAGCTTCGGCTCGCCGCGCTGGGAACTCGACGTCGCCGGTCTGCCTTCCGCCAACGAAGTGACCGGCATCGTCTTCGATCCGCGCGGCCGCATGATCTTGGCGCAGCGCGGACCGCAACTGGGCAGCTACGACTATTCCGCCTTCGCCGAATCCGGCACTTCCTCCGTGGTCCGCTACGAGCGCGAGTTTCCCGACGATCCGGCAACGCCCGGCATCTGGGCCGAAACGCCCGACAGCTACGCGATCGGCTACGGCGGTGACGGCGCCAATGCCGCCGGCGGCGTGGCGCTCGGCTATGCGTTCGACAATGACAGCCAGAGCTTCGGCGGCGCCTGTGGCGCCTATCTCTGGGCGACCGGCGACAGCCTGCGCGACGACCCCGATCTCGACTCGCCCGCGATTGTCTCCGGCCTGCAGGGCGTCGCGCGGACGCGCGTGCTGCCGCAGAACGATCCGCCCGAGCTGTCCTTCTTCATCGACTTCGACGGCAATACCGGCGACGACCAGGCGGACCTCACCGGCCATGTCGGCTCCGTTGCGATCTGGCAGGTCTGCGAGGACATTCCCGACGACGAGCCGCCCTTCATTCCGCCGCTGGACTACGATCCGCCGGAAGATTTCAACCTGACGCTCGAGAAATGGTCGAGCCCCTACACCTGCTTCGACGGCGGCGTGGACTGGTGGTGCAGCTTCACCATCAGCGTCGAGAACACCGGCTCCGTCGCCTATTGGGGTCCGGTCACCGTCGAGGACTATCTGCCCGCAGGCAATCCCGGCGCCACCATGCACTTCTGGCCGCAGCCGCCATGGAATTGCAGCCCCACCGGTCCTACCGCCTATCAGTGCACGCGTGGCGCCGTGCTGCTCTTTCCGGGCGACAGCGTGATGCTGCATGAGGTCGTGCAACTGCCCAAGGCGATGGTCGCCTATTGCGACATCGCCAATGTCGCGGGCCTGCAATGGCCATTCTGGGGCGGCGACGACGATCCGAGCGACGATTTCAATCTCGGTGTCGCCAGCATACCGGGACCGGGCTGCGTGCCCCCCGGCGGCGGCAGCGATCTGAAGCTCAAAAAGGTCACCTTCCCCGGCACCTGCTTCGATGCCGGACTCGACTGGCTCTGCTCCTATCTCGTGACAGTGCAGAATGCCGGACCGGGCAACTACACCGGCCCGATCACCGTCGAGGATACGCTGGGCGTCGATGCCCCCGCCACGACCCTCGGACCATGGGCCTGCGGCCAGGTCGGGCCGGTGCTCACCTGCAACATCATGGCGCCGCCGGTCAACGCGCCGCCCGGCTGGACCTCGGGCTTCCTCGTGACGGCGCACGTCAAGAAGAATGTCGGCCCGCCGCTCTGCGATCTCGACAACAAGGCGAACATCAGTTCACCCACCGGCGGCACGCCGACGAATTTGCTTGCCGGCAACGATTTCGATGCAACCGTCGCGCATATTCCGGATCCGGCGTGCCTTGTTCCGCAGCCCGACACCGATCTCGAAATGCAGAAGACAGGGCTCGGCTGCTTCCCCGCCGTCTACATGGCCGTCAACGGCTATGCCTGCGAATGGCAGATGACGCTGACCAATATCGGCCCCGATGCCTATCACGGGCCGCTCTCCTTCCGCGACACCTCCGCCGGTGCGACGCTCGACACGCTCCAGCTCATCGCGCCTGCCGTTTGTACGGGGCCGAGCCAGATCGTCACCTGTACGCCTGCGGTTGATGTCACCCTCAATGCGGGCGTGCCCTACAGCGTCAATTTCTACACCTTCTATCCGGACGGCCCGACCGTTTGCTCCGCGAGCAACAACCTCTCGATCCTCGCTCCCAATCCGGGGTCGCCGCAGAATCCGGGCGGCAATGATTCTCAGTCAGCAATCCAGGCGCTGCCCAATCCGGCCTGCGGACCGGGGCCGCAACTGGCGATCCAGAAGACCGCCCAGGGCTGCGCCTCCGATCCGAGCAGCACCGACTGGCTCTGTGACTTCGAGGTCAAGGTCACCAATATCGGCGGCGGCCCGCAGCCGGCGCCCGTCCAGGTGACCGATTACAACGACAAGCCGACGGACTTCACCGGCGCCGCCTGTGCCCCATCGGGGTTGAACCAGTGGCTGTGTACCAAGCCGACGCCGATCAATGCCGGCGCCAGCTGGACCTTCACGGCTACGACGCATGTCGACCCGACCGGCGTGACGCTGGCCGACTGCGAAGTCATCAACACCGTGCGGATCATGCCCCTGTCGGCTGATCCGGGCACCATCGCGCAATCGACGCAGAAGGTGCCGCAGCTCTTCATCAATGTCGGCCCCGGACCCGTCGCGGTCTATTGCGATCCTCCGAGCCTCAAGCTCAAGAAGACGGCGGGCAAGACCGTCAAATCCGGCGACGGCTACAACAGCACCTTTGTCATCCGCGCGACTTCGACCGGGCCCGATCCCTATCACGGCACGGTCGAGCTCGACGAAGTCCTGCCGCCCGGCACGAGCTATGTCTCAAGCAACTGGACCTGTGTGCCGACCACCGGCAATGACGTGCACTGCTCGTCGCCCTTCAAGAACATCCCGGTCGGCAAATATACCGAGCTGACGATCGTCATCCACATTCCTGCGGACGTCGCGAAGAAGGCCGAGTGCAACATCGTCAATACTGTCAACGCGGCGATCTCGGCCGAGGTGCTGCACAGCGACGAGGGCGTGCAATACACCGCCTCGGCCAAGGCGAGCCTGCCGGCCAGCGCCTGCCGCGAAGCGCCGCAATGCCGCATCGACCAGGTCAAGCCCGACGGCACCTGCTGCCCGGCCGACGAGGTCTGGAACGGCAAGCGCTGCGTGGCGCCGAAGCCGGATTGTCCCGATGACAGCCATGTCAACAATGACAATCAGTGTGTCTGCGATCGCGGGACGCACGGCAAGCCCGGCCAGTGCGAGCCCGACGAAGTCGAGCTGGACTGCCCACGCGACAGCCATGAAAGTGACGGCCGCTGCGTGTGCGATGCCGGCACACATGGCAAGCCGGGCCAGTGCATACCGGACGAACTGCAATGTCCGCGCGACAGCCACGAGAGCAACGGCAAATGCGTCTGCGACGAGGGCACGCACGGCACGCCGGGCAAGTGCAAGCCTGATGAGGTCGAGCTGCAATGCCCGCGTGACAGCCATGAGAGCAACGGCCAGTGTGTCTGCGACCGGGGCACACACGGCACCCCGGGTCAGTGCGTGCCCGACGAGCTCAAATGCCCGCGTGACAGCCACGCCAGCGACGGCCAGTGCATCTGCAACGAAGGCACCCACGGCAATCCGGGCAAGTGCCGCCCCGACGTGATCGAACTGCAATGCCCGCGCGACAGCCATGAGGACAACGGTCAATGCGTGTGCAATCGCGGCACCCACGGCACGCCGGGACAGTGCATTGTGGACCCGCCACCCAACCAGTGCCCCGAGGACAGCCATTTCGACCGGCGCCTCAAGGCCTGCGTCTGCAATCCGCCACTGGTGGGCACGCCGGGCAGTTGCCTGGCTCTGGTGCCGCTACAGCTCAACGGTCCCGTGACGATCAACTAGCCTTGCGGGCGAATATCAAAGGCCGGGTTCACCCGGCGCGCCTCGCTGCTGTGGAACTTGCGAAAAATGCCGGCGTTTAGCACCGGTATGCCGCCATCCTCAGCGCCCACGCCGGAACTCCAGGGCTGCCGGGCAAGCGGCGTGTGAATTCGCAGAAGCACAGAGACCGTCCGATGCCCGACCCTGCTGCCAACGACCCCTGGGCCAACCCGCAATTCGAGCAGGCCGTTCGCGACACCGCCTATTTCCTGTGGGAACAGGATGGCCGCCCTATGGGGCGCGAGCAGGACTACTGGTTCCGGGCACTGGAGCGCTGTCTCCGCCAGCGCCAGAACGATGAACATCTGGCGCAGAAACCGGATGGGGCCGGCAGGTAGTTCGGTCATGCCGAGTGGATGCCGGCCGGTCGCCAAACCGTCATGAAAATCGGCTAGCGAGCCCCTGAACCTGAGGGCCGTCCTGCGGCGCTATCGGCATGCCCGAAGCCAAGTCCGAAACCATCCTCTGCAATGCCCGCATCGTGCTTGCCGACGAGATCATCGAGGGTACCGTCGTGATCCGCGATGGGCGCATCGCCGATATCGAGCCTGGATCCTCTCGCGGCGACGATCTCGAGGGCGACTATCTGCTGCCCGGCTTCATCGAGCTGCACACCGACGCGCTCGAGTTCCACTACAAGCCGCGCCCGCGCGTGCGCTGGTCGCCCGACGCGGCGGTGCAGCAGCACGATGCGCAGATCGCCGCGTCTGGCATCACCACCGTGTTCGATGCGCTGAGGGTCGGGCTCGACCAGGAAAACGACATGGACCGCGAGGACATGCTGAAGCTCGGCGCAGCGATTGCCGCCGCCACCAGCGCCGATCGGCTGCGTGTCGAGCATTTCATCCATCTGCGCTGCGAAGTCTCCGCCCCCGATTGCCTCGAGGGCTTCGAGATGCTGAAGGCCCATCCACAGGTGCGGCTTGCCTCGCTGATGGACCATGCGCCGGGGCAGCGACAGTTCCGCAGCCTCGATGCCGCGCGTGCCTACTACCAGGGCAAGCTCAAGATGAGCGACACCGATTTCGCGGCCTTCCTCGACCGGCGCAATGCCGAGTCGCAGACCTTTGCGCCGGCCCATCGCGCCGCCATCGCGCAATTCTGCCGCGACCACGCCATCACGCTTGCCAGCCATGACGATGCGACGCTCGAGCATGTCGGCGAGGCCATCGCGCAAGGCATCGACGTCGCCGAGTTCCCCACCACGCGCGAGGCGGCCCAAGCTTCTCACCAAGCCGGACTCGCCGTGCTGATGGGGGCGCCCAATGTAGTGCGCGGCGGCTCCCATTCCGGCAATGTTTCGGCCTCGAGCCTGGTCGAGGATGGCATCCTCGATATCCTCAGTTCCGATTATATCCCGTTCAGCCTGATGCAGGCCGTCTTCGCTCTTGGTGCAGGCGACCGCTCAGTATCACTGCCCGATGCCGTGCGCCTGGTGAGCAAGCATCCGGCCGAAGCCGCGGGGTTCGACGATCGCGGCGAAATCGCCATCGGCCGCCGCGCCGATCTCGTCCGCGTCAGGCTGAGCGAGGGCCTCCCCGTCGTGCGCACGGTCTGGCGCGAGGGACAGCGGGTCGTCTAGCCCTTCTTGACGAGATTCGAATTGCGGTAGCGCGGGTCGTCGGTGACCTCCTTGCCGGCCCAGCGCGGCAGATCGACCTCCTCCTCCTCGCTTTCCATTTCGATCTCGGCCAGCACCAGTCCCTTATTGCCGCCGCCGAACACATCGACTTCCCAGGTGCGGCGACCGACGGGAACCTCGTAGCGATGCTTGTCGATGCGCAGCGGGCCGCAGAGTTCCATCAGGACTTTGGCGTCCTTGATCGGGATGCGATATTCGAACTCTGCCCGCGACACGCCGCCCTCGCGCGACTTGACGGTCAGCGTCGCGCTCTTTCCGTCCTTGATGCGGATGCGGATGATCGAGCGGCGGCCGCGCGCCAGATAGCCCTGCTCGATCTGCGTCTCGCTCACCGCCTTGCGGCGCCAGCCATCGCCTTTGACCAGGAACTTCCGTTCGATCTCGCGCTTCGGTTTGGCGCTCATGCGGCGCTCTTCCAATAGGCGGCAAAGCGCTGGGTGATTGCCTTTGGCTTCTCGGCGCAAATCTGCCGGCCGAGTTCGAACGCATCCCTCTCGATCTCGCCACGACGCTTGCCGATGGCCTCGCGCAGGAAGGCGAGGTCGGAGGCATCGCCGAACTGTTCGGGCGTGCGGTCGGTGGTTTCGAGCAGCACGGCCAGATCATGATGCTGGCCAAGCAGCGTCGACAATTGATCCACGGCATCGAGCGGTCCGGCAAGGACGTCGGGGGCCGCGCGCTTCAGCAGGTCGATGTGGAAACCGTGATATTTGTTGGCTTTGCGCCATTCGTGGAAACGGAGCGGGCCGCCCCGATCCTGTGCCGCCCGCATCCGTTGACGTGCCGCTCGATAAGTCTTCTTGAACCCTGGCAGAAGCGCGTCAGACCCCTCCGCCGCAATTGTCCAACTCGCGGCACGCTGCCGGATTTCGGCAAGGCGTTCCCGGAACTGCGCAAGTACAGAAGCCTGGTCGGGCGGGTCGGTCTGCTCGACTTTTGCGCCCAGGGCTTCGAGTCGTTCATTGCCCTCGATCTTGGCGAGATCGCTGAGCGTGTGCTTCAGGACCTCGGCGTCGCGCAGATGCGAGAGCAGGGCGGCCGCCGCGCGCAGCGCCTCATTTTCCTTGGCGTAATCGGGGAAGACGGGCCGCACGAGACGCAACAAGCCGCGCAGCTTCTTGCACCGCCTTCGGCCTTCATGGACGAGGGTCCGTGCCTCCGCCTCGCCGGCATCGAGATCGGCAAGCGCCTCGTCAAGCTGATCCGTGGCAATGGCGCGAAACGCCAATTCCACCGGTTGCCCCGTCGGATCGAACTTGTACATAAGCGCCTAACTCAACTCCCTCACGGCATGACAGCAAACCTGACTGTCACAATCCAGTCCGGGCTAGACCACCAATTCCAGCCGTTCCGCGGGAAAGCGGCTCAGGCCGTACTGGATCGGGGCGCCGTCCTCCTCGGCGTCCACCGCCTCCGAAACCAGCAGGATCGCCCCCGGCGCGAGTTTCAGGAGCTTGGTCTCGTCGGCGTCGGCATGGCGGGCCGAGATGTGCGTGCTGGCACGGGCATAGTCGGCAATGCCGAACGTCCGGAACGCCGCCGTCACCGACCGTGCCCGTTCGAAGCGTTCCGGGAACTCGGCGAAGCGGCGATAGTCCAGCCAGCTGGTGGCGCGCGACAAAGGCTGGCCGTCGGCCAGCGAGAGCGTCTCGAGCCGCACCACCTTGGCGCCGGCCCTGATGCGCAGCGCCTTGGCGACTGGCGCCGTTGCATTCTCGATCCGGCTCGACAGCAGGCGGCGTTCGAGGCTGCGCGCCTGCCCGGCGAGCCCCTCGGAAAAGCGCGTGCGCTTGCCGATGCGGTAGCTGAGGCGTTGGGCGCGATCGACAAAGGTGCCGCGGCCCTGTTCGCTGCGGACGACACCCTCCTCTTCGAGCACCGCCAGCGCGCGCCGGACGGTGTGACGGTTGACACCGAAACGCTCGGCCAGCGCCATCTCGCCCGCGAGCCGGTCCCCCCGCGCAAGCTTGCCGCCGACAATGTCGAGCCGGATGTCATCGGCGATGCGGCGCCACAGGGCGACGCCGCCCAACCGGTCATCCGATGCACGTCTTGCGATTGTCATTGCAAATTCACGCAGTCGGCCTAAGAGGAAAACAGAGGGCTAAGTTGTCTAGTAAAGTAGACAAGTTGGAGGAACCATGCAACCGGGTTCGCAATCACGATCCACTCCACGGCAGGAGGCCCTTGCGCTGTTTGCCGATGCTGAGCGCAAGACGCTCGATGCGCTCTGGGCGCGCTGGGAAAACAAGCCCGAGGTGCATGTCGTGCGCGCGCCCGAAACCGGACTGGTGATGGTGCGCGGCCGGACGGGCGGTGGCGGCGCGCCGTTCAATCTCGGCGAGGCAACCGTCAGCCGCGCCTCGGTGCGGATCGAAACCGGCGAGACCGGGCATGGCTATTGCCTCGGCCGCGATGTCGACAAGGCCCGGCTCATCGCCGTGCTCGACGCGCTGTTCCAGCGCGAGCCGCACAATGTCGAACTGGCGATCGTCGACCCGCTGCGCGCCGCGCGCCGGGCGGCGGATGGGAAGCGCGATGCCCAGACCGCCGCAACCAAGGTCGATTTCTTCACCATGGTCAGAGGCGACGATTGATGGAAACGCTCTCACTCGACGGTGGATTTTCCGAGCCCGTCCTCGCGGCCCAGACCGCGTTCCGCGCCATCATGGACGCGCTCGCCAATCCAGGCACCATCCGCAAGCTTGGCACGCCGCCGGGTGCGCCGGCAGGATTGCCCGCCGGCCTTGCCGCCGTGGCACTGACGCTATGCGACCATGACAGCCCGCTCTGGCTCGATCCCGGCCTCGCCGAAGACGAGGCGGTGGCTGCATGGCTCCGGTTCCATACAGGCGCGCCGCTTGTCACCGACCCGGCAGCTTCCGACTTCGCGCTCGTCGCCGATCCGGGCGCGCTGCCGCAACTGGACCGCTTCGCGCTTGGCAGCGACCAATATCCCGACCGCTCGACCACCATTGTTCTCGCCGTGCCGGCGCTGACCGGCGGCGCGGCGCTGACCTTCAAGGGACCGGGCATCAGGGACGCCGTCACGGTCGCGCCGCAAGGTCTGCCGGCAGACTTTGCGACGCAGTGGTCCGCCAATCATGCGCTGTTCCCACGCGGCGTCGATCTGCTGCTCGTATCGGACACCGGGATTGCCGGCCTGCCGCGCAGCAGCCGGCTGATGGAGGGCTGACCCATGTATGTCGCCGTCAAGGGCGGCGAGGCCGCCATCGCCAATGCGCACAGGCTCCTCGCCGATCGCCGCCGCGGCGACCGTGCGGTTCCCGCATTGCGCCTCGACCAGATCATCGAGCAACTCGGCCTCGCGGTCGACCGGGCCATGGGCGAGGGCTCGCTCTACGACAAGGAGCTCGCCGCGCTGGCGATCGTGCAGGCGCGGGGCGATCTCATCGAAGCGATCTTCCTCGTCCGCGCCTATCGCACGACGCTGCCGCGCTTCGGCTATTCGCGTCCGATCGAAACCGCCGAGATGCAGATCGAGCGGCGCATCTCGGCAACCTTCAAGGATCTGCCGGGTGGCCAGCTCCTCGGCCCGACCTTCGACTACACCCACCGCCTGCTCGACCCGGCGCTCGCCGAAGGCGCCGATGTGCCGGAGCCGCCGACCAAGCCGGCCGACCCGGCGCACACGCCGCGAGTGACCGACCTGCTCGCCCATGAGGGGCTGATCGAGCCCGACGGGGCCGACACCGGCGAGATCGGCGACCTCACGCGCGAGCCCATGCAGTTTCCGATGAATCGCGACCTCCGCCTGCAGGCGCTGGCGCGCGGCGACGAGGGCTATCTGCTCGCCCTCGGCTATTCGACCCAGCGCGGCTATGCCCGCTCGCATCCGTTTGCCGGTGAAATCCGCATCGGCGAGGTGGAAGTCGAGCTCGATGTCCCCGAGCTCGGCTTCCCCGTCAGCCTCGGCCGCATCCGCGTGACCGAGTGCCAGATGGTCAATCAGTTCAAGGGCAATGCCGGGAACCCGCCGCAGTTCACGCGCGGCTATGGGCTGGTCTTCGGCCAGGCCGAGCGGAAGGCCATGGCGATGGCGCTCTGCGACCGCGCCTTGCGGGCACGCGAGCTGGGCGAGGACATCACCGCCGCGGCGCAGGACGAAGAATTCGTCATCTCGCATTCCGACAATGTGCAGGCGACCGGCTTCGTCGAGCACCTGAAGCTGCCGCACTATGTCGACTTCCAGGCCGAGCTCGGCCTGATCCGGCGGCTGCGGGCCGAGCACGATGCGGCGGGCCTCAAGGAGGCGGCGGAATGAACGGCATCGCGCAATACAATTTCGCCTATCTCGACGAGCAGACCAAGCGGATGATCCGGCGCGCCATCCTCAAGGCGATCGCCATCCCGGGCTATCAGGTGCCTTTCGCGAGCCGGGAGATGCCGATGCCCTATGGCTGGGGCACCGGCGGCGTGCAGGTCACGGCGTCAATCATCGGACCCGACGATGTGCTGAAGGTCATCGATCAGGGCGCCGACGACACGACCAATGCCGTCTCGATCCGCGCTTTCTTCGCCAAGGTCGCCAATGTGGCGACCACGACGCATACGGGCGACGCGACGATCATCCAGACACGGCACCGCATTCCCGAGGAGACGCTCAAGACCGGGCAGATCCTCGTCTATCAGGTGCCGATCCCCGAGCCGTTGCGCTTCCTCGAGCCGCGCGAGACCGAGACGCGCAAGATGCATGCGCTCGAGGAATATGGCCTCATGCATGTGAAACTCTATGAGGACATCGCGCGGCACGGCGAGATCGCGACCACCTACGCCTATCCGGTCAAGGTCGAGGGCCGCTATGTCATGGACCCCTCGCCCACGCCGAAATTCGACAATCCCAAGATGCACATGTCGGAAGCGCTGCAGCTCTTCGGCGCGGGCCGCGAAAAGCGCATCTATGCGGTGCCGCCCTATACGGACGTGGTGAGTCTCGATTTCGAAGATCATCCCTTCGAGATCCAGAAATTCACTGAACCCTGTGCGCTTTGCGGCGCCGAGGGCGTCTATCTCGACGAGGTGGTGCTCGACGACCAGGGCGGGCACATGTTCGTCTGCTCGGACACCGACCATTGCGAGACGCGCCGCGCCGAGGGCTATCGCGGTGCCTTGGGTGCCGATCCGCTGGAGGCTCGGACATGAGCGGCGAACCCCTGCTGCGCGTCGAAGGCCTCACCAAATATTACGGCCAGCGCTTGGGCTGCGCCGGTGTGAGCTTCGAGCTCTGGCCCGGCGAAGTGCTGGCAGTGGTTGGTGAGTCCGGCTCGGGCAAGACGACATTGCTCAATTGCCTGTCGACCGCGCTCGAGCCGAGCTTCGGCCGCGCCGAATACCGCATGCGCGACGGACAATTCCGCAATCTCTACGATCTCAGCGAAGCCGAACGCCGCTTCCTGATGCGGACGGATTGGGGCTTCGTCCACCAGAACCCCGCCGATGGCCTCCGCATGACGGTGTCGGCCGGCGCCAATGTCGGCGAGCGGCTGATGGCGGTGGGCGAGCGCCATTACGGGCGCATCCGCGCCACGGCGCTCGACTGGCTCACCCGTGTCGAAATCGAAGCGGACCGCATCGACGACCAGCCGCGCGCCTTCTCGGGCGGCATGCGGCAGCGGCTGCAGATCGCGCGCAATCTCGTGACCGCGCCACGCCTGGTCTTCATGGATGAGCCGACGGGAGGACTCGATGTGTCGGTGCAGGCGCGCCTGCTCGATCTGCTGCGCGGCCTCGTTTCCGAGCTCGGCCTTGCCGCTGTGATCGTGACGCACGATCTGGCCGTGGCGCGCCTGCTGTCGCACCGCATGATGGTGATGAAGGGCGGCCGCGTCATCGAGGCGGGCCTGACCGACCGCGTGCTCGACGATCCGCAGGAGCCCTATACGCAATTGCTCGTCAGCTCGATTCTGCAGGTGTGATGATGCCGCTGCTTTCCGTCCGCAACCTTTCCAAGACCTTCACCATGCATCTGCGTGATGGGGTCGTGCTGCCGGTGGTGGAGAATGCCGGATTCGATGTCGAAGCCGGTCAATGCGTCGTGCTCGGCGGCCCCTCGGGCGCCGGCAAATCGTCGATCCTCAAGATGGTCTATGGGAACTACGCGGCGGGCGGCGGGCAGATCCTGCTCGCGCGCGACGGCGAGATGGTCGATCTTGCCGCCGCCGATCCGCGCACGGTGCTGTCGCTTCGCCGCGATATTGTCGGCTATGTGAGTCAGTTCCTGCGCACGGTGCCGCGCGTCGCAGCGCTCGACGTCGTCGCCGAGCCGCTCTTGATGCGTGGCACGCCGCGCGACGAGGCGCAAGCACGGGCAGGGGTGCTGCTGTCGCGCCTCAATCTGCCGGAGCGGCTATGGCAGTTGCCGCCCGCGACCTTCTCGGGCGGGGAGCAGCAGCGGGTCAACATCGCGCGGGGCTTCATCACGCCGCATCCGGTGCTGCTGCTCGACGAGCCCACGGCCTCGCTCGACGCGGTCAATCGCGAGGTGGTCATCGGCATGATCGAAGAAAAGAAGCAGCAGGGCACCGCCATGCTCGGCATCTTCCACGATGACGATGTGCGCGCGACCGTCGCCGACCGCATCATCGATGTCACCGCCTTCGCGCCGAAACTCGCGGCATGAGCCGCCTGTCGGAAAGTCCGCTCGTCCATGAGACGGCGACGGTCAAGAACTCGACGCTCGGCCGCTACACCGAAATCGGGGCCGGCTGCCACGTCGCAAATTCCACGCTCGGCGACTATTCCTATTGCGTCGAGAACACGCAGATCGCCTATGCGACGATCGGCAAGTTCGCAAATATCGCGGCACATGTGCGCATCTATGCCAGCCGCCATCCCACCGAACTGGCCTCGCTGCATCACTTCACCTACCGCTCGTCCTGGTATTTCGACGATGCCGAGGACAACAAGGCCTTCTTTCAGTGGCGCGCCGAGCATGACATCGCGGTCGGGCACGACACCTGGATCGGCCATGGGGCGGTCATCATGCCGGGCGTCAGCGTGGGCAATGGCGCCATTGTCGGCTCCAATGCCGTAGTCACGCGCGACGTGCCGCCCTATGCCATCGCCGTGGGCGTGCCCGCGCGGATCATCAAGATGCGCTTCGACGACCGCACCGCCGACCGCATGGAGCGCCTCGCCTGGTGGGATTGGCCGCATGAACTGCTGCGCGAGCGGCTTGCCGACTTCCGCACGCTCCCCGCTGCCGACTTCCTCGCCAGATACGAAAGCTGACGGCGTCCACAGCAGCGCGGACTCGATTTCGTCATTCTCCGCCGAAGATTTGCGCCGTCATATGACGGCGTTCTGCACCGTCACCGAACCGTCAAGCAACCGACATTCAAGCTTCGCCGCCCCGTCCTAGGTGTAGTCGCGCCAATGACGGGGGCCGCCATGCTGACCATCTCGAACGTCTCGCGCCGCTTCGGAACCAAGCTCGCCGTGGAAGCCGTCGATATCGAGATCCCCGAGGGCCAGATGGTCGGGATCATCGGCCGCTCCGGCGCCGGCAAATCCACGCTGCTGCGCATGATCAACCGCCTCACCGACCCCTCCGAGGGTCGGATCGTTTTTGAGGGCCGGGACATCACGGCGCTGTCAGGCGCGGAACTGCGCAACTGGCGCAGCGAATGCGCCATGATCTTCCAGCAGTTCAATCTGGTGCCGCGCATCGACGTGCTGACCAATGTGCTGCTCGGCCGGCTCAACAAGCGGCCGACGCTGATGTCGGTGCTGAACATGTTCTCGCATGCCGAGCGGCTCGACGCGATCCGCGCGCTCGACCGGCTCGACATCGCGCAGACCGCGATGCAGCGCGCCGGCACGCTCTCGGGCGGCCAGCAGCAGCGCGTCGCCATCGCCCGCGCTCTGATGCAGAGCCCGCGCATCATTCTCGCCGACGAGCCGATCGCCTCGCTCGATCCGCGCAATGCGCAGATCGTGATGGACTCGCTCAAAGCCATCAACACCCAGCAGGGCATCACGGTTGTGACCAACCTCCACACCCTCGATACGGCGCGCAACTACTGCACCCGGATCATCGGCATGGCGGCAGGCAAGGTGGTGTTCGACGGCACGCCCGACGATCTCACCGAGGCGGCGGCACGTTCCATCTACGGCGCGGACGGGCTGGCGGAAGCCTTTTCGGAAACCATGACCTCGACCAGCCTCGCCCCGGCGCGCCCGGCGCTCGCGGCCGATCTCGCACCCGGCGCGGCCGCTTTCGCCGGCTGACCAGCGCGCACCCCCTCCCGGCGGCCCAGGGCATGCCGGCCAATTCCCCAACAGGAGACACGATATGCTGAAAACCATCCTCATGAGCAGTGTTGCGCTTCTCACGCTGAGCGCCGTGGCCGTTCCGGCGGTCGCCCAGGACATCAAGGAGTTCCGCGTGGGCATCCTCGGCGGCGAGAACGAAGCCGACCGCCTGCGCAACTATCAGTGCCTCGCCGATCACCTCAAGGAAGCCTTCGGCTTCGAGAAGGTGTCGCTCTTCCCCGCCGCAGACTATGACGGCGTGATCCAGGGGCTGCTCGGCGGCACGCTGGATGTCGCCGGCCTCGGCGCCTCGGGCTATGCCAAAATCTATCTCGCCGATCCGAACGTCGTGACCCCCATCATCACGACGCAGCAGACCGACGGCTCCACCGGCTATTATTCGATCGGCCTCGCGCTCAAGAGCTCGGGCCTCAAGACGATCGCCGATTTCAAGGGCAAGAAGCTCGGCTATGCCGACCCCGACTCGACCTCGGGCTACCTGATCCCGCTGACGCAGATTCCCTATGATACTGGCGTCCCGAACGACCAGTTCTTCTCCGAGACCTCCTTCAATGGCGGCCATGAGAACAATATTCTGGCCATGCTCGACGGCAAGGTCGATGTGGCTGTGGACGATATGTCCGGCGTCGGCCCCTGGGCCGATGGCTACTCCTCGGGCACGGCCCACAAGATGGTCGCCAAGGGCGCGCTCGACATGAACGACGTCGTCGAGGTCTGGAAGTCGCCGCTGATCCCGAACGGCCCGACCGTCGTCCGCACCGCGCTGGGCGAGGACTGGATCAAGAAGATCCACGATTTCTACATGGACCTCCCCAAGTCGGACACCGCCTGTTTCAACGCCATCGAAGGCGGCGACTTCACCGGCTATGTCGATGTGAAGGCCGAGTTCTACAAGCCCATCGTCGACGCCCGCCAGGCTTCGATCGGCGGCTGACGCAATCGGATGGGGCATCCGCCACAAAGGCGGGTGCCCTTTCCCTGTCCGGATTTCCCGATGTCCCTGGTAACACCGCATGGCGACGGCGAGACGGTCAGCCAGGTTCACTCCGCCTGGCAGCGCCTCGCCGCCCAGCGGCGCCTCTATTCGATCATCGGCTTCGGCGCGGTCGCTATCGCGCTCACCTGGTCCTTCTGGTTCGCCGACCAGTCCAATGCCGGCCATTTCGCCGACCGCTGGCCCCATCTGCTGGATTTCCTCAGCTGGCTGATGCCGCAGGACTGGAACGACGTCTGGCGCGCGCTGTTCGACATCGCCTCGCCCAACGACAACGGCACGCAGGAATTCAACTTCCCGCTCGGGCGGGTCGCGGCCTGGGGCGATGTCTATCTGCCCGAATATTTCTACCTGATGCTGACCACGATCAACGTGGCGCTGGTATCGACGATCATCGGCTTCATCGGCGGCATCTCGCTCTGCTTCCTCGCCGCCCGCAACATGATGCCGTCGCGTGGCGTCCGTTTCGTCGTGCGGCGCTTCATGGAGACGCTGCGCGCCTTCCCCGAAATCGTGATTGCCGGCCTCTTCGCGGCCGTGCTGTCGCTTGGGCCGGTGGCGGCCATCGTCGCGGTCGGCCTTCACACCATCGGCGCGCTGGGCAAGCTCTATTTCGAAGTGGTCGAGAATATCGATATGGGGCCCGATGAAGGCCTGCGGGCAACCGGCGGCAACTGGTTCGAACGCGTGCGCTTCGCGGCGCTGCCGCAGGTCCTGCCCAATTTCTCCTCCTATGCCATGCTCCGGCTCGAGATCAATGTGCGCGCCTCCACGATCATCGGCGCGGTGGGTGGCGGCGGCATCGGCGAGGAGCTGAAGCTCGCCATCTCGCGCGGCTTCGGGGCCAAAACGCTGGCGCTGATCGCGCTGCTGCTGATTACCGTCATCGCCGTCGACCAATTATCGGCCTTCATCCGACGCAAGCTCGTCGGCGACCAGGCGTTCCTGCTCCATGGCTGAGGCCCGCATCATGCTCGCATCCGCCGAATCGCTCGAGGCGCGCTTCCCCGAAGTCTTTCACCGCGGCGGCCTCAAGCGGCATCTGCCGCTAATCATCCTTATCGGCCTCGTGCTCTACATGATCTACGCGGCCTGGTTCTTCTCGCTGCCCAGCGTGCTCGGTGGTGCCAGGTGGGAGCGCCTCGGCAACTATCTCAGCCAGTGGGTGAGCTACGACGTCTCGGCCGAATACCGTCTCGATGGCGAAACGATCGAGCCGCGCTGGCCCCGCTTCTCCGTTCTCGGCAACGACCCGCATCCCGACTGGATCGTCAGCGACATTCGCGGCACCCGGATCGAGCTTGCCGGAGCCGGAAGCGGCGTGGCCTTCACCCAGTCGCATGCGACGCTCTTCAACCAGGGCGAAGAGGTCGCGATCAATCTCGCCGGCAACGCGCCGGTCATCGAAGGCAGGCAGCCGGCCTGGATCGAGATCAAGGGCGATGAAGTCGTGGGCGATTACGGCTTCGCCGGGGAAATCCGCGTCGGCGTGGACCGCGTGAAGTTCCGCAAGCGCACGCTCGGCTGGCCAAACTTTCTATTCGATCCGATGTCGCCTTTCTTCGGCAAGCCGCCGGGCGAAGTGCTGAGCCTCATCGTGTCCGGGCCCGAGCTGAAGCCGGGCGTCTCCAATCTGGCGCTCGCCTTCGACAATATCTGGAACAACGGCCAGTGGCAGCATGGCGACGTGTGGACCAAGCTGCTGCAGACGATCGTCATGGCCTTCGCCGGCACGCTGACCGGCGCCATCGTCGCCTTTCCGCTGTCCTTCCTTGCGGCGCGCAACATCACGCGCAACGGCTTGCTCAACCATGGGCTCAAGCGCTTCTTCGATTTCCTGCGCTCGGTGGACATGCTGATCTGGGCACTCTTCTTCACCCGCGGCTTCGGTCCGGGCCCGCTCGCCGGCATCGGCGCCATCGCCTTCACCGAGACCGGAACTCTGGGCAAGCTCTATTCCGAGGGGCTCGAGAACATCGACGACAAGCAGCGCGAGGGCATCAAATCCACCGGCGCCGGACCGATCGAAGTGCAGCGCTTCGGCGTGGTCCCGCAAGTGCTGCCGGTGATGATCAGCCAGACGCTCTACCAGTGGGAATCCAATACCCGCTCCGCCACCATCATCGGCGCCGTGGGGGCAGGGGGCATCGGCCTCAAGCTCTGGGAAGCCATGCGGACCAATTCCAACTGGTCCAACGTCTTCTACATGGTGCTGCTGATCCTGGTCGTCGTGTTCATCTTCGACAATTTCTCCAACGCCCTGCGCTCGAGACTCATCCGGCATCAATAGGCGGGGTCCGCCAAGTCCTTCCCGGACCAAGCAGTTCGCCTGCCGATTCCACCCGCAGAGCTTGCGCTTATGGCCTCGGTATAGTCAGATGCGGGCGGTGCAAATAATCCGAGTTCGCTGTGACAAGCCTGACCCCGACCGAGTCAGTCCGCCAGGCGCTTGCGCGCCTTGAGGCCGCGGATGATCCGGCGATCTTCATCGCGCTCAGAAGCGAGAACGAGCTGCTGGCGGAAGCCCGTGCGCTGGAAGCGGCCGGGCCCATTGGCAAGCCGCTTTACGGTCTGACCTTCGCGGTGAAGGACAATATCGATGTTGCCGGCCTGCCCACCACGGCAGCGTGCCCGGCCTTCGCCTATTCGCCCGAGCGTTCGGCTTTCGTCGTCGAGCGCCTCGCCGCCGCCGGGGCCATCGTGCTGGGCAAGACCAATCTCGATCAGTTCGCCACCGGCCTCGTCGGCGTCCGCTCGCCTTATGGCGTGCCGCGCAATGTCCTGCGCGCCGATCTGATCCCGGGCGGATCGAGCTCGGGCTCCGCGGTCGCGGTGGCCGCGGGCATCGCCGATTTCTCGCTCGGCACCGATACGGCCGGCTCGGGCCGCATCCCCGCCGGCATGAACGGCATCGTCGGCCTCAAGCCCTCGCTCGGGCTGCTGTCCTCGAGCGGCATGGTGCCGGCCTGCCGCACGCTCGATACGATCTCGGTGTTTGCGCGCGAGGTCGACCTGGCGTTTCGTGTGACGGCCATTGCCGCAGCCTACGACCATGCGGATGCTTATTCGCGCCGGTTCTCCGAGCTCGAGCCCGGTGCCGCGCCGGGCTCGTTCCGTGTCGGGATTTCCCCGCCCCCGCAGCGCAAATTCTTCGGCGACGGCGCCGCGGAGGCGGCCTATGCCGCCGATCTCGCGAGGCTGCAATCGCTAGGGGCGACGCTGGTCGAGCTCGATTTCGAACCGCTTCATGCGGTAGCGCGCCTGCTCTATGAAGGGCCCTGGGTAGCCGAGCGCTATGCCGCGACCAGGGCGCTCATCGAGGCGAAGCCGGAAGCCTTCCACCCGGTGACGCTGAAGATCATCGGCGGGGCGAGAAACCTCACCGCGGTCTCGGCATTCGAAGCGACCTACCGGCTCGCCGAGCTGAAGCGAACCGTCCAGCCGATGTTCGACAGCATCGATTGCCTCGCCGTCGCCACCGTGCCGCGCATGTACTCGATTGCGGAAGTCGAGGCCGACCCTGTAACGCTCAATTCCAATCTGGGCAGCTACACCAATTTCGTGAATCTGCTCGATCTGGCGGCAATCAGCGTTCCCGCGGGCATGCGGTCCGACGGCCTGCCGTCGAGCCTGACGCTGATCGCGCGGGCGGGCACCGACTCCTATCTCGCAGGACTTGCCCGCCTCGTCGAAAGCGGCACGCGTGAAGGACCGCTCCGCGCCATGCCCACCCGGATCGAACTCGCCGTCGTCGGCGCCCATCTGAGCGGCCTGCCGCTCAACGGGCAGTTGACGGCGGCAGGCGGCGTCTTTCTCCGCGACGTCGAAACCATTCCCGATTATCGCCTCTACGCCCTGCACGGCACGGTGCCGCCGAAACCGGGGCTGCTGCGGGTCCGCGCGGGGACCGGGACATCCGTCCGGGCGGAGATCTGGTCGCTGGATGCGGCTGCCTTCGGCAATTTCGTCGCGGGCATCGGGGCGCCGCTCGGGATCGGCACCCTGTCCTTCACCGACGGGACAAGTGCGAAGGGGTTTCTGGTCGAGGCGGAAGCCGTGCGCGACGCCCGCGACATTTCCGAATTCGGCGGCTGGAAGAACTATCTAGCCGCCGGCTAGCTCCTGATAGGCATGCTCGACGATCGCGATGTGCTTGAGCATCGCGGTCTCCGCCGCCGGGCGGTCCGCCCTCAATATGGCCTCCAGCACGGCCTCATGCTCGGCATGCGATTTTGCCAGCCGGCCAAGCGAGCCGAACTGGGCACGCCGGAAAGGCTGCACACGCTGCCGGGTCGAGCGGGTGATCTCGCTGAGATAGGCATTGTGCGCGCCCTCATAGATCAGCGCGTGGAACTGGTCGTTGGCCTCGGTGTAACGCGCCGCGTCGCCCTCGCGCACCATGCCCGCCATTTCGGCGTGCAGGGCTTCGAGTCGCTCTCGCTCCGCCGCGCTGATGCGCTCTGCGCAAAGTCCGGCGCACAGCGCCTCGAGATGGCCCATGATCTCGAACATGCCGGCAAGGGCATCGGGCTCCGGCTTGGCGACGATGGCGCGCGCATGCGGACGCTGGTCGACGAGACCGCTGGCCGCCAGCAGCCGCAGCGCCTCGCGCACCGGCGTGCGCGACACCGCGAACTCGGCGGCCAATTGGGTTTCGTCGAGCGGCATGCCCGGGGCGAGCCCGCCGCCAATGATCCGCTTCGACAGCTCGCGCCGGATTTCCTCCGCCGAGGTGCGTTTCAGCACTGTGTCCTCCGCACCGGTCTATGCCGGGTTGTCGATGATGCTGACATGGGCCGCCGCGACCCGCCAGCCGTCTGCCGTGCGTATCCAGGTCTGCATCTGCCGGCCGACCTTGCCGGGGGCGCTGTCGCGATAGAAGAGCGTGGAGGCCGTCGCACAATCATTGCCGTAGGTGGTAATGACCGTGCGCTCGAGCCGCCGCTCGAGGCCGCTCGCCGCGCGGCCGGCGCGAAAGGCACGGACGGCCTCGATGCCATAGAGGTTTTCACCGATGCCGTAGCGTATCGTGGAGCCGGAATCGAGGAAGAGCTCATCGAGAATCTCGACCTGGTTGCCGACCAGCGCCGCCTCGTAGCGCGCGAAGGCGTGTTCCATCTCGGCCTTCGGACCGGGCAGGTTGATCTCCAGTTCAGCCTCCGGCGCGGCGCGCTTCCATACGCTGCCGCAGGGCGCTGAGCACGGGGATCGACGCATACTGGTCGGGCTGGACGCGGTCCCAGTCCACGCCGGCCGGCCGCTTGCCATTGTGGCGCGTGCGGATCAGCTCGAGTTCGGTGGCGATGAGGTCGAGCGGGGAATCGTGCGCCTCGATCACCACGCGATTGTCGTCGACAAGCTGGCTCGAATGGACGGTGGTGGCGATGGGCGTCGTATCCGAGATGACGCCCAGTTCGCGGAAGATTGCCGTTTCGAGATCGGCGAAACCCGCGCCCTTGCCGGTGCGCCCGCCGCGGCGCCCGACCGCAACCGAGCCGACGACGCAGAAATCGAGCGGCTCGACATCCTCGAAATGGATCGCGTCGCCATGCTCCATGAAGCCCTGCGAGGTCGCCGCCATCTCGAAGGAGATTTCGTTCTCGATCAGCTTCTTGGGGTCGATCCTCAGATATGGGAAGTCGCGCGTGAGATAGGGCACGGGCGCATAGACGATCTTGCCTTCGTAGAGCGCACGCAGGCGGATGGGGATCTGCGGCGCGTCGGGATTGGTCTTGACCGTCCGCGCGCGCTTCCATTCATCGGTCTGCGCGAGGTGCCATGCGGCGACGTCCGCGCCGACGAAATTGGGAATAAGGCTCCAGGCCGGCCCGATACTGGTGCCGTTCATCTCCAGCGTGTGCCAGATCTCGCTGCGCAGCACGTCCTTGCCGGCATTGCGTCCGGCCCAGCGTCCCTGCCCACTCATGCGAAGGCCGCTTCGAGATCGGCGAGCGCACCCACCCAGCCGACGATCCCGCCCTGCGCCACGATCATGTCGATGGTCGCGGCCTTGAATTGCGGGAAGTAGCTTTCGGTTGCCTCTTCGACGAGAAGGCACTCATAGCCCCGGTCATTGGCCTCGCGCATCGAGGTTTGCACGCATACCTCCGTCGTGACGCCGGCAAAGACGAGATGGGTGATGCCCATGGCCCGCAGCCGCTCATGCAGGCCAGTGGACCAAAACATGCCTTTGCCCGGCTTGTCGATGACGATTTCGCCGTCCCGCGGCGCCAGCGCATCTACAATCTGGTTGCCGGGCTCGCCGGCGATCAGCAGCCGGCCCATCGCGCCGGTGTCGCCGATGTGCAGGCTCGGATTGCCGCGACGAATCTTGGACGGCGGGCAGTCCGACAGATCCGGCCGATGCGCCTCCCGCGTATGGACGATCGGCCAGCCATGCCGGCGGAACAGCGCGATCAGCCGCGCGGTGGCGGGGATGATCGCTTCGAGCCGGGCCACGTCATTGCCGAGGCTGTCGCCGAAGCCGCCCTTCTCGATGAAGTCGCGCTGCATGTCGATGACGACGAGCGCGGTGCGGCCAGGCTCGAAGGGATAGGGGTAAGGGCGTGCGGAAATATCGGGCATCAATGGCCTGCCATATACTGGCCGATGGTATTGCGGTCCGTGTCCTCGATCGGCGAGACATAGGTGATGGTGCCGCCCGACATCACCGCCACGCGGTCGGCGAGTTCCAGGATTTCATCGAGGTCCTCGCTGACCAGCAGGACCGCGGCGCCGCGATTGCGCTGCTCCATGATCTGCGAGCGAATCTCTGCCACGGACGCGAAGTCGAGACCGAAGCAGGGATTGGCCACGATCAGCACATCCACGTCGCCGCTGAGCTCGCGTGCCAGCACCGCCCGCTGCACATTGCCGCCCGACAGCGTTTCGATCGGCGAGTCCGGCGAGGTCGTCTTGACTCGGTAGCGCGCGATGAGGTCGCGCGCCTTCTCGCGCATCGGCCCGGGCGACATCCACCAGCCGAGCGAGGCGACCGGCGGCTTGTCGAAGGAGCGGAAGGCCAGGTTCTCGGCGACGCTCATCTTGGGAACGGTGGCGTTCTTGAGCGGCTCTTCGGGCAGGCCGAAGACCTTGTATTTGTCGAAATGCCCGCGCTTGGGCTCGAAGGGCTGGCCATGGATGAAGATGCCGCCATCCGAGAGCTGCCGCTGGCCCGAAAGGGCTTCGACCAGCGCCGACTGCCCATTGCCCGAGACGCCGGCAATGCCGACGATCTCGCCGGCCTTGATCTTGAGGTTCACCGATTTGATGGCCGGCATGCCGTCATTGTCCTCGGCGAACAGGCTCGCGAGCTCCAGCACTTCGGCGCCCGCATTGTTCTTCTTGCGCGATGCGCGCTCGCGGATGGTGGTGTCGCCGATCATCATCGCGCTCATATCGGGGATCGAGGTGGCCTTGGCGTCGCCGGCGCCGGTGAACCTGCCGCGGCGTAGCACCGTGAAATGATCGCAGAAGGCTTTCACTTCGCGGAATTTGTGGGAAATCATCAGAACGGTGATCTCCTTGCGATCGGCCATGCCGCCCAGAAGCCCGAGCATCTCGTCGGCTTCTCCCGGCGTCAGCACCGAGGTCGGCTCGTCGAGGATCATGAAGCGCTGGTCGAGATAGAGAAGCTTGAGGATTTCGAGCTTCTGCTTTTCGCCCGCGGACAGCGAGGACACCTGCGCGTTGAGCGGCACGCGGAACGGCATCTGTTCCATGAAGGCATCGAGGGCCTTCTTCTCCTTCGCCCAATCGATGACGCCGGGTGCGTCGGCCCGCGAAATCACGAGATTTTCCGCCGCAGTCAGGCACGGGACCAGCGTGAACTGCTGATAGACCATGCCGATGCCAAGCGCGCGGGCATCGCGCGGCGTGCGGATCGAGACCTCTTCGCCATTGAGCAGCACGCTGCCCTTGTCGGGCGAGTAAAAGCCCATGATGCATTTGACGAGGGTCGACTTGCCGGCGCCATTCTCGCCGAGCAGCGCATGGAACGAGCCGGCCTCGACCTTGATCGAGACATCGTCGAGCGCCACCAGCGGCCCGAAGACTTTGGTCATGTTGACCGCCTCGAGGGACGGCGCGCGGCCCGCCTCCGTCATGGCAGCGCCTCCAGCAATTGCGTGGATGTCGCGACCGCGCCGAACACGCCACCCTGCATCTTGATCATATCGAGTGCGGCCAGATGATTTTCGTATTTCGTCGCCGCCGTGCAGTCCGACAGGACGACACATTCATAGCCGCGATCATTGGCATCGCGCATCGTGGTGTGGACGCACACATCGGTGGTGACGCCGGTGAGCACGATGTTGCGGATGCGCCTGGTCTGCAGCACCAGGTCGAAATCGGTTGCGAGGAAGCTGCCCTTGCCCGGCTTGTCGATGATGGCCTCGCCGGGTTCGGGCTGCAGTTCAGGAATGATCTCCCAGCCCTTCTCGCCGCGTACAAGGATACGCCCGCACGGCCCCTGGTCGCCAATACCCGCGCCGATGCGTTGCGAACGCCAACGCTTATTGGCGGGCAGGTCACTCAAATCCGGCTTGTGGCCCTCGCGGGTGTGGATGACAGGATAGCCCTTGGCGCGGAAGGCCGCGAGCACCGACTGGATCGGACCGATCGGCGCGCGCGTCAGCGAGATGTCGTAGCCCATCGAGTCGACATAGCCGCCCGGCGCGCAGAAATCGGTCTGCATGTCGATGACGACCAGCGCGGTATTGTGCGGGCCGAGATCGCCGTCGAATGGCCAGGGATAGGGCTCGGAAGCGATAGTGACGCCTCCCGCAAGCATCGCCGCTTCGACCCGCTCGTCCATCGTGGTCATTGCGAGCCTCACTTGGTGATCGAGAGTTCGCCCGGCACGTCGCGGGCGGCGGTCTTGGAACCGGCCGAGATGATCATGATGATCAGCGTGAGAATGTAGGGCGCGGCGTTGAAGAAGTAATAGCCCTGCGTGATGCCCACGGCCTGCAGCGATGGCCCGATCGCGCCGGCCGCGCCGAAGAGCAGGGCGGCGAAGATCGCACGAATGGGATTCCAGCGCGCAAAGATGACCAGCGCGACCGCCATGAGGCCCTGGCCGGAGCTCAGTCCCTGGTTCCAGCTTCCGGGATAGTAGAGCGACAGGAATGCGCCGCCGATCCCTGCGGAGAAGCCGCCGGCCGCCGTCGCGAGGAAGCGCACGAGGTCGACCGAGACACCCATAGCCTTGGCCGATGCGGCGCTGTCGCCGGCCATGCGGACGATCAGTCCCCAGCGGGTGTTGCGCAGTGCCCACCACATGATGACGGCGAGAACGATGCCGACAAAGAACAGCGGATTGACCTCGAGCGCCTGGGCGAGGGCGGGATTGCCGGTCCAGCCGCCGAGCGGGATCGAGTCGAGCCGCGGCGCCGTCGGCTGGATGAAGGGTTTGCCGAAGAAGAAGGCGACGCCGGTGCCGAAGCTCATCATCGCGATGCCCACGGCGATGTCGTTCACCTTGGGCAGCTTGCAGATATAGCCGTGCATGGCGCCGAGCACGAGGCCGGCCCCGCCTGCCGCGAGGACGCCGAGCCACGGATTGCCGCTGAGATAGGACACAGCATAGGCCACCATCGCGCCCAGCACGAGATTGCCTTCGAGCCCGAGGTTGATGCGTCCCGACTTCTCGGTGAGGGTTTCACCCAGCGCTACGAACATGAAGGGCGTCGAGACGCGGATGGCGCCGCCCAGCATCGCAATGAGCACCGTGAGCAAGGCATTGTCCATTAGACGCGCTCCCCGCTCTTGCCCGGCTGGAAGATCTTGAAGCGGCCGTAGAAGGTCTCGCTGATCAGCAGCACGACGAAGAGCGTGCCCTGCAGCACCAGCACGGTCGCGTCGGGCAGGCCCATGCGCCGCTGTATGACGCCGCCCGCGGCGGCGATGGCGCCGAAGAGGATGGCAACAGGCACGACCACCAGCGGGTTGTGCCGGGCGAGGAAGCTGACGAGGATACCGGTGAAGCCATAGCCCGCCACCAGCGAGGCATTGGCCTGTCCATGGATCGCCGTGACTTCGAAGAAGCCGGCGAGCCCCGCGCAGGCGCCGGCAATTACGCAGCAGACCACCATGAGCGCTCCGACCGGCAGGCCCTGGGCTTTCGCTGCCCGCGTATTGCCCCCGGTCATCCGCGCCGCAAAACCAAAGGTCGTGCGGCTCATCAGCACCCACAGCACGATCGCCAGCACGATGCCGGCGGCGAAGCCCCAATGCACTTCGGTGCCGGGCATCGGGCCGATGCGATAGGCATCGCCGATCGGCATGGTCGAGGGCTTGTTGGCCGAGGAGGGATCGCGCAGCGCACCCTCGACGAAGAAGTTCATGATCGCGATGGCGATATAGCTCAGCAGCAGCGAGGCGATGGTCTCGTTGACGCCGCGATAGTGCCGGAGCCAGCCCGCAATGCCGATCCACACGCCGCCCACCGCCATCGCACCGAGCGCCATGATGGGGAGCGTCAGCGCCGGCGGCACCGCATTGGTGACCAGCGGAATGGCGATGGCGGCCGCCGCGAAGCCCCCCAGCACCAATGCACCTTCCCCGCCGATCATGGTGAGGCCGATGCGGGCCGGAATGGCGAAAGCAAGGCCGGTAAGGATCAGCGGCGCGGCGCGCTGCAGCGAGTTCTGGATGGAAAAGGATGAGCCGAACCCGCCGGTCCACATCAGCGACCAGAAGATGAGCGGATCCTTGCCGATGACAACGAGAAAGATCGAGAACAGGAGAGCCGAGGCGATGATGGCGCCGATGGGGATCGCGACGGCTTCGGCCAGCCGCAGGAGCTGCACATTGGAGGCGCGGGTAGCGGGAATGGCGGTCGTCGCGGTCTCTGCGGTCATCTGTCGGCCTCGGCTTGCGAGAGGACGGGCGCGGCCGGGCCGCGCCCACCGAAGATCAGGTGATGGAACCCTGGACGCCCTCGAGCAGCCAGTTCATGCCGTCCAGATAGGGGTCATAATTGTCGTAGTCCTTATCGACGACGACATTGCCCTGATTGTCCTTGAGCGTACCCTTGTAGATCGGCGCTCCAGTCTTGAGGGCGGCGATGGCGGCGTCCGCCGCGGCGATCGCCTCCGCTGTCGCGCCGGCCCCGTAGGGCGTATTGCGCAGCATATCGTTATTGTAGCCGCCCACGAGGAAATTGGGCGGCGTCTTGCCGGCCGCGATGTCGTCGGCATAGGCCTTGTAGATGGTCTCCCACTTGTATTCGGCACCGGTGATGAAGCCCTTGGGCGCGAGCGGGGCCTGGCTGGCATTGTGGCCGCAGGTCTTGACCCCGCGGCCCTCGGCCGTTTCGATGACCACCTTGGGACTGTCGACGTGGCAGGTGATGACTTCGGCGCCGGCGTCGATGAGCGCGTTCGTGGCTTCGGCCTCGCGCACCGGCAGCGACCACTCTCCGGTGAAGATCACCTGCACGGTGGCATTCGGATTCACCGACCGCGCGCCGAGCAGCACCGAGTTGATATTGGAGAGCACCGAGGGGATGGGCTTGGCGGCCACGAAGCCGATCTTGCCGGAAGACGAGAGCCCCGCCGCGACGCCGTCCACGTAATGCGCCTGGTTGAGATAGGGGAAGTAGGAACCCGCATTGGGCGGGTCGGTGTCCTTGTTCCACAGCGGCGCCGCATGGCGGAACTGCACATCCGGATATTTCTTCGCAAGATCGACAACGAACGGATTGTAATAGCCGAACGAGGTCGCGAGGATGAGGTTGGCGCCGTCGAGATTGATCATCGACTCCATCGATTTGGAGACGGCGTCGGTTTCGGGCACGTTCTCTTCTTCGACCACGGTGATGCCGGGCAGGGCCTTCAGCGCCTCGACCGAGACGGCATGGGCCTGGTTCCAGCCGAAATCGTCCTTGGGCCCGACATAGACGATACCGAGAATGACCGCAGTCTGGGCGCGCGCGACGCCGAAAGGCAGCGCCGAGGCGGCAAGGCCGGCGGCGCCGTATTTCAGCAGCGAACGCCGCGAAAGAGCAGTGAGTGACATGACGAGGTTCCCTGTTTGCACCAGTTCGGGAACCGCGATGCAATCCATATGCCAGTCGTGACCGATAGGATTAGTCTAGGGGATTCAACGGGTTGGCACGCGGAGACGTTCGCAGGCCTTGTCAACGGTGAGCCAATGATGCTTAAAGATTGGACCTAGGCCGGAATGATGCATAAAAAGTAGGCAATATGGGACGGATTGCATACAATGTCTTACCGGGCGTTGGGAATTGAGCTGGATTCCCCTGGCGCTGAGCCGCGATGTTCCGCCCGGCACGACGCGCGCCGTGATTCTCGATGGCCAGGAACTGGTGCTCTGGCGCGGGGAAGCCGGCACGATCCAGGTCTGGGAAGACCGCTGCCCGCACCGCGGCATGCGCCTGAGCTTCGGCTTCGTCCGCGGTGACAGTCTCAACTGCCTCTATCACGGCTGGCAATATGGAGCGGGATCGCGCTGCATGAGAATCCCCGCCCACCCCGATCTCGAGGTGCCGCCATCGATCAGGGCCACCGCCCTGGAGGCAAGCGAGAGCGGCGGCTTCATCCTGATCGACCGCGGCGAGACGATGCCGCCGCCCGCCATTCCGGCGGAAACGCCGATAGCGAGCCTCGCCATCGACGCCGAGAGTGGAACATTGCTCCAATTGTGCGGCGCGAAACTGCTTGCCGGAGCGGATGTATTCGAGACCAGGCTCGACGGAATTGCGCTCACCCTCGGTTGGCATGCTGTCCGCTCCGGCCATTTGATGCTGCATGCTGTTGCGCGGGACGCCGGCGCGGAATCGCGCGCGCTGCTTGCACTGCACGATCTCCGTGCCTCCGCCGAGAGGAAAGCAGCATGAGCGTGGAGGCCGCTGCCCTCGACCAATGGTACACGCTCGGCGCGCTTCGCGATTTCCCCCAGGGAGAAAGCCGCAGGCGGCTGCTCGGGACGGACCTTGCGATCTCCCACATCGGCGACCGCTTCAGCGTCGGAGATTTGCCGGTCCGCACCGACTACGGCCATCTATGGACGAGTTTGGGCACCCCCCGTCCGCTGTTCGACATACCGGAAGTGCATGAGGCGGACCGGCGCAGGGTCTATTGCGGCGCGGTGACCGTGCGCGCATCGGGCCTGCGCCTCATCGAGAACTTCCTCGATCTCGCGCATTTTCCCTATGTCCATTCCGACGTGCTCGGCGTCGAGGAACGGCCGGAGGTCGCCCGCTACGAAGTCGAGCAGCGCCGCGATGTCGATGAGCTCTGGGCCACCAAATGCGAGTTTTTCCAGCCCCGGGCCGCCGCCTCCGCCGAAGGCGGGCAGATCAGCCAGTACATGTATCGCGTCGTCACGCCCTTCAACGTCATGCTCTACAAGACGCCGCCGACGGCGCCCAATCGCTGGGACATGGTCGCGCTCTTCGTGCAGCCGGTCGAGCCGGACCTCTCAATAGCCCATCCCTATATGCTGGTGATTGATGACAGCTCCACCGAGGCCGAGCTGGTCGGGTTCCAGCAGATGATCTTCCTCCAGGACAAGATCGTGCTCGAGAACCAGCGGCCCCGGCTTCTGCCGCTGCAGCCGGGGCGCGAGACGCCGACGCGTGCGGATCTCTCGAGCGTGCTCTACCGGCGCTGGCTCAAGGAGAAGCAATTGCGTTACGGCGTGGAGGAGCCCGCCGCTTTTGCTTAGCCTCACCGACCATGTCCTCAGCGCCGAGAGCTACACGGTGCGCCTGTTCCTGGCGCTGCTGCATTTGCCTTACAACAAGATCGCGGCCGATGCCTATCCGGGCGGGGAGATCGTGCCAGTCCTTCGCGATGGGCAAACGGTACTCCGCGATCCAGGCCTGATCCTCGCGCATCTTTCGCGATCCTACGATTCGGCGGGATCATGGCTGCCTGCGGCCGATGCCGCCGACGTCGCGCGCTGGCTCGCCATTGCCGCGACCGATCTCGCCGTATTGTCGGAGGCACGGCGTGTCGCGGTGCTCGGCGCCAAGGGCAACCTGGCCGTGCTCAACCAGAAAGGGCGCGCAGCGCTGCGGACGCTCGACGATCACCTCGCCATGCGCCGGCTCAAGGGAAAGGACTGGATGGTCGGCGACGGTCCGACGATTGCCGATCTCGCCGTGTTCCCCCACGTCATGCTCAGCCATGACAGCGGCCTCGGGCATGAGGATTATCCGGCGATCAACCTCTGGCAGCGGCGCCTGCGCCGGCTCGACGGATTTACCGGCATGCCGGGCATTCCCGACTACTTTTAGGAGAGGACCGCAAAGCCCGGCGTGACCGGCCCAGCCGCGGTTTCGCTTTCGATCGTGTCGACGACAGAGTCGAGCGGTCCCAGCAGGCAGGCCATCTCCAGCGCGCCGACCAGGGCCTCCGGCCCTGCCGCCATGACTTCCGCTGTACCTGCGGGCGTACGCGTCGCCCAGCCCGATAGACTCAGCCAGCGCGCCCTTTCCGCGACGAACTGCAGATAGCCCGGATCGAGCCGGCCGGCGACACGCATGCGCATCACGACCGGAGCGCCACCCTCGACGGATGAGGAATAGGAATGCGCCGCCACGGAAAGAAGGGAGGCCGAAGTCATTGCGGCGGGTCCTCGATTCTCTTTTTTGTTCGGGAGTGGCGCACCCGAGACGATTCGAACGTCCGGCCTTTGCCTTCGGAGGGCAACGCTCTATCCAGCTGAGCTACGGGTGCAACGCCAGAACCTCTACTTGAGGCGGCTCCGGCGTGCAAGCGAGTGCGGGATCAGTTGGCGCCGAGCGGCTGGGCCCAGATCCGGTTGAGTTCGGCGAGGAGCGAGAGCGTTGCGTCCTCGTGGTCGATGTCGTCATTGGCCGGCTCGTCGAAGCCCGCCTCCTGGATCGCCGCGAACACCGAGGCGATTCCGGCCTCGAGGCTGTCCTCGGGAAAATTGTGGCTGTCGAATTCCGGCTCGTGCCGGACCGCTGATTCGTCCACCTGCGCCTTACCCTTTGATCCCTTACGCATTTTACTACCCCGGTTAGAACTCTGACCGGAAAAGGCTAGGGACGTGGCTTGTTTCGTTTCAGCCGCGTTCAAGGTGTTTACACGGCGATTTTGTGACGCCGTCAGAACGGCGCCGGCGCGACCAGGCGCATCGGCCGGTGATCCGTGGGATGAAAGAAGCCGAGGCCTTCGGCATGAAGCTGCAGGCGGTCCGCCGCGGCCAGCGCATCCCCCGAGGCATAGAAGCTGTCGCCCAGGATCGGATGGCCGAGCGCCAGCATGTGAACACGCAATTGATGCGTGCGGCCGGTGAGCGGGATGAGCTTCATCCGCGTGACACCGCTCTCGCGCGCAACGACCTGCCACTGCGTCTGCGCGGCGCGGCCGTGCTCGCGGTCGACACGCTGGCGCGGCTTGTTCTCCCAGTCGGTTGCAAGCGGCAGGTCCACCAGGCCGCTCTCGCCCGCGACATCGCCCCAGACGCGCGCGATGTAGTATTTCTCGACGCGCCGGTGTTCGAACTGGCTGCCGAGCGAGCCGAGCGCCTTCTTGTCGAAGGCGAGCAGCAACAGGCCCGAGGTGTCCTTGTCGAGCCGGTGCACCACCTTGGTGTCCGGGTGCTGCGGATAGCGCGCCTGCACGCGCGCCTCGAGACAATCGCTGAGCGACGGATCCTTGCCCGGCACGGTGAGCAATCCGCTCGGCTTGTTGCAGACGATGAGCCGGTCGTCCTCGTAGACGATGTCGAGACCGGGAGGCGGGCGATAGTCGAAGGTTGCGGGCAAAGGCGGCATGCGGCGGCTCTAGCACGATTTTTGCCGAACACCCTTTCCTGTTCAAATCGTCTTGCCTAGAACCCGCGGCGGACGCGCGGCGCGTCCGGCCGGACAGCGCCGCTTCAGCGCAGCGGAGGAATTCATGGCGGCCAAGCCACGTTTGGGTGTGGGCATTATCGGCGCGGGCAATATCTCGAGCCAATATCTGAAGGCGATGAAGGACTTTCCCGTCCTCGACATCCGCGCCATTGCCGACATGAAGCCGGAGGTCGCGGCAGCCAAGGCCGCCGAGTTCGGCGTCAGGACCAAGTCCGTGGACGATCTCCTCGCCGATCCATCGGTCGACATCATCGTCAACCTCACCATCCCGCGCGCCCATGTCGAAGTCGGGCTCAAGGCGATAGCCGCCGGCAAGCATGTCTATGGCGAAAAGCCGCTGGGGGTAAATCTCGCCGAGGGCCGGAAGCTCGTCGCCGCGGCGAAGCGCAAGGGGCTGCGGGTCGGCTCGGCGCCCGACACCTTCCTCGGCGGTGGACACCAGCAGGCGCGCGCCGTGATCGACAGCGGCAGGCTGGGCACCATCATCGGCGGCACGGCCTCGTTCGGCGTGCCGGGGCATGAATACTGGCATCCCGATCCGGCCTTCTATTACGACATCGGCGGCGGCCCGGTGCTCGACATGGGGCCCTACTACATCACCGATCTGGTCAATCTGCTGGGGCCGGTGAAGGCCGTGCAGGCCATGAGCCTGACCCCGGCCAAGGAGCGGCCGATCCGCTCCGAGCCTAAGCGCGGCCAGATGATGAAGGTCAAGGTCTTCACCCATGTCACCGGCACGCTGCAATTCGTGTCGGGCGCGCTGGTGCAGGTGTCGCTGAGCTTCGATGTGCCCAAGCATGGGCACGGGCCCATCGAGATCTACGGCACCGAAGGCGCTATGCAGGTGCCCGATCCCAACTGGTTCGGCGGCGAGGTGAAGATCGCCAGGCCGCGCGCTCCGGAATGGGAGGATGTGCCGGTCAGGATTCCCTACGCAGACGCCAATTACCGCTCGCTCGGTGTCGCCGACATGGCCCATGCCATCCTCGACAACCGCCCGCACCGCGCCTCGGGCGAGCTGGCGCTGCATGTGCTCGAGGTGATGGAAGCCTTCGAGACGGCCAGCAAATCCGGGCAGATCGTCAGGATCAAATCGAAGGTCGACCGCCCGGCGCCGATCACCGAGTCGCTGAAGCGCGGCAAGATTTCCTAGCGGCATCGGGTCCCGGGCGGGGGCGGTCCGGGGCGGTGGATAACCGCCTGCGGACTGATGCCGATTCGACACGGAGTCGTTGAGAACCGCCGGATACGGATTGTATTCGTGGCAAAACGCGGGACAAATGATGGCTTAAATCCGCCACGGCCACTTGGGGGACCATTGATATGACGCGGCTTGCTCGCCTCACAGCCTATTTGACCAGCACGGTTGCCGTTTTCGCCTGGAGCCATGCGGCGATCGGCGCCGATCTCCTGCTGACGCCCGTGCCGATGGAAGAGGCCGACGTGCCGATGGCCGTCTCCGGCGTCAACGGCAAATGGGAGCTCGATGTCGGCGCGCTCAACGCCACCGGCGCCATTCGCGCCGCCGGCTCGCTGAGCATCCCGGTCGGCACGCAGTTCGGCCTCCAGGGCGACGTGATGTTCACCAATAGCGGCGCCTACGGGCCCGTTTGGGGCGGAGCGATCCACGCCTTCACCCGCGACCCGGAGAGCTATCTGCTCGGCGTCACGGCGGGCGTGGTCGTCTCTCCCGATGCGAGGCTGAGCGCCATCGGCATCGAAGGCGAGCTCTACATGGACCGCATCAGCCTCGAAGGCTGGGGCGGCCTTGCCGCTGTCGACTATGCGGTCAACCCGCCGCCCGACATGACCGGGCTCTTCGGCTTCGGCGACATCGCTTACTACCCGACCGACGATTGGCGGGTGGTGTTCGGCGGCAGCTACATCCTGGGCGAGACCAAGCTGCACCTCGGCACCGAATATCAGTTCACCGATCTCGGCATGCCGCTGTCCCTGACGGCGGATGCGCGCGTGGGCGCTGCCAATTCCTCGGTCATGGTCGGGCTCAAGGGCTACTTCGGCGGCGATCCGGGCAAATCGCTCATCGACCGCCACCGCCAGGACGATCCGCCCAACCGCGCCCTGTCGCTGTATTTCGCAGCGGCCGGGCTGTTGGCGCCCCCGCCGATCATCACCGGCGACCCCGAGACTTCGCAGGAGACCTGCGAGGCGTACGGTTGGACGTGGGACGACGAAGACTACTATCCGTGCAATATCGATCCGCTAGCGTCGAGCAGCGAAGAAGCCTGCAACTGGGTAAACGACAACTACTACGACAATGTCTACTGGACCGGCACCGAGTGTCTCTACGACGATTGACGTTCTGCTGACTCGTCGACCTCGTACACGTATTCGATATATTTGCGGCCGTCGGTGCGGTTGAGATCCGCCCGGCGGCTGAACTTTATCTCGACCTCTGGAACAGTCTTCTGGCGGATGATCTGGGCTATCGCGGCCTCGTCCCCAACGCGCTCGTCAATCGGAACATAGCGCACCTCAATGACAAGCGGCGCAATCTGCGCGATCTGCCAGTAGCGCGCGCCGAGCAGGGCCTGCGTATCGATGGCCATGGACAGCGATACCGTTTTCCCGCCGGGGAAGCGGAATAGATGGGCAGTCCGGCCGACGATACGCTCGATGACCCGCAGGGTTCGCCCGCAGGCGCAGGGCCCGCCCAATACGGCCAGGTCGCCTTGCTCATAACGAATTAGAGGCTGCGCATAATTGTAGAGCGGCGTTACGATCACGCGGCCCTCAACGCCCGGTGGGCACGGTCGCCCTGCCTCGTCGAGGATCTCCACAACGACGGATTCATCATTGATGTGATAGTGCAAGCCAGTCGGACATTGATAGGCCATGAACTGGCCCTCTCTGGCGCTGTAGGGCGCGATGTCCCGCGCGCCGAAGGCGCGGCGGAAATCCTCGCGCTCGTCGGGACGCGTACCGGTGCTGAAGGTCAGAATCGCATCGAGATCGATCTTGATGCCGAGCCGCTCCGATTCGAGCGCCAAGGCATCAGCGGCGGCGGGACGCGCGGAAAGATAGCCGAAATCCCTGTCGCGCATGAAATGGAGGACAGGCTCGGCCTGATTGTACCGATTGACGGAAATCCGCTTGCCGGTGGCACGCGGCTCCCAGGGAGGTCCCCAGTTGGGGCGGATATCGCCCCCCGGCAGCCTGCCCTTTTCGGGATCTTCTCCGAACCATACCAGCATGTCGCGCGACCAGTCGAGTTGATGCCAGTATTGCGAGCGGTACAAGCTCGCCGTCAGCACCATGTTGGACCGTTGCGATTGCATAATGCGCAGCGGGGCGCCGGTGGAGCCGCTAGTGTAGCCCGCCTTGGTAGGCCCGTGATTGGGCGGTGGGTTCGTCGAAAGCAGCGCATCATTGTGCTCCAGCGCCTCCTGCCTGGTCACGATCGGAACATCGTTCCAGCGGTCCCAGTCGATCTCGCCTCCCGGCCGGAACAGTGCATCGAAGCGGTTGGCGTAGAACGGCGCGAAGTCGCGCGCGTGGCGGATCAACGCGCCCAGATATTTGCGCTGCTCGGCGAGCATGCGTTCGGCCGGCCAGTACTGGCTCTCCATCAACGCTTCGAAATAGGACCGCACGAAGGTGGCGGGATCGGCGGCCATCAATGCACCCGCTCGGGCGGCAGCCACTCATTGACATATTCGATGGTCTTGCCGGCGCGCGACGGCAGGGCGCGCGCGCGCCGGAACGCGACCTCTGCATCGTCGAAATAGAGCGTGCGGATGCGATCCGCCATCTGCGCCTCGTCTCCCGGCACGTTCCAGTCGGCGGGAACATAGCGCACTTCGAACTGATGCGGGCCGGTCTGCGCGATCTGCCATTCGCGGCATTTGAGGATGGCGCGATCATTGGGATGGAGGAACCCGGCGCGCACCCGTCCATCGGGATGGTAGAACAGGCCGGTGGTGCGGCCGATGAGTCCGCCCAGCCGCGGCAGGCAGCGCCCGCACGGGCAGGGCGCCATCCATTCCGCGACGTCGCCCTGCTCGTAGCGAATGAGCGGCTGGGCGGCATTGAGAAAGGGCGTGACGATCAGCCGGCCGGGCTGGCCGATGCCGCAGGGCTGGCCCGCCTCGTCGATGATCTCGACCAGCACGCTTTCGGCATTGACGTGCAGGCCCGGCTGCTCGGGGCAGCCATGCGCGATCTGTCCCGCTTCCTTGGAACTGTAGAGCTCGGCGATCTTCGCGCCGAAGACGCGCCTGAGCGTCTCATGCTCGAGATCGCCGACCATGGCGCCCTGCGCCAGCAGCGCATCGATGTGGATGCGCGCGCCGAGCCGTTCGGCTTCGAGCGCCACCGCCAGCGCGGTCTTGGGGCCGGTCGCGAGATAAGACGGCTGCTTGCGGGCGATGAACTCGACGATCTTCTCGTAGGGCGTCATGCGGTTGATCTTGATGATCCGGCCCCAGATGCTGGCGGGATCCCAGGGCGGGCCCCAGGGCCCGAGCACGCTGCCCTCGGGCCAGGGCGCATCGTCCGCCTCCTCGCCGAAGATCTGGCAGGAGATTTTGCTCCAATCGATGCCGTGCCAGCGATAGGCGCGGAAACGGTTGGCGCGCAGGGCCGACTGGGTGAGCTGGGTCGAGACGATTTCGACCGGCGCGCCCGTGCTGCCCGACGTGGTGGCGACGATGGTCTGGCCATGTGCGCCATTGAGCCCCGGATCGAGCATGGCTTCGCCATGGACGGAGAGATCGGTGCGCTTGACGATGGGCACGTCGGTCCAGCGGTCCCAGTCGATCGAGCCGTCGGGCCGGAACAGCACGTCGAGCCGCGTGGCGTAGAACGGCACCTTGCTGCGCGCGTCGCGCAATAGCTGGCTGAGCTGGGCGCGCTGATGCGCTTGCATGCGCGCCTCGGGCCAGTACTGGCTTTCCATCAGCATCTCGAAGAAGCGCTGCGCGTAGGGCTTGTCCGCCATCTGGGCCTCCGCGCGGCGGCCTCAGCCCTGGCCGCTCAGCCCCTCGAGGCTCAGCGGTGCCGTGCGCACCGGCGGCTCTTCCGCGCATGCGGCGGTGCCGAGCGGATTGGCCTCGTCGCAGCCCACGGCGTCGCGGATATAGCTGCCGAACATGTAGGGACGTTCGGCGCAGGCGATCTGCTCGACCGGCGCGCCATTCTCGCTGACGGTCAGGCCGGCGGAATAGCCACCCAGATCCTCGTCATTGTCAGGATCGGCCGCCGGCGTCGCCAGCGAATAGAGCTCGTAGTCGCGGCCCTGATCGGCAAAGCGCAGCGTCACGAAATAGCCCTCGGGGCCGTCGGAGTGGCTGAACAGGAAGGCCGCCTTGGGGTCGGCGGGCGCGAAGCTGTAGCTCGCGGTCTCGCCGCTCAATATGTCGAAGCGGAGCCCCGAGAAGCTGCCGTCATCGGCCTGCAGGCCGCTGAGATAGAGCGTGCCCTCCGCCGCATCTGCGCCCGTTCCGCAGACGAACAGCGGACCGCGATTGTCCTCGTCCTGCGCCAAAGCGGGACCCGCCGCGAGCATGCCCACAAGCAGGGCGAGTGCCTTGAAGCCGGCGCCAGCTTGCGGCAATCTCCAAGCGCCATTCAGATCGAGCCAGTTCATGCGCCATTGCTAGCACCAGCGGCGAATGGCTCACAAGCACCAAGACCGGAGACGGGCAATGACCTATCGGGCCAGCGACACGCGCTATGACACCATGCAGTTCCGGCGCTCGGGCCGGTCGGGGCTGAAGCTGCCCGCGATCTCGCTGGGCCTGTGGCAGAATTTCGGGGGAACGCGGGATTATCC
Source organism: Devosia sp. (assembly GCA_035549855.1). Classification (GTDB taxonomy): domain Bacteria; phylum Pseudomonadota; class Alphaproteobacteria; order Rhizobiales; family Devosiaceae; genus Devosia_A. Next base: position 41,176 of record DASZPY010000095.1, on the reverse strand, counting down.
CAGCGCCTTCGAAATCCTGGCCTATGCCTTCGACCATGGCATCACCCATTTCGACCTCGCCAACAATTACGGCCCGCCGCCCGGCAGCGCCGAGGAACTGTTCGGCGATATCATGGCCCGCGATTTCCGCCCCTATCGCGATGAGCTGATCATCTCGTCCAAGGCCGGTTGGGGCATGTGGCCGGGGCCCTATGGCGATCTCGGCTCGCGCAAATATCTCATCGCCTCCTGCGACCAGAGCCTCAAACGCATGGGGCTCGACTATGTCGATATCTTCTATTCGCACCGCTTCGACCCCAATACGCCGCTGGAAGAGACGATGGGCGCGCTGGCGCAGCTGCACCGGCAGGGCAAGGCGCTTTATGTCGGCATTTCGAGCTATCCGCGCGAACAGACCATCGAGGCCAAGCGGATATTGACCGAAATGGGCGTGCCGCTGACCATCCACCAGCCCAGCTACTCGATCCTCAACCGCTGGATCGAGGAGGATGAGACGCTCGATATCTGCGGCGAGCTGGGCATCGGCGTCATCGCCTTCTCGCCCCTGGCCCAGGGCATACTTTCGGGGAAATACAACAGGCGCGCCAAGACCGACCTTGCCGGCACGCGCGCCGCCGAGAATATATCGCTTACCGCCAAGCGGCTCGAGCCGCGCGTGCTCGCGGCAGTCGATGCGCTGGGCAAGATCGCCAAGGCGCGCAAGCAGACACTGGTGCAGCTCGCGCTGGCCTGGGTGCTGCGGCGCAGTGAGATGACTTCGGCGTTGATCGGCGTGCGCACGCTCGAGCAGCTCAAGGACTGCCTCGGCGCACTCGACAATCTCGACTTCACCGCGAAGGAACTTGCGGCAATCGACAATGCCGTCAAGGGCGGCATGATCGGCGGCCGGCCGGCAACGACTATGCCGGACTAGAACGCGGTTCGCGGAAGGCGCCGATGATGATTGCCGTCATGAAGGCGAAGGCCGCGGTCGGCATGTCGAAGCCGAGCACATAATCGGTGAGGCCGCCCAGCGCGTAGAGGATGCTGGGGATGGAGGCTGCATAGAGCCGCACCCGGAACAGGCTGTCGTGCGGCGACGCGAGCGCACCCGCGATTGGCGCGGCGAGCATCAGCAGCCACGATGCGATTCCGAGGATGCCGCCAGCCACGGCGAAATTCAGGAAGTCATTGTGAAAGCTGAAGAAATCCGCATAGCGGACGGGATCGACAATGGTCCAGGCGGCGGCGCGGAAATTGGCCCAGCCATAGCCGAAGAGCGGTGATTGCGTGAACAATTGCCAGCCCGCCGCATAGAAATCGAGGCGCTGCCGCGTGGAGAGGTCGGTGGCCTCGCCATGGCCGGTGAGGGCATTGACGATCTGGTTGGGGATGTCGGTGAAGCGGCCGACATCGACGGTGAGCAGGGCCGCGCCGGCGGCGATCATGCAGACGGCCAGCACACCGCCCACGATCGTCCAGCGTTCGCGGGCCGGACGGCCGGACAAAAGGAAGACGAACAGCAGCAGCAGGAGGAAGGGCGCGCAGAGCAGCACTCCGCGCGCGCCACCCAATACGCAGGCGGCGACGCCGAGCACCGGGCCGAGGAGGAAGAGGTAGCGCCGCGGATCGTTGCCGATAAGGCTTCCCGCACCGGCAACGAAGCCGAACAGCATAGCGGCGCGCGAATAGATCAGCGCCCCGGTCAATATGCCGGACGCGCGTTCGTAATGGTGGAGGACCACCTCATTAAGCCCCCACACAACGGCGATCGTGACGCCGACGATGCAGGCAATCACGATCCGCCGTAGGGTCGCCGCGCCTGCGAACCATGTGGCGACGACATAGACCGGCGCCGCGAGAAGCATGGGCGCAAAGTTCAGCACGAACAGGATGTCGTGCGGCTGCCGCGCGCTGATCGTGAAGGCGATGCCGAGCAGCAGGAACGCCAGCGCAAACAGCATGAGAAAGGGCTGCCGGCGCGCCTCGGTGAAGCCTCCACGGATCGCCAGCGCAGGAAGCAGGAGCACCGACAGCGGCGTGACGATGAAATAGCTGATGACGCTCATGATGGCGCTGGAGAGCGTCATGAAGAGCGCGAGCGCCCACCAGACCGCGGTGAAGTAGAGGGTGCTCAGACGGGACATCGAGACTCACTCGGGCTCTCGGACAGGGCCGATGCGTAGTCGGCAGTGGACGGGCAAGTCAACCGGCCTCGGCCGCTTGCCCCGCCGTGCCTCCCGTGCTTAGGGAAAACGCTCACGGAGAAGCCTGCATGCCCGCCGCGTCGACCGCCCTGCATATCGCGCTGGCCTTCGATGAGCGCTTCTGGGCGCCGGCCTATGCGACGATGCGGGGCATCTGCCTGTCGACCCATCGGCGCGCCGATCTCGTCTTTCATCTTTGCCATCCCGCCCTGTCGGACCAGGCGATCAGGGATCTGGCGCTGATCGCGACGGAATTCGGCGCGGCCCTTATCCACCATGATATCGATAGCCTGGCGGACTATGCGCATTTCGCGAAATCGCTGCCGCATACCAAGTATATTTCCGAGGTCATGTATGCGCGGCTGTTCTTCGACCGCATCGTCGGTCCCGACGTGGAACGGCTGGCCTACATCGACAGCGACATCCTGGTGCGCTGGCCGATCGAGGGTTTCCTGGCGCAGGACCTGGCGGGGCGCGCGCTCGGCGCGATCAAGGAGCCGCATGCGCTGGTTTGCTCGAACCGGCGCGACGGCAAGCAGGACCGCGACCTGTTCGACCCGGCCGATCCCTATTTCAATTCGGGCGTCCTGCTGATCGATCTCAAGCGGTGGCGCGAAATGGATATTGCAGGCCGACTTTATGCGCTCGAGCGGGAAGGAACGCTGGCGCGCCTCTACAACGACCAGCAGATTCTCAATTATCTGTTCAAGAATGACTGGACTGAGCTGGATCGCGGCTGGAACACCCTGGCCGCGAGCGCGGCGATCGAAGGGCTCGATCCCAAGGCGGTGCATTACACCGGCGTGGTCAAGCCATGGCATCTGGTGACGGTGCTGCCGTTCCGGCGCATCTACCGGCATGTGATGACCAATGACTTCTTCTACCGCTATATGCGGCAGCGCTGGCTCTGGTACTGGCAGCGATTGGGGCGACGACTGACTGGCCGACGCTAGAGCAGGCTGAGACCGGCAAGCGTGCCCACGGGGGTTCCGTCAAGGGGGCCCGCGAAGCGCCATTTGTGGCTGAGCTTGTGGACTGGAACGCGGTTCGCTTCGATGAGGTCGAAGATGGCGCGCGGCGCCGCGCGGTCGAATGGGTTACCGTGGACCGCAAGTGGGCCGAGGGCGGAAAGCCGGGGGGTGGCGTTCCAGGCCGCTTTCAGCGCGAGTTCCTGCTCAAACAGGAATTCGAGCAGATAGGGCAGCCAGTAATAGTGGTGCGGGCGCTTGAACAGCCGCCAATATTGCCGTGCCATGTCCGACAGGGCGGCAATAGTCGGATCGTCTTCCGGCGCGGCCATGAACCACACATCGACGAGACGATAGGGCCGCGGGAAGCTGAAGATGAAGGGGGCGGGACCGGCAACGGCAGGCAGCCAGTCGTCGAGAGGACGCGTGCAGAACAAGGTGGCATCCGTCCAGATACCGCCATGGCGGCGCAGCAGTTCGAGCCGTACGATGTCGGACTGCGCGGGCCGGCTGATTGCGGGTGTGTCGTAGAGCGATAGCTCCGGTGCGTAGTCTCGCAGCCTAGCACTGTCCAGCAGATGCAGCTCCCATTTCGGGTTGTGCTCCTGCCAGGACTCGGCACAGGCGCGGACCAGAGCTGGAGCGGTGTTCCAGCCCTGCTGCCACAGCATGAAGATGCGCCTGGGAACGGATGAGTGTGCATCCGGCGAAGCCTCAAGGTCGGCAAAGCCTGCGGCCACGTCGGCGATTACTGCCGGATCGCGGAAGTCGACGCGCCGCTGCGTGCGGTCGAAGGCCGCCTTGAGCAGAACCAGATATTTGCGCCGGAAGAAGCGCTGGAAGTCTTCGCGCGAGTAGAGGGCTGCGTCGGGAGCGGCCGCGGCGGTCACTTGCGGAGCGTGGCGCCTGTCGCCTTGCCGACCGCGGCGACGACCGCTTCACTCACCTTGTCGATGTCCTCGTCGGTGAGCGTCTTGTCCGTGGGCTGCAGCGTCACCGCGATGGCGACGGATTTCTGCCCCTCGGGAACGCCCTTGCCTTCGAAGATATCAAACAGAGCGACATCGCTGATGAGCGCCTTGTCAGCATTGCGCGCAGCCTTGAGCAGCGTCGCGGCGGTGACATCGCGGCCAACGAGGAACGCAAAATCGCGGCTCACCGGCATGAGGTCGCTCAGCTTCAGCGCGCCCTTGGACTTGCTCGTCTTCTGGCGCGGCTCGGGGATGGCATCGAGATCGATCTCGAAGGCCGCGACCGGATCGGTGAGGTCGAGCTCCGCCGCCAGCGCCGGGTGCAGCTCGCCGAAGCTCGCAATAACGAGCTTGGGACCAAGCTGCACACGCCCACCGCGGCCTGGATGCGCCCAGGAGGGCGACTCGGCGACGATCTGCAGCTTGTCGATGTCGTGTCCCAGCGCATCGAGGACCGCAGCGAGATCGGCTTTGAGATCGAAGACGCCGACGGCACGCGCGCCGCCTTGCCAGTTGCGGCCGGTGCTACCCATGCGCAGGGCCGTCGCATAGGTGTGCTGGCCCTCGGGCTTGTCCGAGAGGAACACCTGGCCGACTTCGAAGATGGCGAGATCAGCGAGGCCGCGATTGGCATTGCGCCGCGCCGCCGCGAGCAGACCGGGCAATAGCGAGGGCCGCATATCCGTGAGGTCCGACGCGATGGCATTGGCGAGCCTGAGCTCGGGCGCGCCGCCGCCGAAACGCTTCGCCTCGGTTTCGGAAATGAAGGACCATGTCACGGCCTCGTCGAGCCCGCGCGCGGCGAGCACGCGCTTGACCGCGCGGCGGCGGTTCTGTGTCGGGGTCAGCATGCGCGGCACGACGCCCGCGACGCGCGGCAGCGGATCGAGCGGCACCTTGTCGACGCCCTCCATGCGCATCACCTCCTCGACGAGATCGGCCTTCTGCGTCACGTCGGGCCGCCAGGACGGGACCGTGACGTTGAGAATTGGCGCCGACCCCGCGACGGCAAAACCGAGACGCGTGAGAAGGTCGGTGATGCGCGCTTCCGGGAGGTCGAGACCGGTCAGGCGCCGGACCTCCGAGACGGGGAAATCGATGATCGTGCCCGGCGCGGACACCGAGCCGGCCACGACGATCTCATGCGGCACGCCGCCGCAAAGCTCGAGGATCAGCTTTGTCGCGAGCTCGAGTCCGGGCACCTGGCTGTCGGGATCGACATGGCGCTCGAAGCGGTAGCGCGCGTCCGACACGATGCCGAGCTTGCGCCCGGCCTGCGCGATTACCAGCGGCTCGAACCACGCGCTCTCGACGAAGACATTGACAGTGGCGTCGGTGGAGCCGGTCGGCTCGCCGCCCATGATGCCGGCAATGCCCACGGCACCGGCATCGTCAGCGATTACCGGGATGCTCGGATCGAGCGCATATGTCTTGCCGTCGAGCGCGAGGATGGTCTCGCCCCGCTTCGCCATGCGGGCATGGATATTGCCGGTGAGCTTGTCGGCATCGAAGACATGCAGCGGCCGCCCGCGGTCATGCGTGATGAAATTGGTGATGTCGACCAGCGCCGAGATGGGCCTGAGGCCGATGGCGCGCAGGCGCTGTTGCAGCCAGTCGGGGGATGGGCCGTTCTTCACGCCCTTGATGAGGCGGCCCGTGAACATGCGGCAGGCGACGGGCTCGCCTTCGGCGAAGCGCAGTGCGACGCCGATCGGGCTCTTGCCGCCCGGCGAGGGCTGCGGGGCGATCTCGCCGGATTTGAGCTTGCCGATGCCGAAGGCCGCAAGGTCGCGGGCGATGCCGCGCACGCTGGTGGCGTCGCCGCGATTGGGCGTGATCGAGACGTCGAAGACCACGCCGTTGAGCCCCTCATAGTCGACATAGGGCACACCGATCGGCGCGTCGTCGGGCAGGCGGATGATGCCATCATGGTCGTCGCTGAGCTGCAGTTCCATGCCGGAGCAGAGCATGCCGTTGGAGACCGCCCCGCGGATCACGACGCCTTCCTTGAGCGTGAAATCTTTGCCGGGGATGTAGGTGCCGGGGAAGGCGAAGACGGATTTCATTCCAGTCACGGCATTGGGCGCGCCGCACACGACATCGATCAGTGAGCCCGTGCCGGCATCGACCTTGCAGACCTTGAGGTGATCCGAATTCGGATGCGGCTCGGCGGACACGACCTTGGCGACGACGAAGGGCTTCAGCGCCTTGCCCTGGTCCTCCACGCTTTCGACCTCGAGGCCAATCATGGTCAGCACGTCGGAGATGGCCTCCGCGCCTGCATTGGTCTCCAGATGATCCTTGAGCCAGTCGAGGGTGAACTTCATTTATAGGCGCTTCCAATGGCTTCGACCCTGGGCAGGCCGGAGGAGATTGCGAACAGTCTGGCGAGGACATTGGCGAAGCCGCGTGCATCGTCTATCGCCCGATGCGTATGCTCGATATGGCCGTACCATTCGGGCGGCACGCGCTGCATGCCCCATTTGAGATATTCGGCGCCGCGCAACGTGCCCGCCATCGTATAGAGACAGACCCCGCCGCCGCGAAAGATCTGCCGCGTCTTGAACGGTCCGCCCAGCACGCGCGTGCCGGCATAGGTCTCGAGATAGTGGTCCATCCAGAGCCCGTCAAAGATGATCGGCGCCGCGGCAAATACGCGGAAGCCGGGCAGGGACTCGACCCAGTCCGCATAGCGCGGCATCACCACTTCCGGCGGCTCGGGATTGGTCGTCGCGGCCTTCCAGGCCTCGGGCTGGGTGGTCCACCACGCCATCGTGTCGGGCGAGGGCGCACGGTCGGAACGCGGTTGAAGGACGGCCTCGAACTCATCAATGACCTTGCCGCTGACATCGCAGGCAACCGACGCGAAGCTCAGCATCGAGGAGCCGAGCGGCGAGGGGCCATCCGCTTCGATGTCGGTGACGACGAAGGTGGTGATGGGGTCATCGATGTTTGTATTGGTCATGCCGCCATCCACAGGGTCATCCCCGCGAAAGCCGGGATCTCCGTTTGCGGAGCGATGAATTCATCAGCGCAGGAATGAGCCGGGCGACGCCCGGCCCGAATACATTGCCCATCGCACGTGCGGCCAACAGAGATTCCCGCTTTCGCGGGAATGACTCCGTGGGAACAGGAAGAACAGCTCAAGAGCTCAGCCCCCCGAACAGCGTCGGCATGTCGAAGGCGCGGAAGCCGTAATGGTCGAGCCAGCGCTTGTCGCCGTCGAAGAAGGCGCGGAGGTCGTTCATGCCGTATTTAAGCATGGCCAGCCGGTCGATCCCCATGCCCCAGGCGAAGCCCTGATAGACATCGGGGTCGAGTCCGCAATTGCGCAGCACGTTCGGATGCACCATGCCGCAGCCCAGAATCTCGAGCCAGTCGCTGCCCTCGCCGATCTTGATCTCGGGGCCGGAGCGGTCGCAGCCGACATCGACCTCCAGCGACGGCTCGGTGAAGGGGAAGTAGCTGGGCCGGAAGCGCAGCGTCACGCCCGGGATTTCGAAGAAGGCCTTGAGGAATTCCTCGAGCACCCAGCGCAGCTGGCCGATATGCGAGCTCTTGTCGATGACGAGGCCCTCGACCTGATGGAACATCGGCGTATGGGTCTGGTCGCTGTCATGACGGTAGGTGCGGCCGGGCATGATGACGCGGATCGGCGGCTCCATCGCCGGCGTGAGATAGGATGCGGCCGGCTTCTCATTGGTCTGCTTCATCACGCGGATCTGAACCGGCGAGGTGTGCGTGCGCAGCACCTTCTTCACACCGTCCGGCCCCGGCTGCAGGAAGAAGGTGTCGTGCATCTCCCGCGCCGGATGCCCTTCCGGGAAATTGAGCGCGGTGAAATTGTACCAGTCGGTCTCGATGTCCGGACCTTCGGCGATCTTGAAGCCGAGATCGGAGAAGATCGCCGTGATCTCGTCCCAGACCTGGCTGACGGGATGGATGCGGCCCTGCGTGGTCGGCGCGGCGCGGACGGGAAGGGTGACGTCGACGCGCTCGCTGGCGAGGCGGGCGTCGAGCGCGGCGGATTTGAGCGTGGCGGCCTTGCTCTCGATCAGGCCGGCGATCTCCTCCTTGAGACCGTTGATGAGGGCGCCGGCGGGCTTCCGTTCCTCCGGCGCCATGCCGCCGAGCGAGGCCAGGAGCGCCGAGACGGAGCCTTTCTTGCCCAGTGCGCCGACGCGCACCGCTTCAAGCGCGGTTTCGTCGCCGGCCGAGCCGATGGCCGCAGTGAGGCCGGTGCGAAGCTGGGCAATGTCGTCGGTAAGGCTCATTTCGGTTTTCCGTTCTGCGCGGCAAACAAAAAGCCCTGCGCCAATGCCCATCGGGGCGGCGCAAGGCTTATCTCATCGGCCTCGGGTAAGGCTAGGCGGATTGCCCGGAACGACGTTCCTCAGGCGACCCGCGCGGCGGTGGTCTTCTCGATCTCGCCCAGATAACCGAGCGCCTTCTTGGACTGCGCGACAAGCGCGGCGAAGGCCGTGGGCTCGGTGATGGCGATATCGGATAGGACCTTGCGGTCCACCGCGATCTCGGCCTTCACGAGGCCGTCGATAAATCGGCCATAGGTCAGGCCGTGCTCGCGGACCGCGGCGTTGATGCGCTGGATCCAGAGCGCGCGGAAATTGCGCTTCTTGGCGCGGCGGTCGCGATAGGCGTACTGGCCGGCCTTGTCGACGGCCGCCTTGGCGACGGTGATCGACGATTTGCGGCGGCCGTAATAGCCCTCGGCGGCCTTGAGAACTTTCTTGTGGCGGGCGTGGGCGGTGACACCGCGTTTGACTCGGGACATTTCACGCTCTCCTTAGCGGTTGTAAGGCATGTACCACTTGACCAGGCTCTCATCGCCCTTGGCCAGGATCTTGGTGCCCCGGTTGCGGCGGATGTAGTCGGCGTTGTGGCTGGAGAGACGGTGGCGTTTGCCCGCGACACCGGCCTTCACGCGGCCGGACGCAGTCATCTTGAAGCGCTTTTTGGCGCCTGACTTGGTCTTCATTTTCGGCATTTTGCGGTCCTTGATAGGCCCCGAAGGGCACGCATTCTGGGCTGCCACGGCATGCCATTTTGGCCGGGCGGTCCGTTGGAAGGCGGCTGTATAGGGGCAGATGCCCCGGCCCGCAAGGGATTTCAGCCGGTCCTGAGCCCGGAGACCAGCTCGTCGATCTGGTCGATCAACAGGTCGCGCTCGGTACGGCTCAGTTCCGACAGGGCTTCGCGGTTGACCCGGGCGGCGGTCTCGACGGCGCGCGGCAGAACCATACGCGCGCGCTCGGTCAGGAACAGGCCCTGCGAGCGGCCCGCCTTGGCCCGCCGCTCGATCCAGCCATCGGCCTCGAGACTGTTGAGGGTGCGCGCGACACCCGGCTGTTCGACATCCAGCCGGTCCACCAGCTCCTTCTGCGTCATTCCCTCGGCCCGCCCGATCTCGACCAGCGCCGAAAACTGCGCCGGCATGAGCCCAAGCGGGATCAGGGCATCGCGCAGGCGGATAGCCAGGTGCCGCGCCAGGGCGGCGGCCTGGAATGCCAGGGTCTGATGCTGATCGAACTCCCCCATAAGGCGTTATGTTAGCTGATTTGCGCTTACCGGAAAATGAAAAGGCGGCCCCGAAGGACCGCCCAAAATCACGGTCGAGGCAAAGCGCGCCTATTTGGGCGCCAGCACCATGACCATCTGCCGGCCTTCGGAGCGCGGCGAGGATTCGACCTTGGCCTTGGCGGCGAGCTCGGCCTGGACCTTCACCAGGAGTTCCATGCCCAGCTCCTGGTGCGCCATTTCGCGGCCGCGGAAGCGCATGGTGACCTTCACCCGGTCGCCCTCGTCGAGAAAGCGGTTCACCGCTTTCATCTTGGTTTCGTAGTCATGGGTGTCGATGTTGGGTCGAAGCTGGATTTCCTTGACCTCGATCACCTTCTGCTTCTTACGCGCCTCGGCAGCTTTCTTCTGCGCGGCGTATTTGAAGCGGCCAAGGTCGAGCATTTTGGCGACCGGCGGCGTCGAGTTCGCGGCGATGATGACGAGATCGAGGCCCAGTTCCTGCGCCTGGGCAAGTGCGTCGCGGGTTCTCACCGCACCTTTGTTGACGCCTTCGGCGTCGATCAGCTGGACTTCTGGAGAAGCAATATCCTCGTTCGAAAGCGGCCCATCCTTCTGGGGCGCAACGGGTCTCATGGGTCGGCGAATGGCAGAGAATCCTTCTGCGGTTGACGATAGGGGTGCGAGAGCGGGCTAAAATCGTGACTTGGCCGGCATAAGTCAATGCGCTGGACAGGCTACAAGCCAAAATGTCTATGCCTGTGACGCGGTTGCGCGGGAGGGTTGGATTTGACCGATTTCGTTGAAATGGCGGGCCGCCGCATCGCCGTCGAACGCCGGCCGGGTAAGGCGCCCGGCCTATTCTGGCTTGGCGGCTTCCGCTCGGAAATGACCGGGTCCAAGGCCAGCGCCATCGACGCCTGGGGCGCGGCGCATGGCGAGGCCGTCACACGGTTCGACTATTCCGGCCACGGCCAGTCCGGCGGCGATTTCAATGACGGTACGATTTCGCGCTGGCTGGAGGAGGCGCTGGCCGTATTCGGGACCACCGAAGGCCCGCAGATCGTCATTGGCTCGTCGATGGGCGGCTGGCTGGCGCTGCTGCTGATCCGCGAACTGCGCCGGCGAGGCGAGATACGGGTCGCGGGGCTGATCCTCATCGCCCCCGCGACCGACATGACCGAGGCGCTGATATGGAAGGGCTTCACCAAGAAGCAGCGCAAGCTCATGGAGACGCAGGGCTATGTGGAGGTGCCCTCGGATTATGGCGCGCCCTACCGGCTGAGCCGGGCGTTCATCGAGGACGGAAACCAGCACCTGCTATTCGGGCGGGCGATCGAAACGGCCTGTCCGGTGACGATCATCCAAGGCGGCAGGGATCGCGACGTTCCCAAGGAACACGCGCTGAAGCTGGTGCAGCATTTGATCACGGACCCGGTGACCTTCACGCTGATCCCGGACGGCGACCATCGGTTGAGTCGGCCGGAAGATCTGCGGCTGATCGAGGGCGTGGTGGAGCGGTTGGTGAGAGAGGTGGGCGAGGACTAGCTGTGAGGAGCGCCGACTCGAGCTCCGAACCGCAACCTTGTCCGTTGCAGGCCGTCCGGGCCGAAATTCGATGGGTCGAGCCAGCGCTCATATTCGGCCTTGAGGCGCGGCCATTCGCTGTCGAGGATCGAGAACCACGCGCTGTCGCGGCTCTGGCCCTTGACGATCATATGCTGGCGGAACACGCCCTCGAAGGTGAAGCCGAAGCGTCGGGCCGCGGCCTTGCTCGGCTCATTGAGATTGTTGCACTTCCATTCGAGGCGGCGATAGCCGAGCGTGTCGAAGGCATAGCGCGCGTGAAGATAGAGTGCTTCGGTGGCGGCGCGCGTGCGTGCGAGGCGCGGTCCCCAATAGATGCCGCCGACTTCGATCACGCCATGCTCGGGCACGATCCGCATCAGCGACTGCCGGCCCTCTGCCGCATTGGTGGCGGTGTCGATCACCGCAAAGGTCAGCGGGTCGTCGAGCGCCGCGGCCTTGTCGATCTCGGCGGCAAGCTCCGCCTCCGATTGCGGCTGATGGCCGAACAGGTAGGTGAAGCGCTGCGCTGCATCGCCGTCGCGCGAGGCGCGATAGAGATCGGCGAGATGCTGGCGGCCGATGGGCTCGAGCCGCGCATAACGGCCATAGAGCACCGTGCGGTGCGGCGGCCCCTTGGCGGGGGAGGGAGCGCTCATCCTTTGGAGTCCAATATGGCGTCGAGTCCGTCGCGATAGGTCGGATAGAGCAGGTCGAGACCGAGCGCGGCCTTGATCGCCTTGTTCGAAACGCGCTTGTTGTCGGCATAAAAGCTCCGCGCCATTGGCGTCATCTCGGCGGTATCGAAGGCGATCTCGGGCGGCGGGGCGAGGCCGAGCCTTTGTGCGGCGTAGGTAACGAGGTCCTGCGGCGGCGCCGGCTCATCATCGGCAAGATTGTAGATGCCCGCGAGCCTGCGGCGCGCCGCTTCCATGGTCATGCGGCCGATATCGTCGACATGGATGCGGTTGAACACCTGATTCGGCTTGACGATGCGGCGGGCCGTGCCTTCGCGGAGCTTGTCGAAGGCGGAGCGGCCTGGACCGTAAATGCCGGCGAGGCGCAGCACGAAGCAGGGAATGCCGCGCGATCTGGCATAGTCCAGCCATTGCTGCTCGATGACGACGCGCAGCTTCGAGCGCTCATTGACCGGGCGGGTCTCCGCGCGCTCGTCGATCCACGCGCCACCGAAATCGCCATAGACGCCGACGGTCGAGAAATAGCCGATCCATTCGAGTTGCCTCGCGGCATCGAGATCGGCGCGGTGGAGGTTGAATGCCGGATCGCCCTCCTCGGTCGGCGGGATCGAGAGGATGAGATGCGTGGCCTGGCGCAGATCGGCGCCCAGTGTCTTGCCGGGACGGAGGCCGTCGAACAGATGCAGCCGATAGGGCGCATCGGCGAGGCGCTCGACCGTCTCGATATTGCGCGTCGTGCCGGCGATGGGAATGGCAGGATCGATGGACTGATGAATGGCGCGCGCCGTCGCCAGCGAAGAATAGCCCATGCCGAAAAAGAAGAAATTCATTGGAGATCCTGGACCCATTCGTTCCGGACGCTCCCATCGGCTTCCCCGGGCAGAAAGGCAAGCCGCAGGCGCTCGGCTTCGCCCGCCGTGGCGAGGCGCCGCACGGCCCACACCGCAGCGCCGCGCACCATGGGATCGGCATCGGCGAGATGATTCTCGGCCGGGGCGAGAAGCGTATCCGTGCCGCTGTTGCCGATGGCGATCAGCACATTGCGGAGGAAACGCGCATGGCCGATCCGCTTGATGGGCGAGGCCGAGAACAGCATGCGGAACCCGGCATCGTCGAGCGCGGCGAGGTCGGCCAGGGCCGGCGCCCGGAGGTCGTCACGGGCGCGGAGCTTGGCTTCGTGCGAGACCGAGGCGAACTTGTTCCACGGGCAGACCGCGAGGCAATCGTCGCAGCCATAGATGCGGTTGCCCATCGGCACGCGGAACTCGAGCGGGATCGGACCTTCATGCTCGATGTTGAGATAACTGAGGCAGCGCCGCGCATCGAGCTGGAACGGCGCGGGGAAGGCATTGGTCGGGCAGATATCCAGGCAGGCCCGGCAGGTCCCGCAGCTCTCTTCATGCGGAGCGTCCACAGGCAGCTCGGCACTGGTGAAGATGGCACCGAGGAACAGCCATGAGCCGAATTCGCGCGAGACAATGACGGTATGCTTGCCCTGCCAGCCGATGCCGGCGGCTTCGGCCAGCGGCTTCTCCATCACCGGCGCGGTGTCGACGAAGACCTTGGCGTCCCAGATCTTGTGCCGCGTGATGAGGCCGGCGAGTTCCTTGAGGCGTCCCTTGATCAACTCGTGATAGTCGCGGTTGCGTGCATAGACCGAGACCGTGGCCCGATCGCGCTGCCCCAGCGTTTCGAGCGGATCGCTGTCAGGGCCGTAATTGACCCCGAGCATGATGACCGAACGCGCATCCTCCCACAGCGCCTGCGGGTTGGAACGGCGCTCCGACGTCTCGGACATCCAGTCCATGCCGTCCTGCCAGCCGCGGGCGAGTGCGGCATCGAGCTTCGATTTGAGATCGGGACGCGCATTTGCCGAGGTCACGCCGAAGGCATCGAAGCCCAGTGTCTTCGCGCGACCGCGCAGCTCGTCGAGCAGCGCCTCAGAAGTCGAGGTCGGCATAGCCCTCTGCCGGAGGCAGGGCTCCGATCCGGTCGTTGAGGAGGGTGCGGAAGGCGGGGCGGGATTTGATGCGGGCATACCAGTCGCGGGTTTCGACCGAAGTGTCCCAGGCGACGTCGCCGAGATAGTCGAGCGCACTCAGATGCGCGGCGAGGGCGAAATCGGCGAGCGTCATCGTCTCGCCCGCCATCCATTGCCGCGAGGCGAAGAGCCAGTTGAAGTAGAGCAGGTGCTCGGTGAGGTTGGCCTTGGCGACCCGCAGCACGGAAGGATCGGGTGTCGCACCGCGATGGTCGCGCTTTACGATCTTTTCCTCGAGCACGTAGCGCGTGACTTCGTCGTTGAGCTTGACCAGCACCCATTCGCAGAGCCGCCACATTTCCGCGCGGTCCTTGCTCTGCGGCGGCATGAGCCCGGCGACGGCGCTCGGGGAGTAGCGGTCCTCGATGGCGTGGACGACGGCGAGGACGCCGACCACGGGCGGCTCGCCATCATCTATCAGGACCGGCAGTGTCGCAGCGGGATTGATTTCGAGCAGTTGCGGCTCGCGAGCCCAGGGCTTGGTGTCCTCGAGATCGACGACGACCCCGTATTCCGCAAACATCAGCCGGGCGAGCCGCGAGGCGGGGTCGAGCCTGTGTTGCAGCAATTTCGGCATGGTATTCCCGCCACCCGTTTCTGGCGCGGCCCCGCAAATCAAGCTAGACCGGGGCCGCTCAAGCCCCGCGATGAGTAGGAAAGAGGTCGTTGTGGATCAAGGTCTTTTTGTGCCCGCCATCCTGGGTATCGTCGAAGGGTTGACCGAGTTCCTGCCGGTTTCATCCACGGCGCATCTGCTGCTGCTCGGCCATTTCCTCGGCTTCGCCAGTCCCGGCCGCCTGTTCGAGGTGCTGATCCAGCTTGGCGCCATCCTGGCCATCGTGGTGGTGTATTTCGGCCGGCTGCTGAAGATCGCCATCGATGCCATCCGCGGCAATCGCGGCGCCTGGCGCTTCATCCTCGGCATCGTGCTGGCGGCGCTGCCGGCGGCGGTCGTCGGCGTGGTGCTGCACGATTTCATCAAGGGGGTGATCTATGAGAGCCCGCTGGTCATCTGCGTGGCACTGATCGTGGGCGGGCTCATCCTGCTCTGGGTGGACCAGCTCAAGCTCACCCCGAAATATACCGACATCTATTCCTATCCGACGCTAACCTATCTCTTCATCGGTCTGTTCCAGATGCTGGCGCTGATTCCCGGCGTGTCGCGCTCGGGCGCGACGATCGTCGGTTCGCTCCTTTTGGGGACAGACAAGCGCTCGGCCGCCGAATTCAGCTTCTTCGTTGCCATTCCGCTGATGGCCGGTGCCTTCGGCTACGATCTCTACAAGAACCGCGATCTGATCTCGAACGAGCTCGGCCTCAGCGTCGGCGTCGGCTTTGCCTGCGCCTTCATCGCCGCCTTCTTCGTCGTGCGCTACGCATTGGGATTCATCCAGCGCAACGGCTTCGCGGTCTTCGCCTATTGGCGGATCTTCGTGGGGGCGATCGGACTCTGGGGCGTGCTGCTGTTCAAGTGAACGGAGGTGCTCACTCCAGCCAGTGGGTGATGAACTCTTCCGACTGGTGGATGCAGACCATCTTGATGCGGCCCTCCGAGAGCACCGTGAACTTATGGGGCTCCTCCGGCGCGACATAGACGATGTCGCCATTCGTGGCTTCGCGTGTCACCTTGCCGTCGGAAAAGCATATCCGGCCTTCGACCACCACCCAGGTCTCGCCATAAGGATGCCAATGGAGCTTGGGACCGGAGCCGGCCGGCATGTGTTCGAGCAGCACCGTGACCTTGGCGCCGTGCGGCTTGCCCTCAATGCTGACGGCATTGGCATCGCCCGGCTGCCATTGACCCGTCGAGACGATCTCCATTTGCGGGGCTCCGGGACCTAGGCCGTCTGGCGGTCGAACTGGCCGTGCTTGCGGAAGCGCCAGAGATAGGAGGGCAGGATCGCTTCGAGCGGCCGCGGCGTGATACCGAAAGCGGCGAGCGTGCGCCGCTCGCGCGTGGCCTCGGCGGACACAACATTGTCGGTGCCAAGTAGCCTGATCTGGTCGCGCGTGACCAGCGGGTTGGGCAATAGACCCATGGGGATTGCCAGCAGCGAGCCGATGAAGCTGGGCAGCGGCAGGATCGGATTGGAACGGCCGGTCTCCTGCAGCACCCGCTCGACCAGCTCGCGATGCGTCAGCACCTCGGGCCCGCCCAACTCATAGGTCGCACGGGCGCGTGCCTTGCCTTCGGCGGCATCGGCGAAGGCCTGCGCCACGTCACCGACATAGACCGGCTGGAATTTGGTGCTGCCGCCGAACAGCGGCATCACCGGCAACAGGCGCGCCACCAAGCCCAGCCGGTTGAAGAAGCCGTCGCCATTGCCGAAGATGATCGAGGGCCGGAAGATGATGGCGCCGGGGAAGGCCGCGCGCACCATCTCTTCGCCGAGGGCGCGGGAGCGCGCGAAGGTCGAGCGGCTGTTCCCCTCGGCACCGAGGATCGACATATGGAGCAGCGTTCCGGCCCCGGCGCGGCGCGCCGCCTCGGCCACGTTCTTCGCGCCCATCGCATTGACGGCGCGGAAGCGCTGCTTACCGCGCTCGATCCCGACGCCCACGAGATTGATCACCACATCGGCGTCGCGCACCGCCGCCATCACCGAATCGGCATTGCGCACATTGGCCTGCACGAGGACGATCTGCCCGACGCCGCCCAATGGCCTCAAATGACCCGCGAGGTCGGGGCGCCGCACCGCCACCCGCACCCGGTGGCCGGCCCGGGCGAGGAGCTGCACGATCTGCGTGCCCACGAACCCGTCACCGCCGAAAACCGTGATCAGTTGGGGATGGTCCATTTGCGGCTCCGCGGGCGCTGAACAGGGGAATGGCTGCTTCTAGCGCGAAGCCTCCGAAGCTGTCGAGGCTGCGATTGACAGGGTTTGGGCCATGCCCTAGGGAACAGCGCCCTCGGCATGCCCCGGTGGCGGAATTGGTAGACGCGCACGGTTCAGGTCCGTGTGACGCAAGTCGTGGAAGTTCGAGTCTTCTCCGGGGCACCAGGGCGAATTTGCCCTACATCAATCCCAGCATCCTCATGTTCTCCGCCGAGCGCCGGTACTGGCCGAACTCATATGCCTCCAGCTCATTGTCGGCATTGCACTCCCATGGGGTGCGCCACTCGGTGTCGCCAGGGAGTCGGTTGGGCTGTGCGGCGCGGAGGCAGGCAGCGAGTTGTGGCGCCGGGGTGGGCGCGTAGCCCTGCCACCAGTCCGGCGTGAACAGGCGGACATGGCGCGCGTCGAGAGCGCCGATCTCGATGCAGGCAAGCATCTCGTCGTGATGCCCGGCGAGGATGTCGAACATCTCGCGATGCGGAACGCAGCCATCGCCGGTGGGGCAACGGATCAGCCGGAAGCCTTCCGCTGTGAACTGCACGCGATAGTCCTTCATGTGACAGTATCGCACATAGGGCGCGACGATGCGGGTGAAGTCGAGCGGGGATTCGGCCACTGGGAAAGTGTTGGCCATGTCGAAGACGATGCGCACCGACGGCCCATACTGCTCGCAAAGCGCCACGAGCTCGCGACTGGTGAAATCCTGATGGTTTTCGATCAGGAGCACGATGCCCGCCTCGGTGGCGCGCGGTGCATAGGTGGCCAGCTTCTCGTGCACGGAACGCACCAGCTCCTCCCAGCGCGGTCCCGCCGCAGCGCGGTCGCCGCAGAGGATCGGCGTCAGGGCGAGACGGATGAATTGCGCGTCGAGTGCCCTGGCGCAGCGCAGCAGCAGGTCCAGATCGCCATGCTGCAAACCCGAGCTTAGAACGCGCTTCCAGCCGAGCACATCGAGACGATGCCGAAGCGCGGCCAGATCGACGTCCTCCATCAGCTTTAGCCAGCCGTCCCAGAGTTCGATCGCCTTGCCGCCGAGCTCGGCGGTGAGCGCGATGAAATCGTCGAGCCCCTTCGGTTTCGGATTGCGCCGCGGCGTGTCCTTGCCCTGCATGCCGAAGGTGTAGGCGAGACCATAGGGATTGAGGCCGGTCGTGAGCTTCATCGTCAAAATGCGCGATAGGCGGCCCAGGGCATCTGCGTCGCAAACTTGCCGCCGCTAACTTCGATCATCGCGCCGGTGATGTAGGATGCCTTGTCGGAGGCAAGGAAACAGATGAGGTCGGCGATCTCCTCGGCGCGACCCCAGCGCCGGAGCGTGAGCGTGTCGAGCAGGCGCTCCTGTACGTCGGCCTCGCGTTCGGCGAAATGGTTCATTTCCGTCGGGATCATGCCGGGCGCGTAGCAATTGACGGTGATGTCGTGGGGGCCGAGCTCGCCCGCCAGCACGCGGGTGAGCGAGATGACGCCGGCCTTGGAGGCAGCATAGGCGGCGCTTCCGAGCGCGGGAATGATCGCGGCAAAGGAGGACGCATTTAGGATTCGGCCGCCGCGCTGCGCCTTCATCGCAGGGATCACCGTCTGGCACATGAGCATGATGCCCTTGAGATTGACATCGAGGTTGAGATCCCAGACGTCCTCAGCGAGAGTCTCGGCCGGCCCGCCCCCGGCTACCCCGGCATTGTTGACGAGGATGTCGATACGGCCAAAGCGTTCGAGCACGGCGGCTGCCGTGCCGCGCGCCTGCTCGACGCTGCGGACATCGCAGATGAGCTGCATCGCGCTCCACCCGTCTGCCGCGACGTCGTCCAGCAGATCCTGGCGGACATCGGTGACGATGGTGCTGCAGCCCTCGTCGGCGAGCCGGCGCGCAATGGTACGGCCGATGCCGCGGCCCGAGCCGGTAACGATCGCGACCTTGCCCTTGAGATCGATAAGCACGCCAAATCCTCCCAGGGCGCATAGAAGCGGCGATTTGGCCGGAGCGCAATGTGTGGGAGAAAGTGCTACTTCGCGCCGCGTCCGAACAGCAGGGTCCGGATCGTCCGGAACATGATCAGTACGTCGAGGTCGAAGCTCATATTCTTGACGTAATAGAGATCGTAGCCGAGCTTTTCGATCTCCTCGGCCGTGGTGCTGGCATAACCGGAACTCACCTGCGCCCAACCTGTAAGCCCCGGCCGGACCAGCAGCCGGCTCTGATATTTGGGCTCTACCGTCTCGGCCGCCACCGCCACTTCGACCGCGGCGGGGCGCGGGCCGACCCAGGCCATGTCGCCCAGCCAGATATTGATCAGTTGCGGCAACTCGTCGAAGCGCAGGCGGCGAATGATGCCGAGTCCCGGCACGATCCGCGCATCCCCGCTGCGGGCGGATTCGAGGCCGGCATCGATGCGCATGGTGCGGAACTTGTAGATGGTGAAGCTTTCGCCGCCCCGGCCCCGGCGCTTCTGCGTGAAGAGCACCGGCCGCCCGGCGCGGACGAGGATATAGAGGGTGGTCAGCCCGCCCAGGATGAGCGCAAAGGGGCCCGCAAGGATGACGCCGGCGATATCGAGGCCGCGTTTGATGCGCGAGTAGAGAATCTGCGAGGGTCGCAGCACGATGTCGCCCGGCTCGAAGGTCGCAATCTCGACGCGTCCATGCCGGAGCTCGAGGAACTGCACCCAGGGCGTGATGAGAATGCCGCGAAGCTGCGCCCGGAGCAGCAGCCGTGACCAGGCCGCCGAATGGTGGGCCTCGGCATCGATCAGCAGCCGGTCATAGGCCGCGAGGTTTGTCGGCTCCGTTCCCGCGATGACGGGGATGTTGCTCCCGAGCCGCGCTGCGGCGTCGGCGACGCCGGGAAAGGCGAGCAGCGCGACACGTTCGGCCTGTGCCTGCCTGAGCCGCAACGTCACCGCCAGCATGGCGAGCGTGATCGGAACCGCCGCCAGCAGCACGCCCCAATAGCTGATGAAAAGCCGCGAGGCCGAGAGGACCGCCACGGCTACGGCCATGGTGACGCCGGTCACGAAGACGGCGAGGGTGATGGGTTGGGTATGTTCGCGCAATGATACGAGGATGAGCGCCGCGGCGACCGGCACCAGCATGATCGCGGGGACGACGATGCCGAACGACTCCCAGCGGACTGGCCCACCACGCAGGATCACGGCGAGATAGATGAGTGCAGCAATGGCGGCGGCAAGCACAACCAGCGGCGCCGAAGAGACGGCGTCGCGCCAGACGCGCGAGCGCCCGATCGAGGCGCCTTCGCCCAGCACGTAAGCGAAATCGTGCGAGCGGCGCTCGCGGATCTTCCGATGCTGTCCGGCGCCTGAGGCCATGCCGATCTCCGCCCGCTTGGCTTGGCGGAACGGACCCACCCTGTCAACTTGGGAACGTGCCCGAGAGAGGTGGGCATGCACATATTGGGAGTGCGGAGTGCCCGGCCTTTCCAATGCCCATATGCTGTGGCAAACCAGCCGCACATAGTGGCGAGACCAATGAGGGGCCGATGACAACCCGCCTGCACCGCGGCGACCTGCCGGATCTGTCGCGATATGGCAAGGAAGTGGCGATCGATACCGAGACCATGGGTCTCGATCCCCGCCGCGACCGTCTCTGCGTGGTGCAATTGTCGCCGGGCGACGGCAGCGCCGATGTGGTGCAGATTCCCGCCGACCTAAAGGAAGCACCCAATCTGGTGAAGCTGCTGACCGACCCGGCGGTGACCAAGATTTTCCACTATGCGCGGTTCGATATTGCGGTGCTCAAGCACCGCTTCGGCGTGGTCACCGGGCCGATCTGGTGCACCAAGATCGCGAGCAAGCTGGTGCGGACCTACACCGATCGCCACGGCCTCAAGGACCTCGCCCGCGAGCTTCTCAACATCGACATGTCCAAGCAGCAGCAGAGCTCGGACTGGGGCGCCGAAAAGATCAGCGACGCGCAGCTCGACTATGCCGCCTCCGACGTCCTCTACCTGCACGACATCAAGCGCCATCTCGACCGCATGCTCAGGCGCGAGAACCGGCTGGAGCTCGCCGAAACCTGTTTCCGCTTCCTCCCCACCCGCATCGAGCTGGACCTGATGGGCTGGGATGAAGAGGACATCTTCGCCCATTCCTGATGGTAGCCCTCGCCCGCACCGACACGCTCGAGCAGCGCACCGCGATTCTCGGGCGGCTGACGCGCCACAACCGGATCGTGGGGATATTGCGCTATGGCGTGCCGGCGCTCGGAATCGTGATTTTCGGCGCGCTGGCGCTGCAGATATTCTTGGGCAACCTGCTGCAGCAATACGACATTTCGGGCTTTTCGATCGACCGCGGCAATCTCGTGGTCGAAACACCCGGCTTCACGGCGGTGGGCGATGACGGCACGCTCTATCGGATGCGGGCCGAACGCGCGCGCGCCGCGCTCGACCATCCTGAGCAATTGCTGCTGACCACGCCGACCATCACCGCCTCGCAGCAGGGCCGGCCCGCTTATCATGCCGTCGCCGCCGAGGCGACCCTGGATACGGGCACGCAGATGCTGACGGTGCCGGGCGTCACCGACATTGCAAGCGATGACGGCATGTCAGGCAGGGTGGACGGGCTTGTGGCAGATCTCGGCCGGAAATCGATGACCAGCGACGGCGCGGTGAACATGACATTCGCCGACGGCACGACGCTTGCGGCCACCGGCATGTCCTTCGACTCCGAGGGGCGCGTATGGACCTTCGGCGCGGCCACTTTGGTGCTGCCCGATCTGCCCGATGGTGACGCGCCGTGAGCGGCCGGCGCTGGTTCGTACTGGCCGTGGTGCTCGCGCTGATCGCCGGTGCGGCGACGCCGACGCCGGTCAAGATCACAGCCGACCAGTTCACTGTCACCGAATCCAAGCAGCAGGCGACCTTCACCGGCAATGTCGTGGTCATCCGCGGCACCATGACGGTGTGGGCGCCCAAGGTCGTGGTCGACTATGGCGAAGGCGGTCCGTCCAACATCGAGAAATTCGTGGCGACCGGCGGGGTGAGGATCAAGACCTCCGACCAGGACGCGACCGGCTCGCGCGCCGAATACAGCCCCAAGACGCAGATCCTGCGGCTCTCCGGCGACGTGACCGTGACCAATGCTTCGGGGACGCTGAAGGGGCCGGAGCTGGTGCTGGACCTTGCCAATAATATCTCGACGTTTTCGGGCAGTGGCGGCGGCCGGGTGACCGGCGTGTTCACGCCGCAATGATGGAGCGCCGCGCCGAAGCCCGCGTCGACCAGACCGGCTGGCTCGTCGCGCACGGCCTCGCCAAGAGCTTCGGCAAGACGCAGGTGGTGACCGACGTGTCAATCGCCGTCCGGCGCGGCGAGGCCGTGGGCCTGCTCGGGCCGAACGGCGCCGGCAAGACGACGGTCTTCTCGATCATCATGGGGCTGGTGAAACCCGACAAGGGACAGGTCCGGCTCGACGGCAACATCATCACGCATCTGCCGCTGTTCCAGCGGGCGCAGCTGGGCATGGGCTACCTTCCGCAGGAGCCTTCGATCTTTCGCGGGCTGAGCGTGAGGGGCAACATCCTTGCCGTGCTCGAAGCCCATGTACGGGGGCGCAAGGCGCGGCAGGAACGACTCGGCATCCTGCTCGAAGAATTCGGCCTCGCCCATCTCGCCGACAAGAGCGCTCTGTCGCTCTCGGGCGGCGAGCGGCGGCGCGCCGAGATCGCCCGCGCAATGGCCGGTGACCCCGTCTTCATGCTGCTCGACGAGCCTTTCGCAGGGGTCGATCCCATCGCGGTGGCTGACGTGAAGGGGCTGGTGAAGCATCTGACTCAGCGCGGCGTGGGTGTGCTCATCACCGACCACTCCGTGCGCGAGACCCTGTCGCTGGTGGACCGCGCCTATCTTATCCATGGCGGCCGCGTGATGATTCAGGGCAAGCCCGAGGTGATCACCGCCGACCCCGAGGCGCGGCGGGTCTATCTGGGAGAGAGCTTTTCGGTTTAGGGGCCGTTTTGCACCTGCCGACGGCGGCCCAACCTCTTCTGGCACGGTTCTTGCCCTCGCGGGTTGAATCCGGCATGGTCCCGGCCGGGAACGTCTCCGGCGGGGCATAATTCGAATGGCATTGGGGCCGAGGCTCGAGGTTCGGCAGGGGCTGGGGCTGACGCTTACGCCGCAGCTCATGCAGTCGATCCGGCTGCTTCAGCTCAGTCATGTTGAACTGGCGGCGTTCGTGGATGCGGAATTGCTGCGTAACCCGCTGCTCGAGCGCGAAGAGGGCGAGGCTGGGGAGCCTGATCCCGAGCCCATGGAGTCGGCGCCCGACGCCGGCGCCTATGAAGATACGGTCGAGCATGGCGACCGCATCCAGTCGGCGGACCAGATCGCTTCGGGCTACGACACCGAAGTCGACAATGTCTTTCCCGAGCAGGCCAGCCAGGACCAGCTCGCCGGCGACTGGAATGCCCGCGGCACCGGCGATGGCGCCGGGGCCCCCGACATCGATCAGTTCGTCGCGGCGCGGCCGACGCTGGCGGATTACCTGAACGAACAGATCGGTCTGCTGCTCGGCGATCCGGCCGAGCGAATAGTCGCGCGCTTCCTGACCGATGGGCTGAACGAGGCGGGCTACCTCGCCGTGGAGCTCGACGCGGTGGCAGCGCAACTGGGGGCGCCGCTCGCGACTGTCGAGGCGGTGCTCGGCAAGCTCCAGACGCTCGATCCGGTCGGCATCTTCGCGCGCAATGTGCGCGAATGCCTGGCGCTGCAACTGGCCGAGCGCGACCGGCTCGACCCGATGATGATGAAGCTGCTCGACAATCTCGACCTGATCGCGAGTCACGACCTCGTCGCGTTGGGCCGCGCCGTCGGGGCCGACCGCGAGGATCTGATCGAGATGCTGGCCGAACTGCGCGCCCTCGATCCGAAGCCCGGGCGCGCCTTCGAGCGCTCGCCGGTCGAGGCGGTGGTGCCGGACGTCTTTGTGCGTGAGGTTGGCGGCAACTGGGTTGTAGAACTCAATTCCGATATTCTGCCGCGCGTCCTCGTCAATCGGACTTACTATGCGAGCGTGACGCGGCAGGCGCGGGACACTGCCGAAAAGACGTTCCTCGTCGATTGCCTGCAGACGGCCAACTGGCTGACCAAGAGCCTGGACCAGCGGGCGCAGACTATTCTCAAAGTCGCGACCGAGATCGTGAAGCAGCAGGACGGTTTCCTGCGGCACGGCATCGCCTATCTGCGGCCGATGACGCTGAAGATCATCGCCGATGCGATCGACATGCATGAGTCGACGGTGAGCCGCGTCACCTCCAACAAATATGTCGCGACCCCGCGCGGTCTGTTCGAGATGAAGTACTTCTTCACCACCGCGCTTGCCTCCTCGACAGGCCAGGCCGATCATTCGGCGGAGGCCGTGCGCCACCGCATCCGCCAGCTCATCGACGCGGAGCCGCCGGCGGAGATTCTCTCTGACGACACCATTGCCGAGATGCTCCAGAAGGAGCAGGGTATCGAGGTCGCGCGGCGCACCGTCGCCAAATATCGCGAGGGCATGTCGATCCCCTCTTCGGTGGTTCGGCGGCGGCAGAAGCGCGCATTGGCCGCAGTCCGCTAGCATCCTGAAATAAAAAGATTTTTACGCGGATGCAAACCCAATTGCGGGTCGCGCATTGCCCCATGGCGAGGTGAGGTCTAGACTCGCCGGCAGATGCCTCCCACATCCTCCGGGAAGGCATATCGAGACCAACCGAAGAGGAGATCCATGACCCTACGTGTCTCAGGCAAGAACATGGATGTGGGCGATGCGCTCAGGACAAAAGCGGAGGGTCATTTCGACAGTGTTGTGAAGAAATATTTCGATGGCGGCTATTCCGGCCATCTGACGCTCGAACCCGAGGGATCGGGGTTCAACGCCCTCTGCATGGTGCATCTCGATTCAGGCGCCGTTCTGCAGGCAAGCTCCTATGGCGGCGATGCGATCTCGGCCTATGAGATTCTGACCGAAACCATCGAGAAGCGGCTGCGCCGCTACAACCGCAAGCTCAAGCAGCACCGCAAGCACGCCAATGGCAGTAGCGACGACACCATCGAGGCGCAGAGCTACGTGCTGGCCGCGACCGGCGACGATGACGACGAACTCGCCGAAGATTATTCACCCCCGGTGATCGCCGAAACCACTAAGAGCCTGCGCCAGATGAGCGTGGAGGAAGCGGTGATGGAACTCGACCTGACCGGCGGCGATGTCGTGGTGTTCCGTCATGCTGGACATGGCGGGTTGAATGTGGTCTACCGCCGCGCCGACGGCAACATAGGCTGGATCGATCCGGCCTTGCGCGCCAATTAGGGCGTTAGTTTCACCGCGTTGCCGCAACCATCAACAGGGCGATCTTCAATGGAACTGGCCGATATCCTCTCCGAGGATTCCGTGTTGATTTGCACGGGATTGAAGAGCAAGCGCGACGTCCTGAACAGGCTGGCTCAGAGCGTGGCGGAAAAGACCGGCCAGCCGGCCGAGGACATCTTCGAGGCGCTCAACGACCGCGAAGCGCTGGGCTCGACCGGGCTCGGCAACGGCATCGCGATTCCGCACGGCAAGTTCGCCCCATTACAGGGGGTGATCGCGGTGTTCTTGAAGCTCGACCGGCCGGTCGATTTCGAATCCGTTGATGACCAGCCCGTCGATATCCTGATGATGCTGCTTGCCCCGATGGGCGCCGGCGCCGATCATCTGAAGGCGTTGGCCAAGGTCGCGCGGGTGCTGCGGACGGAGTCGGTCGTGGATGCGCTGCGCCACACGACCGATGCGGCAAAAGCCTACGCGATCCTCACGCATCCACTGCCGGCCAGCAAGGCAGCCTGAGAAGGGCCAAGCGGCGATTTGCTGAGCAGCAGTCGGCGCAGTGCATAGCCGGGCGACGCCCGGCCCGTCCCGCCGTGCCTTGATGCAAGTTCCGTCGATGGAGATTCCCGCTTTCGCGGGAAAGAGCCGGTGGCAGAGGGCGTTGGGGGGGAGCCGCGCGCTAATGCAGCGCCACGATGCCGTAATTCTTGTCGGCAAGCCAGTCGGCGACGGCTTCCTGGCTGTCGGCGACAAGTAGCGGCGAGCCGTCGCCCGACATTACGAGGTGCAGCTCTTCGTCGTCTTCGACGTCGGCCTGGAGGAACTGGCTCAGTTTCTCGCCACGGATCGGGCGGACAAAGACCACCGCATTGCCGCCAAGGGCCATGAACTGGGCCTCGGTCAAATGCTTCAGCGGGTTGTAAACGGCTTCTTCTTCTGGTCTCTCGTGCATTCCATGTTCCCCTTTCTAGGCAGAACGAATTTCGATGCGGCGGGCGTGCTTTTCCGCCTTCGGCCTGATCACCGAAATGATCAGCATTCCGTGCTCGAGCACGGCATCCTGGACGGTAACGCCGTCGGCCAGCAGGAAGCTCCGTTGAAACTGGCGCGCCGCGATGCCCCTGTGCAGGAACTGCCGCTCCGCGTCGTCCTGCTGCCGGCCACGGACCAGCACCTGATTGTCTTCCTGGACGATGTCGAGATCCGCCTGCGCGAAGCCCGCCACCGCGATGGAGATCACGAACCGCTCGGTGCCGTCGGCATCCTGGGTTCGCTCGATGTTGTAGGGCGGGTAGCCGTCAGCGGCGCGGGCGAGCCGGTCGATACGCTCCTCGAAGCTGTCGAACCCGAGGAGAAACGGCGCCGAAAACACCGAGACGCGCTGCATGCTGTCCGTCCTATCTCTAGCAACGTCGCCGACGGGCCCGAGTTTCAGTGGCACCCGCCAGCAGGCCAAATATGGGACCTAGGCGCCGATGCTTCAAGGCCCAGCATTTCCGGGGCCTTGCGGTGACCGGGACCATCGCCATCGTGACCCCGGCCTATCATGCGGGGAAGTGGATCGGAGCCTGTGTGCGCAGCGTCCTTGGCCAGACCCATGGCGAATTCGAGCACTGGATCGTGGCCGACGATGCCGTGAACTATGAGGCCCTGCTGGCGGCCGAGGACATCCGCGATCCGCGCCTGCGCTTTGCCTCGACCAACGCCATCGGGGCGGGCGCGCCGCGGGCTCGGAACGTCGCTCTGGACGCCATACGCGCGCCCTATGTGGCGATGCTCGATGCCGATGACCGTTTCAAGCCGGACAAACTGCAGCGCGTCATGAAGGCGCTGGAAACCATCCCGCTGGTTTCGACGGCGATCGACGATGTCAACGAGGCTGGGCGGCATCTGCGCTATGTCGGCGATGGACCTGACAGATTGCTGTCGCCCACCGCACACAAATTCGTGAACTTCTCGATGGACTGCATGATCGCCTGGGACCGGCGCGTGACGGATGGGCGGGTGGACCCAGCCATGCCCAACATGACCGATCTCGAACTACTGCTGCAGCTCTACCGCACGGTACCGCGCAGTTTCCACATTGGAACGCCGCTCCATGACTATGTGAAGGTCTCTCAGTCGATGAGCAACGGCCCGGGCGTCACCGAACGGATGATCGCGGCAAAGCGCAAGCTCCTGAAGCGGCTGAATGAAGGCTACTACCCGATGGCGGACGCGTCGGGGCCCGCCGGCATCGCGCGCTTCCTCGAAATCTCGATTGAGGCCGAAGCGTCCTACCCCGCGGCGCTGGCGGAGCGGCCGGGACTATTATTCGAGGATCACATCGAGCCGCTGCTCAAGGCGGCCTCGACGTCGCTCGCATAAGGGATAGAGGGCTGCGCCCCCGGCTTGAGGCAGGCGAGACTCGCGGCCACCACGGCGCGGCGCATGGCGAGGCCGAGCGTCTCGGGCGTGAAGCCAGTTTGCAGGCCTTCGGCGAGATAGCCGACGAAAGTATCGCCGGCGGCGACCGTGTCGACTGGGACGATTTTCGGCGCCGGCTGGTGGTGCATGAGGCCGGGCGACGCGATCCGCGCGCCCTCGCTGCCGAGCGTGACGAGGATCGTCTGGTTGTGAGCCTTGAGATATTCGTCCATCCGCCGCTCGGTAGGATGGACGCCCGTGAGCAGCGCATATTCGGTCTCGTTGGCGACAACGATCGTAGCGAGCGGCGCGGCGTCCTTCGTGTCGGCGAGAAACGGCGCAGTGTTGAGGATCGAGACGATGCCGCGCGCCTTCGCCAGCTCCAGCGCGCGGCGGGTGGCCGCCTGCGGCACCTCCTGCTGCACGACGAGCACGTCGCGGGTCCGCATCCCTGCAACTGCCGCCTCGGCATCCGCCGGTGTCACGGCGGCATTGGCGCCAGGCAGGATGCCGATGACGTTCTCGCCCTTGTCGTCGACAAGGATCATGGCGACGCCCGTGGGGCCCTCGACCGTGCGGACCCGCTCGAGCTCGACCGTGGCACCGCGCAGCAGCGCTAGCGCGTCGCCGGCAAAGCTGTCGGTGCCCACGGCGCCCACGAGACGCACTTCGGCGCCGGCACGGCGCGCCGCCAGCGCCTGGTTGGCGCCCTTGCCGCCGGGTGCCGTTGAGAAGCTGGTGCCGGGGACGGTCTCGCCCGGCCTAGGGATGCGGGCGACCTTGCCGATGAGGTCGAGATTGATGGAGCCGAAGACGGTGATCATGCGATGGCTTTGAGAATGGTGTTCCAGTTGCGCGTGGTGGCAAGCGTGCCCTTGGGAATGCCCTTTTCGAGATCGATGGCGCTGTTGCCGAGATAGGTGCCATCCGGCTTGCGGTAGGCGATGATGAAGATCTCGCGGGGATCGATGCGGGGTATGTCGAAATCGCCTTTGATACCGGGAAAAGCGAAGCCCTTGGGAAGGGGCTCGGCGGTAAGAGTGACATGGAGCTTGGCCGCCTCGCTCTCCGCGATGCCGTTGAAGGGATCACTCTTCGCTATTGCCTTGAGCTCGTCGATCGAGCGCAGTACGACGCCGATCTTGAAGCCGAAGGCCTCGTGCAGACCAGCTTCGAGCTTTTCCTTGAGGCCCTTGGCGGCACGCGCGTCGAACAGCACATTACCGCTGGCGAGCAGCGTCTTGACATTGTCATAGCCCATGGCCTCGAAAGCCGATTTGAGGTCGGCGCTCTTGACACTGCGCTTGCCCAGATTGACCCCGCGCAGGAAGGCGGCGTATCGCGTCATTTCGTTTTGCCTTTGCCGTTGGGATAGATTGTCTCGCCGCGCTTCAGCATGGCGACGAAGTCGGCGATCTTCTTCTTGCGCCCCGCCTCGGTCTTCATGTGATGCGTGCGGAAGGCGAGTGCGAAACGGTTCTGCGCGCTGAGATTGTCATAGAGCGCCTGCGCCTTGGGTTCGGCCTTGATGGCCGCGAGCAGATCGGGCGGCGTCTCAAGCTTCGCGCCGGAGCCATAGGCGCGGTCCCACCTTCCGTCGGCCCTGGCCTTATCGATTTCGGCCCGGCCGAACTCGGTCATGCGGCCGGCTTTGCTCAGCCGCTCGACATTGCCGATGTTCTTCTTGCTCCAGATGCTGGTCTTGTTGCGCGGCGTGTAGCGCTGCAGGTAGCTCGTCTCGTCGAAGCTCTTGCGGATCGCATCGATCCAGCCCCAGCAGAGCGCGACATCTAGCGCGTCGGTGATGCTGACCGAGGCAAGGCCGGAGTCCTTCTTGTGGACCTTGAGCCAGAGCTCGTCGGTCTTGGCATGGTTCCGGCGATACCAGGCCTCGAGGGCCTTCATGTCCTTGAACGCATGGACATGGTCGGGATTGACCTTGAACTCGGCCATCAGTCCGCCGCTTGCGGCAGCGCCCGCGCCAGCGCCGGATCGAGCCGTTCGTTCTGCGGCAGCTGGATGCCGAAGGTGCCGGTGAGCGCATCGCGGATATCGACCACCGAACTGAGCATCTTCGTCTCGGTCTCGCCGCCGGTGACATGGATGTTGAGGCGATTGCCGCGCAGCGCGAAGCGACGACCGGACTCAGTTCGCGCCGCGCGCAGCTCGTCGCGGAAAACCGGCGCAACGGCATCGTTCAGCGCAATGTAGTCGTCGAGCGTCCGCGCGGTCATGTCGAACTGGTAGAGCGGCCGCCATTCGCCGCCGATCTCGGTCTCGAGCCGCCACAGGCTGTCGTCGCCCACGAGGCGGAAGCGCTCATGCGGCGTCTCCTGCTCGAGTTCGGCCTTGAAGCGGAGCGGCGCCGTCAGCACCTGCCCTCCGAACCCCACATCGCAGAGATAGTTGGAGCCCGCGATATCGACAGCGAGGATCATATGGTTGAGCGGCGGCGGGTAGGCATCAGGCGCGCGGCCCCACAGCACACCCGCCGCGAGCGGCGTGACGCTGTAATCCATCGCCTCGAGCACCGCCTTGAACAGCAGGTTCTGCTCGAAGCAATAGCCGCCGCGCTTTTCGACGATGAGCTTCTGTTCAAGGTCCGACAGCTGGAGGCGCACCGGCACCTCCATCATCGGATCGAGATTTTCGAACGGGATCGCCGCCGGATGCAGTTGATGTAGCAGGCTCAGCGTCTCGAGCGTCGGGGCGATCGAGCCGGCATAGTTGATCCGTTTCAGATAGGCGTCGAGATTGGCCTCTTGGCTCACCCCGTTTCCCCCGCCGCGATTCAAGAGCGCGCATAATGGGGAAGGCGAGGGGGTTTGTCACCTGACGGGTCCGGCGGGCTCGAGCCGCAGGATTTGCGGCGGGGAGCGCAGCATTGCCCGCAATTCGGGCGGCAGCGGCGGCACCTCGCCATTGGCGGGCAGCAGCGCGATATGCTCGGTCCGGTAGCGCACCACCGGCTCGGCCGGGATGTCGTTTTCCATCTCCAGCGTGGCAAGGTTCGCCAGGGGATCGAGCCCCTCCATGCGCAGGAAAAGCCGCAGCCAGAGGTGATAATTGCCGATCTGCTCGGGAAAGCGCAGGTCGGAAATCAGGGCCATTGTGGGCGAGGCGGGCCGGGTACCCGGCATGAGCGGCAGGCCGCCCTCGGGCGTGATGGCGCGCATCAGATGCACCGATTCCTCGCGGGCGAGATCGGCACGGCGGCGGCGAATCGCCGGCCAGTCAGGACGGGCATGAAGATCGCCCAGCACCCGCGCGCGGTGGCCAGGATCGGCATAGCCGCGCAGCGCCACCATGCGCTCGGCGGGCCCGCCGACCCGGTAGAGGCCGAGGACGGGGCCGGATTTCGCCGCGATTTCCAGCATTTCCGGGCCATGGCCGGGCTCGGCCACCAACTCGTGGAACTCGACAATGGGGCAGGACTGGCCTGCCTCGAAGCTGCTCTGGACCCACTGAACGCTCATTTTTCTGCTCCTCTCGACCGCATTCCGGCGTTTCGAGAGGTTACGACTCAAACTCTGCCACCCATTGTCAGTCTTTCCGTGCTAGAGCAAATAAATGCGTGCCAGCCGGCTTCTGACCCTGATGATGCTGCTCCAGACGCGGGGGCGGATGAGCGCCGAGGCGATTGCCGAGGAACTCGAAGTCTCCGTGCGCACCGTCTATCGCGACATCGACCAGCTCAGCGCCGCCGGGGTGCCCGTTTATGCCGATATCGGGCGCAATGGCGGCTTCGCGCTGCTCGACGGCTGGCGCACACGACTGACCGGCCTCACGGCGCCCGAGGCGAGGGCGCTGTTCCTGTCTGGTCTGCCCGGTCCTGCGGGTGAGCTCGGCCTCGGCGACGCGGTGCAGGCGGCGGAGCTGAAGCTCCTGGCGGCGCTACCCGCCGACTGGCAGGGCGAGGCGCGGCGCATGGCCTCGCGCTTCCATCTCGACCCCAAGGGCTGGTTCGCTTCCGGCCACAAGCCGGATTACCTCAAGCTCGTCGCCGACGCGGTGTGGACAGAGCGCCGGCTCGCGATCCGCTACGACAGCTGGACCAAGGTATCCGACAGCGTCGTCGATCCGCTCGGCCTCGTGCTCAAAGGTGGCATCTGGTACCTCGTGGCTCGCCGCGAGGACGCGTTCCGCACCTTCCGCTTGTCGCAGATCCTGACGCTCTTGGTGCTCGACG
The DNA here is from genome assembly GCA_035549855.1 of Devosia sp. Taxonomy (GTDB): domain Bacteria; phylum Pseudomonadota; class Alphaproteobacteria; order Rhizobiales; family Devosiaceae; genus Devosia_A. The sequence continues at coordinate 9,479 of DASZPY010000095.1, read as the reverse complement.
AGCATTTCGAACGCATCGCCGATTTCGACCTGCCGCGTTACTGGGAGGAGTCGACGGCGCAGTTCGAAAAGGAAGTCTATATCGGCACGGCGCGGGTGCGCGCCACCAAGACCGGTCTCTCACGCCTCAAGGACATCAGCCCGACTGTTCGCGCTGCGATCGACGCGGTGTCGCCGCTGGAATTCGATTCCAATGGCTGGACTGTCCTCGATGTGCCGATCGAGGAAGAGCGCTGGGCCAGCCGGGAAATGACGCGCATCGGTGCCGAAATCGAGGTGCTGGAGCCGCCGGGCCTTCGCGCCCGCATGGCCGAAATCGCCCGTCAGCTGGCAGGCTTCTACGGCATCGCGGAGCCCTGAGGGCTGCTCGAGCCCCTGAACCGCCAAAATGGTCCGGCCAATACCATGGAACCCTTTGAGGAGATTCGCGTTTCGGGCGATTGGCGTGCTCGGCGCCGGAGGGGCGAGTTATGGCGAAATTGGATATCCCGGAAGAACCGGCGCTGACACCGGAGGCGCTGTCGCGCCTCGCCGCCCCGGAATTCAGGGATATTTTGAACGCCCTGCCCGCCGCGATCTACACCACCGATACCGACGGCATCGTCACTTCCTACAATCAGGCGGCGGCCGACCTGGCCGGGCGCCGGCCGGTCATCGGCGTCGACAGATGGTGCGTGACCTGGCGGCTCTACCATCCGGACGGACGGCCACTGCCGCTGGACCAATGCCCTATGGCCGTTGCCCTCAGGGAGCGCCAGCCGGTTCGGGGCGTGGAAGTGATCGCGGAGCGCCCCGACGGCACACGCATTCCGGCGATGCCCTTTCCCACTCCCATGTATGACGACACAGGCGAGTTCATCGGCGGCGTCAACATGCTGGTCGACCTCTCGCGCCTCAAGGGCATCGAGGCCTTCGCCGAGCGCCGCGTGCAGGAGCAGCACGCGCTCTATCGCTTCACCGACCGGCTCTATCGCGCCGAGTGTGCCGCGGATACCTACGAGGCCGCGCTCGACGCCATCCTTGGCGCGCTCCATTGCGACAGGGCCTCGGTGCTCCTCTTCGATGGCAAGGGTGTGATGCGTTTCGTTGCGACGCGCGGCCTGTCGCCCGCCTATTGTGCCGCCGTGGATGGACATTCGCCGTGGAAGCCCGGACAGCGCGACCCGCAACCCATCTTCGTTTCCGACATCATGCTCTCATCGGAATCCGACGCAGTGAAGCAAGCGGTCAGAACCGAAGGCATCAGCGCGCTGGGTTTCATTCCACTCGTCGCGGGCGGCGTCGTGATCGGCAAATTCATGACCTATCACAACGAACCGCATATCTTCTCGGCCGCCGAGCAGGACCTTGCGGTGACCATCGCGCGCCAGCTCGGCTTCTCGATCGAGCGGCAGCGCACGGAGAACGAGTTGCGCGAAAATGGCGAACGGCTTCGCGTCGCGACCCAGGCCGGCAAGGTGGGCCTGTGGGACTGGGACATTCCTGGCGACCGGATCGTGTGGACGGACTCGCTCTATGCCGTTCACGGCATAAGCAAGGAGGCGCCGACCCAGACCTTCGCCGAATGGATCGGCCGCGTCCATCCGGACGATCGCAAACGCGTCGAACAGGCCATCTTCAAGGCGCAGCATGAAGACGCGCCCTACGAGATCGAAATGCGCACACTCCGCCCGGACGGACAGGAAACATGGGTCTTTACCCATGCCGTCGTGCTGCACGAGGGCGGCAAGCCCAAGCGCATGGTCGGTGCCTCGGTCGATATCACGCAGCACAAACAGGATGCGCACCAGCGCGACCTGCTGGTCGCGGAACTGAGCCATCGCGTGAAGAACACGCTGGCCTCGGTGGTCACGATCGCGCGCCAGTCCTACACTCCAGGCACGACGGTCGAAGCCGCACGTGCGGCCTTCGAAGGCCGCGTCCGCGCGCTGGCACAGACCCACACCAGGCTGGCCGAGTCCGACTGGGCCGGCGTGTCCCTGGACACGATGCTGGCCGACGAGCTTGCGCCGTATAGAGGCGAGAAATCCGATGTCGTGCTCGATGGGCCGGCGATCTCCTTTCCGCCACGCATCGCCGTCATGCTTGGAATGGCGTTCCACGAACTGGCGACCAATGCCGCCAAATATGGCGCGCTGTCGCGGCCCGGCGGCATGTTGCGTGTCGGCTGGCGTCTTGACGGCGACGCACTGCAGGTCGAATGGGCGGAGGCCGGCGGGCCGCCGGTATCGCCCCCGAGCCGCAGCGGCTTCGGCCGTCTGCTGCTCGAACGCGCCCTGGCGGCCGACCTCAAGGGCAGCGTGAGACTGGAGTTCCCCGAGACCGGCCTCACCTGCCGTCTCGCCGTCCCACTCGAATCCGGCGCCATGCGGAGCGCGAGCCTCACCGCAGGATAGGCGCATGGAGGTCGAAGGCAGTCTGAGCGGCATACGCGTCCTCGTGGTCGAGGACGAATTCCTGCTCGCCCTGTCGCTCGAAGAGGAACTGCGCCGCGCCGGGGCCGAGATCGTCGGACCCTACAACAGCCTTGCCGCTGCCCTCGAGGGGGCGAAGCAGCAGGCCTTCGATGTCGCGACGCTCGACGTAAACCTTGCAGGCGAGATGGTCTATCCGCTCGCCGACATGCTGATGCACGAGGGCAGGCCCTTCCTGTTCGTCTCAGGCTATGTCGGTGCGAACATGCCAGAGCGTTTCCGCAGCTTCACACGCCTCCCCAAGCCCTACGACCCGGACGGACTCATCGCGCAGTTGCGGGAGCTGGCGCTGGCAGGTAAGGCGGAATGAACCTGAACAGATCAATTGAGGCAGAGCGATGAAAGTGGACGGCTCCTGTCACTGCGGCGCCATTGCTTTTGCGGCGGAGATCGATCCGGCGAAGGTGAGCATCTGCAACTGCACAGACTGCCAGAAGCTCACCGGCACGGCCTTCCGCGTTTCGGTCCGTTGCGACGAGACCGACTTCAGGATGCTGCGCGGGACACCCAGGATTTACGTCAAGACTGCCGAAAGCGGGCGCAAGCGACTCCAGGCCTTCTGCGGGGATTGCGGTTCGCCGCTCTATGCCACCTCGGACGAGCCGCCGGGCAACCGCAAGATCGGCATCCGGGTCGGTGTGCTGGACCAGCGCCGCGAGTTGCCGCCGAAGCGGCAATACTGGTTCCGCTCGGTGCTGCCCTGGCTGCCGCCGATGGAATGCGAGACGTTCGCGACGGAATGACGCGCGGCGGACTCTATTCGAGCCCCAGTCCGTAGCGCATCTTAATCGGCTCCTTGAAATTGTGTGCAAGCAGCACGGTGTGGCTGAAGGCCGGCATGCGGCCCTTCATCGTTTCGAAAGTGCCGATCGTCTCGTAGCTTTCGAAATAGCGAGCGGCAAAGTCCTTGGCCGCGGCGAGATCCCATTCCGCCTCGACGAAGATCGCATCCTGTCCGACGTAGTCATTTGGGTTCTGCACGAAGGCAAAGCCGCGCGGGTCCGGTCCGAGGACGACGGGAAGGATCGCCGGCCGAAGCGACGCGGTGATCCGCGCGCCATCCATCCAGCTCATCGCGGCGTAGAAGGTTCGTGGCCGATCGAGCAGGCCCGCATCGGCGAGGCCTTCGCGCACACCGGTCCAGTCCGCACCCTCGGCGAGTGCCGGTGCGAAAGACGGATTGCCGGGAATGACCCGCCACGCGCTCAGCGTCAGGACGATTCCAAGGGGCACGGCCAGCGTGGCGAGTGCCGAGACGGCGCCGAGCACGACCGGCCATTTACGCTGCCTCTCGCGTGCCGCGGCGGCAAGCTGGCCCAGCGCTGGAAAAAAGAACATCCAGCCCGGCATCGACCAGTGCGGCAGGCCCGGCCGGCCGAGCAGCGGCAGCAGATTGAACAGCAGGATCAGCGGCAGAGCGAGCGGCAGAAAGAACCGGGCATGGCCGCGTGAAACCGCGGCGGCGACGACCAGGCCCACGAATATCCACGGCCAGAGATAGATCGCTTCTCCCGCGAGGAGCACCAGCATCTGCAGCGGCTTGAGGGCCCACGCAATGCCGCCGCGTCCGAACTGGAACGCGATCGAGACCCAGCCATGCGTGGCATTCCACGCAATGACCGGCACGGACAGGACAAGCGCGACAAGCGCGGCGGCGTAGGGGTGGGGCCGCCGCAGCCATTGCCGGTACGCCGGCATCGCGAGGACGAGCATAGCGCCCAGCGCAACAATGACCGCCTGGTATTTCGACAGCAGTGCAACGCCGAGGCACAGTCCCGCAATGATCCAGTCGCGCCACGCGGCCCGTCCGGTTCCATCGAGGGCTCGCGCCAGGAAGAAAGCAGCGGCGAGCAGCGCCAGCGCAAGCGGGCCGTCCGGCACGACCCAACTGCCGGCCGAGATGAAGAAGAACGGCGCGGCAGTGAAGAATCCGGCCGCCCAGAGCCCGGCACGTTCTCCGAAGAAGCGCGCCGTGAGCGCGAACATCAGCCAGCTTGACATTGTGAACATTAGCACGAAGGGCAGCCGCAGCAGCAGTGCCGGCAGCTCGGACCCGAACAGCGACTGCATCGTGAATGCGATCCAGAACGCCAGCGGCGGATGGTCGAAGAAGGACCACTGGAAGGTGCGGCTGATTGCGAGGGCATAGCACTCATCGACGCTCAGATCGGTAAGGCCGGCAACAGCCAGCCGTATTGCGGTACTGAGGACGAGGAGGACGATCAGGTCTCGCCGTGTCGGCGCAGAGATCGGGGAAGCGATCCGGCTCGTTTCACCCAAGACGCACAATGCCCTTCTGGTTCGATGCGTCTCTGTAGCCGAGCCCGCCGTCTGGGGACAGTTCGACCCGCGCAACGGCGCGACGGCCTGGGCACGAAAAAGGCGCCCGGAGGCGCCTCGTCATTGATGGACTGGTGGAGCCAATCGGAATCGAACCGACGACCTCTTGAATGCCATTCAAGCGCTCTCCCAACTGAGCTATGGCCCCATTCAGTCCTGAATGGCTCCGGTTGGGACCGGAGCGCGCTGCTTTCTAGTGAAGCAGGGATAACGGCGCAAGGGCCGATTTGGCCCCGTGCCGGACGCCAGTCTCAGCGCTCTTCGCCGCCGACGTCGAAATCGAGGTTTTCGTCCTCGTCGTCCTCTTCCTCGAGGAAGGCATCGGAATCATCCTCGCCGATATCCTCGGCCTCCTCGACATCTTCGACCTCGGGGATCTCTTCCTCGCCGCCGGCCTCTTCGGCATCGGCTTCCTCGAGGGAAACGATCTCGGGTGCGTCGGGCGTTGCGACTTCCTCGACCTCCACCTCCTCCTCTTCCTCCTCTTCGCGGACCGCGGCCTTCTTGGTCGCATTCTGCTCGAAATAGGAGCGAGGGTAGGACTTGCCGGTATAGGGAGAGACGATGGGGTCCTTGTTCAGATCGTAGAATTTCTTGCCGGTCTCGGGGTCTTCCCGCTTGGTGCCGCGCGGATCGTTTGCCAAGGCTCGAACCTCATGAGTTTTCGGGGTTGGCGGGCGCCACGGGCAGGGCCCCGCCGCCGTCAGGGTTAGGCGCTCTAGGGGCAAAGCGGAGTGCTGTCAACGCCAAATGCGGACCCCGAAACCGGGCCGATTGGCGGGCGTGCGACGCCCGTGTTAACTCCTGCGGGCGGGGCGGCGGGAGAGGGCATCATGATCATCGCGGTGGATGGTCCGGCAGCTTCTGGCAAAGGCACGCTGGCGGCGGGGCTGGCCCGGCACTACGGCCTTCCCCATCTCGACACGGGACTGCTCTATCGCGCCGTCGGCTGGGCCGCGCGCGATGCGGCCGGGACGCCCGATTTCGAGCGGCAGGCCATCGCGGCGGCACGGGTGCTTGATGCAGGGCATCTGAGCGATCGCGACGCCCTCACCACGGCCGAGGCTGGATCGCTTGCGAGCCGGGTGGCCGTATTCGGCGAGGTCCGCCTGGCGCTGCGGCAGTTCCAGCAGGATTTCGCGCATCAGCCGGGCGGGGCGGTCCTGGACGGTCGGGACATCGGCACCGTGATCTGCCCGGACGCCGATGTTAAGCTGTTCATCGAGGCGGACAGCAAGGCGCGCATGGAGCGCCGGGCTCGCCAGCTCGAGGCCAGGGGCGAGACGGTTGACCGCTACGCCCTCTATCACCAGATAGAGGAACGGGACGCGCGGGACCGCGCCAATCCCCATGGCGGCTTTTATCCCGCGGCAGATGCCCACTTGCTGGACACGACCCGATTGGATATAGACGCCGCACTCCGCGCAGCCGTCGCCATTGTCGACGGGGTCATGGCCGGGAAGGCGAGGGCCTAGGAGGCTGGTCAGCAAAAGTTGCGAGACTTTTGCGGTTCGACCGGTCGACCAATCCGAAGTCCCTCCAATCCAACCTTCTCCATCCGCCCCTTCGCCATCGTCTAGAGCCCGGCCCGGACATCCATCAAAAGCACTGGCTCGCGCATCCGCGCACCGGATCGTTCGGCATTGCCGAAACGATGGGGCCCGAGCCTTCACACCAGCCGCCGGGCGCAATCGGAGAATAGTTTGGCAACCCAAACCGCATTGAAAGAAGATTTCGAATCCCTGCTCATGGATTCGTTCAACGACAACGAGCCGCTCGAGGGCGCCGTTGTGAAGGGCAAAGTGGTCGCGATCGAAAAGGATCTGGCGATCATCGATGTCGGCCTCAAGACCGAGGGGCGCATCGCGCTCAAGGAATTCGGCGCCGCCGGCCGTGACGGCACCATCAAGGTCGGCTCGGAAGTCGAGGTCTATGTCGACCGCGTCGAGAACGCGATGGGCGAGGCCGTGCTGAGCCGCGAGAAGGCCCGCCGCGAAGAGAGCTGGGTCAAGCTCGAGGAAATGTACAACAACAATGAGCGGGTCGAAGGCATCATCTTCAACCAGGTCAAGGGCGGCTTCACCGTCGATCTCGAAGGTGCCGTGGCCTTCCTGCCGCGCTCGCAGGTGGACATCCGCCCGATCCGCGACATCGGTCCGCTGATGAATGTGCCGCAGCCCTTCCAAATCCTGAAGATGGACAAGCGCCGCGGCAATATCGTGGTGTCGCGCCGTGCCATCCTTGAAGAGAGCCGTGCAGAACAGCGTTCCGAGATCGTCCAGCAGCTCGAAGAGGGCCAGGTGGTCGACGGCGTGGTCAAGAACATCACCGATTACGGTGCGTTCGTTGACCTCGGCGGTATCGACGGCCTGCTGCACGTCACCGACATCGCCTGGCGCCGGGTCAACCACCCGACCGAAGTGCTGGCGATCGGCGAGACCATCAAGGTGCAGATCATCCGCATCAACCATGAGAGCCACCGCATCAGCCTCGGCATGAAGCAGCTCCAGGCCGATCCGTGGGATGGCATCGAGGCGAAATATCCGATCGGCGCCAAATTCACCGGCCGCGTCACCAACATCACCGATTACGGTGCGTTCGTGGAGCTCGAGCCGGGCATCGAAGGCCTGATTCACGTCTCCGAGATGAGCTGGACCAAGAAGAACGTTCACCCGGGCAAGATCGTCTCCACCTCGCAGGAGGTTGAGGTGATGGTGCTCGAGGTCGATCCCGAGAAGCGCCGCATCTCGCTGGGCCTCAAGCAGACCCTGGCCAATCCATGGGAAAGCTTCGCCGAGAAGTTCCCCGTCGGCTCGACCATCGAGGGCGAGGTCAAGAACAAGACCGAATTCGGCCTGTTTATCGGCCTCGACGGCGATGTGGACGGCATGGTCCACCTCTCCGATCTCGATTGGACCAAGCCTGGTGAGCAGGCGCTCGACGACTACAACCGTGGTGACATGGTCAAAGCCAAGGTGCTGGACGTCGATGTCGAGAAGGAGCGCATTTCGCTCGGCATCAAGCAGCTCTCGACCGGTGACGAGAAGGATGCGTCCGGCGATGGCATCAAGAAGGGGTCGGTCGTGACCGGCACCGTGATCGAGGTCAATGATGGGGGCATCGAGGTCAAGCTCGCCGACAGCGAGATGACTGCCTTCATCCGCCGCGCCGATTTGAGCCGCGACCGCAACGACCAGCGTCCCGAGCGCTTCAGCAAGGGCGAGAAGGTCGACGCACGCGTCACCCAGTACGACAAGAAGACCGGCAAGATCGCGCTCAGCATCAAGGCGCTGGAAATCGCCGAGGAGAAGGAGGCGGTCGCCGCCTACGGCTCGTCGGACTCCGGCGCCTCGCTCGGCGACATTTTGGGCGCCGCGCTCAAGGATCGCGAGAAGAAGTGACCCGCTAGAGATCATTCCCGCGAAAGCGGAATCCAGAAACGAGGGCCCGCGCCAGTGGTGCGGGCCTTCTTCTAGGGGCGGATAATGAAGCTACCGGGCGTCACCTGGCGCGCCATGACCGGCTATGATTTGCCTGCGGTCGAAAAGATCGCGGCGGAGGTCCATCCCGGCTTCTTCGAATCCCCCGAAGTCCTCGCCGAAAAGCAGCGTCTCTATCATCACGGCGCCTATCTCCTCGAGATCGGCGAACGCCCAGCCGGCTACGTGCTAAGCCATCCGTGGCGTTCGGGCTCGCTGCCGGCGCTCAACGCGCTGTTCGAGCGCCTGCCCGACGGTGCCGATACCTACTACCTGCACGACCTCGCATTGCTTCCTGTCGCGCGCCGCATCGGCGCCGCGAGCTTCATTGTGAATGCCCTGGCCAAGCATGCTGCAGCGCATGGTTTCGCCACCATGAGCCTGGTTGCGGTTAATGGCAGCCAGGGCTTCTGGGAACGCCACGGTTTCGCCGTCACGGACGCTTCCGAGCTTAGCGAGAAGCTGCACACCTACGAACATGCGGCGCGGCTGATGGTGAGGCCGCTCGCTGGACAATGAAGCGGGGCGCCGCTAAGTCCGCCTGATCAACGGGGCGCAGCCATGTCGACCGATCCGATCATCGATCCCTCCCACGCCATACCGGCGGCGAGTTCGCTCCGGCGCTCGCGCTTCCGCTGGCGGCTGATCGCGTTCATCGCGCTGGTCATTGCGATCCTTGCCGGCGCGGGGCGCTTTGCGACCGAGAATGGATTGACCGCGCACGATACCATCGCGCGTATCAAGATCGACGGCACGATCGCGACCGATCCGGCGCGCCATCACCTCATCGAGACGATTGCCGATGACGAGCACATCAAGGCCGTGATCGTGTCGATCAACTCACCGGGCGGGACGACCGCGGGCGGCGAGGAGATCTATGAGGATCTCGGCCTGCTGCGCGGCAAGAAACCGGTGGTTGCCGTGATCGACGAGCTGGGCGCTTCGGCTGCCTATATGAGCGCCATCGCAACGGACCGCATCTTTGCGCGGCGCCTGTCGCTGGTCGGCTCGATCGGCGTGCTGTTCCAGACAGTCAATGCGGGGAAGCTCTTCCAGACCATCGGTGTCGATCTCGACAAGGTTCAGTCCGGACCCCTGAAGGCCGAACCGGACCTCGATGAAGCCATGTCGCCTGAGGTGCGTGCATCGCTGCAGGCCATCGTCGACGACAGCTTCAACTGGTTCGT
>DASZPY010000094.1:0-15633 GCA_035549855.1 Devosia sp. | reverse complement strand
AGCGTCTCGCCGGCCATGATGCGCGAGGCGATCTTGGCGATGGGCTCGCCGATGACCTTGGCGACGAAGGGGACGGTGCGCGAGGCGCGGGGGTTCACTTCGAGGATGTAGATGATGCCGTCCTTGAGCGCGTATTGCACGTTCATCAGGCCGCCGACCTTGAGCGCGAGCGCGATCTCTGTCGTCTGGCGCTTGAGCTCGGCAATGATCTCGGGACGTAGCGTTTGGGGCGGCAGCGAGCAGGCGCTGTCGCCGGAATGGATGCCGGCTTCCTCGATGTGCTCCATGATGCCGCAGATGAAGACGTCCTTGCCGTCGCTCAGGCAATCGACATCGATTTCGATGGCGCGGCTGAGATAGCCGTCGAAGAGCAGCGGATTGTCGGAGAGCACCGAGTTGATCTGTCCCGTCTTGTCGTTGGGATAGCGGATCAGGACGTCGGGTGGGACGAGCGAGGTCAGCGTGCCCTGCACATAGTTCTCGAATTCGTCCGGTGCACGCACGATCTGCATGGCGCGGCCGCCGAGCACGTAAGACGGGCGGATGACGAGCGGGTAGCCGAGCCGTTCGGCAACGAGGCGGGCCTGTTCGAGCGAATAGGCGATGCCGTTCTTGGGCTGGGTGAGCTCGAGCCGGCTGATGAGCTTGGAGAAGAGATCGCGGTCTTCAGCGAGGTCGATCGAGGATGGCTGAGTGCCGAGGATAGGCACGCCGGCTTTCTCGACGGCATCGGCGAGGTTGAGCGGGGTCTGGCCGCCGAACTGGACGATGACGCCATGCAGCGTGCCGTTCGACTTCTCGCGCTCGAGAATCTCGATGACATCCTCTTCGGTGAGCGGCTCGAAATAGAGCCGGTCGGAGGTGTCGTAGTCGGTCGAGACCGTTTCCGGATTGCAGTTGACCATGATGGTCTCGTAGCCCGCGTCGCGCAGCGCGAAGCTGGCGTGGCAGCAGCAATAGTCGAACTCGATGCCCTGGCCGATGCGGTTGGGGCCGCCGCCGAGGATGACGACCTTCTTGCGAGTGGAGGGCCGGGCTTCGTCCTGCGGCGCGCCCGCGAAGGGGGCCTCGTAGGTCGAATACATATAGGCGGTGGGCGACGCGAATTCGGCGGCGCTTGTGTCGATGCGCTTGAAGACCGGATGCACGCCGAGTTGCTTGCGCAGGGCTCGAACGTCCCTGGCCTCGCGCTTCGCCAGATCGGCGAGGCGGCGGTCGGAGAAGCCCATCGATTTGAGCATGCGCAGTGTCGGCGCATCGCCGGGCAGGCCGTTCTCGCGGACGCGCTTTTCCATGTCCACGATACCGCGGATCTGCTCGATGAACCACATGTCGATGCGCGAGGCGTCGTAGATGTCCTCGTCGGTCATGCCGAGGCGCATGGCTTCAGCGACATAGAGCAGCCGGTTGGGCGTTGCGACCGCAACGGCGGCGCGAATGGCGTTCTTGTTCTCGTCTTCATTGAGGCCGAGGCCGGGGATGCCGATCTCGTTGAGGCCGGTGAGGCCGGTCTCGAGCGAGCGCAGCGCCTTCTGGAGACCTTCCTGGAAGGTGCGGCCGATAGCCATGGCTTCGCCGACCGACTTCATCGAGGTGGTGAGCCGGTTGTCGGCGCCGGGGAACTTCTCGAAGGCGAAGCGCGGAATCTTGGTGACGACGTAGTCGATGGTCGGCTCGAAGCTCGCGGGCGTCGCGCCGCCGGTGATGTCGTTCTCGAGTTCGTCGAGGGTGTAGCCGACGGCAAGCCGTGCCGCGACCTTGGCGATGGGGAAACCCGTCGCCTTGGAGGCGAGGGCGGAGCTGCGCGATACGCGCGGGTTCATTTCGATGACGATCATCCGTCCATCGGCAGGATTGATCGCGAACTGCACGTTGGAGCCGCCCGTCTCGACGCCGATCTCGCGCAGCACGGCGATGCTGGCGTCGCGCATGATCTGGTATTCCTTGTCGGTCAGCGTCAGCGCCGGTGCGACGGTAATCGAGTCTCCCGTGTGGACGCCCATCGGATCGACGTTCTCGATGGAGCAGATGATGATGCAATTGTCCGCCTTGTCGCGGACGACCTCCATCTCGAATTCCTTCCAGCCCAGCACGGACTCCTCAACCAGCACCTCATTGGTCGGCGAGGCGTCGATGCCGCTCTCGACGATGGTGAGATATTCCTCGCGGTTGTAGGCGATGCCGCCGCCGGTGCCGCCAAGGGTGAAGCTCGGGCGGATGATGGCAGGGAGGCCGATCACCTCGAGGGCCTGCAGGGCCTCGATGGTGTTGTGCGCGAGCATCGAGCGCGGTGTCTCGAGGCCGATCTTCTTCATCGCGTCGCGGAACAGCTCGCGGTCCTCGGCTTTGTCGATGGCCTCGGCCTTCGCGCCGATCATCTCGACATCGAATTTGTCGAGCACGCCCATTTTGCGCAGCGACAGCGCGCAGTTGAGCGCGGTCTGGCCGCCCATGGTGGGGAGCAGCACCAGCTTGTCGTCCGGCCGCTCCGTCCGTTCCTTCTCGATGATCTTGGCGACGATCTCGGGTGTGATCGGCTCCATGTAGGTCGCGTCCGCCAGATCCGGATCGGTCATGATCGTCGCCGGATTGGAGTTGACGAGAATGATGCGGTAGCCCTCGTCCTTGAGCGCCTTGCAGGCCTGGGTGCCGGAATAGTCGAACTCGCAGGCCTGCCCGATGATGATCGGCCCCGCTCCGATGATGAGGATCGACTTGATATCGGTGCGTTTGGGCATCGGCTCTCTTGTTGTCTGCGCATGGCCTGGTCCGAAAACCGGGAGTCCACTTTTCGGGGCCATGCGATCGGCGCGCTGAAAGACCCGTACAAACAGGTCTTCCGAAGGGGAATCTGAAGGTTAGGCCGGGTCTCTAGCCGAGGCGGCGGCGGAAGGGAAGGGCGGCCCGACTAGACGCAGCCGCCGGGCCCGCATTCGCGGCGGACGCAGTCGCCAAGGGCGGGGGAAATCACCATGCATTCCCAGAGCGTCAGGGGAACGGCGAAATGCGCGAAGGTCGCCTCGATCCGCTCGGATGCCTTGATGCAATGGCCTTCGTCATTGCGGCAGACAAGCACGATGCCGGGCTTGAGGCCGCGTTCGGTGGCCAGCACGAGGGCCTGGCCAACCGCCTCGCGCCAATAGTCCTGATATTCGACGACGATCGCATTGGTACTGCTGACGCAGTCGACACGCCAAGCGTTCTCGGGCCGGAAGTGAGTTTCCAGGCCGGCGCAGAAGCGAGCCTGATAGGGATTGGTCGGGAAGTAATTGTCGGCGCCGGCGATGCCCATGGGCAGAAGGACCAGCAGGATCGCGGCAAGCAGTCGGGTGACATGCAGCATGGCGGCCTCCCTTTGGACGCTACTATGCGCCCGGACGAGGCTGCCGACAAAACACTTGTGAGCGGGGAGGACGACTAGGGCTTCTTGCCCTGTGCCTTGTCAAGTTCTTCGACCCAGGGATATTCCCTGGCGACGTCCTCGGTATAGCCGAGATTGCGGACGGTTGGGCTGCGGTCGATGGCCTTGGGGTTGTCGTAATAGGTGCCCACCAGCAGATCCACGAGCGGGTTGGTGATCCCGAAATTGCCCTTCTCATTGTGGAAATGGTGAAGCACATGGATGCGCTTGACCCAGCGGCCATAGGGCGTGGGCGGGTCCGTCATCAGATGCGCGGCGCCATGAAAGTATTCGTAGATCACGAGTATCCAAAAGCCCACCATCGCAGCACCAGCAGCGCCGGCCCAACCGCCGGCGAGGTAGCCGACCGGGAAGGTGATGACGAGCGCCGCAGCAAGCATCCAGTCGGCCGGGCCGAAGATGGTGCTCTCGTCATTGGGGTCGCGGTGATGGTCGTAGTGCATGTGCTTCCAGAAGCCGGCCGTCAGCGGGAAGCGGTAGAGCAGCTGGTTGTGGAAGATGTAGCGGTGAATGATGTACTCGGCGAAAGGCTCGAAGGCGATCGCCGCGAGGATGCCCCAGAGGACTCCCGGATGCGCTGGAAAGGCCGCGAAGGTGACGACTGTCGCCGAGGCAGCCAGGGCCAAGTAAATCTGCACGCGGGCGTCGCTGAGATAGTGCAGCAGATACTGCCCGTTCGTCAGAAGGGTCGGCCGTGTGATTCCGCGATCCGACAAAGTTACCCCCGATAAGTCTCACCGGTGGTACCGAACCCAATCCGCGCGACCGATCCGGTCGCCTGCCCCGGAAACGCGGGATTCCGATACCTGAGCGGAGTTAGCCACAAAATCAGTTCAAAACGCAACGGCGTCCGCTTCTTGCCAAAGCGGACGCCGTGGATAACGGGGATTGCTGAAGCGCCGGATCAGGCCTTCTTGAGGGTCATCCGGGTGTTGGAGATCTTGCCGTCATTGTCGGTTAGCACGGCCTCGACGGTGATGGTCGTCGGGCTCAGGGACATGGTCGTGGACGCCTTGCCCTGAATGCTGCGGGACAGCAGGCTGAAGGTCAAAGTATTTCCGGTCTTCCTGGCCACGGTCGATTTGCCGCCCGAGCGGACTTCATACTGCTTCTTGGAGTCGTTGTAGCTGAGCGAGCCCGACGTGCTCTGGGAAGGAAGGTCGGTCACGGTGCACCGGCCGGTGTAGTTCACCTTCGCGCCATTTCCCTTGAAGATCAGCTTGCAGGTCAGGGTGGCGCTATTAGCGCCGGTCAGCTTCCCGCCACCGGTCCAGGTGCCGACGAATTTCGACAGATAGGCCTTCTCGGCATCGCCTGCCCAGGCCGGGCTCATTGGCGCAAACAGCATCGCAACGGCCACGAAAGCAGCGGCGAAGCGGGAAAAAAGGGTCATTTGGAAAAGTCTCCGGGAGGGTAAGGCGTGCGGTTATCAATGGATTGTGGCCATGAAAAGTATTCGAGGTGAACCGAAAATGAATGGAACGGCTAACGCCGACGCGGCGCCGACACTGGAACATATTGCCGTTTCATGCATTTTGCCCGCCGGAGCGGCTCGAAAACGGAGCCCAAGGGGCTTTCATGAATGACGTGCGGACCGGTCCGGACCCGCTTGGTGATCTCGAACGGTATCGGTTGTTGGTCGATGCGATCGCGGATTACGCGATCTACATGCTTGACCCGGGTGGCCATATCGCCAGCTGGAACGCCGGTGCGCGCCGCCTGAAGGGCTATGAAGCCGACGAAATTCTCGGGCAGCACTTCTCGCGCTTCTACACGCCGGAGGACCGCGAGGCGGGCGTTCCCGCGCGAGCCCTGGCGGCGGCGGTTACCGAAGGACGGTTCGAATCCGAGGGTTGGCGGGTCCGCAAGGACGGGTCCCGGCTCTGGGCGCATGTGGTCGTCGATACCATCCGCGATGAAGAGGGGAAGCTGCTCGGCTTCGCCAAGATCACGCGCGACATTTCCGAGCGGCGCCAGGCCCAGATCGAGCTGCAGGCCGCGCGGGAGCAACTGTTCCAGTCGCAGAAGATGGAGGCCATCGGCCAGCTGACCGGCGGCGTCGCCCATGATTTCAACAATCTGCTCATGGCGATCATGAGCAGTCTTGAGCTGCTCAAGAAGAAGCTGCCGGACGATCCACAACTGCTGCGGCTCGTCGACAATGCCGTGCAGGGTGCCGAACGGGGAGCCGCGCTGACCCAGCGCATGCTCGCATTCGCCCGACGCCAGAACCTCAGCATGGAGGCAGTCGATCTGGCGGAACTCGTCGGCGGCATGACCGATCTGCTCGAACGGGCGCTCGGGGAGCAGATGAAGGTCAAGACGGAGTTCACGCCCGGTCTCAGCCGCGCCAGCGCCGATGCCAATCAACTCGAGGCGGCAATCATAAACCTCGCCGTCAATGCACGCGATGCGCTGGACGGGGAAGGCAGCATCAGGATCGGCGGCCGCGAGGAGATGATGGACAATCCGCGCGACCTGCTGCCGGCCGGACGCTACGTCGTGCTCTGGGTGAGCGATGACGGCCCGGGCATGGACGAGGCGACGCTGGCGCGGGCCACTGAGCCGTTCTTCACGACCAAGGGTGTGGGGAAGGGCACCGGGCTGGGCCTGTCGATGGTCCAGGGCGTTGCCGAACAATCCGGCGGCCGCCTCGTCATTCATAGCCGCAGCGGCGAAGGGACTACCGCCGAGATCTGGCTGCCCGCAGCGGAGATGGACAAGGCGGCCGCGCCGCCAGCGCCGGTTCATGTTTCTGACAGTACAGCGCAGACTGAGCGGCTGACGGTGCTTGCCGTCGACGATGATGCGCTGGTGCTGCTCAACACCGTCGCGCTGCTCGAGGATCTTGGCCACGAGGTGTATGAGGCCTATTCGGCCTCGGAAGCCTATTCTATCGCACGCAGCAAGAAACTGGACCTCGTCATTACCGACTTCTCGATGCCAGGCACAAATGGCGCCCAGCTTGCGGGCATGCTGCACAAGGAACAGCCGGGTCTGCCGATTATCCTCGCGACGGGCTATGCCGAACTGCCGGCGGGGGCGAACAGCGACCTGCCACGCATCTCCAAGCCTTTCATGCAAGCCGATCTGAGGCGCGTGATCTCGGCGGTGATGGCCGCGCGGGAGCCGGCGTAGCCGCTTCCTGCCGGGGGTGGCCGCGTGGTAGGTAGCGCCATGCCGCCGATGAAGGTCAATCTGGATATCACCTCGCAGGTGATCGTGACGCTGGTCTCCGCGCTGATCGCCGGCGGCGCGCTGTTTCTGGCCTGGCGGCAGGCGCGCGAGCGGCAGTTGCGCAAGGACGACGTGCTCAAATGGTCGCTGGAGGCGATCCGCAGCCTGCAGACACTGTACCTGCTGTGTTTCCTGGGGGAGCCGGCATTCGACAAGGCGACGATCAGGAAGCTTCTGGCGCAGATCGTCGTGGATACTTCGGTGCTGGTTGAACAGGGACGGCTGTTCTTCCGCAACACGCCGCATGAGAGCTACGGCAAGGACCGGCATCCGGCGTATCGAGGCTACCGTCCGGTCCTGCTCGATCCGATCGTCGTCAGCCACCAGATCGCCTGCCAGTGGGAGGGCGCGACAGAGGACGAGCGCATCCGGATGACGCTTGTCGCCGAGGATTGCGTCAAGCGGTTTGTCTCGCTGGCGCAGCTCGAAGTGGGCCGAAGCATCACCGCGCATGAGGACGCAGGCAAGAAGGGCGAGGGCGAGAAGCTCGAGACGCTGCTGGGCAAGCTCGGCGAGGAGAGGCTCGCCGCGCTCAGGGCAAATGCGCGGCTGTCGCTTTAGCGGGCGTCAGGTCTCCGGCTCCGTGGTGAACTGCAGGGGATAGCCTTCCGACTTGGCCATGTCGGTGGCACGCGCTGCCTTGGTCTCGGCGATCTCGCGCGTGAACACGGCCACGACGCAGCTGCCCTTGGTGTGGGCGGTAATCATGATGCGCTGGGCTTGGTCGGCGCTGACACGAAACTCGGCCTTGAGCACGCGCACGACGAAATCGCGCGGCGTGTAATCGTCGTTGAGCAGGATGACCTTGAACAGCGGAGGACGTGCGATGCGCGTCTTGGGCCTGGTTCGGATCTTTGTCAGTGGCTCGTTCATCGGAAGCACCGCTCCCTTGGTGAGCTAAATATCGGACCCCGTGAAGGCTGGCGCAACCGCGAAACTGTCAGGCTGGACATTGTCGAAGGTTCCGGCTCGGCGGGCGGTCGCGAGTTGCGGGCTCATCGTGGCAGGAACCGGGGCGACCTTGGAATTGTCGACGAAATCGGGCTTCGGCAAAGGGGCGGCTTCCGCCACAGCCACAGGCTCGGACGAGGGCTGCGACGACGGTTCCAGCTCCACGGCGGACGATGACGGCTGAGGTGCGGCCGATACAGCCGGCACTGCATCCTCGGGAGCAGGTTCGCCGACAACACGGATGGGTTCGGGTGCTTGCGATGAGGGCGTCGTCGGGGTTGCGATCGCCGTCGACATCGGGGCGGGGGGTGGTACCGATGATGAAGGGGCGGGGGGCGTCACGACGACCACGGGCGCCGGAGCCGCCAATACTGGAGCGAATGATGAGGATGGAGGAGGGGCGACTTCGGCGACGGACGAAACGGACTTCGGCGTGGGATTGGTCACCAGCGCGGTGCCGTTGTCGCGCTGATAGAGATTGTAGATGACCAGCAGGACAGATGCGGCAGCGGCGGCGTAGAGACCGAAGCTTAGCAGGTTCGTGATGCCGCCGCCCACGCGGCGCAGGAGCGAGGGCTCGTACTCCTCCTCGTCCTCGTCCAGTTCGCGGAAGCTCGGGGTCGGCGTCGTTTGCGCTGCCTTGCGCTCGCTGCGGCCGTCGAGCCGGCTGGGGGCGAAGTCCCGCTCGGACAAGCCGGCAAGCGGCTCGCGGGCGGAGAGCGGCGGGACTGCACCGGTGCTGCCGCGAAAGCTTGTCGGTGCGACATCATAAGGATCGGGCGCCGCGTAGTTCTCGGCGCGCGGTTCGGTCATGGGGGCCGCACGGGCGGCGCGACGGGCGCGGATGTCACCGATGATGGCAAAGATGCAGCCAAGCAATGCGAGGCCGGGCGGGCCGAACAGGACCAGGTCCGTCTTGTGGCCAAGATAGAGTGCTGCGCCTGCCCAGGCCGCTCCTGCGAGGAACAGCAGGATGGCGCCCGCGCGCGGCAAAGCCAGACTTACGCCGGCGCCGAGAAGGCTCAGATTGGCGATGAAGATCAGCCCGAAGCGGGCGAGAGCGAGCTGGCGCTCGCCCAATCCGCCGAAGGCAGTAGCGGTGACCTCGAGTCCGCCCAGGGCCAAGATGAGCGAAGCAACGAAACCGGCGAGCGCGCCGGCGACAAGTGCGGCTATCCTAAACACTCGTACTTTGGACCCCTCCCTCGGCAGGTCGCTCCCTGGCGCCCAAGCGGACACCTCGTCGTCCGCGGCCAAGGCCTAACGGCCAAAGTTGGCACAAAATAGCAGGCAGGTGGTGGAAAACAAGGAAAACAGCAGGCGGTATAAGACCATGCGGCCAGACTTGGTCACATCGCTGCAATATTTCTCGTCAGGTCGCGGATCGGCAAACGCGCTCATCATGCGGCGGCCCGGCTGGAATGCCGTTTGCGATGCGAGGCGTGACAGTCGCAGTCTGCTGGGGTATCCCGCAAATGCTCCTGCCGCGCGCAGTGAACCTTCCGTGCTTCCAACGGTTCTGATGGAAGCCTCTCGAACATCAGTGGAGATACTCATGGCGCCGGTGCCCATGCTCAAGCTCAATGACGGTTATTCAATCCCGCAGCTCGGACTGGGCGTGTGGCAGGTCGATCCCGCGATTACAGCGCGCGTCGTCCTTGATGGGATAAGCGCCGGCTACCGGTCGATCGATACGGCCGAAGGCTACCAGAACGAGGAGGGGGTGGGTGAAGCCATCAGTCAAGCCGATGTGCCGCGCGACGAGCTCTTCATCACGTCAAAACTGCGCAATGGCGGCCATGCCCGCGACCTGGCGCTCAAGAGCTTCGACGAGACCATGCGCAAGCTCGGTATCGAGCAGCTCGACCTGTTCCTGATTCACTGGCCCGTCCCCAGCCAGGGCAAATATGTCGAGGCCTGGAAGACGATGGTGGAGTTGCAGAAGCAGGGACGCATCCGCTCAATCGGCGTCTCCAATTTCAACCAGGACCATCTGGAGCGGATCATCGGCGAGACCGGGGTGACGCCCGCCGTCAACCAGATCGAGCTCCATCCGCGCTTTCAGCAGCGGGACAAGCGCGGGTTCCACGAAGCGCATGACATCAAGATCGAAAGCTGGAGCCCGCTCGGCTCCGGGCGGATGCTCGACGATCCGGTGATTGCCGAGATCGGCAAGAAGCATGGCAAGTCGGTAGCGCAGATCGTCATCCGCTGGCATCTGCAGGAAGGGCTGATCGTCATTCCCAAATCCACCCACGCCGAACGGATGGCCGAAAATATCGACGTGTTCGATTTCGAGCTCGACGCTCAGGATCTCGGCAAGATCGTGAAGCTGGACAAAGCTGCTGCCGGGCGCGTGGGGTCGGACCCGGCGAAAGCGGCGTTCCTGTTTTAGCGGCGGAACAGCAGATTGCTTGCGGCGAGGACGCCGCCTGCAACGATGAGCAGCGCGGCGATCAGCAGCGTGTGGCTGTATCGGGCGTAACCGGCAGCGACGAGCAGGCCGGTTGAGAGCAGGGGCGTCGCGTAGGAGGCGGCGCCCAGCACCTGGATGTCGCCCGCTTGACCCCCACGTCCCAGACATAGAAGGCGAAGCCAACGGGACCGAGCCCCAGGGCGAGGACGGCAAGCCATTGCGGAAGCGTCGCCGGCCAGACCGTAGCCTCGAAGGCGAAATGGCAGGCCGCGGCGAGGACGGATACGGCGAGGCAGAAGCCGGTGACGGCATCGCTCGAGACATCCGCCACGCGCCGCGACAGGACCGAATAGAGGCCCCATGTGACCGCCGCGAGCAGAGCGGCGCCATAGCCGAAGGCATAGGCCGGATCGAAGGCAAGGCCGCGGCCGCCGGTGACCACCAGCGCGGCCCCGCCAAGGGCGACAAGGCAGCCCGCCACATGTTGCCATCTGAGCTTTTCGCCCGGCAGGAAGGCCGAGAAGAGGACGATCAGGGTCGGCCAAAGATAGTTGATCAGGCCGGCTTCGACGGGCGGGGCGTTCCTCAGGGCGACGAAGTAGGCGGCGTGATAGACGAACAGGCCACCGACGCCGAGCAGCCAGACGCGTGGCGGCTGCCGCAGCGCGGCGATGGCGTGCGGCCGGAACGCCCACAGGATGATGCCGGCAATGCCGCCAATGCCGAAGGTGAGGGCAAGAAGCTGAAACGGTGGCACGGCGCCGCTGGCTGCGGTCAAGACCGCGAGCGACGACCAGAGCAGGACGGCGATGAGACCAGTGGCGGTGGCGGCGCGGCGGGAAAGCATCCAGCGCTCATAGCGAAATGCCGCAGCGAGGGAAATTGCCGAGTGCGCGCGGACTTCCTAGATTGACGGCATGAGCCTCTCCGACCGTGCCGCGCGCAACCGCTATTCGAATGCCGCCTTCAATGTCCTGCAGGTCGATATGCTGGGCGAAATGGCGGCGTCGCTGGCGCACCATGGAGAGTTGGTCGAAGCTGCAATGAATGCACTGAACGCCGCCGCCACTCCTGACGAGCGGCCGGGGCTGGTGCGGAAGGCCGCGCGCGAAGTCTGGGCTTTCTTCGTGCAGCGCGAGCTATGTGGCTTCCGCGATCACAAGGATGTCATCAGGCAATATGGCATCCCAGGCGAAGTGCTGGCCCGGCTCGGCGCGATCGAGGCGGATCACAGATAGTATTTGAAACCTTCGTGGCTTTTGAGGAAGCCCAGCCGCTCGTAGAAGCGGTGGGCGTCCAGCCGCTTCTTGTTCGAGGTCAGTTGCACCATGCCGCAATTGCGGGCGCGCCCCTCTGCGATGGCCCAGCGGATCATCTCGCCGCCAAAGCCGCGGCTGCGGTGACTCGCCGCGATGTGGACCTGTTCGAGCAACAGGCGCCACATGCCGCGCCGCATCAGGCCGGGAATGAAGGTCATCTGCAGGGTACCGATGGGGCTGCCGTCAAGCTCGGCGACGATCATGCGATTGTTCGGGTCGCCGGTAAGGGCGGCAAGGGCGGCAACATAGTCCGGCGCCATCGAGTCGGCGGGATCGTCGCCGGTCGGGATGACCGAATCCTCGACGACGAGGCCCACGATGAAGGGGAGGTCGGATGGAACCGCATCGCGGTAAGTCAGGGGCATGCTAGACCTGCTTGCCTTTCGGGCTGAGGCTCCACGCGACGAACAGCGTCGCGACCGCGAGCGTGCCGGGAAGCAAAGCGATCCAATATTGATCGCCGGCCACCAACACCGCCGTGCCGGCCCAAAAGATCGAAGCCAGCGCTTCCGAGATGGTCGAGACGCGCGAGGCGACTTGGCGGCGCCGGAACATGGCGCGGCGCATGGGTTGGCGGAACCAGAGCTGGATGGCGGTGGCGGAACCCGAGGATATCGCGGCGAAGACCGCCGTCGTTGCCGCGAGCTCGAGAGAGGCGAACAGCATCAGCAGGATGATCGGCGTCAGCACCACGAGGACGACGGTCGCGATCGCCTCGATCTTCGCCTGCAGGACCGCGTCGGCCGAAACAGGTGCGGTGACGACGAGGTCATGCGCATCTTCGCCGGAGATGGCGAGCCAGGCGAGGCCGCCCGAAAGCTGGCCGATCGCCATGACGAGCACGGGGATGACGACGACATAGGTGCCGGCGCTCTGGCCGTAGCTGATCCACAGATAGATGGCCGGCGGCACGAGGTAGAAGACCTGCATCAGCGTCTGGCTGAGCAGCCAGGGGTCGCGGGCAAGGAGCTTCCACTCCTTGACGCGCAATTGCTGCTTCTGGCTGCGCGGGCGGAAGTCCACCGCGCCGTGGCGCTGGACCTTGCGCTGCTGGCCGACACTCGCCGCGGCGATGGCGTTGCGGCCGAAGCCGGATGCCGCAAAAGCGACGGTGGCCCCCAGTGCGCCGAAGCCGAGCACGGCAACGCCGATCAGTGAAGGCAGGTCGCCAAGAGCGGCGCGCGCCGGCGCCCAGAGAAAACTCGACGGGTCCGGCATGGCCGCGACGAAAGCGGGATCGCTGAACAGCGCGTAGCGCGACGACATATTGCCGAAATGCAGGATGGCGATGGCCTGGATGCCGATGACGAAGCCCGCGCCGATCACCGCCGCGATGATCTGAGCAATGAGCCGCGTGCGGCGCGGTCCGGCCACGCGGAAGAGCCCGATGGTGATGAGCACCGCGATGGCGGTGGACAGCGCCGAGAGTGCCGCGAGCACGAGGTAGGCGGTGAGCCAGTGCGCACCATCATGGACGACGAGGACGTCGATCACGGGGCTCGCCAGCAGGCAGGCAAGGAGCAAGGTCGTTGCCGCCGTGATGCCGGTGCGGACGGCAAACACCGTGCGCGACGATGCAGGCGAGGAGAGGATGAGGTCGAGGTCCGAGCGCGAGTAGTAGGCGCGCGTTATGGACTCGAGCGCCTGGCTGAGCATCACGGTCCAGAACAGGAAGCCTGTGCCGGTGATGACGACCAGCGTAGCCTTGTCGGGATGAATGCCCGCGGCCGCCCAGGGGGCCACGATCGCATTGGCCAGCAGGTGCAGCAGCAGGGCCGCAATGGCAATGACGACGATCAGGGCGATGCGGCGGGCCGGATAGCCGCCTGTCATCATGGCCACGCCGTCGCGCCACATCAGCCGCCATTCATGCGCGGCAAACCAGGGCATCGTCGCGGAGGCAAGTCTCATGCGACAGCTGCCACGGCGGGATCGGTTTCCATTTCCTTCTGCGCCACCAGATCGAGGAAGATCTCCTCGAGCGTCGTTTCGCGGCCGATGCGGGTGCGAAGCTCCGCAAGCGTGCCTTCGGCGATGAGCCTGCCGTGGTTGATGACGCCGATGCGTTCCGCCATGCGTTCGGCGACTTCGAGAATATGTGTCGTCATGATGACTGTGACGCCCTGCCGGACCTTTTCGAGCAGCACCTGCTTGACCTGTCGGGCCGAGCCGGCATCCAGCCCGGTCAACGGCTCGTCGAGAATGATGAGTCTGGGGTCGTGAACGAGAGCGCCGGCCAGGGCAACTTTCTGCAACATGCCTTTGGAGAACCCGCCGCAGCGTTCATGCGCATGCGGAGCGAGGCCGAGCCAGCCGATGAGCTCCGTGGCCGTCGCCTGCGCCTTGGCTGGATCAATCTTCCAGAGGCCGGCGACGAATTCGAGATACTCGTATGGGGTCAGCCGGTCATAGACCATCGGCTCGTCGCTCACCCAGGCGATGATCGACTTGGCGCGGACAGGGTCGCTGCGCGTGTCGATGCCGAACACCGAGATGGAACCGGATTCCGGCTGCAGGAGACCGGCGACCATCCGCAGGATCGTGGTCTTGCCGGCGCCGTTCGGACCCAGCAGCGCGTAGAATTCGCCACCCTTCACGGCAAGGTGAAGGTCCTTCACCACGGGACGGTCGAAGCTTTTGTTGAGCCCGCGGATTTCGAGAGCAAGCGGGGAATCGGCCATCAGCGGCACTCCAGGACAGGCCCGGCGACCTTAAGGGAGCCCGGTTGAGGGCCGATGAACGGTTTCGGTTAAGATTTTGCGAGGGAACCGCGACTGGACGAAGCCGTTACGCCCGCAACAAGAGCAAGAAGACTGGAGCACGAAAATGGCGGATCGCCAGACGATCATCGAAACAGGCGACGGCGGCGCAGCCGCGATAGTTGCGGGCCTGCTGGTTGTTGCTCTCTTCGTTGTCGGGTTCTTCTTCTATTTCAGCATGGGCAATGGTGCGTCGCGGACGATCGACATCGACGTTCCGAAAGTAACCGTAGATGTGACGCCCGACGGGCAATAAAAGTCACATCTAGACGGAAAAGAGCGGTCCGTTTCGGCGGCCGCTCTTTTCGTTTCTACTGCGCGCCGACGCGGTCGATTTCCCCGAAGGCGCAGCCGCCGCTTCCGGCGGTGGCGCGATTGATGAGGCTGCGGAAACTCATCGGTCCCATCGCGTCGCCGTAGAGACGGATGCGCAGCTCGACAATGATCGTCCGCGGGCCGTCATCGGCGCAGTCGATGCGCACGCGGTAGCCCGCGCCATTGCCGAAGGCCATGTCGAAAGCCTCACGGATTTCCTCGGCGGAGACTCGTTGCCCGGCGCTCCCGGCGAAGAGGTCGCGGACAGGCGAAGCGTTGAGCTCGTCGAGCAGCGCGATGGCCCGCGCATAGTAGGTTTCCGCCGACACGCCGGAGCAGGTTCCGTGCATCAGCCATTCGTGGCGTTCGAGCAGGGACTGCGTGCCCGGCATGGCGCGGTCGAGCGCGGTGCGTGTCGCATCGGTCAGATCGACGTCGGAAAGGGTGCTGCGCGGATCGTAGGTATCGGCGTCGATCTGGTCCTGGCTGACGCCGCAGTAATTGTCCTGCGGCCAAAGGCCATGCAGGGCGAAATGATCGGCGTCGTAGCGATTGCCGGTGAGGCTGCGGCACTCGGGCTTGTTGGGCTCGGTTTCGCAGAAGGCGGGCTGCCACGACACGGCGAGGGTGTAGAGGCCGAAGGTTCCGTTGTCGCTCGCCGTGGCGGCGGTTGGCGCCGCAGAAGGAGACGCCGTCGCGGTTGCCGGTGCAGCCGACTCCCGCGGCCCATTCAGCCACAGCATCAAGGCGCTGCCTATCAGGAAGGCGACGATCAGTGCGAGGCTGAAACGCCGGTCCACCTAGCGCTGGAAGACGTAGTCGTCGGGAACGCCGGTGGGCGAGAGCACGAACTGCCACACCTGCAGGACCTTGGCGCGGAAGCCGCCGGCGCAGCAGAGCAAATAGTAGCGCCACATGCGGTAGAAGCGCTCGCCCTCGGGGGTATTGGGCTTGGGCCAGTTCTTGACGAAGTTCTCGTCCCAGGCCACGAGCGTGTTGTCGTAATGCGGCCCGATATTGTGGACGTCCACCACCGACCACAGCCCATCGATGGCCTTGCCGATCTGCGCCATGGAGGGGATGACGCCGCCGGGGAAGATGTACTTTTCGATCCACGGATCGATGGTGTCGGCGGAGTCCTGCTGGCCGATGGTGTGCATCATGAACAGGCCGTCATCCTTGATGACGCTGCGCGCCTTCTCGAAATAGGTGCGG
>DASZPY010000093.1:0-12900 GCA_035549855.1 Devosia sp. | reverse complement strand
CAGGTCTTCAAGACGCTGATGGCCGAGGTCGACGGCAAACCGGTCTGCGTCGTGGTGCCATCGGATCAGGAGGTGAGCATGAAGAAGCTCGCGGCAATTTTCGCCGGGAAGTCCGGGCAGATGATGAAGGCTCCCGACGCCGAGCGTCTCACCGGCTACAAGGTCGGCGGCATCGGCCCCTTCGGCCAGAAGCGCCAGGTCCCCACCGCCCTCGACGAAACCGCCGGACTCTACGACCGCATCTACATCAACGCCGGCCAGCGCGGCCTGCTCCTGAGCATGGCGCCGGCGGATGCCGTGAAGGCGGTAGGCATGAAGGTCGTGGACCTAGTGGCCTAAGCAACTCACGGTTGTGGACCGTGTTGTGGCTACGCCGCGAGCGACGTATCCGCCGCCACGCCCAGCATCAGATTCATGTTCTGCACGGCCGCGCCCGACGCACCCTTGCCGAGATTGTCGTAGACCGCGACCAGCGCAGCCTGCTGGCGTGCATCATTGGCAAACACGTGAAGCTGCATGCGGTTGGTGTTGTTGAACCGCTCCGGATTGAGCTCCGGCATGCGCTCCGCCTCAACCAGCGGGGCCACCTCGACAAAGCCGCCCTTGATCGCCGCAAAATGATCGGCAATCGCCGCGTGCAATTGCTTCCCCGTCGGCACCGTCTTGAGCGCCCACAGCTGCAGCGGCACGATCGTCACCATGCCTTGCGCAAAATTGCCGACGGCCGGATTGAAGATCGGCGTTCTAGTCAGCAGCGCATACATCTCCAGTTCCGGCAGGTGTTTGTGTTTGAAGGTCAGCCCATAGGGCATGAACTCGTTGGCGTCCTCGCCCGCGCCTTCATAGTCGGCAATCATCGACTTGCCGCCGCCGGTGTAGCCTGAAATACCGTGCGCACTGATCGGATGATCGGCCGGAACGAGACCGGCTTCGACCAGCGGACGCAAACTCGCAATCGGTCCCTGCGGCCAGCAGCCCGGATTGGCAACGCGCTTGGAGTGCGCGATCACGCCCGCCTGCGCCTTGTCCATCTCGGCAAAGCCATAGGCCCAGCCCTCGGCAACCCGGTGCGCTGTCGAGGCATCGATCACCTTGGTCGTGTCGTTCTCGATCAGCGACACACTCTCCTTGGCCGCATCGTCCGGCAGGCAAAGAATGGCGATATCGGCCGCGTTGAGCAGCCGCTTGCGCTCGCTCAGATCCTTGCGCTTGTCGGCCGCAATCGACAGCACCTCGAGATCGCGCCGGCCGGCCAGCCGCTCGCGGATCTGCAGTCCCGTCGTTCCCGCCTCGCCATCGATGAAAATCTTCGCGGCCATGTCTCGTTCTCCCTCACAGGGTGAATGCTCGCGCTATATAGGAGTTGCCTGTGATGGGGCAACAAGAGCAACACCTCCACGATGTCATCCCCGCGAAAGCGGGAATGACGCCGCGGGTGGGACGGCCTCAGCGCGACAGCGCCTGGATTTCCCGGTTCGCCCGGCCCAGCCGGTCGGCCAGTGACCGGCCCACGGCCAGCGCCAGCGCCGCATGGAGCCGCGGTTCTTCCGCCGCCAGGTCGAGGATGGAATCGGCATCGAGTTCGAGCAGATTTCCGTCGCTGGCCGCCACCACATCGGCCGTCCGCCGCGACTGCCCGAAAATCGCCAACTCCCCGAACACATTGCCGGCATCGATGGTCGAGATGCGCCGCGTCACCCCGCTCTGCACCGTGATCGAGACGTTCACCCGCCCCTCGGTGAGGAAATAGAGCGACCGCGCCGGCGTCCCCGCCTCGATCAGCACTTCGCCCAGGGCGAAGGCGCGGGATTTGAGATGCGGCGCGAGTTCGCCGATGCGCGCGTCGGACCAGTCCGAGAACAGCGAGAAGTCCTTGAGCGCGACCGCCCCCGAGACGATGGCATCCGCCTCGATCACCCGCGCCAGCAGGCGGTCCTCGAACACTTCGAGCGCCGCATCGACCGAGGGGAAGCCTTCCGCGCCTTCGATGGCGCGCAACCGCCCGTCGAGGCTCGCAATGGCGAAGGCCTGTCCATTGTCGCCGAGCATCCTGGCGAGCATCACCAGCAATTCGCTTGCCACCGGATCGACGCGCCTTAGCCGGGTCATGTCGAGGATCAGGAACGAGAAGCTCGACTGCTCCTCCCCGATCCGCCGGCTGACCCGCTCGGCTTCGACGAAGCTGAGCTCCCCCTGCAATTCGCACACGGCAATCGCATAGCCGTCATGGTCGAGCGCCTCGGCCTCGGCCTGCCGCCGGACGCGCGACGAGCGCACATCGGTGCCGCGATAGAAGCGCCGTACCGGGTCCTGCCCCGCGCCGCGATCCTCGAACAGATGCAGCCGAAAATTGCGCGAGATATCCTCGCACACTTTGACGCCGCGCTCCGAATTGCCCACCGCATCGAGCCGCGGCGAGAACACGCCGATCCCGAGATGCCCCGGCAGCACCGCCGTGATGCCGCCGCCCACACCCGATTTGGCGGGCAGGCCTACATCGAACTGCCAGCCGCCGGCGTAATCATACATGCCGCAGGTATTCATCACGCTGAGCACCGAGCGCACATGCTCCGCCGACAGCGCGCGCTCACCCGTCACCGGATTGAGCCCGCCATTGGCCAGCGTCGCGCCGATGATGGCGAGGTCGGCCGCATTCACCAGCAGCGAGCATTGCCGGAAATAGAGATCGAGATGCTCGTCGACATTGCCGCCGATCATTCCGGAATTAAGTTCCAGAAACGCGATGGCGCGGTTGCGGTGGCCCGTCGCGCTCTCCGAGCGATAGACCGCCTCGTCCATCTTGAGGTCGCGCCCGATGAAGCGCTGGAAGATGTCGAGGATGCGGCCCCAGCGCTCCGCCATGTCGGCGCCCTTGACCAGCGCGGTGGACGCAATCGCGCCGGCATTGACCATCGGATTGAACGGCCGGTTGTGCTTCTCGTCGAAGGCGATGGAATTGAAGGCTTCGCCCGAGGGCTCCACCCCGATCCGCCGCAGCACCTCCTCGCGTCCGTGATCCTCGAGCGCGAGGCCGTAGATAATGGCCTTGCTGATCGACTGGATGGTGAAGGGGCTCGCCGTGTCGCCCGCCTCATAGACATAGCCGTCCATTGTCGCGAAGCTGACGCCGAACAGGTCCGGGTCGATGCGCGTCAGCTCCGGAATATAATCCGCGAGCTTGCCGCTGCGGTTTTCCTTATGCCGCCGGTGCAATTGCTCGAGATAGAGCGATACCGGCAGACGTGACGCACCCAATCCGAACCCCGCATGCACCTGCGCGTCTTCGCCTGTGCGAAAACCGGGCAATCTATTCATGCGCCGTGATCTTAGGCAACTGTCGCCAATACCTCGCCCGCCGGGCTTGCGGCCCGCCGCCGCTCCGCTAGGGTGCCCGAAACAGGGAGAGGCCGATGACGCCCCACAACACCGCCAAGCCCGGCGACTACGCCGAATCCGTGCTGCTGCCGGGCGACCCGCTGCGCGCCAAATGGGTCGCCGAGACCTTCCTCAAGGACGCAAGGCTAGTTAATTCCGTGCGCAATTGCCTCGGCTACACCGGCATCTGGAACGGCAAGCCGGTGAGCGTCCAGGCCACCGGCATGGGCCAGCCGTCCCTCTCGATCTATGTGCACGAGCTGATCAATGTGTATGGGCTGAAGCGCCTCATCCGCATCGGCACCTGCGGCGGCCTCAACGCAAGGGTGAAAGTCCGCGACCTCATCCTCGCCCAGGCCGCCTCCACCGATTCCACCATCGTCAAGGACGGCTTCGGCGCCTTCAACTTCGCGCCCATCGCCGATTACGGCCTGCTCCGCTCGGCCGCCGACAAGGCGGCCGCCAAAGGCATGCGCTATCACGTGGGCAACATGCTCTCCTCCGACATCTTCTATCACATCGAGCCGGGCATGGAGGGCTATGGCCGCCTGCCGGCGCACGGCGTCATCGGCGTCGAGATGGAATCGGCCGCGCTCTACACCCTCGCCGCGCGCTTCGACGTCAAGGCGCTGACCATCTGCACCATGACCGATTGCCTGATCACCAAGGATGAGATCAGTCCCGAGGACCGCCAGACCTCGCTCAAGGACATGGTCGCCATCGCCCTCGACGTCGCAACCGAAAGCTGAGGTTTTCGCGAAGGTTTTATGTCACCTGAACGACATTGATCCGACACGGGCGCGTTAAGCACGCGCCCTATCGCCTCTTCGTTCATTCTAGGAGGCCTCCCATGAAACGCATTTCCATCGCGGCTTTGCTGATCGCCGCCGCGCTGCTCCCCGCCGCCGCCAAGGATTTCGGCATTGCCCGCGACCAGATGCTGGCCGCGGATTCCCTTGCGCTGTTCGGTCTCGAAGCCCCGCTCGCCGAAGGGGCAGCCCCTTCCGCCGAGGAAGGCTATCGCACCCTCGACCAGGTCGCGACCGACGAGATCGCCATCGCGCCCGGCCTGACGGCGACTTTCCTGACGCGCGACGCCGGCAACAATCTCGACCAGATGGCGTTCTACCCAGCGGCGAACCCGACCCATCTCATCGGCTGCATCGAAGGCGATCGCGAGGAGATCGCCACGGGCAAATGGAACCCCTCGGTCCAGTCGATCTCGCTTGCCGACGGCACCGTCACTACGCTGATGCGCGGCATGATTTCCTGCGACGGCGTGCGCACCACCGGCTGGGGCACGGTGATCGTCTCGGAAGAGGAGGACGATGGCGGCCTCTATGAAATCATCGACCCGCTCAGCATCAAGGATGTGGTGGTCGAAGACCGCGCCACCGGCAAGGTCAGCGACCCCGCTCACGTCGTCAAGCGCGCCAACATGGCCGTCATCGCCTGGGAGGGTATCATCGTCACTCCCGAAGGTGTCGTCTATGGCGGCGACGAACTCCGTCCCGGCACCGGAGCCGAAGACGCCGATGGCGGCTCGATCTTCAAGTTCATCCCCGCAACGCTCCACACCTCGGGCGCGATCAGCGATCTCTCCGCCTCTCCCCTCGCCTCGGGCAAGACCTATGCGCTGCAGGTCGAATGCCAGGGCGGCGAAGTCCAGTATGGCCAGGGCTGCGAGATCGGCAAAGGCGCCTGGGTCGAGATCGATCCGGCTCATGCCCGCATCGACGCCGAGATGAAGGGCGCGACCGGCTACTACCGTCCGGAAGACCTTCACAACGATCCTGCCTATAAGGGGCCGGGCATCCGCTTTTGCGGCGCCAATACCGGCAATGAGGAAGCCCACAATTACGCCGAAGTGATCTGCGGCACCGACCTCGCTCCAACGGAAGCACCCCAGGCCAATGCCGATGGCGAGCTCGTCTTCACCACCGACGTCAACCGTTTCGTCGAGGGTGACCTCGTCTTCAACTCCTTCGACAATCTGAGCTTCCAGGGCGCGACCGGCATCCTCTATGTGATCGAGGATCACCCCAATGGCGAGATTTTCGCCTGCCTGCCCGATGGAGAAGACCGCGACATCAAGACCGATGGCTGCGTCCGTGTCTTTGCGGTGAAGGACACATCCGCCGAGCCGACCGGCTTCATCTTCTCGGATGACGGCATGACCGCCTATGTCTCGATCCAGCATTCGGACGATAGCAACGTCGCCAAGTCCGACGATTACGGCACCGACGACCTGGTCAAGATCACTGGCTTCAAGGCGCCGGCACTGTAATCGAAGAGGCCATCGCCCGCTGCATCGGGCAAGCAAAGGCGGGGCCTCGGCTCCGCCTTTCGCATTGCGGAAATGCGTTCTAGATTGGTGCATGTCCATTCTCGACAAATTGGCGTCGGCCCTCGGCCGCAATGACGAACGGCCCAATGTGGAACTCGCCGAAGCGCTTGCCGCCAAGCCTGACAGGAAGGCGATCGCCGAGCTCGCCGCAGCACTGAGCGCGGGCACGACCGCGCAGCAGAACGACGCGATCA
This sequence comes from Devosia sp., assembly GCA_035549855.1. Lineage (GTDB taxonomy): Bacteria > Pseudomonadota > Alphaproteobacteria > Rhizobiales > Devosiaceae > Devosia_A. Next base: position 6,984 of record DASZPY010000093.1, on the reverse strand, counting down.
AAGTGCTTTACGAGATCGGCGAGCGGAAGCCCGCGCTGGTGGTACCGCACACGGAGGCGTTCCTCGCGCTGCTCAGATCGAAGAACAACCGCAATGTCTGGGGCGCCATGAGCGCCCTCGATACGGTGGCCGAGATCGAAGGGAAGCGGGTTGCGGCCGCGCTCACGGACATCCTGGCCGCCGCCGACAAAGGCTCCGTCATTGCCAAGGACAAGGCGATGTCCATTTTGAGCAAGCTCGCCCGCGACGGCATCAAGCCGGCCCTACCTGCCTTGCTCGACCGCCTCGAAGACGCCGCCCCCAACCAGTTCCCGATGTATTGCGAACTGGCGCTCCCCGCGCTGGACAAGGCCAGCACCACGCGTTTCCGGACGATTCTCGAGGCACGGCTCAAAAGGATCGATGCCCCGGCCAAGCGTCTCCGGGTCGAGAAGGTCCTGCGCAAGCTAACCAAAGCGTCATAATCCCCGCCGCTTTCTCGCCGTCTTCGCCCTATTATCGTCCCCGGAAATCAGGGGAATCCGCGATGCTTCGCAAAAACAACGCCGCCCGCCTGCAGCAGACGGTGACCGGCGTCGAGACCATGACGCGCTTCTCGCTCGCCGTGCTTGCGCTCGCTTCCGGCGTCTACACCTATCTCGGCGTCCGCGGCTTACTCGATGGCACAGCGACCTTCGTGTTCTTCGCGGCGATCACTTATTCGGCGGCCGTATCGGTCGCGATCTACGCCTTCTGGACCTTCATGCTGCGCTTCGTGCCGCTGGTGACGAGCGCAGCGCAGCGCGCCGGCCTGTTCCTCACCATGGCCGTCGGCTGCTTCATGATCATCGCCATGTCGTCCTGGCTCAATGCCGCGGCGCTGGCCGGCTCCGCCGCGCTCGAGCAGCATTTGAGCGTGACCCTCGAAGGCTATGTCGCCGATCTCGATGAAGCCCATGCCAACGCCCTTGCCGCCCAGTCGCTGCTGCCCGATGTGCAGCGCGCCTCCGACCGCTTCGCCCGCCTCGCCGACGACGAACGCAGCTCCGGCGCGCTGACCGGCACGACCGGTTCCGGCTCCGTGGTGCAGTTGCTGACCCAGATGTCGGCGCAGATGACCGAGCTTTCGGCCACCATCACCAATTCCCGCGCCGAGGTGCAGAGCCTCTACGACCAGGGCTCGGCTCATCTGGCCAAGATGCGCGAGCTCGTGTCGGGCGCCGGCGATGTCGGCCCGCGCTCCGACGAATTCGCCGCCGAAGTCGTCCAGCTCAACGGCATCATCGCCTCCCTGCAGGAAACCGGCGTCGCTCCCTCCGTCAAGCGCGCCGCCGCCGACCTCTCGCTCGGCTTCATCGCGCCCGTCGCCGATGGCGGCACCACCGATCTGGTGCAGCGCCAGGATGCGGTAATGGGCACCGTCCGCGACTCCGTCGCCGCGCAATCTGCGGCGCTGACCCAGGCCGCCGACGAAATCCTGAGTCAGCCTAAGGTCGAGCCCACCCGCTTCGTGCCACTCTCCTCCGCTGAGGCCGTGCTGCGCTATTGGAGCGACTTCATCCCGAGCTGGGCTGGCGCCATTTCGATCGACCTGCTGCCCGTCGTCCTAGTCCTGGTGCTGATGATCGTCCACGACGCCATGCGCCGCGAAACCGGGACGCTTGAGGAGGCCGAGACCATGACCGCGGCCGAGATGCTGCGTGCCATGGACCTCTACCGCCAGCTGAGCGGCAAGCCGATGGTCGAGGCCGCTCCCGAGCCGGTCGTGGAAGTCGCCGAAGTCGAGCCTGCACCCGCGGCCCCGGCGGCCGCCGAAGCGAGCCCCGACAGGCCCGCCACGCCCGACGCGACCGTGACGCCGCTCGACGTCACCCGCAAGCGCCCCTGATCCGATGAGCCTCGCCAGCAACGCCATCGCGCGCTTCGCCCGACTGGATGACGGCCAGATCATCCGCGCCGCCTTCTTCGGCATGCTGGTCGCAACCGCCGCCATCCTCTTCGTCGACTACCGGGAACTGACAGCCTTCGACTCGACCGGCCTCGCCCCGGCCAATCAGCCGATCCTGCCCGCCTTCGACCCCAACAGTCCCGATGCCCCTGCCGGTCCTGCCGTGCTCACCGCGCCCGAATTGCTGCAGCAGCCGCTTGCCGTGCAACTCGTCGCCGGCGGCGTGCTGCAATTGACCGGCACGATCGACCCCGGCGCCGCCGCCCGCGTGCAGGCCGAGATCGATGCCCATGGCGAATACATCCGGACCGTTGCCCTCGACTCGCCCGGGGGCTCGGTAGCCGATGCGCTCGAGATCGGCACGCTGATCCGCGGCAAGGGCTATGCGACCTCGGTGGCCGCGGGTTCCTTCTGCGCTTCCTCCTGCCCATTGGTCTTCATGGGCGGCAAGGAGCGGCTGGCGACCGCCGAGTCGGCCATCGGCGTCCACCAGATCTACGCCGCCACCCAGCCCGGCTCGCTGGCCGAGCGTCTGGCGGCCGCCGGCAACGCCATGTCCAATGCCCAGAAGCTCACCGCCGCCATCACCCGCTATGTCGCCGATATGGGAGTGGAATCCGAGGTCTGGCTGCATGCCCTCGAGACGCCGCCCGAGAAGCTCTATTATTTCAGTGCAGACGAACTTGTCGCACTAAAACTCGCCACAAAGCTCACCAAATAGGCAGGAGCGGAACCGTTCGGTGACGAACGCGTTTCCTTCGACAGCGTCGGAGGGGAGAGTAGCTATGACCAACACACAGATGCTGACGCGGCATCGCGACATCCAGAACTGGGTCAGCGGGCGCCACGGCATGCCCGCCATCGTCCGGCGGCCGACGGACACGGGCCGCATGAAGAGCGAGCTTGCCCTGCGTTTCCGGCAGCCGGCGAACCCGGGCAACGTCGACCAGGAGATGAGCCCGGTGTCCTGGAATGCCTGGCTGAGCGAGTTCGACCGCCGGCAATTGGCGCTCAAGGTCATTTCCGACAATGAATTCGAATTGATCGAGCGCAAGAACCTCAACTAAACTGCAAACTAGCTGAGAGCGTCCGGCCCGGCCTAGGCGCCGGGCCTTTGTTTTGGCAAGAGAAGGGGCAAACCCATGGCACGAATCCTGAGGACGGCCGACGAAATCCGGCAATGGGCCGAGGCCCGCGGCGGCCAGCCCGCCTGGTCGGAGCTGCCCTCGGGCACGCGCAGCCAGATCGTGCTCCGCATCGTCTTCGACCAGTATCTGCTCAATTCCGGCGAGAGCCAGGACACTGACCGGCCCGGCGGTCTCGACCTCGTCGCTTGGGATGAATGGCTGGGCGAACTGCAGAACCAGAAGCTCGCGCTCAAGGTCGGCGACCGGGTCGAAGGCAAGCTCGACAACGATTTCGAGTTCGTGCCGGCCTGATCCTCACCTGTGCGAAGCACGGGGGAGGGGGACCACGCGCAGCGTGGTGCAGGGGGCGGCCGCAAGCGCCTATCGCGGCAATCAGCCCGCGTCCTGCGCCGCTTGCTTCTCGATCGCTTCCATATCCTCATCCGAGAAGCCGAAATGGTGCCCGATCTCGTGCACCAGCACATGCGTCACGATCTCGCCCAGCGTCTCGCCATCCTCGGACTCGGCCCAGTAATCGAGGATTGGCCGGCGATAGAGCCAGACCTGGTTGGGCAATTGTCCCGTATAGGCCATCGCTCCACCCTGCGGCAGGCCGACACCCCGGAACAGCCCGAGGATATCGAACTCGGTTTCGAGCTCCATCTCCTTGATGGTCTCGTCGTCCGGGAAATCGGCGACGGCGCAAGGCACCTCGCCCACCAGCGCCCTGAACTCCGCCGGCAGCGCCTCGAAAGCCGCCACGGCCATTTGTTCGAAATCGTCGAGTGTGGGCGCCGTGCGGGCCGCCCACGGATTTTCCGTCACCGCCACTCGCGAATATCGACGAAATGCCCCGCGATCGCCGCCGCCGCCGCCATTTGCGGCGAAACCAGATGCGTCCGTCCCTTGAAGCCCTGCCTGCCCTCGAAATTGCGGTTGCTGGTCGAGGCGCAGCGCTCCTGCGGCTTCAGCTTGTCAGGATTCATCGCAAGACACATCGAGCATCCTGGCTCCCGCCACTCGAAGCCCGCATCCTTGAAGATCTTGTCGAGGCCCTCGCTTTCGGCCTGCGCCTTCACCAACCCCGAGCCCGGCACCACCATCGCATTGACGCCGGCAGCGACCTTCCTGCCCGCGACCACCTTGGCCGCCGCGCGCAAATCCTCGATGCGGCCATTGGTGCACGAGCCGAGGAACACCCGCTCGACGCTGATGTCGGTCATCTTGGTGCCGGGCTTCAGCCCCATATAGTCGAGCGCCCGCCACTTGCTGGCCCGCTTGTTCTCGTCCGTGATGTCATCGGGATTGGGCACCACGCCATTGACCGACACGACGTCTTCCGGCGACGAGCCCCAGCTCACGATTGGCGGGAGCTTGGCCGCATCGAGCACCACGACCTTGTCGTAATGCGCGTCCTCGTCGGACTTCAGCGTCTTCCAGTATTCGAGCGCCATGTCGAAGGCCTCGCCCTTGGGCGCGCGCGGCCTCCCTTTCACATACTCGAAGGTCTTCTCGTCCGGCGCGATCAGCCCGGCGCGGGCCCCGCCCTCGATCGACATGTTGCAGATCGTCATGCGGCCTTCCATCGAGAGCGAACGGATCGCCTCGCCCGCATATTCGATGACATGGCCGGTGCCGCCGGCGGTACCGATCTCGCCGATGATGGCAAGGATGATGTCCTTGGCGGTGACGCCGGGCGGCAATTGCCCATCGACCCGAACCAGCATGTTCTTGGCCTTCTGCTGGATCAACGTCTGCGTCGCGAGCACATGCTCGACTTCCGACGTGCCGATGCCATGCGCCAGCGCGCCGAACGCGCCATGCGTCGAGGTATGGCTGTCGCCGCACACGATCGTCATGCCCGGCAGCGTGAACCCCTGCTCGGGCCCGACGATATGGACGATGCCCTGCCGCTTGTCGAAGGGATCGTAATACTCGATGCCGAAATCCTTGGTGTTCTCGGCCAGCGCCGCGATCTGGATGGCGCTCTCCGGGTCCGGATTGGGCAGCGAACGGTCGGTCGTGGGCACATTGTGGTCGACCACGGCCAGCGTCCGCTCCGGCGCCCGCACCTTGCGCTTGTTCATCCGCAGCCCCTCGAAGGCCTGCGGGCTCGTCACTTCGTGGACCAAGTGGCGGTCGATATAAATGAGCGACGTGCCGTCCGGGTTGTTCGCGACCAGGTGATCGTCCCAGATTTTGTCGTACAGCGTGCGGCCCATTTGGCGAAAAGTCCCGTTTCCTTTGGGGGTTGACGAAAGACTGGCGTCATAAGCCCCGTTGACCTTTTCGGTCAAGGTGAGCCGGCATTGTCCAGCTCAGGTCAGACGGTCGCTCAGCGCGTTGACCCGGAACGCGCCGAGCACGCTGGTATCGAGCCCGATCCGGCGCCGGCTCCAGATGGCGATGGCGAGCTGCGCCACAATCCTCGCACCCATATTGACCAGTGCCGCGCCCACCAGCCCACAGGCCGGGATCACCGCCAGTTGCACCAGCATCCCCGTGGCAATGATGCCGCCAAAGATGCGGACATAGTCGCGCTCGTGCCCTGTCATCATCATCACGATCCGTGACGGGCCGGTGGCGGCGTCGAATAAGAGCCCCACCGAAAGCAGGATCAGCAGCAGCCAGCCCTGCTCATGCGTGCCCCCGAACAGCGCCAGGATCTGGTCGCCGAACAGCCAGAAGCCGGCAAAGACCGCGAGCGAGAACACGAACCCCGCCCAGGCGCAGAGCGCCGTAATCGCCTGCGCCTTGCGCATTTCACCCGCATGATAGTGCTGCGCCACCATCGGGGCGACCACCAGCGTGATGGCGAAGGTGAAGAGCGTCAGCAACCCCGCCGTGCGGAAGGCGTTGAAGTAGATGCCCGCAGCGGCCGGGGCCACGAACAGCCCGATCAGGATGATGTCGGCATTGAGCGCCACCGCGTCGAGCACGGTGCCGAGGAAGAACCAGCGGCTCGCCCGGCCATGCGCCTGCCAGTAGCCGCCGAGGCCCGCTGTGCCCGGCGCGATCTCATAACGGCGGAACCGGGCCAGCGCATATTGCAGCCCGAGCGCTGCGGCCAGCATCCCTGCCGTCAGCAGCAGTGCTTCCCATCCCGAGAGCCCGACACCGAGCGCGGTGAGCGCCAGCACACAAAGCGGCAGCGCCAGCCGCCAGATCAGGTCGCGCGGCGCCAGCGCGGTCCACACCGAACCCTGCGCGCGGAGCGCCGAGCTCCAGTATTCGGCGAGCGCCATCGGCAGGATCAGTGCCGCAGCGGCGTAAAGATGCACCACCGAACCGCGGCCGAAGCCGGCGACGCCGCCCGCCACCAGGATCAGCGCCAGCGAGACGCCGAGTCCGGCAATGATGGTGATGGCGCCGCCCGAGCGGAGCGCCGCCAGCGCCTGCTGCGGCCGGCCGCCCACCATGGCCTCGGGCCAGTAGCGCAGGATCGCCGTCTGCTGCCCGTAATTGGCGCCGATTGCGAGAATGGTCGCCAGCGACAGGCCGAAGGCAAAATAGCCGTATTCGGTGATCCCCATCGCGCGGCTGAGGATGACGTACATGCCATAGGTCAGCCCCGCGGTCGCCACCTTGATGATGAGCGAAACCAGCGACTTCGAGAGGCCGGCGCGAAGCAGCTGCCTCAGATCGGAGCGGGGGTTGTGGTCCATGGCCTCTGGGCGTCATCGGCGTGTCGCCGGACTATGAACGCCATTGCATGACAAGCTGTTACCGGCCCCTCGACAATAGAGGTTCGAGGACGCACTGTGGGGTTTGCGGACTCGTCATGGTTAAGGGGGCCATGGGGGGATAATGGATGCCAGCCTCTCGACGCGTGACGCCCTGATCACCAGGGCGGGCGATCTCGTCGATTCAGAACCGAACTTCAGACGCCTGTTGCTCGCCGCGGTCGCGGCGACCGACAGCGACGACCTC
>DASZPY010000092.1:0-23053 GCA_035549855.1 Devosia sp. | reverse complement strand
CGGCTGCATCTTCGCAGCGACAACGCTGACCAGCGGTTGACGCCGCTGGGGGTGGAAACCGGGCTGGTCGGGCCGGAGCGATCGGAGCATTTTGCCCGAAAGTCTAGTGCGCTGAGGGCGGGCCGGGCGATGCTGGGGCGTCTTACGACCACGCCGTCGGAGGCGCAAAAGGCCGGCATTGCTGTGAACGCTGACGGACAGCAACGGACGGCGTTTGACCTGCTGGCCTATCCCGGAGTCGAAGCTGACGACATCAAGCGCCGATGGCCCGAGATTGGGGAACTGGCGCCCGCGACACTTGAGCAGCTTTCGATCGATGCACAGTACGCGGTGTATCTGGAACGCCAGAAGGCCGACGTCGCAGCCATGCGCCGGGACGAGAGCATCGCGATCCCTGGCTGGGTCGACTATGGCGCCATTCCCGGACTGTCGATGGAACTTCGGCAGAAGCTTACGGGACACCAGCCGGCGACCATTGCCCAGGCGCAGGCTATCGAAGGGATGACGCCGGCGGCGGCGACGTTGCTGTTGGCCATCATCCGGCGCGGTGCGCTGCGCAAGGCGGGATGAGCGTTCAGTCCGATCTCGAGGAATATGCTGCGCTCCTCAGGAAGTGGAACGCGGTTCAGAATCTTGTTGCGCGGGGGGCGGGGGAGATTTGGGGGCGGCATATCAGGGACAGCCTGCAGTTGGCCGAATATGTGCAGGGCGCGGACAGGCATATTGTGGACATTGGGAGCGGCGGAGGGTTCCCGGCGATACCGCTGGCGATTGTTTCACGTGGAACAGAACGGCGATTCACCCTGCTGGAGCCGGTGCAGAAGAAGGCCGCGTTCCTGAGGACGGTGGCGCGGGAGCTGGAGCTCCCGGTGACGGTCCATGCGGTGCGGGCCGAGAATTTTGATTCACGTGAAACAGCGGATCTGGTGACCTCGCGGGCGGTGGCGGCGCTGCCGGTGCTCCTGGGCTATGTGAACCGCCTGATGAAGCCCAAAGGACATGCGCTGCTGCACAAGGGACGGGAATTCCGCCGCGAGCTCGATGAAGCCGCTCAACTTTTCGACTTCGATGTGCTAGAGCATCCCAGCCGGACGGACGCCGGGGGCGTGATTCTGGACATATCCAATCTGCGTGCAATATCAGCGCGTTAGGAGGCGGTTGTGGCGCCGCGCATACTTACTCTGGCGAACCAGAAGGGTGGAGTCGGCAAGACGACGACCGCCATCAACCTCGCGACGGCCCTGGCGGCCATCGGCGAGCGCGTGCTGATCGTCGATCTCGATCCGCAGGGCAATGCCTCGACCGGCCTCGGCATCGACCGCAAGGGCCGCGAAATCTCATCCTTCGATCTTATGCTCGGTGAGGCGACGATCGCCCAGGCGGCGATCATGACGGACGTGCCCAATGTGGCGATCGTGCCATCCACGCTCGATCTGCTGGGCGTCGAGCTGACCATCGCGCAGCAGCCGGACCGCGCCTTCAAGCTCAAGAACGCCTTCAAGGCGATCGACCAGATGGTGATCGCCGACAAGCCGGTGAGCTACATCCTGATCGACTGCCCGCCATCGCTCAACCTCTTGACGATCAATGCGCTGGTCGCGGCGGACGCCGTGGTCGTGCCGCTGCAATGCGAATTCTTCGCGCTGGAGGGCCTGAGCCAACTCCTTCAAACCATTGAAGGAATCCGGACGAGCCTCAATCCGCGCCTCAGCATCCAGGGCGTGGTGATGACCATGTTCGACCGGCGCAACAGTCTCAGCGAACAGGTGCTGAGCGACGTGCGCAGCGAAATGGGCTCGCTGGTCTATGATACGGTGATCCCGCGCAATGTGCGGCTCAGCGAGGCGCCGTCCTATGGCAAGCCGGCGCTGCTCTATGATCTGAAATGCGCCGGAAGCCAGGCGTATCTCCGGCTCGCCACCGAGGTGATCCGGCGCGAACGCTCCCTGGTTGCGGCTTAAGGACTTGAAGATGAACGAGAAACCCTCCCGGCTCGGACGCGGCCTCGCGGCATTGATCGGCGACATGGCGACGCTGGAAGGCACGCGCGTCGCCGAGGCCGGCGGCGGCCCGAAGCGCCTGCCGGTGGAGTTCCTGATCGCCAACCGCGCCAATCCGCGGCGGGATTTCGACCCGGAAAGCCTCGAAGAGCTGACCAATTCGATCCGGGAAAAGGGCGTGATGCAGCCGCTGCTGGTGCGGCCGTCGAGCGACCCGAATCAGTTCGAGATCATTGCCGGCGAGCGGCGCTGGCGGGCGGCGCAGCGGGCAGGGCTGCACGACGTGCCGGTGATCGTGCGCGAGGTGGACGACAAGGAAGCGCTCGAACTCGCGATCATCGAAAACGTGCAGCGGGTCGATCTCAATCCGCTCGAAGAAGCCATGGGTTACGGGCAGTTGATCGAACAGTTCGCCTATACGCAGCAGGATCTGGCGGATGTGATCGGCAAGAGCCGCTCGCATGTGGCCAATACGCTGCGGCTTTTGAAGCTGCCCAACGAAGTCCGCGACATGCTGGCAAGGGGCGAGCTGACGGCCGGCCATGCAAGGACGCTGATCACGGCCGAGGACCCGCTGGCGGTGGCGCGGCAGATCGTGGGCGGCGGGCTCTCGGTGCGCGAGGCCGAGGCGCTGAGCCAGAAGGGCGGCGACAAGAAGCCCTCGACCAAGGCGGCCGCCGGGGTCCGCGATGCAGACACGGTGGCACTGGAGAAGCGGATCGCCGATGCGCTCGGCATGGCGGTGAGCCTCGAGCACAAGGCGCAGGGCGGGCGGCTCGAGATCAAATACAAGACGCTGGAGCAGCTCGATTTGCTGTCGCTGAAGCTCACGGGGTATGGCGGGTAGAACGCTGTTCTGCTTCGAGCGCGGGGCATAGCCGGGCGAGGCCCGGCACGTTCTATCGAGCGCCAATGCGGGTTCGGTCAACGGAGATTCCCGCTTTCGCGGGAATGACTCCGTGGGGGCGGTAGGGCCTGTGGGGCGGAGCGATGGAGACGCGTGACGCAGGGCATAGCCGGGCGAGGCCCGGCACGTTCCATCGAGCGCCAATGCGGGTTTAGCAAACGGAGATTCCCGCTTTTGCGGGAATGACTCCGTGGGGGTGGTAGGGCCCGGTGGAGGGAGGGCTGGTGCTGGTCAGTGGCCGGCGGCTTGCCGGGCGAGGGACAGCAGGGTGCGTCGCATGATGGTTTCGGCTAGAACATAGTTTTTGCGGCTGTCGGCTGTGGCTTCGAGGAGGCGGGCGGCGGCGGCGGCGATGGCGGAATCGTTCCAGAGGCGGATCTGCTGCTCGAGCGCGGTGCGGCGCGAGAAATGCGGCTTGGGCCAGCCCGAATCGAGCACTTCGCGCGGCGATTTGCCGGCATCGACGCCGGCGCGCCAGCGGCGCAGGGTGAGAAAATGCTGGGTGACGGCGCCGAGCAGGCGCTGATTGTCGACGGCGTTGGCGAGGGCGCGCGCCAAAGCGATCTCAAGGGCTTCAGGATGGCCTGTGCCGATGGCGTCGGAGACTTCGTCGATAGCGCTGACGGCGTTGTCGGCGCAGAGCGTCAGCACATCGTCGCGGGTGAGGCGCTTGCTGTCGGCGGCGAAGAGCACGAGCTTTTCGAGCTCGCGGCGCGTCACTTCGCGGTCGTTACCGAGACTGTCGCGCAGCGTGGCCGCTACGTCCGGCTCGGTGGCGATGCCTTCCTTGTTGAAGGTCTCGGTGATGAGGCGGAGAATGGTCTCCTCGCTGTCGGCGTAGCAGGGCAGGGCACGGGCGGTCTTGCTGGCCTCGACTTGCGCACGCAGAGAATCGCGCGGCGCGAGGTTGCCGGCTTCGATGACGACGATTGCGCCGGCAGGGTCCTCGAGCAAAGCGGGAAGAGAGGCGATCGACCGGCCGGCACCGCGGACGCGCACGACGCGTTTGTCGCCGAACAGGGATGAGGTCCTGGCTTCGACGATGAGCCGGCCGGGATCGGCATCGATTTCGGCCCCGTCGAGGGTCACGAGGCCCATGCCGCCCTCAGTCGAATAGTGTTTCAGAAGGCGCTCGCCGGTTTCGCGGACGAGGCCGGTGTCTGGACCATAGACGAGGACAATTCCTTCCTCGATGTCGGGCCGGGCGACGAAGCGATCGATGTCGCGCCCCTTGAGCGCGGTCACAACGACACCTTACTGCGCCGGAGAGGCGAGCGCCGCGATCAGCGTCAGGCGGATGGTCTCGGCGAGTGCCTTTGCGGCGCGTTCGGCGGCGTCGGTTTCCGCCTGCTGATTGGCGAGCTGGGACACATTGGTGGTGTAGTCGGCTGCAGCCGAACGGCTGCCCGAGAAGAGAACCTTGCCGCCGGCGGCCACGAGCCTGATCCTGGCGGTGACGATCATCTGGCGCTGGCGGTTGGGGAAAGCGATACCGCCGGCGGTGAGGGCCTTGCTGGCCTGAGACGTGGTCACCTGCAGCTCGGGCGCATCGCCCGTGGCCTTGCCGAGACGCAAAGCGAGCTCCTGATAGATGATCTGCTCGAGGCGACTGGCGGGTTCGGCATAGGCCAAAGCAATCGCTTCAGTGGTGAGGCCGTTCTCGCCATAGACGGGACGCAGCGTGGTGCAGGCCGACAGCGCCAGCGCCAGCGTCGCCGTCACAATTATCGCGCGCATGAGCCTAAGCGACGACATTCACGATCCTGCCGGGAACGACGATGATCTTTTTGGGCGCCTTGCCGTCCAGAATGCGGGCAACCGCCTCCAGAGACAAGGCCTGTCTCTCGATCTCCTCGCGCGGTGTGTCCTGGGCGACAACGAGCTCGCCGCGCAGCTTGCCATTGACCTGAACGGCCAGGGTGACGGTGGATTCGACAAGCAGCGCCGGATCCGCCTCCGGCCAGGGCGCGTCGGCGACCATTCCCTTGCGTCCCAGAGCGGTCCAGCAGGTCTCGCTCAGATGCGGCATCATGGGCGCGGTGAGCTGCACCAGCGTCTGGACGCTTTCGCGCAGGGCCGCGACACCATTGGCGGAGGGCGCGGCTTCGAGCGTCGCCGAGAATTTGCCGAGGCCGTTGGTCAGCTCGTAAATCTGCGCGACAGCGCGATTGAAGCGCAGGCCCTCGATGTCGTCGCTGATGGTCTTGACCACGCGATGGGTGAGCTTTCGGATCGCATCGATCTCGGCCGTCGGCGTTTCGCCGCTTGCCGGCAGTTCGGCGAGCTGGATCGAGTCCTGCACCAGCTTCCAGACGCGCTGCTGGAAACGCGAGGCGCCTTCGATGCCGGCTTCGGTCCATTGCACATCGCGCTCGGGCGGCGAGTCGGACAGCATGAACCAGCGGGCGCAATCGGCGCCATAGGTGCGGACGATCTCGTCGGGATCGACGACGTTCTTCTTCGACTTCGACATCTTCTCGATGGAGCCGATCTCGACCGGCGCGCCGGTGGCGGCGAGCCTGGCCCTGCGGCTGTCGCCCATGCCTTCGAGCACGACATCGGCGGGCAGGACCCATTCGCCGGCGGCGTCCTTGTAGGTCTCGTGGACGACCATGCCCTGGGTGAAGAGGCCCTTGAACGGCTCGTCCATGCCCAGATGGCCGGTCTTGTGCATGGCGCGGGCGAAGAAGCGCGAATAGAGCAGGTGCAGGATCGCGTGCTCGACGCCGCCAATATACTGGTCCACCGGCAGCCAGGAATTGGCGATGCCGGGAATGGTCGGCGCGGCGGCCTCGGGCGCGGTGAAGCGCGCGAAATACCAGGAGGAATCGACGAAGGTGTCCATGGTGTCGGTCTCGCGGCGCGAGGGCGTGCCGCAGATCGGGCAGGAGACATGCTTCCATGTCGGGTGGTGGTCGAGCGGATTGCCCGGCTTGTCGAAGGTCACGTCGTCCGGGAGGCGCACCGGAAGATCGGCATCGGGCACCGGCACGATTCCATGCGTCGGGCAGTGGATCACTGGGATCGGGCAGCCCCAATAGCGCTGGCGCGAAATGCCCCAGTCGCGCAGGCGATAATTGGTCTCGACCACGCCCTGCGGGCGGTTGTCGACGGCGCGCGCCCCGAAATAGCGGGCGATCTCCTTCTTGGCGGCATCGACATCGAGGCCGTCGAGGAATTCGGAATGATAGGCCGTGCCGGGGCCGACATAGGCCTCGGAGCCGACGGCGAATGTCGCGGGATCGGCGCCCGGGGGCAGCACGACTGGAATGACGTTCAAGCCATATCGGCGCGCGAAATCGAGGTCGCGCTGGTCGTGCGCAGGGCAGCCGAAGATGGCGCCGGCGCCGTACTCCATCAGTACGAAATTGGCGACATAGACGGGCAGCGTCTCGCCGGGCCTGGTCGGATGGACGACGCGGAGACCGGTGAACACGCCGGATTTCTCGGCTTTCTCGAGAGTCTCGGTGGCGGTGCCCTGGCGGTGGAATTCGGCGATGAAGTCGCGGATGGCGGGATTGGCCGAAGCCAGCTCCGCCGCGAGCGGATGATCGGGTGAGAGCGCGATGAAGCTCGCGCCGAAAATGGTGTCGGGGCGCGTGGTGAAGATCTCGATGCTGGTCGCGGCGGTCAGCGGCGAGGGGACGAGCTCGAACAAGAGGCGCAGGCCTTCGGATTTGCCGATCCAGTTGCGCTGCATGGTGCGCACCTTGTCGGGCCATTCGGTGAGGCCGTCGATGGCGCTCAAGAGCTCCTCGGAATAGTCGGAGATCTTGAGGAACCACTGCGTCAGCTCGCGCTGCTCGACGATGGCGCCCGAGCGCCAGCCGCGGCCGTCGATCACCTGCTCATTGGCGAGCACGGTCTCGTCCACCGGGTCCCAGTTGACCTTGGCGGATTTGCGCGTGACGAGGCCGGCCTTGAGGAAATCGAGGAACAGCTTCTGCTGGCGCTGGTAGTAGTCGACGTCGCAGGTGGCGAATTCGCGGCTCCAGTCGAAGCTCAGCCCCATGGATTTGAGCTGGGCGCGCATGGCGTCGATATTGGCGTAGGTCCAGGCCTTGGGATGGGAGCCGGTCTGCTTGGCGGCGTTCTCGGCGGGCAGGCCGAAGGCGTCCCAGCCCATGGGGTGGAGGACGTTGAAGCCTCTGGCGCGCTTGTAACGGGCGAGGACGTCGCCCATAGCGTAATTGCGGACGTGGCCCATATGGATGCGGCCCGACGGATAGGGGAACATCTCGAGCACGTAATAATGCTCGCGCGGGTCGCTGTTGGAGACCTCGAAGGATTTGGCGTCGGCCCAGGCTTTCTGCCAGCGGGGTTCTTCGACACGCGGATTGTAGCGCTCGATGGTCTTCAATTCAGGTCGTCCTGGGGAGGGCAGGGAGTTGCTAAACCGGGGAAATCCGGGGTAGCGGACCATCAACAGAATTCGGCAAAACGGTCAACAGCAGGGCGATGGAGAGCGCGGCAGAACGGCTCGGGGCGATCCGCGCACGGATCGACAAGGCGCAGGCGCGGTTCGGTCCGCCGCCTAAGGCGGTGACGCTGGTGGCGGTGTCGAAGACGTTTTCCGCGGACGAGGTGCGGCCGTTCCTCGCGGCGGGGCAGCGGGTGTTCGGGGAGAACCGCGTGCAGGAGGCGATGGGAAAATGGCCCGGACTCCGGGGACATTATGACGGCATAGAATTGCATCTGATCGGGCCGCTGCAGTCCAACAAGGTCAAGGAGGCGGTGGCGCTGTTCGATGTGATCGAGACGGTCGACCGCGAGAAGCTGGCGGCGGCGCTGAAGGCAGAGATGGAGAAGACGGGCAGGCGGGTGCGGCTGTTCGTGCAGGTCAATATCGGGCGCGAGGCGCAGAAGGCGGGGATCGATCCGGACGAGGCGGTGGCGTTCGTCATGCGGTGCCGCGATGTGCATGGGCTGACGATCGAGGGGCTGATGTGCATTCCGCCCGAGGGCGTGCCGCCGGGGCCGTATTTCGCGCAGCTCAAGCAGCTGGCGCGCGACGCGGGAGTGGCGGGGCTGTCGATGGGGATGAGCGGAGACTTCGAGGTGGCCATCGGCATGGGCGCGACGCATGTGCGGGTGGGCTCGGCGCTGTTCGGGGCGCGGCCGCCGGCCGCCGCGGCCGCTCGAAACTGAAAGCTGTCAAATCACGTTGCTGGGGTGTGACCCAAATGTGATTGGCCGGTTCCCACAGCGCGGCTTACCAAACAGCTAAGGGCAGAAGCTCAGGATATCCTGATGATAAGGCGCAAGATTTTTCTGGTCGATGACGATGCGGAACTGCGCCGGACGCTGGCCGAGCAGCTCATGCATTACCGGGAATTCGAGCTGATCGAGGCGGGCACGGCCAATGAGGCGCTGCGGGCGGTCAGGGACAGTCATGTCGATCTGATGATCCTCGATGTCGGGCTGCCGGACATGGATGGCCGCGAGGCGGTGAAGATTTTGCGCCGGGACGGGTTCAAGAGCCCGATCCTGATGCTGACCGGACACGACACGGATTCCGACGAAATCCTGGGGCTCGAATCGGGGGCGAACGACTATGTGACCAAGCCGTTCCGGTTCTCGGTGCTGCTGGCCCGCATCCGGGCGGCGCTCAGGCAGCACGACCAGAGCGAGGACGTGGTCTTCACCATCGGGCCCTACAGCTTCCAGCCGGCAGCGAAGCTGCTCGAATCGCCGGATGGCGGGAAAATCCGGCTCACGGACAAGGAAACCTCGATCCTCAAATATCTCTACCGGCAGGGGCCGCGGACGATCAGCCGCGAGGTGCTGCTCAAGGAGGTCTGGGGCTACAACAACAGGGTCACGACCCATACGCTCGAGACCCATATCTACCGGCTGCGGCAGAAGATCGAGCGCGATCCGTCCAATGCGCGGCTGCTGGTGACGGAAGAGGGCGGCTACCGGCTGGTGCCGTGAGTCTTTGCGTAGGTCGCGGTTCCGAACCGCAAAACCGGAAACCCACTTTTGCTGGAAACGCTCCGAAGCGCCCAAAAGGCGTGGTTAACCCCGCCCCGGGCTTAACTTCGGGCTGAAATCGATTCTTTCCTCAGGGCGCGCATGCTCTATATCACGCGCGGGACCGGCCCGAGGCGGGCGATCCCGCGAAGGACCTGGCCAGCATGCAGCTCGACGACGCCGCGACGATTTTGGCGCGGACGGAATTCTTCCAGATCTGCGACGGCGAGCAGCGCCGCCTGCTGGCATTCGCCAGCGAGCGGAAGAGGCATAAGCCGGGTTCGGTGATCTACAAGGCGGGGGATGTGCCGGAAGGCGCGCATGTGCTGGTGGCTGGGACGGTGGCGACGTTCCAGGGCGAGGATGCGGATAATCCCTTCGTCGTGTCCAAGCCCGGTGCGCTGTTCGGCGCCAATTCGCTGGTGATCGCCAAGCCCCGGCCCGTGACGCTCAAGGCCATCGACCAGGTCGAGACACTGTTCGTGCCGCGCTCAGCGTTCATGAAGCTGTGCAACCAATATCCCGATCTCGCGGGCCGGGCGGCGGCGCAGATCCGGAGCGAGCTGACCGGGTATCTCGGGGCGATCGAGACGCTGAGGCCCCGGATCGGATCGGGCAAGGGATAGGCCACGGCCTCCGTCCTGGCGAAATTACGGCCCCTCACCGGCCGCTACGCGGCCACCCCCCGGGATCATGTCCGGGGCAGGCTCTCTCCCCAGGGGGCGAGGAGACGCGCGAGCGTAGAGCGGCGTTCTATTTGCCGTCGATGATCGCGTCGACTTCGATTTCGATGAGCCAATCGGGATCGACGAAGGCGGTGACGGCCACGATTGTGGTCACGGGGCGGATGTTCGCGAAGATTTCGGCATGCGCCTTTGCCGCTGCGTCCCAGAGCTTGATGTCGGTGAGGATCACGCGGGTGCGCGTCACGTGCTCGAAACCTGCTCCGGCATCGGCGAGGGCCTTGCCGATGATCTCGAAGATGCGCCTCGCCTGGCCATAGACATCGCCTTTTGCGGCGGTGCCGCCGCCGGCGGCGATGGGCGCGGTGCCGCCAATGCTCACATTATTGCCGACGCGCACGGCGCGCGAGAAGCCGATGATGGGTTCGAGATACGAGCCGGACGAGACGAGCTGACGCATCGGGTCACTCCTCAGAAATGGGCAATCACCGGGACGTGGTCGGAGGGCTTGTCGCTCCAGCCGCGGGCGGGGCGGATGATCTCGGCGGCGGTCGAATGGGCGGCGATGTCGGCGGTGGACCAGATGTGGTCGAGGCGGCGTCCGCGGTCGGAGGCTTCCCAGTCCTGGGCGCGATAGCTCCACCAGGAATAGAGCTTGGTGCCGTAGGGCAGATGCTTGCGCACGAGATCGGTCCAGCCGTGATTGCCGTTGAGCAGGGCATCGAGCGCCTCGGTCTCGACGGGTGTATGGCTCACGACTTTCAGAAGCTGCTTATGGCTCCACACATCGTCCTCATGCGGGGCGATGTTGAAATCGCCGCAGATGAGCTGGCCCTGTCTGAAGCGTGGGTCGCCGAACCAGTCCCTGAGCTCGGCAAGGAAATTGAGCTTGTGCCGGAATTTGGGATTGATGTCGGGATCCGGCTCGTCGCCGCCGGCGGGAATGTAGATCGAATGGACGGTGAGGGGGCCCTTGCCCCAGTCGAGGGTCGCCGAGACGTGGCGGCAATCTTCGATCTCGCAGAAGACGCGGCTCGAAATGTCGGTCAGCGGGAAGCGCGAGATGATGGCGACGCCGTGATAGCCCTTCTGGCCGTGCACCGCCTGATGCGGATAGCCAGCCTCGGCAAAGGCCGCGGCGGGGAACTGGTCGTTCTGGCACTTGATCTCCTGGAGGCAGAGGACGTCCGGCCGGTGGCGGCGGAGGAAGTCGAGGACCAGAGGCAGGCGCAGGCGGACGGAGTTGATATTCCAGGTGGCAAGGCTGACGGGCATGATGCTCTCTTTTGGAGAGCATATTTGCCGGGCGGCGCGGGCGAGTAAAGGCTTGCCGGGGCAGGTGGCCTAACGCGGCGTGTAGGTGGGATCGACGTAGAAATTGGAATTCTTGATCTCGACATCGTGCTCGACGTCGAAGAGCGAAAAGGTGAGCTCGGCGCCGTCAGGGCTCTTGAGCACCCATTGCACCAGTTCCTTGCTGTCCTTGTCGAAGATGAGATCGACGCTCACCGGGCCCTTGGGCGTGTCGTCATTGAGGGTCAGGCCGACATAATTGGGCGAATGCTCGATCGAATAGAGGCCGGCATGGAGCAGGTCGATATTGTCGCTCAGGAACTGGCGCAGCGGCACCTTGTCCTGCGGATAGGCGGAGGTGGTCTTTTCCTTGCGGTCGAGGATGAAGAAGCCGCGGCCGGAGGAGACGATCTCCTCGCGGGAGGGCGGATCGTAGCGGAAGCGGATCTTGTTGGGACGGACCAGAAAGAAGGTGCCCTCGATGCGGCTGCCCTGGCGGTCGATCTGCAGGAACCGGCCCTGCATGGTCTTGATCGCCGAATTGTGCGCCGAGATGGCGTTGATGAGATCGACCTCCTCCTGCGTCAGGGCGCGCGGCGCCCCGGCAGCGGCATCGGCCGCCGCAGCCGCATTGTCCTGCGCAAAAGCGCGCGGGGACAAAGCGGGAAGCACAGCGAGAAGAGCGAGCAGTGAACGGCGATGCATCGGCAGGTCAATCCGGTGTTGGTGACTGCTTAGCCGCTAGCGTGCAAATGAGGCAAGACGTGGGATCGGACGGCCGAGGGCAGGGCTGGAGGCCGGCAATGCGGAAACGGAAATCACAGGATGCCGTGCTTTTTCAGCAGCGCCTCCTCGTCGCCAGATATCCAGCCGAAGACCCTGGGCGTTCCGTCCAGCGCCTGGACGAGGTAATGCACGTCGAAATCGATGGCGACATCGGGCTGGCCGGGGCGTGCATAGAATGCGGTCCAGGCGACATGGGCGAGACAATGGAGGTCGTCTATCGGGGAGAGACGGACATTGCGCAGGCGCATCTGTCTGGTGCCCATCGCGCGATAGCGTTCATAGCCCTGGGCCATGACCTGCCGAAGCTGTTCGTCGTTCTTTCCGGCCATCACCCCCGCAGGTGACGCGGCGATGAATTCGGGCGCATAGAGGGCCGCGACGTCCTCGAGGTTCGATTGCCCGGCGAGCGACCGGTTGAAGAGGGCTTCGTAGCGGGCGAAGAATGATCTGACGCCGGCCTGGTCCATTGGTTTCTCCGCGCGCGGGGACACGCGCAGTATAGGCGCTGCGCGGCCGGTTCCCATCCATCTCAATTCGCGTGGCTGCGCTAGGTGCAAGCGGTTCCCCCAATCCACCACGCTCAGCGTGGTCCCCCCTCCCCACGAGGGGGAGGGAGTGGTCCGGTGCAAGCGGTCGCCCCCTCCGTCGCCTTCGGCGCCACCTGCCCCGTACGCTTCGCTACGGAGGAGGATGTCAGCGCAAGCGGCGTTTTTTGCCGCGGGCGATTTCGGTGCCGAGGGCGGAGAGCTTGTGGGTCCAGAAGAGGCGGAAGGGT
The DNA here is from genome assembly GCA_035549855.1 of Devosia sp. Classification (GTDB taxonomy): domain Bacteria; phylum Pseudomonadota; class Alphaproteobacteria; order Rhizobiales; family Devosiaceae; genus Devosia_A. Next base: position 10,636 of record DASZPY010000092.1, on the reverse strand, counting down.
TCGAGCCAGGAGTCGACCTGCTGAAGGGGGGCGGTGTCGAGCGCGTAGAGGCGGCGCGTGCCTTCGGCGCGGACGCTGGCGAAGCCGGAATCGCGCAACACCTTGAGATGCTGCGATACGCCCGCCTGGCTGATGCCGAATTCGGCGGAGATCACCTCGACCATTTCGCCCGAGGCGAGCTCGCCCGACGCCAGCAGCTCGAGGATGCGGCGGCGGACGGGATCGCCGAGGACATCGAAGGCGTGCATCACATGCCCGGCGCCGTTTCACCCGAATAGAATTTGCGGGTGTTCTCCGCCGCTTCCTTCGCATTGACCATGCCGTCGGCCGCGGCGGCCTCGCCCCAGGCGGCGCTCGACAGGCGATAGACCTCTTTAGCCTCATCGGAGGTTTGCCATTCGAGCGCGGCTTCGGGGGGCCGCTCGGCCGTGGGATCGGAGATGTGACGATAGAGGCCGAAGAGACCGAGATCCCAACCGACGCCGACGGCACCCGGGCCATAGGTCGGCCAGAAATTCTCGTCGACAATGGCGGTGTGACGCAGCTCCAGCAGGGCCTTGTCCTTGCCCGCCGGCTTGAGCGTGACGTCCAGCCAGCTGGTCTGGCCGCCCATTTCCCAAGTGGCGGCAAAGGCATGGGGCGGATCGCAGGCGGTGATCGTGCCGCCGGCATTGCCCTCGAGCTGGTAATGGCCGCCGAGCTTCAACTCGCCGGTGACGGGCAGGAACCAGCGCCTGATGCGGGACGCGGTGGTGACGGCGTCCCACAGATCCTCGAGGCTCGTATCGTAGGTCGCGGTGGCGATGACGGCCTTGGCAGGCTTGCCGTCGCGGGTGACGGACTGGACGCCGCGGACAATGGTGCCGGCAAAGGCAAGGGCATCGAGAGGCATGGGACTACTCCTTCACAATCCGCCGCTTCTCTATCAGGCGTGACTTATATAAGTCAATACTTATAGATTGGCGTGGGGTTGAGCGCGAGAGTGGTTGCCGCTAACCGGTCGGCGGATGCTCAGACATTTGCTCGATTCGCTCAGCCGGCCGCAGGTGGTGATCCGCGGGAGCAATCCGGATTGGCTGAGGGCACTGGGGCCGGGGGCGGCGGTGTGGCGGCGGCTCGGGCCCTACAGCGTCGTGCATGCCACCAAGCTCGGCGTGCCGCCGACCTGGCGCAAGCGCTTCGTCATTCCGCTGTTCGAGCATCACACGCGGACGATGCCGCGGCCCTGCTGGGCGCTGATCCCGAGTCCGGAGGCGATCCATGTGTTCAAGGAAAAGGACGGGTTTCTCGACTATGCCAAGGCGCAGGGTCTCGCGGACTATCTGCCGGAGCACTACGAGATCGCCGCGCCGCGCTTCCCCGCGGTGCTGAAGCGGACCAATCTCAATGCGGGCGACGGGATCGTGGTGGTCGAGAGCGCCGAGGAGCTGGCGCGGCGGCTCGGCGAGAAGCCATGGGCGGACAATCCGGTGCTGCTGCAGGAGGTGATCCTGGGCGAGGCCGAGGAGGTGGCGCATCTGGTGTGCGTGGGCGGACGGATACGGTGGTGGGCGGCCTTCGCCTATCCGCTTGAGTCTCCGAGGGAGATCCGGAAGGTGTCGCAGACGAGCGAGATGGTGCGGGTGGGATTGGGGGCGGAGGATATCGCGGTGTTCGAGCGGTTCCTCTTGCCGGTGGGCTTCGACGGGCCGGCGGCGGTGAACTACAAAAGGCGCGCGGATGGGCGGGTGGCGATCTTCGAGTTCAATGCAAGGTTCGGCGGCTCGCTGATGCGGCCGCAGCATATCGACGATCTCGAGGCGGCGCTGCGCGTGGTGCTGGCGGAGGCGAAGTGGCAGGAGGCGGCCCGATAGCCGCCTCGCTCAGTAGCCGTCGGCGTTGTTGCCGACGAGGATTTCGCGTTTGCCGGCGTGGTTGGCGGCGGAGATGACGCCTTCCTGTTCCATGCGCTCGATGAGGCTGGCGGCGCGGTTGTAGCCGATGGCGAGGCGGCGCTGCACGTAGGAGGTCGAGGCCTTCTTGTCCTGCAGGACGATGTTGACGGCCTTGTCGTAGAGCTCGTCGCCCGAGCCGCCATATTCGGCGTCGCCGGTGGCAGATTCGGGATCGAACTCCTCCTCGTCGGCGGTGATCGATTCGAGGTAGTCGGGGGCGCCCTGCGATTTGAGATGATCGACCACGGCCTCGACCTCGCGGTCGGAGACAAAGGGGCCGTGCAGGCGCCGGATGCGGCCGCCGCCGGCCATATAGAGCATGTCGCCATTGCCGAGGAGCTGCTCGGCGCCCTGCTCGCCGAGGATGGTGCGGGAGTCGATCTTGGACGTTACCTGGAACGATATTCTGGTGGGGAAGTTGGCCTTGATGGTGCCGGTGATGACGTCGACCGAGGGACGCTGCGTCGCCATGATGAGATGGATACCAGCGGCGCGGGCCATCTGAGCGAGGCGCTGAATGGCGCCTTCGATGTCCTTGCCGGCAACCATCATCAGATCGGCCATCTCGTCGACGATGACGACGATGAAGGGTAGCGGCTCGAGGTTGAAGGTCTCGCTCTCGTAGATGGCCTCGCCGGTCTCGCGGTCGAAGCCGGTCTGCACGGTGCGGGTGATGGTCTCGCCCTTATGCGCGGCTTCGGCGACGCGCTGGTTGAAGCCGTCGATGTTGCGCACACCGATCTTCGACATCTTGCGGTAGCGATCCTCCATTTCGCGTACGGCCCATTTGAGGGCGGTGACGGCCTTGGAGGGATCGGTGACGACCGGGGTCAGCAGATGCGGGATGCCGTCATAGATCGAGAGCTCGAGCATCTTGGGGTCGATCATGATCATGCGGCACTGCTCTGGCGTCATCTGGTAGAGCAGCGAGAGGATCATGGTGTTGATGCCGACCGACTTGCCCGAGCCGGTGGTGCCGGCGATGAGCAGATGCGGCATGCGGGCGAGGTCGGCGATGATGGGCTCGCCGCCGATGGTCTTGCCCAGGCAGATGTTGAGCTTGCCCTTGGTGTCCTCGAAATCGGCGCTGGAGAGCATTTCGCGCAGATAGACGGTTTCGCGGCTCTCATTGGGCAGCTCGATGCCGATGGCGTTGCGGCCGGGGACGACGGCGACGCGGGCGGAGATGGCACTCATCGAGCGGGCGATGTCGTCGGCGAGCGAGATGACGCGGCTCGACTTGATGCCGGGGGCGGGCTCGAGCTCGTAGAGGGTGACGACGGGGCCGGGGCGGACATTGATGATGTCGCCCTTGACGCCGAAATCCTCGAGCACGCCTTCGAGGCGGCGGGCCATGGCCTCGAGCCGCTCGGGGCGATGCTCTTCGCTGAGGCCCTTGTGCCTGGCTTCGGCAAGCAGGCTTAGTTCGGGGAGCTCGAAACCGGATTCGTCGTCGAGCAATGAGCCCTGCGCTTCGCGGGCGGCGCGGCGGCCGGGGGCGGGACGTTTCGCGGCGGCCGAGACGCGGGCGCGCGAGACAGGCTCGTCCGCGTCTTCCTCTTCATATTCGGCCTCGTCGTCGAAGGCGGGCTCGATGTCTTCCTGTTCGGCGTAAGCAGGGCGGGAGATGACGAGGCGCGGCTCGCGGCGGCCGTCCATGCTGGGCTCGACCGCGCCGTCGCGCCACTGGCCCTCGGCGGCTTCGCGGCGGGCCTCCGCATTGGCGCGCGCCGTGGCGACCGAGCGGCGGAACGCGGCCTGGGCAGAGAAGCCGAGATGGACCAGCGCGCCGATGGCGACATCGAGGATGCCGCTGCGGTCGGAGAGATCGGCGGATTTGCCGCGCCTGCCGGAGGCGGCGCGCGGAGCGCCAGTGCCGAGGGCGAGCCAGTAGAGGGCGAGGGTCGGGGTCGCGATGATGATGCCGAAGAGCGCGGCGGTGATGGGCTGCGGGTTGGCGCCGGTGACGAGCGTCGCGAGATTCCAGAAGCCGGCGCCGATAAGGCCGCCAAGGCCGGTGGGGAGCGGCCAGCTCTTGGGGATCGGCACGAAGCCGAGGACGCCCGTCGCGAGCAGGGAGGCCGCGATCCAGGCGATGAGGCGGAGGCCGAGGCGGGTCGGCACGACGCGGCGGATGAGGCTCCAGGCCCAGAGGGCGGGCGGCAGGAGGATCAGGATGATGCCGAGGCCGAAGATCTGGAAGGCGAGGTCGGCAACGACGGCGCCGGGGAAGCCGAGCCAGTTCCGCGCGGCATTGGCCGTGGCATAGGAGAGCGAGGGGTCGTCCACCGACCAGGTGGCGAGGGCGAGCATCACGAGGCCGACAAGGCCCAGCACCACAAAGCCGATGAAGCGGATCGGGATGGTGATGGCGATGGCGGGAGAGGACGTATCGTCTTCGAGCAGGGGACGGGCCGGCATCGCGTGAACACTCACTCATACAAAGTGCTGCGATCCTAGGTCCGCGTAGTTAATCCCAAGCTAACCATGGGGGTTTGCGTAAAGAGAAAGGGCCCGCCGAAGCGGGCCCGAGAGACATTGCCGGGAGGAGGATCGCCGGGGTGTGCAGCCCATGCGGTTTGCGAGTGGGAAGCCTCTGTGGCGGGCCAAGAGGAACATGAGCTGCACGCCGCGACGATCCCTGCGGCGGTGAGAGTCCGGCGACGGGCCGGGCTCCCTGACTATTGACCCATCATCGGGGTGGCCGGTCCGGGGTAAGCCGGGGAGGAGGCCGCTCCCCCGGACCGGAATTCGGACCGCCGGGTCTTGGCCCGGCGGCGGGATCAATTGTAGGCGTGCTCGCCGTGGCTCGAGATATCGAGGCCGTCGGACTCCGCCGATTCGGGGACGCGGGCGCCGCCGAAGAGGAGCTTGACGATGAGCATGGCGACGAAGGCCACCACGCCCGACCAGACCAGCGCGATCACGACCGCCTGGAGCTGGATCAGGAACTGGCCGCCGATCGAGTAGGCTGCCGCATCGCCGAGGGCGAAGCCGCCGAGCGAGGGCGCGGCGACGATTGCGGTGCCGAGCGCACCGACGATGCCGCCGACGCCGTGGACGCCGAACACGTCGAGCGCGTCGTCATACTTGAACATCGGCTTCAGCGTCACGACCGCCCAGAGGCATACGAGGCCGGCAACCGCACCGAGCACAATCGCGCCCATCGAGCCGGCAAAGCCGGCCGCGGGGGTGATGGCGACAAGTCCGGCAACCGCGCCCGATGCCGCACCGAGCAGCGAGGCATGGCCACGGGTGAACTTCTCGGCGATGGCCCACGCCATGGCGGCGGCCGCGGTGGCGGTGATGGTGTTCATCAGCGCCTGGGCGGTGAGGCCGTTGGCTTCGAGGTTGGAGCCGGCGTTGAAGCCGAACCAGCCGACCCACAGCAGACAGGCACCGATGAAGGTGAAGGTCAGATTGTGGGGCGGGATCGGTTCCTTCATGAACTCCTTGCGCGGCCCGAGCACGATGGCGGCGACGAGGCCGGCGATACCGGCATTGATGTGCACCACGGTGCCGCCGGCGAAGTCATAGGCGCCGAGGCCGAAGAGGTAGCCACCGCCGAACCAGACCATGTGGGCCATGGGCAGATAGGCGAAGGTGAACCAGAGCGCGAGGAAGACCATCACCGCGCCGAACTTCATGCGCTCGGCGATGGCGCCGACAATCAGCGCCGGAGTGATGGCGGCGAAGGTCAGCTGGAAGACGACGAAGGTGAGCTCGGGGATCTGGAAGCCGGCCGAGAAGGTCGCGGCGGTCGAATCCGGCGTGATGCCGGAGAGGAAGAGCCGTGAGAAATCGCCGATGAACATCGAGATGCCGCTGCCGTCGGTGGCGCCGTTGAAGGCCAGCGAATAGCCGTAGATCACCCAGAGGATGGCGATCATGCAGAAGCCGGCAAAGACCTGCATGAGCACCGAAAGCATGTTCTTGGCGCGCACGAGGCCGCCATAGAAGAGGGCGAGGCCCGGAATGGTCATGGCGATGACGAGAATGGTCGAAATGAGCATCCAGGTGGTGTCGCCCTTGTCGACGATGGGCACGACTTCCTCGACAGGAGCGTCCTGACCGAAGGCGGGAAGGGCCACGAGGGCGCCGAGCGCTGCGAGCCCCAGGATTTTGGACAGTTTCAAGGTCATTGTCGGTTCTCCAGAGGACGGCATCAGAGCGCGGCCGCGCCGGTTTCGCCGGTGCGGATACGGGTGACGGCCAACAAATCGAGGACGAAAATCTTGCCATCGCCGATGCGGCCGGTCTGGGCGCTTTCGCGGATGGCCGAGACGATCTGATCGGAAAGGCTGTCATCAACAGCGATCTCGATCTTCAGCTTGGGCAGGAAGTGCACGGCATATTCGGTGCCGCGGTAGATTTCGGAATGCCCCTTCTGGCGGCCATATCCTTTCACTTCAGTCACGGTCATGCCGTGCACGTCGAGCGAGTTCAGCGCCTGACGCACCTCTTCAAGCCGCGACGGCTTGATGATTGCGATCACCAGTTTCAATTGATGCCCCTTTCGCTTTTGGCATTGGTCTCCAATGGCTCAGGAGACTCAAATGCCGTGCCAGACTCGGGCGGGCCGGCCCAAGATTATGATTCTGTTAAGGGAATTGAACGGGCCCGCGCCGCCGACCAAGGGACAGACGGGCTGTCGCATCGATTATTGCACAAAAAGAGTGCACCTTATGCAGAAATGCCGCGAAAACGGGCAGGCTGAGACCATTTGCGGCTTGCCTCCTTGGGGCGCCGGCGGGAAAACAGCGCCGAGGATCGCGCAATGACCGTATCCAGCGACAATTATGACGTCATAATAGTAGGCGGAGGGCCTGTCGGGCTGGCCCAGGCGCTGGGGCTGACGCTGTTCCAGCGTGAGCTGCGGGTGGCGCTGGTCGACCGGCGGCCGATGAGCGTGCCCAATGACGCGCGGGCCTTTGCGATTTCGGCGGCGGTGCGCCGGGGGTTCGTCGCGCTTGGCGTCTGGGATGCGATGGTGGCGGAGGCCGAGCCGGTCAAGGCGATGAAGCTCACCGATTCCGGCCGGGGAGACATTTCACGGCCGCTGTTTTTGACCTTCGAGGGCGATGTGGTGCCGGGCGAGCCCTATGCGCATCTGGTGCCCAACCGGGTGATGACGAAAGCGCTGCTGGAAAAGGCGGAGGGGCGGGTCGAGTTCATCGCGCCGGTCGAGATCGACGGCTTTTCGGGCGAGGGTGCCAGCGCCTCGCTTACGCTGAAGGATGGGCGGACGCTCAGGGCGCCGCTGGTCGTCGCCGCCGATGGTGCGCAATCGGCGCTGCGCGGCATGGCCGGGATCGCCGTCACCGCACATGATTACCGGCAGTCGGGAATCGTGACGACGATTTCGCATGAGCTGCCGCATCGGGGCACGGCGTGGCAGCATTTCCGGCCGGCGGGGCCGTTCGCGAGCCTGCCGCTGACGGGCGGGCATCGCTCGTCGCTGGTGTGGACCGACACGCCGGAGACGGCGGCGCGCATCAAGGCGCTACCGCTCGCGGACGCCGCGGCGGAGATCGAGGCGGTGATGGGATCAGTGCTGGGGGCGGTGACGGTCGAGGAGCCGATCCAGAGCTTTCCGCTGAAGCTGCAAATGGCGCGCGAGTTCGTAGGGCCGCGGCTGGCGCTGATCGGGGACGCGGCGCATGTGATCCATCCGCTGGCCGGGCAGGGGCTCAATCTCGGGCTCAAGGATGTGGCGGCGCTGAGCGAGGTGGTGATCGAGGCGCTGCGGCTGGGGCTCGATCATGGCGGCGCCGATGTGCTGGCGCGCTACCAGCAATGGCGGCGGTTCGACACGGCGCTGATGAGCGCGGTGACCGACAGCCTCAACCGGCTGTTCTCGAACGATGCCGCGCCGCTGCGCGTGCTGCGCGATTTCGGGCTGGGGGTAGTGGACCGGCTGCCGGCGATCAAGTCGGCGCTGATCGGGCGGGCCGCGGGGCTGGAGCGGAACGTACCGAAGCTGCTGAGTGGAATCCCGCTCTAGGGGGCCTCGCGCTATGCCGTCGGCGGGAAGTGCACGCGCATTTCGTCGGGCTCGACTTCGCGCGCTTCGTCGAGGCTGAGCATGGGGACGCCGTCGCGGATGGGGAAGGCGAGGTGGGCGGCGACGGAGATCAGCTCCTTGTGGTCGGCGCTGAGCACGAGCCGCGTCTTGGTCAGCGGGCAGACGAGCATTTCAAGCGTCTTCGGATCGACCTCGTAGCGGCGCTCGCCGGTCTCCGCCATTATTGCAGAGGCGCCCCGGCGCCGCCGCGGGCCATTTCGTATTCGGCCATGGCGATCAGTGTCTCGGCGCGGTCCTCGAGGGAGCGGGCTTCGAGCAGGACCTGCTTTTCCTTAGGGCCATAGGGCGAGACCATGCAGGCGAAATTGACGAGGTCGGCGGTGCCGGTCTTGTCGATCTCTTCCCAGTTGAGCTCGAAATTGGCGAACTCGGCATAGTCCTTCATCATTTTGAGGAAACGCGGCCGATCGACCGCCTCCTCGCCGAAGGCGCGGGCGAAATCGAGGGAGAAATTCTCGGAGCTGATGATCGCCTGGCGGAAGGGCGTCATGACCGTGAGCTCGGAGACAAGCTCGAAGCGGGCGAGGCCCTCGAGGATGATGAAATAGCGGCCGGCGCCGTTCTCTTCCCAATGGGTCAGGCGGCCGACGGTGCCGATCTTCTGCAGCGGGGCGCGGCCGCGCGGGCTCTCCTCGGAGGTGTCCTCGGGCTGGATGAGGCCGATCAGGCGATTGCCGGCGAGCGCCTGGTCGATCATTTCGACATAGCGCGGCTCGAAGACGTTGAGGGGCCGGTGCGAGAAGGGCAGCAGCAATGCGCCCGTCAACGGGAAGATCGGCACATGCTCGGGCAGATCGGCGGGGGAAGCGGGGCGGGTGTACATCTACAGACTCACGAGAAGAGGAGGGCCGAGAGCAGGCGGCGGCCCTTGAGCGTGGCCGGATCCTTCATGCCCCAGGCCTCGAAGAATTCGAGGAGCTTCTTGCGCGCGGCGTCGTCGTTCCAGGCGCGGTCGCGGCGCATGAGGGCGACGAGCTGCTCGGCGGCCTCGACCCGCTTGCCCTCGGCATTGAGCGCAAGGGCGAGGTCGAAGCGCAGCTTATGGTCGTCGGGATGCTTTTCGAGCTCGCGCTCGAGCTCGGCGGTCTCCGACAGATCGGCGGCCTCGGTGATGAGCTTCAGCGCGGCGACGAGCGAAGTGTAGTCGTCGCCTTTGCGCGCGGCTTCGGGGAGGGTGGCGAGCACGGCATTGGCCTGCTCGGCCTCGCCGGCCTTGAGATAGACGCGGGCCATGCCGATTATGCCCTCGGCATTGTCGGGCTGATGCTGCAGCACCATGCCGAAGATCTGCGCGGCGCGGGGGAGGTCGCCGGCGGCAAGCGAGTCCTTCGCCGCGGTGAGCGCGTTCCTGATCTCGTCTTCGAGCGAGCCGGCCTTGGCGGCAGGCGGAGGCGCGGCGGCAATGACCTTGTCGGTGAATTTGCGCACTTCGCCTTCCGGATAGGCGCCGATGAAGGCATCGACCGGGCGGCCGCCGGCGAAGGCGAAGACGGCGGGAATCGACTGCACGCCGAGCTGGCCGGCGATGGCCGGGTTCTCGTCGATATTGATCTTGACGAGCCGGATCTTGCCGGCCTTTTCCTTCACCACCTTCTCGATGGTGGGGGAAAGCGTCCGGCAGGGGCCGCACCAGGGGGCCCAGAAATCGACGAGGACGGGCACGTCGAGCGAGGCGTCCATCACGTCGGCCTTGAAGGCGCGATCGGTCGAATCCTTGATGAGGTCGGCGAGGGGCGGGGCGGCGGGCTGGGGGGCGCCGCTCAGATTCACGTTCACGATTTGCCTCGGTACCCCGGCTTCCCGCAGACGCCGGCGGCGGCGCCCGAAAGCCAAGGCGTTTGGTGTTGCAAAGGAAGTCTCGATTGGGCATATAGGCCCGCGCCGCCGCCCTGCCAAGCCATTGGCCGGTGCGGGAGCTTGGAGTGCGGGTGTAGCTCAGGGGTAGAGCATAACCTTGCCAAGGTTAGGGTCGAGGGTTCGAATCCCTTCGCCCGCTCCAATTCCCAGCGGTTACCAGTCGAAAGAGCCGGGCCTTGACGCCCGGCTTTTCGTTGCCCGGGCCTTGTCGCGGGTTGCCGCGGGCAAAGTGGCCAGGCGAGCGGTCGCTCGCCCGGCCCCGCGCCGCAATTGCTTCAATCAGCCCAAATTTCTGGTGGTAACGGCGTCGGCTGGACTTGGCGCCCGGCTGCGAAACGCAAGATGTCGTGATCGAAGCTCTGCTTCCTTGCCGCCGCGCTTCTTGATAGCGTCGTCCGATATTTGGGGGGATTCTTTGAACGATACGGGGAGGGGCGACCGCCGGGTTCGCGTCGAAGACGTTGCGCGCGAAGCGGGCGTTTCGCCCATCACCGTGTCGCGGGTGCTGCGGACACCGGAGCTGGTCAAGCCCGAAACGCGTCAGCGCGTGCTCGAAGCGGTCGCGCACACCGGCTATGTCGTCGATTCGATCGCCTCGAGCCTGCGTTCCGGCCGCTCGCAGATCATCACGATGTTCGTCGCCAATCTGCGCAACCCGCATTTCGCCAGCGCCGTACAGGGCGCTGTGGAAGCCTTTTCCGGCAGCCGTTTCCGGCTGATGTTCGCGCAGACGGGCTATTCGGACCAGCTGACGCCGGAA
>DASZPY010000091.1:0-97082 GCA_035549855.1 Devosia sp. | reverse complement strand
CGAAATCGCAGCTCATCGCCTTCGCCATGCGCAACCGTTCGGTCGGCGGCCTTGGCTGCTATCCCGGCAAGCAGTTCATCCACATCGACGTCCGCGCCCGGCCGCGCGGCTGGAGCCATCCGGTGACCTTCTCGGGCTGCTAATCCAAAGCCGGATTTCTGCCTTGCCAGCCTCCCGGTGAATCCCTATTAGACGCCACGCGTTTGCGCCCATCGTCTATCGGTTAGGACGGCACCCTTTCACGGTGCAGAGAGGGGTTCGACTCCCCTTGGGCGTACCACGCTTCGCCCCGCATTGACGGCCGGAGCGCAACATTGATAACTGCTTCTGCTCCGCGCCCATCGTCTAGCGGTCAGGACACCGCCCTCTCACGGCGGGAACAGGGGTTCGATTCCCCTTGGGCGCGCCAGAACCAGCATGAGGGCTGATCCCCACGCGTCCAGGCCGCCCGCCGTCTACGTGCCATCACGCAGAAACATCCGCAGCCATCCGGTATGCCTCGCGGAATTCCAGAATCTTGGCCACCATCACGTAGGGGCGATGTCGCTCTACGTATCGATTTGTTAACGCGGCTCGCGCGCGCGACATCGTCCAATAGGGCCATGAACCGCCGGGGCTCGGACAACAGGCGGATATACCCCCGATGGGCCCCGGACGGCGGCAGTCGTGAGCGTCACGGCTGCCACGACGTGGGAGAAGTCCATGCAAAGACTCGGTAGAGCTGTCATCTGCGCCCTGGCGATCGGCATATTGATCGCCCCTTCGGCAAAGGCCCTTTCGCTCAATCTCGGACCCGTCGGCGTCAGCGTCGGCGGCGGCGGCGCGACCGTCACCACCGGCGGCGGCGGAAACACCAACGTTCCGCAGAGCACGACCACGGTCAATCTTCTCGGCGACACCACCTCGGCCAGCGCTGGCACCACCGGAACTCAGACCACCGGCAATGTCTCGCTCGGTCTCGGCGGCCTGCTCAAGAATCTCTTTGGCTCCGGCAACGGCACACCGCTTCCGCCTGATGGCGGTGGTGGTGGTGGCGGTGGTGGCTCTGGCGGCGGCGGAGTCCTGACCGCCTCGCTCGGCCCCGATCCGGCCGCCTGCTTCGTTCCCGACGCCAAGCAGGTCAGCAAGCTGCTGCACCGGCACACTTACTCCTCGAGCACCGTACGCACGGCAACTTCAGTGGAAATCGTCAAGGTCCCACTTTGCCCGGAAGCCAAGCTGCGGCTTGCCCAGGCAATGAGCGCCAGCATCAACCTGCAGCGGCTGCACGATGCTATCGAAGGCCGTGACGCCGTGCGGTCATGGATACTCGACGCGGGCTACGCCGTGGGCGACGTGATTGCAGTCGACCGCTCCGGCAAGAAGCTTGTGATTTATGTGATCTAGATGCGTCGCGCGGCGGGCCGAAACCCGTCGCGCGTCAGCTTCCCACTCAATCGGTCAGGCCGCATCCTTGCGCGGCGTCAGCACCGGTGACTTGGTCGCCTTCGGCGCCACCGGCTTGGGCACGCCCGCTGCTATGTCGCGGCTGTCCCACACCACCCAGTATTTGCCGTCATTGTCAGGAACCAGCACCTCGCTCGCCCGCCCCATATGAGCGGTGAACTGCGCCAATTGCCTTCCCTCAAGCGCGGCCGCTTCCCTGGATTCGAACGGGCCATGTGCCTTGCCCTCGAAATCCACGTACCACTTGCCGCGACTCAAAATAACCAAGTAGAGCGCCGTCGCCATCGCTCCAGATCCGCCGCAACCCCAACTGAATCACGGCTAGCATTGCCGACTGAGTCCCGCACGCGGCCGTACGGGTTTCACACAGGGATTGCTGCGGTTCAGCGCGGCAGATGTGCGATGCCGTCGACGATTACGCGGCGCATGGCTTCGCGCGCGCCATTGGCATCCCGGCGTTCGATCGCGTCTGCGATCGCTGCGTGAAGCCTCACGGACTCAGCCAGCCGCCGGGGCTTGTCGATCGGAGACGACGCCGTGAGCATAGCGACCAGTCCGACCTCGATCAGTGTCGCGATCGAAAGGAAGAATGGATTGGCCGCAGCTGCCGAGACGGCGAGGTGGAAACCGAGATCGGCATCCACGAAGCCCTCCCGCGTGATGCCCTTCTCTCCCATCCGGACGCTCCACTCGCGGATGCGCCGCATTTCTTCGGCGGAACGGCGTGTCGCCGCCAGCGCGGCGGCTTCGGGCTCGAGCGCGATACGGATCTCACCGAGGCTTTTGAGGAATTCGGGGCCGACACCTGTTTGCGCATGCCAGATCAACACGTCGGGATCGAACAGATTCCAGGCCGCCCGCTCCTGAACGCTCGTGCCGACGCGCGTTTTCGCGCGCACCAGACCCTTGGCCGCCAGTGTCTTGAGCGCCTCCCGCACCACCGTGCGCGACACGCCGAAGCGCGCGATCAGTTCCGCATCGCCGGGAAGGATCGCGCCCTCCGGTTCGCGCCCGGAGACGATCGCGAGGCCCAGTTCCTCGACCACCCGGCTCGTATGCGAACGTATCGGTTGCCGCGCCGCATAATGGTGTGTCTCGGAACGACTATGCACCCGCCATACCCCATTCCAGGCGCCGCAGCCTTGCCGGCGTCCGGCACTCCGACCGTCGTCGGCGCAATTGCCGGCGGTCAGTCTCGCAGCCGCCACTGCCTCACACGCTCGAAGGCAACCGCCGCGACAATTGCGAGGCCAATAAAGGTGCCCTGCCAATTGGAGTTGATGCCAAGCAGTCCGAGGCTGTTGCGGATGATCTCGATCAACGCCGCGCCCACAAGGGCGCCGAGCGCCGTCCCCGCGCCGCCGACAAGGCTCGCGCCACCGATCACGGCCGCGGCGATGACTTGGAGTTCCATACCTGTGCCGAGATTTGTCGTCACGGCGCCGAGCCAGCCCGTCTCGACTACGCCCGCGATCGCTGCGGTGAACGAGCAGATCATGAACACGGCGACTTTGATCGGCCGGACCGGAATACCCGAGAGTATGGCTGCCTGCTCGTTGCCTCCGATCGCAAAGACGTGCCGTCCGAACTTGGTCCAGCGCAGCACGAAGCCGGTGATCGCCGCGAGGATCAAGGTGTAGATCACCGGATTGGAAATACCGGGGATGGCCTGCCCGCCACCCAGCCAAAGCAATTTGTCGTGGTCTGGGCCGAACTGGAAAACCGTCTGGTTGTTCGACGTGATCATGGCGAAGCTTCGCCCGATCGACATCATGCCGAGCGTGACCACGAATGACGGAAAGCCCAGATAGGCGATCAGGACGCCGTTGAAGAGGCCTACCGCCAGTCCGGCGGCCAGAGCAGCGGCCACGCCGACATAGATCGGCAGCCCGGCATGCATGATCGTCGCCACGACCATGCTCGTGAACACCAGCACCGAGCCGACGCTGAGATCGATGCCGCCCGTGATGATCACGAATGTCATGCCCAGGGCGATGATGGCCGTGAACGTAAAGTTGCGGGTGATGTTGAAGAGGTTCTGCGGCGTGGCGAAAGCCGACGTCGCAAATGACAGATAGACACAGGCCACCACAATGGCCACGAACACCCAGAATGTCTGGCTGCCGAGCAGGCTGGACAGCCAGGTGTTCTGGCGCTTGGCGATCGTCTGTTCGAGCGTGATTGCCATCTATGCCGCCTGTTCGATTGCGCCGGTGATCAGCCCGGTGGCCTCTTCCGGGGAGCTGTCCGCGATCCGCTTGTCCGCCACCTTCCGTCCGCGGCGGAGTACCACCAGCCTGTCGGCCACGGTGAAGACGTCGGGCATACGATGGCTGATCAGGACCACCGCCAACCCCTGGTCGCGCAGATGTTTGATATGATTGAGCACTTCGGCGACCTGACGCACGGAGATCGCCGCCGTCGGCTCGTCCATCAGCACGATCTTGGCCTTGCTGAGCATGGTGCGCGCGATCGCCACCGCCTGCCGCTGGCCGCCGGACATCGAGCGGATCAGGTCGCGCGGCCGGGTCTCGGACTTGAGCTCCGCGAAGAGCTTCCCCGCCCGTTCATACATAGTCGAATAGTCGAGAATGCTGATCGGGCCGAAGCCTTTGCGCAATTCGCGTCCGAGATAGACGTTGGCCGCGGCCGTGAGATTGTTGCACAGCGCCAGATCCTGATGGACGATCTCGATGCCGTGCCGTCTCGCATCGACCGGCGCGTGCATATGGATTTCCTGCCCATCCATCAGGATGGTGCCGGCGCTCGGCGTGAAATTGCCGGCCATCATCTTGACCAGCGTCGACTTCCCCGCGCCGTTGTCGCCCATGAGGCCGACGACCTCGCCCGCTTCGAGCGACACCGTCACGTCGTTGACGGCCTGGATCGCTCCGAAGTTCTTGCTGATGTTCTTGAGTTCGAGAATTGGCACCGTGTTGACAGCCCCTTCGCCCGACCTGCCCGCTTGTCGAACGGGCATGGTCCAGCAACTATCGGCTTCTCCTCCCCAGGCAGAATGCGTGAGCACACTTATGCGCAGCGCCTGAAGGGCGTCAACGAAACAAGCGCTCACATTAGTATGATTTTTCGTTGACGTTCGTCCCTCAGAGAGGTTAGTTGGATGTTGGGAGGATGGGTCTGACTTTGGTCGCAATGCGGCCCGAGTGTGCTGTCCTCCGTTCACAGGGAGGATCCTAATGAAGAAGTTCCTACTGCTTGCAGTCGCGGCATTGGCGATGGTCGCCTCACCCGCGATGGCGCAAAAAAAGCAGCTCGTCATCGTCGTGAAGGGTCTCGACAATCCGTTCTTCGAAGCCATCCATCAGGGCTGCGAGAAGTGGAACAGCGAGAACGCCAGCTCCGAATACGAGTGCTTCTACACCGGCCCGGCATCCACCTCGGATGAAGCCGGCGAAGCCCAGATCGTGGCCGACATGCTGGCCAAGCCGACCACGGCGGCCATGGCCATCTCGCCGTCCAACGCCGCGCTGATCGCGCAGACGCTGCGCTCGGCCAACCCGACCATTCCGGTCATGACCGTCGACGCCGACCTCGCCAAGGAAGATGCGGCTCTCCGCAAGACCTACCTCGGCACCGACAACTACCTGATGGGTAAGCGGATCGGCGACTATGTGAAGGCCGCACTGCCCAATGGCGGCAAGGTCTGCACCATCCAGGGCAACCCGGGCGCCGACAACATCGCTCGCCGTGCCCAGGGCTTCCGCGACGCCGTCACTGGCCAGGAAGGGCTGACCGCCCTCGCCGGCGAAGGTGGCTGGACTGAAGTGGCCGGCTGCCCGGTCTACACCAACGACGACGGCGCCAAGGGCGTCCAGGCGATGACCGACATCCTCGCTGCCAATCCCGACCTGGTTGCCTTCGGCATCATGGGCGGCTGGCCGCTGTTCGGCGCACCGCAGCCCTACCGCGACCTGTTCCGTCCGCTGGCCGACAAGATCGCCAAGAACGAGTTCGTCATCGGCGCCGCCGACACCATCGGCGACGAAGTGGCGATCGCGGGCGAAGGCCTTGTGACGGCGCTGGTTGGTCAGCGTCCGTTCGAGATGGGCTATCTGGCTCCGAAGTATATGCTTGACCTCGTCAACGGCACGGCCGTCGAAGACCCGGTGTTCACCGGCCTCGACGAATGCACCAAGGACACGGTCGACACCTGTATCCAGAAGTAAGTTTGTCTCTCCCGAAACTGAGAGGCGCGCTTCGGTGCGCCTCTTTTCTTTTGCGCGGCAGGGCAGCGACATGAGAATCCTGGTCACCGGTGCCACCGGCAAGGTAGGCATGCGTTTCATCGCGAGGCTGATGGACGACCCCCGCTACGCGCATGCGCGCGTGAGGGCCCTCTGCCACAACCGCGTGCTGCCGGAGACGGACCGGCTCGAAATCCTGCGCGGCTCGATTGCCGATCCGGCGGTCGCCAAAGCCGCTGCGGAGGGGGTCACCCACATCTTCCACATGGCAACCGTCAAGGAAGACGCCGAACACGCGATGGCCGTCTCCGTCGGGGGATTGTTCAACCTTCTTGAAGCCTTCCGACAAAGCCCGGATGCCCTCCAGTTCATCCTCATCGGCGGCGACTGCGTCGTCGGCCATTGCTTTGTTGCCTATGGCGAGCCGATCACGGAGGCCTCGCCGCGCCGCGCCTATCCCGGTGTCTATGCCCTCTCTAAGGTGATCGAGGAGGAGATGCTCGAGCAGTTCGGCATCCAGTACGGCCTCAACTGGACCACGCTGCGTGCCCCTTGGATCATGGAGAAGGATGACTTCAAATTCGCCCTCAGCTTCGGCGACGACCAGTTCGGAGGCCCCCTGTGGAACACTTTGCTGACCGATGAGCAGATCGCCCGCTATCGTGCCGCCAACGATGTTCCGATCCTGATTGCCTCCGACGGGCGTCCGCTGCGGCGCAATTTCGTTCATGTGGACGATCTGGCCGAAGCGATGATCGCCGCCATCGATCACCCTGCCGCGCGGCAGCAACTCTTTCATATCTGCATGACCGATCCGGTCGACTACGGCGTGGTCGCCGCTTATCTCGCCAGGACAAGAGGGCTAAACGGAGTGGAGATCCACTCGCCCTTCCACTCCAACCATTTGGACAACGCCAAGGCGCGGCAACTCCTCGGCTGGAAACCCCTCTACAACACCGAGGCGCTGGTTGAATCCGCCTTTGGCTACGAGCGGGCGCGGGGCGACGTGCGGAAGGTCTGGTACGTCGGTTGAAGTGCAGAAATTGCGACGCTGCCTCGGATTGTCTGTCCATTCCTAACATGTCAGTGTCCCGCCGCTTCGACGGGAGGATTGATTGAACTTCAATAAGCGCCGAGTGGGCCGCACATCGCTCGAACTCACGGAACTGGGCATCGGCAGCGCCACGATCGCCGGCATGAACGGCACCGTCGTTCTGCCGGACCAGGCGCGCGGCACCATCAGCGCCGCCCTCGACGCAGGCGTCGGCTACTACGACACGGCCCCCCACTATGGCTTCGGACGGGCTGAGCATCTCGTCGGGGATGCCCTGCGCTTCCGCGGCCCCTACGCGCTCTCAACCAAGGTTGGGCGCTTGTTGAAGCCCGTCCGCTCGGACGCGGAGCGCACGGTCGACAATCCCTGGACCGAGCCTTTCCCTTTCGAGATCGCCTACGACTATTCCTATGCCGGTATCATGCGCTCCTTCGAGGACAGCCAGCAGCGCCTCGGCCTCGCCAATATCGACATCCTGCTCGTCCACGACATCGGCACCCAGACCCATGGCGTCGACGGCAACAAGAAGCATTGGGCCGATCTCGCCGGCGGCGGCTATCGCGCGCTGGACGAACTGCGCCAGAAGGGACTTGTCTCCGCTATCGGCCTCGGCGTCAACGAATGGCCTGTCCTGATGGACGCCATGGAAATCGGCCAGTGGGACGTATTCCTGCTTGCCAATCGCTACAACCTCATCGAGCAGACACCGCTGCAGCCACTGTTCACCACCTGCCTCGAGCGCGGCACCTCGATGATCGCGGCCGGTCCGTTTGCCGCCGGTGTCCTGGCCGGTACCAATGTCTGGGGTCCGTCAAACGGCGCCTACCAGGCCGCCCCGCCGGAAATCGTCGCCAAAGTGACGGCGCTGACGGAGGTCGCCAAAAATCATGGCATTCCGCTCGGTGCCGCCGCCCTGCAGTTCTCGCTGGCGCACAAGGCTGTCGCCAGCGTCCTCACCGGCCCCAAAGCCCCCGGCGAGCTCAAGGCCAATCTCGACTGGTGGAACACGAAAATCCCGGACAAGTTCTGGGACGATCTCGCCGACCGCAAGCTCGTGGCCGCCGGCACGCCACTGCCGAACGGTCGGACCGCCTGACCTCGACCCGAACGAGAGGAGCCGCCATGCTCAAGGACGTGACCCTCGGCCACACCGGCCTCACCGTCTCCAACATCTGCTTCGGCACCGGCGGCCTCACCAACGGTCCCGATGCCCATACACCGGAGGCGATCCGACGGGCAGAGGACACCGTCCGCGCCATCTTCGACGGCCCGGCGCATTTCATCGATACCTCGCGCATCTATGGACGCGGCCGCAGCGAGCAGCGCATCGGTGAGGTGATCCGCGAGCGCGGCAGCCTGCCATCCGGCTTCACTATCGCCACCAAGCTCGACCTCGATTTCGAGACCCGCCGCTTCGACGGCGCCGCCGCACGCCGGTCGCTTGAGGCCAGCATCAAGGCGCTCGGAATCGACCACTTCCATGTGCTGCATCTCCACGATCCCGAATACATCAAGGACATGGCCGACATTAACGGTCCGAAGGGATCGATGGTCGAACTGATGAAGATGAAGGAGGAAGGCTTCTGCGACGCTGTCGGCCTCGGCGCCGGCGATGTCGATGTCATGATGCCGCTTTTGCGCGACTGGGACTACGACGTCATCCTCACGCACAACCGCTTCACGCTGATCAACCGCAACGCAGAGCCCATGATCGACTTCGCCGTCTCGCGCGGCATGGCCGTGCTCAACGCGGCGCCCTATGGCGGCGGCGTCTTCGCCAAGGGCTCGGCGGCACTGCAGAAATACTCGTACCGCGACGCGCCCGCCGACGTGCTCGATGCCATCCGGAAGGTCGAAGCCGTCTGTGCGAAGCACGGCGTTCCTCCGGGAGCCGCCGCGCTGCAGTTTTCGATGCGCGATCCACGCGTCACGACCACGGTCTGCGGTGTCAGCAAGCCCGACCGCGTCGCCGAGACCATCGAATGGGCCAACTGGCCAATCCCCGATGCGATCTGGCCGGAACTCGCCGCGATCCCCTATTCCATGGACAATCCGCAGGCGCCGCGGAGCTAATCCGGCCGTTTCAGGACCGTGAATGTCATCTCGTGCCGGATCGTGAAGCCGAGCTTCTCATAGGCACCGATAGCGACCGCGTTGCTCGCGCGCACATGGAGAAACGGCGTCAGCCCCCGCGCGACGATACCCCCCGCGATCGCCGACACCAGCACCTTCGCGTAGCCCCGACCCTGATAGGCTGGATGCGTGCAGACCGCGCTGACCTCGGTGAAACCGGGAATGCTCATGCGCTCACCGGCCATTGCGACCAGCCGCTTGCCATCGAAGATGCCGAGATACCGCCCCATCTCGATCGTCCGGTTGAGAAACGGACCAGGATGGGTCAACCCCGTCAGTTCCAGCATGGCCGGCACATGGTTGTCACCGAGCGGCACCAGATCGAACGTCGCTTCCGCGGGCCTCAGCGTCTCGGCCATCATCTGCGGCACGCGCGCGATCTCGATGACCTCGGCACCTTTGGGAACCGGCACCGCCTGCGGCGTGACGAGCCCCACCATCGTTCCAGGTGGGAGCACTTCCACGAGTCCCTCGACCCCCAAGGAAGGGTCTTCAGCGCCAGCGAACAGATTGACGTCGTCGCGATAGCGTACGAACCGCCCGGCCTCCACCTTGAAATGCCGGTGCGGTCCCTGGAGTGCGTTCCACACGGGATTGTCGAGCGGATGCCCAGCCATTGCCGCGCGGCTAGTTCAGCGTCTCGCTGCCCTTACCCAGCACTTCCTTGACCTTGGAATTGATCTGGTCGAGCGAATAGGGCTTGGCGAGGAACTCGACCGTCTGGTCGTCGGCAATATCCTGCCGCACGCTCTCCTCGGCATAGCCGGAGACAAAGATCACCTTGAGCTTGGGCAGCCGCTCGCGCACCTTCAGCAGCAGCGCCGGTCCATCCATTTCTGGCATCACGACGTCCGACACCATCAGGTCGATCTGCCCGCCGATATCCTCGAGCACGTCCAGCGCCTCCTCGCCGCTGTCGGCCTCGAACACCTCATAGCCGGTGGCGCGCAGCGCACGGGCCGAGAAGGCGCGCACATTGTCCTCGTCTTCCACCAGCAGGATGCGCTCATGGCCGGTGAGGTCGCGCACCGGTGCCGCCGTAGCTTTAGCCACGGCCTCGCCCTCAGCGGGGTAGTGCCGCGGCAAGAAGATACGGAACACCGTCCCTCTGCCGACCTCGGACTCGGGATAGATGAAACCGCCTGTCTGCTTGATGATGCCGTAGACGGTCGACAGCCCGAGCCCGGTCCCCTTGCCCAGTTCTTTGGTCGAGAAGAACGGCTCGAATATCTTTTCGAGAATGCCCGGCGGCATCCCAGTGCCGGTGTCCTCCACCTCGATCAGCACATAGTCTGCGGGGGGCATGCCGGCGTAGCCGTATTGCCCGGCCTCGGCCTCGCCGACATTGCGCGTCCTGAGCGTGATGGTGCCGCCATTCGGCATCGCATCGCGCGCATTGACAACCAAATTCACCACCACCTGCTCGAGCTGCACGAGGTCCGCCTTCACCGGCCAGATACCCTCGCCATGGTCGACCTTGAGTTCGATCTTCTCCCCGATCAGCCGCTTCAGCAGAACCGTCAGGTCGTCGACATTGGTCGGCACTTCGAGAATTTGCGGCCGCAATGTCTGCCGCCGCGAGAAGGCCAACAGCTGGCGGGTCAATCCCGCCGCCCGGTTGGCGCTCTGCTTGATCGACATGAGGTCGGCAAAGCTCGGATCGCCCGGCTTGTGCTTGAGTAGCAGCAAATCCGAGAAGCCGATGATCGCCGTCAGCACATTGTTGAAATCATGCGCCACGCCGCCGGCGAGCTGCCCCACCGCCTGCATCTTTTGGCCCTGAGCGAACTGCGCCTCGAGCTTGCGCTGCTCGGTCATGTCCAGCGCATAGACATTGACCCGCTCGGCGGAGTCCGCGCTCTCCTCCGAGACCGACACATAGAGGCGAACAGAATGATCGCCCTCTCGCGCAAGTTGCGCGTCGACCGGCTCGATCAGCGACTTGTTGGCGTTCGCCGCTGCCACCGCCTCGGCGAACTTCGACCGGCTCGGCCCCGACAGCAGATTGGCCATCGGTTCGAGCTCGAGCGTCTGCGCATCGCTGGCCCAGCCGAACATCCGGCTGAACGGAGCGTTGGTCCGGATGATGCGGCCCTCTTTGTCGAGAGTCGCGATCGCGAACGGCGTGTCGTTGAAGAAGCGCGAGAACCGCACCTCCGCCGCCCGCAGGGCCTCTTCCTGCTGCACGCCGCGGCTGCGGTCGAGAACCAGGGTCCGTGTCTCACCGAGTTCACCCTCGGCCATCCGGGCGGCCCGGTGCAGCAGCCGCACCGGCAGGGCCGTGCCATTGCGCTTGACCAGGTCGATATCGATGATCTCGGTGCGGATTTCGCCATCCGCCCGGCCACGCATCATCAGGCTGGCGCCGTCGCCGCGCACAATCTGGCCGAGAGCCATCTTGCCCGGCTCGAATTCCGCCAGATCGTAGCCGAGCCAGTCGGCCAGCGTCGAATTGAGATACTGGATATTGCCCTTGGGGTCCGCCGAGAGGAAGCCCGCCGGCGCATGGTCGAGATAATCGATCGCCCGCTGCAGTTCGATGAACGCATTGTCCTGTCGCTCGCGATCGCGGGTGATGTCCTCGACCGTCCACAGCACCAGCCGGCCGCCGCCCTCCTCGACGTCGGGTAACGCCCGCACGCCGACGCGGTACCACATCGGCTTGCTGCTGCCCCCAAGCGAGCCGCCGAGTCCGCCGATCAGCCTTATGTCCTCCATGGCAGGACGTCCGTCGCGCGCCGCATGCGAGAGCCGGTACACCGCCTCGCTCGCCTCCGCCTGGCCCGCGAAGAGCCGCGGCACGCCGACCGGGAGCCCATCCGACACGCCGCCCGAGAACTCGCCATACTGAGCATTGGCATAGGTGATGCGCCCTTCCCGGTCCGTCACCACCGCGCCGAACGGCAGGCTGTCGACGATCGCCTTGGGTACAGTCCGTTCATCCTCGCTTTGCGCGAAGTGGAACAGCCCGGCCGCCAGGCCGAACAGCGCGAATACGCCGACGACGGCAAGCAGCCCGACCACGATCAGCACGAGGTCGGGGGGAATAGCGTCACCGAGATAGGCGACCGCCACCGTGGCAATGATGAACCCGGCTGCAAGGATAATGACCCGCCACAGCCCGCCGATGCTGCGCGGA
This sequence comes from Devosia sp., assembly GCA_035549855.1. GTDB lineage: Bacteria > Pseudomonadota > Alphaproteobacteria > Rhizobiales > Devosiaceae > Devosia_A. The sequence continues at coordinate 85,105 of DASZPY010000091.1, read as the reverse complement.
CGCGAAACCAGCGGACTTGGATAATTGTCCTCGTCAGCCGGCATGCTGGACATTCCGCTTGAGCCCCATCGATCCCGAATCACCGCCGATCCAAGCTCTAGCAAATGCCGGAGTCACGGGGTAGCGCCGGGCGGGCACGCCTCGGCCCTAATCGGCCCGCTCACAGACCGAAGGCGACAATTAGCACCAATATGAGCAGGACGGCCGTCACCGGCGTCATTGCCAGTTTCTCCGGCAGGCTACGCGAGATGGCGTTCGCCGCAACGCCGAGCACCAGCACACCCACCACGACCCAGATCCCGATATCCACCATCGCCGGCGGCAACACCGTCGCCAGGCCCGCCCGCTGCACCACGATGGCGCCCGCGATCCCGTAGAGGAGGATCGTGAGGAAGCTGGCGCCCCGGAGCAGCCAGGGCAGCTCCCTGGATTTGCCGCCCCACGCAAGATGCCCCCACGGCGTCCCCGCCGCCAGCGCCGCCTGGAAGACTCCGAGCCCGGCCAGCATCACGCATGCGGCGATCGCGGCCCAATAGCTCAATTGCGCCACCCGCGTTTGCTGCGCATGCGCATCACGAAGCCGATCACCTCGGCCACCGCCTTGAAATGCTCGGTCGGGATCGCCTGATCGATCTCCACCGACGCGAACAGCGCTCGCGCCAGCGGCGGGTTCTCGATGATAGGCACGTCGTGTTCTTTTCCGAGTTGGCGGATACGGAGCGCGACGTCGTCGGCGCCCTTGGCGAGACAGAGCGGCGCCGGCATCGAGCGGTCGTATTTGAGCGCCACCGCGTAGTGCGTCGGGTTGGTGATGATGACGGTCGCATTTGGCACATTGGCCATCATGCGCTTGCGGCTGCGCTCGTTGCGGATGGCGCGGATGCGACCCTTGATCGTGGGGTCGCCCTCCATCTGCTTGTATTCGTCGCGGACCTCCTGGACCGTCATCTTAAGCCGGTTCCACCAGCGGTTGCGCTGATAGAGATAGTCGGCCAGCGCCAGGATCGTGACTACCGCCAGCACGGCGCCGAAGACCTTGAGCCCAAGCACCTGGAAATCGACCAGGATGAGCGCAGGATCGGCGCTCACCATATCGCCCAGCCGGCCCATGTCCGGCCACAGCACGGCGACGATCACCCCCGCGACCAGCGCGATCTTCACCAGCCCCTTGAGGAAATTCACCAGCGCATCGCGCGAGAACAGGCGCTTGGCGCCCTGGATCGGCGAAATCTTGCTGAGCTTGGGCGTCAGCGGATCGAGCGACAGCAGCGGGCGGTGCTGCACGAGATTGGCAGCCACTCCGAACAGCGCCAGCACCGCCAGCGGCACAAGTGCCACTAGCAGGATCGTCCGCGCCAGCCCGCCGAAGAAATTGCCCAGCGCCGCGCCGCCGATCTCGAACGCATCCGCATTGCCCAGCAGCAGCTTCAGGCTGTCGCTCAGCCCCACCGTCGACGGCGCCGCCATCAGCGCGAACAGCAGGCCCGACCCGGCCAGCATGAACCAGTTGTTGACCTCCTGGCTCTTGACCACGTCGCCCTTCTTGTGGGCGTCCTCGAGTTTCTTTTGCGAGGGGTCTTCTGTTTTGGAGGATTGTTCCGGGGCTTCGTCGCTCATCTAGGCGCCCCTGAACACGGCGAGCTCGTTCTCGAAATGGGTGAGATACCAGCCCATCATCGTCATCAGCAGCAGCGCCAGCAGCCCGAGCCCGACCCAGATCGTCGCTGGCATGGCGACGAAAAACACCTGCAGCTGCGGCATCATCCGCCCCAGGATGCCCATGCCAAGATAGAAGACGAGCCCGAGCACAATGAACGGCGCCGACATCTGCACGCCGATGACAAAGGCCGATGCGGCTGACTGGAGCGCCATCTCGGCCGCGTCGCCCAGCATAAGCGGATCGGTGGGCGAGAAGATCAGATAGCTGTCCTTGATCGCCAGCAGCGCCACATGGTGCAGGTTGGTGGCAAAGATCAGCGTGACGCCGGTGAGCGCGAGGAAATTGCCGATCAGCGCGCCCTGCACTCCGCCATTGGTCGGGTCCGCGGTTTGCGCAATCGAAAGCCCGGCCTGGAACGCAATCACCGACCCGGCAATCGCAGCCGCCATAGTCAGCAGGCGGGTGATCGCCCCGAGGATCAACCCGATGGCCAGCTCATGGATCAGGATCGCCACGACCTGCAGCACATCGGCCGGCAGCCGCGGCAGGTTCGGCGACAGGATCGGAAACAGCACCAGGGTCAGCGCGAGCCCGAAGCTCAGCTTGATCCGTGCCGGGATCATCATCTCCCCCAGCGCCGGCATCAGCATCAAGATCGTGCCGACGCGCGCGAAGATGAGCAGGAAAAGGAACGCGGTTTCGGGCAGCCAGTTGAGCGAGATCATCCGCCGGCCACGATCATGTCGGCGAGCCGGTTCATATAGGCCCCCATCGTCGCGCCCATGAACGGCAGCGCCACCAGCAGCGTGATGAATATCGCGAGGATCTTCGGAACGAAGACCAGCGTCATTTCCTGGATCTGCGTCAGGGCCTGGAACAGCGCGATCACCACGCCGACGACCAGCCCGACAATCATCATCGGCGCCGAAACGATGATCAGCACCCAGATGCCGTCCCGGGCGATATCGAGTATCTGCGCGCCGCTCATGCCCCTGCTCTCACTGCCGCCCCACCCAAGGGGTCATTCCCGCGAATTTCTGTTTGAAGCCGAATCCCTGAGTCCCGCAAACGGAGATTCGCGCCTTCCCGCCACTGACACTGGGAAAGAGCTGCCCTGCCACCACGGCTAGATCGGCATCCGCATGATTTCCTCATAAGCGGAAATCACCTTGTCGCGGATGGCCACCATGCTCTCCATCGCGATCTCGGTCTGGCTGATCGCGGTCACAACGTCGACGACATTGGCCTTGCCGTTGACCAAATCCATCGACGCCTGGTCCGAGGCCTTGCCGGTCTCCACCATTCCCTGGATGCTTTGGCTGAGGAGCTTGCCGAAATCGGTCCCCTGCGCCGCATCGCCTCCGCCCAGCGGACTCTTGTCCGTGATGAGCTTGGAGGCATTGTTATAGGCAGCGGCGACGGCGTTGAACGGGACAGCCATGATGTGTCTCAGCCTCTGAGGATATCGAGCGTCCGCCCGAGCATGTTGCGGGTGACGGTGACCACGTTGAGATTGGCTTCGTAGGTGCGCTGCGCCTCGCGCATATCCATCGCTTCGATCAGCGGATCGACATTGGGATAGCGCACATAGCCATTGGCGTCGGCGGCGGGGTGGCCCGGCTCGTAGCGGCTCTGGAAGTCCGTCATGTCGTAGGCGACCTTGCCGATCTTGACGACTTCGCCGCCGATATCGGCGTCCATCACCGCCTTGAAGGTGGGAATGCGCCGCCGGTACGGGTCTTCCGTCGGCGTCTTGCCCGCGGAATCCGCATTGGCGAGGTTCTCGGCAATCACCCGCATCCGCGCGGTCTGCGCGTGAAGACCGGTGGCGGCGACCCGGAGGGCGGAAAGGAAATCGCTCATTCAGCCCCTCATGCGCTCTTGCCCAGCGCCGTGCGGATCAGCCTCAGGGAGCGCGTGTAGAGTGTGGTGGCCGTCTGGTAGTCGAGCTCGTTGGACGTGACTTTCATCATCTCGTCTTCGAGGCTGACGCGCGTCCCCTCCGGCGTCGTCTCGTAGCCGGGCGCATCATCCGCCCCGAATCCACCGCCCGATACGAAGCTCGAAATCGCGATGTGGTGCGGCGAGATCGTGGACGTCGTCACCGTCGCCATCGAGAGCGGCTTACCGAAGCTATCGAGGCTGAACGGCTTAAGGTCGCGGCCCTTGTAGTCGGGCGTGTCCGCATTGGCGACGTTCTCCGACAGCAGCGTCTGTCGCGCCTGGTGCCAGCGCATCTTGTCGGCCAGTGCCTGGAATATCGGGATGCCGCCAATCGCCATCTTCAGACTCTCTTCACCAAGATAGGCAAATCCTGCCGGGTCATGGTTAAGCAGCCGTTAACGGCCGATGGGGAACTCCAGCCAACGCCTCGCATTCTGCACAATGTAAGGTGTATACTGGGCAAATTCTGCCAATGCGTTGCGCCGGGCGGGGGCCGGCAGCCATGGAGCGCACGATGCAATTCATGACGGCCCTCTTCGGCGGCCCCGAGAACACCTATCTCAACGCCGCCTTCGCACTGGGCTTCGTTCTTGTCCTAATCCTCCTCGGCGTCTGGGTGCTCAAGCTCTTCGCCCGCGCCGGAAATAATGTCGTCCAGCGTGGCCGCAACCGCCGCCTCGCAGTCATCGATCAGGTCATGGTCGACCAGCGCCGCCGCCTCCTCATCGTCCGCCGCGACAATGTCGAGCACCTGATCCTGACCGGCGGCCCTCAGGATCTCCTGGTCGAATCGGGAATTCCGGCGCCCGAGCCGCAGCAGCTCCGCCGCCCCGCGGTTCGCACGGCGCCCGCTACCGAAGCCGAAATCGGCCGGCCGGCACCCGCGCCGCATGCGCCTGTCTCGCGCGACACCGTCGACCAGCTTCGCGACCTCGCCCGCCCGTCGCCGCTGAAGCCCGTCGCGCCGCTCCGCCACACCAGCGCCTTGCGCCCTGTGACGCGGCAGCACCCGGGACTTATCCCCACGGCTCCGGAGCTCAGGGTCGATAATGTCGGCGGTGCCTCCTCCGACTCAGCTAAGAGCGAACCGGTCAATGGAACCGGCGGAACTCGACTTGGCGGCGGCGCAAACAGGTTCTTCAGGAGCATTTCCCGCTCCGACATCGCCTGAGCCCAGGCGGTCCCGCCTTCCGCTTCTCCTGACGTTCGCGGCCTTCGCGGCTCTGCTGGTTCCGTCCGTCGCCTTCGGCCAGGACGTCTCGATCAATTTCGGCGACGACACCACGCTCACCCAGCGGGCCGTCCAGCTCGTCGGCCTCATCACCGTCCTCGCGCTCGCGCCGTCGATCCTGATCATGGTGACGAGCTTCACGCGCATCGTGGTGGTGCTGTCGCTTTTGCGCACCGCCATCGGCCTCCAGACGGCACCGCCCAATTCGGTGATGGTCTCGCTCTCGCTGTTCCTCACCTTCTTCATCATGCAGCCGACCTTGCAGGCCGCTTACGACCAGGGCGTCGCGCCGCTGCTGGCGGGTCAGATCCAGGTCCAGGAGGCGTTCAACCGCGGTTCGGTGCCGCTGCACGATTTCATGGCCGCCAACACGCGCGAAGAAGACATCGGCCTCTTCTACGAGATGAGCAACACCACGCCTCCGGCCGATGCCAGCACCATCCAGCTTCAGATTCTCGTGCCGGCTTTCATGATCTCGGAGCTTCGTCGCGCCTTCGAAATCGGCTTCCTGCTCTTCCTGCCGTTCGTCATCATCGACATGGTCGTGGCTTCGGTCCTCATGTCGATGGGCATGATGATGCTGCCGCCCGTCGTGATCTCGCTGCCCTTCAAGCTGATCTTCTTCGTCCTGGTGGACGGTTGGCACTTGGTCGCCGGATCGCTGATCCGAAGTTTCACCAGCACTTAGCGCTGGCGCATCGTGCTAGACTGGCGCCTCGGCTACCGCCTTTGCCGGCTGTATATCCGGGTCGGCCGCATAGACCTGCCGGTACGCATTGAGGAATGCGGTCAGCGTGTCGATGCCGCTCACTTGCTTGGCCGCTTCCTTGAATTCGAGCCCGGCAGGCTGCGAGTCAGGTTTGGTCACGTAGTCGAACAGCGGCCACTCCGCCGATTGCGACATGCGCTCGGCGAATTTCGCCCGCACCCGGCTGAGGCCGAGCCGGTCGTTGGCCAGCACCAGTCCCACCGCGGCCTTGAGGATATTGATCCGCGCCGGCCCGCTCAGCGGCAGGTCCGGATCGCCGGAATAGATCGTCTCGATCAGGTCGGACGCCGCGCTGTAGTTCTTCAGCCGCCAATATCCGTCGACGCGCAGCAGATCGGCGTCGCGGCCCGTGATCCGGCTGAGCAGGTCGAGCGCGAGGTCCTCGCGGTTAGCGTCGATCAGGGCCCGCGCTTCGAGGATGCGCCGCTGGCGATCGAGCGCCGGCGGAAGGTCGGCAAGCCGCGTCGCGTGCAGCACCTTGAGCGCTGCCTCCGGATCGCGCTCGGCGATGCGGATCAGCGCCAAATCGGCAGCCACCTGCGACTGCGCCACACCCTTGAGCCGGCTGCTGATCTGGTACTCCAGCAGGTCGCCAGCCTGCGCGAGAAGGTCCACCTTCACGAGCCGCCGCGCCAGGTTGCGGATCATTTCGTCGCCACGCGCACCCGGCGGCGTCAACTCCCGGAAATCGTAATAGATGCCGAGCGCGTCGATATCGGGCAGCTTGTCGGCCTTGCCGTTGAGGAACAAATCGGAGAACTGCGTTCCGGCTTCCTCGAGCAGGGAGTCGAGTTCCGGGCTTTCCGGATAGTAGGCGACCGCGTTCTTTGCCGTCTCGAAACCGTCGCGGTACTTGCCCTCCTCGAAATAGAGCTCGGCGAGCAGCTTCTGCATGTCCGCCTCGAGCGAATTGCCACGCCACATCAGCGCCTCGGCGGACAGCGTCTCGGTCGCCTTTTCGATGTCGATCTGCCCCGAATTCTTCAGTAGCTGCAGCGTCCGGAATACCGCTTCCGCCCGGGTCGGCCGCACTTCCGCGGCGATCACCTGCCCATAGGTGTCCATCGCCTCCGGAATGCGCCCCTCGGCTTCCGCGATGCGCCCCTCCAGGAGCTGATACAGCGTCCCGTCCTCGAGGGAGAGCGAGCTGAAGCTGATCTTGTCGAGCAGCTTGTGCGCGAGAGTCAGGTCCGTCGTTTCGATCGCCGCCCGGGTTGCCGCCAACAGGAACCGCTGCCGCACCCAGAGCGGATATGAGCCGATGGCATTCTGCCCGGCGATCGCATCGGCCCGCGCCCCGACGAAATCATCCGCGTCGGCGCGCGCTATGGCCCGCCACATGAGCGCATCGACCTCATTGGCGAAAGCCGGGCTGTTGAGGATCGCCAGCGCGTCCTTCGGGCGCGCTGAGACGGTTTCGGCGGCGGCCAGCGTCAGCCGCGACTTCTTCTTGAGCTCGTCCGTCTTGAGATCGGCATCGAGCACCTTGATGACGCCGATGGCCTCGAAGCCGAGCTGGTTGCCGAGATAGAACTGCCCGAGCTTCAGCCGCGCCAGATCGCGCGCCTGGCCTTCCCCTTCCGCGGCCGCCACGCTCAGCGTTTGCTCGAGCTGCACCAGCTTTTGCGGATTCTCCTCATAGACACCATCGAGATCGATGAAGCTGCCGCGGAACTCCGCGGCGTCGCCGCTGTCCAGCGTGCGCGGGCTGTCGCGGTCCGACAAGGTCAGCCCCCCATCCAGCGAGATGCGGGCGAGCTCGCCCTCGACCGCGACATTGAGACCATCACTTTCCGGCCGCACCACGAGCCCGTGCGCCGAACGCAACGTCTGGAAGTCGACGAAGGCGAGGTCGCGCGACGCGCCCCGCGCCGGCGGAAAGACCGTCACGATATCGAGCGTATCGCCTACATCGGGGTCGTTGAAACTGTGGACCGTGCCGGGCTTGCCCAGCAGCGCCGTCATCTGGAAGCGTCCATTCTTGTCGCGTTCGCGCGTCAGCGTCAGGGGCTCCGCCGCGCCGAGCAGGATGTCGCCGATCGACAGCACCCAGCTCCGGCCCTCCGAGGCCAGCGTCGCGAGCCGATCCACCGCGAGGTCGAGCCGGACGATTTGCGTCTTGCCCGAAGGAATGACCGTGAAGCCGTTGGCGATGGATTTCAGCGCCTCGTTCTGCGCCGGCTCGAGGATCGGCGCGGGCGTATCGAACAGCATCCACACCGTGTCGCCGCGGCGAAACACTGCCGACGCCGTATCGCGGTCGAATGGGAAGGTCACGCGCACCGTCCCGGACACATCGGCGACGGTCGGCATGATCGGCTCCATCGCGGCCTGCGGATTGTCCGCCATGGGATTGTCTTCGGGCACCGCCCCGCCGGCTTCCATGGCCGCCTGCTTGGCTGCCGCGGCAAGCGCCGCCTCGGTCTGCGCCCTTTGGGATTCGAGCGCCGCCTCCTGGGCGGTCTGCAGATTGGCCGCCACCTGCTCGGGCGACAGATCGATATCGACGATGTATTGCCGGCCGCTCAGCGCATAGAAGCGCGGCTCGACATTCTGCGCGAGCGTCAGCACCACGTCCGATCCCTCGGCATCGACCTTATTGACCACCGCCTGGATTTCGGGCGGCAGGTCGGATTTGAGATCATAGACATCGACCGCGACGGGCCATGAGAACCGCAGCGTTCCGGTGATGCCGTCCTGCGTGTATTTCGCATCGACATCCGTGTTCCAGTCGAACTGCACGCGCATGAAGGTCGGGTTGCGCGCCACGGTGAGCTTGGCTTCCGGATGCGCGGCTGCGGTTTCGGCCGCCTTGCGCTTCTGCTCGGCAACGATGGCGGCATTCTTGGCGCGCTCGCCGAGTTCGGCGACCACTTCTGCCGGCAGCGATGGCGGCAGCCCCTGCCAATTGCTCGGCATGATGTCGACGAAGAGCCGCTCACCGGCCTCCATGGAATGCACGGTCACCGCCGTCTTGAGGCCGAAGCGCACGCCGCGATTGTCGGGGTCCGTCCGCCCGATGGAAACATAGTCGGGCAGGATCACCGCAACATCCGGCAGCGTCATCCGCACCGGATCGGTGAAGGTGATGGCCAGCACGCCGTTGTCGTAATTGACCTTGTATTTGGGCAGGTCGAGCCGGGCGGGGAAGTCGATGACCAGCCGCCCGTAACCCTGCTCGGCCGTGACGAATATCTGCGCGCGCTCCTGCGCGACGGCAGGGCTGAGGATAGCCGCGAGCAGCCACAGCACGGCTGGCACCAGCCGAACCGCGAACCTGGCCGCTCGCCGCCCCAAACCACTCATGCGCACGCAACTCAACCGGACGCTACTATGCGTTAAGCATAGGGAATCCGGCCTAACGCGCGCTTAAGAAACCATGGCCGGACCGCAGCGTTTTCTGGGAAAGGGAGGGGCAGATTCCCGCCTCGGACTGCTACTTGCCGACGATCTGCGGCAGGTTCGCGAGATCTTCGCCCGCAGCCGCGACCTTCGGCGGCGGGGTGTCGGCGGCCATGGCCGAAGTCAGTTCCTGCGCCCGCGCGGCCGTCATCGCCGCAAGGATGGGGGCCATCTTGCGCGGGTTCATGGCACGGGCCACCCGCAGCAGCGTCCGCGTCTCCAGCGCATCGAAGATCTTGGCGGCGTCGCGCGGCTTCATGGTCTCGTACATGCTGACCACGGCCTTGAACTGGGCGTCCTGCTCGGCTTCCTTCTGGTCGACTAGGGCCGCGATCTGGGCTTCGAGGTCCTTCAGCGCCTCGGTGCGCTCGTTCAGCCGCTGTTCGGCCGCTTCCACCAGGGCCGCGCGGACATCGAGGTCGGCGGCGTATTTGTCGAGCGCAGCACGGCGCTCGCTGAGCCGGGCGATGAGCGCGTCTTCATTGCTGCCGCCATCGACTTCCGACAGCGGCACCATCCTGCCGTCGGCATCCATCGTTGTCGCGATCGCGTCGCCATTCTCATTGGTCGGCGGCGTGTAGGTGACGCAGTCGGCCGCCGCCGGTGACGATTCCTCGATTGGTCCGGCATCCGGCGGCAATGGCTCCGATGAGGGCAGTACGGCCGCATCAGTCGGTGGACAAGGAGGAGGCACGCTGGCGCTCATTTGCGCGCTGGACTCGCCCGATACGGCAGGGCCTGCGGTTTCGGACGAACTCGGCTGCGATCCCTCCGGCACAGCGCTGGATACCGCCCCCTCAGCCGATGACTCATGGCCCGCGGCGCTGCTCTCGCCATGCGCTGCATCTTCGGTACCTTCCGGCTTGGTCGAAAGCGTCGGCGCCTTGTCGTCAAGCGTCGGGCTCGTATCTTCGAGCGTCACTTCTGTCGGCCCGAGCGGCTCGGCGGAAATCGATTCAGGCGTTTCCGTCGCCGCGCTGGCAGGCGGCGCGCCGACCAGGACATAGGCGCCGTCCGTAATCAGGCCGATGCCCTTAAACAGCAGCAGCGCCACGCTGGCATAGATGACGATCGGCAGCAGCCGGAGCGATCTCACGCCGCCTTGCCCCCGATGCCCGGCCGCATCGCCAATTGCTGCAGCGCCGATTGCAGCCGCCCCTGCGGCTCGATCTCCTGCTTGGGCTGTGCCTTCGGCTCCGTTGGCGCGGCGGAAACGGCGGGCTTCGCCGCGGCGGTGATCCGCGCAATCCGCTCGACTAGCATGCTGCCCGAAGTGATGTGGGTGGAGAGCTCGATCGCGAACTTCTCTGCGTCATGCAGCCGCTCGCTGAGCTGGTTGTCCGCTTCGAGCGCCGCCGTCTTGAGTTCGCGCACCGCCGCATTGGCGAGGGCCGTGGCCTGCACCAGCTCGGCCACCGTTTTGCTCATCGTATCGCGGTCCTGGTGCAACCGCTTCAGCCGATGGTTGAGCACCACGCAATAGCCGATTGTCACCAGCAGCAGGATCGCCACCGCGCTTTCGACGAAAAATCCCGGCGCCAGCCCAAACATCAGCGCACCTCCCCCTGCTGGTCCAATGCCTCGAACGCCGCCATCGTCACCTTGGGCGGGTTGAGCGGCTGCGTGATCCGCACCGAGACGTGATCGCCGATATGGCCCATGATTGCTTCGGTCAGTTCCACATCGCCGCACCGCAGCCGGATCGGATCGGCGGGCGTGCGGTCGAGCATCACCGTCTCCCCCACGCTCAATCCCAATACGCGGCTGAGCGGCAGCTCGATTTCGTGCAGCACGGCTTCGACTTCGGCGTCGGCGGCAAAGATTTCCGTTGCGAGATGGCCTTCCCAGATCGGGTCGCGGCCAAACTTCTCGCCCATATACATCTGCAGCAATTGTTCGCGGATCGGCTCGATCGTCGCGTAGGGCAGCATGATCTCGATCTTGCCGCCGCGATCGTCCATGTCGATGCGAAGCTCGATGAGGATCGCCGCATTGGCGGGCCGCGAGATCGCGGCAAAGCGCGGATTGGTCTCCATCCGCTCGAGCTTGAACGTCACCGGCGTCACCGGCTCGAACGCCTTGCGCGTATCCTCGAGGATGACTTCGATCATCCGCCGCGCCAGTGCCAGCTCGATCGTGGTATAGGGCCGGCCCTCGACCCGGATCGGGCCGCCGATCCGCCGTCCGCCCAGCAGCACGTCGATCATCGAATAGATAAGGCTGCTGTCCACGGTCAGCAGACCGAAATTCTCCCATTCCTCGGCCTTGAACACCGACAGGATCGCCGGCAGCGGAATGGAATTGAGATAGTCGCCGAACCGCACCGACGAGATGGATTCGAGCGTCACTTCGACATTGTCCGACGTGAAGTTGCGGAGCGACGTCGTCGCTAGCCGCACCAGCCGGTCGAACACGATCTCCAGCATCGGCAGCCGCTCGTAGGAGACCAGCGCCGAGTTGATGAGCGCCTGCACGCCCGTGAGCTCCACGCCCGAGCTGGCATTGGCGTCGAACCCGAGAAGGCTGTCGATTTCGTCCTGGTTCAGGACCTTGCCGGTGCCGTCCTCGTCTTCGGCTTTGGCGGGCTCCGCATCGAGCATCGCACCCCATTCACTGGGGTCGCCATCTTTGCCGGCCTCCTTGGCCGCGTCCGTCCCCGGGTTCCAGTCGTCGCTCAGTTTGTCCTGTTCGCTTGGCCCGGCCATCACTGCACCAGGATTTCCTTGAACAGGATGGAGTCGATCTGCGACGGGTAGATCGCGATGTTGACCCGGCGCCGCAGTTCCTCCTTGAGACGGTAGATACCGGCCGATCCTTCGAGATCCGATTTGCGCAGCTCGCGCAGATAGACCTGGAACGCGTCGACCACCTTGGCCATGCGCGGCTGGATTTCCTTCATCGTCTCTTCGTCGGCGACCTCGATCGCCACGGTGAGCTTCATGAACTGGTCGGTGTCGGCGCTGTCATTATTGAGGTTCACGGTCATGGTCGGCAGGTTGAAGATGAAGCTCTGCGGCACATCCGCCGCATGCGTGTCTGTCTCCGCGGGCTTGGCGAGTACGAAGAAGTAGAGTCCCGCTCCAGCGCCGAGGATCACGATCAGCGCCGCCGCGCCGATGATCAGCAGCTTGCGCGGTATGCCCTTTTTTGCCGGGGCGGCGACTTCCGCGTCTTCGACTTCGGCCTCGGCCGCCATGTGGAAACCCCCGATTTCCCGGGCGATTCCGCCCTCAGGTCCAGCTAATCGCCGGATAGTTAATGATCCCTTACCGCATGGCGTTTGCCCGGCAATTTCTGCCGGGCCGAAGCTGCCGCGCGGTGCGGATCATCCTGCCGCCGCGATCCGGGCGGCACTGCGACAACATTGAGATCGTTGGCTTTTTTGCTCTGGCACGGTTTCTGCAACGTTAACGCCGGAAGCCGCCGCCTGGGGAGGTGACGGTGTCCACGGACGAGCCGCAGGGCTTGCCCGCCAGACACGGGGACGATCGCGCCATGGAAAACGCGCAACTGATTTCGCTATCGCGCCAGATCGCACTGCAGCGGCAGATGGATGTGGTCGCGAACAATCTCGCCAACATCAACACCACCGGCTTCAAGGGCGAAGACCTGCTCTTCGAAGACTATGTGATGCCCGTCGCCGCGGACGACGACTTCATGCCCGTCGATCGCGACCTGCATTACACGATGGATTGGTCCACCGTGCATGACATGGCCACCGGCTCGATCGAGCAGACGGGCAATCCGCTCGACGTGGCGCTGTCCGGCAAGGGCTTCCTCGTCGTCGAGACACCGCAGGGTGAGCGCTACACGCGCGCCGGCAGCCTCCAGATCGCCTCCGACGGCACGCTGGTCGATCTCGACGGCAACCCCGTTCTCTCCGACCAGGGCCCGATCCGCTTCGAGCCGACAGAGACCGATATCAACATCGCCTCGAATGGATCAATCAGCACGTCCGAGGGCGCCAAGGGAGCGCTGCGTCTGGTCGAGTTCGAGGACCCGCGACTGCTCGCGAAGGCCGGCAACAATCTCTACAGCGGTACGGGCGGCGTGCCCGCCATCGGAACGCAGGTGGTGCAGGGCTCCATCGAGCGCTCCAACGTCTCGGGCGTCGCCCAGCTCACCGAAATGATCCGCATCCAGCGCGCCTACCAGTCGCTCGCCACGCTCATGCAGAAGCAGGACGACATCCGCAGCACCGCAATCCGCCGCCTCGGCGACATGAACGCCTGATCGAAGGGACCTGAACCATGAAAGCCCTCTACATCGCATCGACGGGCATGGCGGCGCAGGAGCGCAACGTCGAAGTCATCTCCAACAACATCGCCAACATGCGCACCTCGGGCTTCAAGCGCCAGCGCGTGGAGTTCCAGGATCTGCTCTACCAGTCCTACCGCCGCGCCGGCGCCCAGACCTCGGACCAGGCGACGCAGGCGCCGGTCGGCATCGAGGTGGGCTCGGGCGTCCGCACCGCAGCCACCCCGCGCATCATGAGCCAGGGCAGTGTCACCCAGACGGAGAAGGAACTCGATGTCGCCATCCGCGGCGAGGGCTTCTTCATGATCCAGTTGCCCGATGGCCGCACCGGCTACACGCGCGACGGCTCCTTCGAGCGCGACGGCTCGGGCCTGCTCGTCAATGTCGACGGCTACCAGGTGCAGCCCGGCATCACGATCCCCGAAAACGCCAACTCGCTCTCGATCAGCGCCGACGGCATCGTGCAGGCCTATATCGGCACCGACACCGCGCCCACCCAGCTTGGCCAGATTCAGATGGCCCGCTTCGTCAACAAGGCCGGCCTCGAATCCAATGGCGACAACAATTTCGTCGAGACCGCGGCCAGCGGCTCGCCTCAGCTCGGCGTGCCCAATACCGACGGCATGGGCAACGTCCTGCAGGGCTATCTCGAAAGTGCCAACGTCAACCCGGTGACAGAGATCGCCGACCTCATCGCCGCGCAGCGCGCCTACGAAATGAATGCCCGCGTCATCGCTGGAGCCGACGAGATGCTCCAGGCCACCAGCCAGATGCGCTGAGGAGCTGACCGATGAAAACCCTCACCCTCGCCGCCCTGCTCGCACTCCTTGCCACCAGCGCCGAAGCCGCACCGTCGCTTCGCGGCGACATCACCGTCAACAACGCCATCGTCACCGTCGGCGACATGTTCGATGACGCCGGCCCTCTTGCGGAGACCGCACTCTTCCGCGCTCCGGCGCCGGGCACCACTGGCATCGTCGCCCTCGAGGATGTGCAGCGTGCCGCGCTCTCCATCGGCCTCGGAGCCTTTGAGAATATCGGATACACCCGCGTGCGCGTCGCCCGCGCCGCAACGATCGTCGACGCAGCGACACTCGGCGATCTCGTGACGCAAGACCTCATCCAGCGCGGCGTGATCGTCGGTGACATCAAGGGCGAAGTCCGCTTCGACGTCGCCGACCTCGCCATCAACGCCGAGGCGATCGACACCCCCGCCCGACTCGTCTCGCTCCGCTACCAGCCCAACGGCGCCTTCGCCGCCCGCTTCCTTGTCGCCGGCATCGACCGTCCGATCGATCTCACCGGCGGTGTGCAGCTCCTCGTGCCGGCGCCGCGCCTCACCGCCAACCGGCCCGCTGGCGCGATCCTCACACCCGACGACTTCGAGACCGCCATGGTGCCGCTAGCCGCCGCCGATGCCGGCTCCTACGCCACCATCGACCAGCTCGTCGGCCAGCAGCTGCTCCGCCAGAGCCGCGCCGGCATGATGCTCAAGGCGTCGGATGTCGGCCCGCCGACCGTGGTTTCTCGCAATGCGGCTGTAACAGTGTTCTTCCGGCTGGGTGCCATGACCCTCACTGTGCAGGGCAAGGCCCTCGGCAGCGCTGCGCTCGGCCAGCCTGTCGATGTGCTCAACACCGTAACCAAGAAAATACTGCACGGGATCGCCCGCGCCGATGGCGGCGTGGACATCCCAAGCTCCACCACAACGGCCGGTCTCTAGGCAAGGACGATGACGATGACCCTTCTCAAGCTCTCCGCCCTCGCTCTTCTCGCCGCATCGCTGGCCGGCTGCTCCACCATGGACAAGCTGGCGGGCGTTGGCCAGGAACCAACCCTCACCGCCATCGCCGATCCCACGGCCCAGCCCGGCTATCGTGCCGTGGCCATGCCGATGCCCGAGATCGTTCCGGCCTCCTATCAGCCCAATTCGCTGTTCTCCAACGAGGCCAAGGGCTTCTTCAAGGACCAGCGCGCACATCGCCTCGGCGATATCCTCACTGTCATCGTGACCATCGACGACAGCGCAACCATTTCCAACGCAACCTCACGTAAGCGCTCCGCCGGCAATGAAGCCAATATCGGCACCTCGCTCGGCTCGCTTTTCGGCACAAATTTGCCCGGCGTCGATGTCGGCACAACGGGTGGCATCTCGACCGGCGGCACCATGACCGATGGCGGCAATGGCTCGGTCAACCGCAAGGAAAGCCTCCAGACCAACGTCGCGGTCGTCATCACCCAGGTGCTGCCCAATGGCAATCTCGTCATCGAGGGCCATCAGGAAGTGCGCGTGAACTTCGAGGTGCGCGACCTTATCGTGCAGGGCATTGTGCGTCCCGAGGACATCGGCTCCGACAACACCATCGCGTCCGAGAAGATCGCCGAGGCCCGCATCTCCTACGGCGGCCGCGGCCAGATCACCGATGTGCAGCAGCCGCGTTACGGCCAGCAGATCGCCGACGCCATCCTGCCCTTCTAGCTTCACCAGATACCGGCCGCGCAGTCCCCCATTAGGCGCGGCCGGGTGTTGGGACGGTTCCAGGAGGAACCGTCCCTCTGAGGGGCGCGGTCTCCCCGGCCGCGCCTCTTCTGCTTTTTCGTCGGCTTTTCGGGAACCCCTTGCTGCCAATTCCGTTCGCCAGTCGGGGGAGTGAAGGAGATGCCATGCCGACCAGACTGATTGGCGGATTGATCGGGGGAGCAGTGATCGGGGCCGCTTTCGGCTATGTCGGCGGCAACACGATCATCGGCATCCTCATCTGCGCCGCCGCCGGCACCATTGCAGCTTATCTCTGGGAGCGCTCGGAACGGCGCATTGGCAATGGCTAAGCCGGCCGGCAAGAAGGCCGAAGACGCCCTTTGGGGCCAGAGCCTCGCCATTGGCCTCGCGGTTGGCGTCGCTATCGGCCTCGCGCTCGGAAACATCGGTATCGGCCTCGGCGTCGGTCTCGCCATCGGCATCGCCATTGCTTCGGCCGGCAAGAACTAGCCAACCACCTCGCCGCTCGCGCCCGGCTCGGACTTGACCTTGGCGACAGCACTTCGAGCCCTCCATAGGTCGCGCCACCCTGCGAGCGCCAAGGGAATGATCACCACGTCGAACGGCACCCGAAAGCGTATCTCGCTCTTGAAGACATAGACTGACAGGAACAGCGCCGCGATCGGCAGAACCCACGCCGCAAACATCCGTGTCGAGCGCATCCTCTCGCCGCCCAGCATCATTGCCGCGATGAGCCCGACAACGGCCCACAGCGAAAATGCCATCTCATAAATCCGAAGGTAGCCGTCCAACGGTATTTCCCTGCGCGGCCATATCCAATTGCCGACGAAGAGGAATGGGATTCCCTCGAGGGACTGCACGAGGAACCACGGGTTCGCGGCAATGCAGCTCAGTCCGGCCGCGATGAAATAGGCTGAGTCCGTGAACGAGCGATCCCAATGCTTGTACTCGGTGCGGCCCAGTTGCACGTAAAGGGGCGACAGCCAGCGGGCGCCAAGGGAATCCTCATTGTCCTTCCACGGGCACTTTCCCTCGACCAGATTCAGCCCGGATGCCGAGGGCGTGAGCTGGAAATGTCCCGTGGTCGTCCACGACAGAACTCCGTGGGCAAGAAGCCCCGCAACCACGACCACCGCTGCGGCAAGAACCGCGCGCCGGGCCGCACGCCTTTCCCGGATGAGCAGGAAGGCGCCGAACAGCACGGCCAACAAGAGCAATTTCCGGTCGGGCGGCAATCGAGACGCTTTCAATCAGGCCCATCGCTGACGTGAAGTCAACGCCAAGTGCCCTGCGCCACGGCGTTTTCGCGCCCGTACTGGCATCAGGTGCTTCCGCATATCCTTCTTTCGCGTTAACACCGCTGCCTCGCCACAGGACCACGCCAATGCCCGCCAATTCCGCCTTCACCAAGCTCGAAGATATCGGCCGCAAACTCGAGGCGCTGGAGCACGCCCAATCCATTCTCGGTGTCGACGAACAGGTGATGATGCCGGTCGGCGGCGGCGAGAAGCGCGCGGAAGCGATGTCGGTTCTCGCCGGCATGTACCACGAGACCGCCACCGCTCCCGAGATCGCCGACTGGCTGGCCGCTGCCCTCGAGGAACCGCTCGACGAGCGACAGAAGGCCGCCATCCGCGAGCAGCAGCGCACTTACACCAACATGACCTGCCTCTCGGCCGATTTCGTGCGCCGCCAGGTCGTCGCGCGCATGCGCTCGGAACAGCTCTGGCGCGAGCTGCGGCCCAAGGACGACTGGGCCGGCTTTCTGCCCGCCTTCGAGGAAATCGTCGCCCTTGCGCGCGAAGAATCCGAGCTCCGCGCCAGGGCGCTTGGCCTTGCTCCCTACGACGCGATGATGGAGCAGTTCGATCCCGGCAATCGTGCCGCCGATATCACGCCGGTCTTTGATCGCCTCAAGACCTTCCTCAAGACCTTCATCCCCGAGGCCATCGCGCATCAGGACGAAAAGCGCGCCGCCCGTCCCCTGAAGCCCCTCAATGCGCCCTTCCCCATCGATCGCCAGAAGGCCCTTGGCCTCGCCGTGATGGAAGCGCTTGGCTTCGATTTCGAGCATGGCCGCCTCGATGTCTCGACCCATCCCTTCTGCGGTGGCGTGCCCACCGATGTGCGCATGACCACCCGCTATACGGAGAGCGAATTCCTGTCCTCGCTCATGGGCATCATCCACGAAACCGGCCACGGGCTATACGAGCAGGGCCTGCCGAAACAATGGGGCCACCTTGCCGTCGGCAAGGCGCGGGGCATGGCGATCCATGAGAGCCAGAGCCTTTTCGTCGAAAAGCAGATCGGCCGCTCCTCCGAGTTCTGGGAATGGGCCATGCCGCTCGTCGCCGAACATCTCGGTCCGGACGCCATCCGCGGCTGGGACATCGAGGACCTGCTCGCGCATGTGCATGAGGTCAAGACTGGGCTCATCCGCGTCGATGCCGACGAGGCCACCTATCCCCTCCACGTCATCCTCCGCTACGAGATCGAGAAGGGCCTCATCGAAGGCACCATCAAGCCGAAGGACGTGCCGGAGGAATGGCACGCGCGCATGACCGAATATCTCGGCCTCCAAACCCGCGACAACTACAAGGACGGCCCGATGCAGGACGTCCACTGGCCCGGCGGCGCCTTCGGCTATTTCCCGAGCTACACTCTCGGCGCCATGATCGCGGCCCAGCTCTGGGCCTCACTGGAAAAGGATCATCCGTCCGCCCGCGACGACATGCGCCACGGCCGTTTCGTCGATATCAACGCCTGGCGGCGGAAGAAGATCTGGGAGGAGGCCTCCTTTCACTCCACTCCCGATCTTCTCGTCCGCGCGACCGGCGAGAAGCTCCGGGCCCGTTATTTCGAGGACCACCTCAGGCAGCGCTATCTAGCCTAGCGGCACGATGATTTCGAACGCTGCGCCCCGCTCGCTGTCGATCAGCCGGATCGATCCTCCATGTGCGGCCAGCATGGCACGCACGATCTGGAGTCCCATTCCAGTGCCGCCCGCCTCGCGCCGCGTCGTGAAGAACGGCTCGAAGACGCGCTCGCGATTGCCGGCGCTGATCCCCGAGCCATTGTCCGCCACCACGATGCGCAGCGTCTGACCCTGCCGGTTCGCGGCGATCGTCACCCGGCTCGCCCCGTGCTCCCGCGCATTGGCGATGAGCTGGCCGAAGACCGCCCGCCCCGCTTCCGGCCCGATGGCCATCATGGCATCGACCTCTCCCGACAGCACGGCGCCATCGGCCACGGACCGCACGCTCGTCTGCCCCGGCTCAGCGCTGAGATCGGCTCGGGCGAGTTCGCGCAGCCGGTCGAGCAGTGCTGTCAAGCGGTCGCTGTCGGCGATGATCCGGTCGAGGAACTTCCGCCGCTCGTCCGGCGTCATTTCGGCGTCCCGCACGAGTTCCGCCGCCCCGCGGATCGATGTCACCGGTGATTTCAGTTCATGGCTCACATGCGCCGCGAAGGACGACACATATTCGGTCCGGTCGACCAGCCGCTCCGCCAGGTCGAGCAGGCTCTCGCCGAGCTCCGCAATCTCGCTCGTGCCCAACTGCTCCGGCGCCACGATCGCCGCCCGCCCGCCGGTCGCGATTTCCTCCGAGCGCTTCACCAGCGCGCGAATGGGGCGCGTGATCGTCCTGAGGAACACCACGGCAATCGTCAGCGTCAGCAGCAGCGCGACCCCGAGCGCTGCCAACTCGAGCGGCCCTGTCGTCACCTGCGGGTTGTCGAGCGCGCGAAACCAGATGACGATCGCCGTAGGCAGCGCCAGCACGGTCAGCAGCACGCCGAACACGATCATCGCCAGCGACGGCCGCCATTTGCGCGGGACGTGCGGCGCCGCCATCAGTCGGCGCTACCCAACCGGAAGCCGACGCCGTGCACCGTCTCGACGACATTGCCGCAGCCGGCATCGGCGAATTTCGCGCGCAGATTGCGGATGTGGCTGTCGATCGTCCTGTCGCTGACAAAGGTGGTTCCGCCATAGGCGGCGTCCATGATCTGCTCGCGCGAAAACACGACCTCCGGTCGAGCCATCAGAGCGCTCAGCATGTCGAACTCCAGCGCCGTAAGCGCGATCTGCGTATCGCCATACCACACGGCATGACGCGCGCTGTCGAGCCTGACCTTCCCATGCGCCAGAGCTTCCGCCTGCTTCGGTCCGCCATTCCGCGTGCGCTTGAGGATGACATTGACGCGCGCCACCAGCTCGCGCGTCGAGAACGGCTTGGTCACATAGTCGTCGCCGCCGATCTCGAGTCCCAGCACCCGGTCGATCTCCTCGTCCCGCGCGCTGAGGAACAGGATCGGCAGGTCGGAATTCTTGCGGATCTGCTTGCAGACCTCGAGCCCGTCCATCTCCGGCATGCCGATATCGAGGATCATCAGATCCGGCGGCCCCTTGCGGAAGAGCTGCAGCGCCTCCGCCCCGTTCCGCGCCACCGATACGCCAAAGCCCGCCCGCTCGAGGGCGAACGAGATCACCTCGCGGATGTTGGGCTCGTCGTCGGCGATGAGGATGCGCGGCATGGCGGCCTTATTACAGGCTCACGATCCGGGCGCATATGGGTGTTCGAGGACATATCGCCGAAGCCGCTCGCCGCGCCAGCTCCAGCTCTGCCAGTCGATCGGCTGGATGGCCAGCTCCGCCTGCGCGCTGCGCATCAGCCGAAGATCGCGATAGGCATCGCTGACCCGGTCCTCCGGGACATGGTCCAGGAACCAGTCGAGTGCAGGCATCGCCGTCCAGCCAAGATCGCCCATCTGGTAGAGGTCGAGCCGCTGCCCCTTGCCGGTGATTTCGAAGGCATGGCCGACATTATACCAGCCAATCAGGGCCTTCGTATCGACGACGCTCACCCCATAGAGGAGGACCGCCAGTGCCGTGAGGTTCGCCGTGACCAGCCAGGCATTACTGCGCCCAAGCACGATCCGCGCCAGGATCAGCACCAACCCGGCTGCAACCAGCGCCATCCACAGTCCGGCCGCGAGCCTGAGTTCGGTCAGCGCAAATTCCTCGACATAGAGCTCGAGCCTGAGGATCGACGACACCACGAGCAGCACATTCTGCCCGATCCAGAGATAGACCAGCCAGCGGATGAGCGGCGATCTCTCGCCGGCACCGCCCTTGCGCATCGCCGCGAGCACGAAGCACGCCGCCAGCAGCGCGGTCACGATCAGCGGATACGCGCCCCGATGAGCATATTCGGCATGGCTCATCCCATCGGGCAGCCGCACGCCGCCCCACAGGAACAGGAGGTCCATCACGGACTGCACCGCGAAGATCGCGTTGAACAGCACGAGCGAATTGCGGATCGCTACCGTCCCGAAGATCACACCCTCCACCCGCGGCAAAACCGGACCTTGCATGGCCCCGACGCCCGGCAGCTTGAGCAGTCGCGGCGCGAGCAGCGGCCACACCATCACCGCGAGGAGGCTCCAGAGGATGAAGCGCGCCGGATCGACAAGGTCGAGTAGTGCTTCGAGCCGGATCGCTCGCAACCACGATTCAAGGATCGGATTGGCCGCCACGAACAGGAACGCGAACACCGCCGCAAAGCCGATCGGCACGAGCCACACCAGCAGACCGCGCAGCAGGGTGCGGCCCGCCTTCTGCTGCCCGGCCTCGCTGAGCACTCGGAGCCCGTCGCCGGCGAGGCGCACCGGCGCGAGAAGGCCGAAGCGCAGGAGTGTCGCGGTCAGGTCCTCGAAGCGCGACGGCAATTCACCCGCTATGGCGAGGGCCAGTATGCTCACGCCGAACAGGCCCCACAGCACTCCCGTGAAGGTCGGCGCTTCGATCAGGGGCAACAGGCCGAACACGGCCACGCCAACCGCAATAAGCACCTTGCGGTCCCGCATGCGGTCCCAATTCAGGACGACGAGGGCCGCGACAGCAGCACCGAAGAACAGCGCGAGACTGATTCCTGGCTCGTGCCGGTAGAAGAGGAAATCGCCCGCGATTACCAGCAACGCCGCTGTAGCGCCGAGCGCAACCGTCCGGCGCGACCAGATCGGCGCCTCAGCGCCGCTGCTGCTGGTCTCGGTCATCGCGCGTCGATCGGCTGGTCAGCACGCGCAGCGTCTCGCGCCGCGCCCGCTCTTCATCTTTCAGATCGGCCCACCAGGCATCGAGGAGGATGCAGTCCGGCAACGGAACGGGGCGGTCGAGGGAAGGCAGAATCGGATTGCGCATGGCAAGAGCATGCCGCCCGGCCTTGCAGTTTTCGTGCAGGCAACGCGGATCGTTTCAGGATTTCGCGTTAAGCATTTGGAGCAGATCGGCCGCCGCGTCGAACTCCAGCCGCCGCTTTGCCCGCCGCTCAGTGATCTCCTCGACCTCTCCCCAGAGGCCGATATTGTGGTCTTCGTCCAGATGCGCCGCGACCCACACCTGTTCCCGGTCCGCGAGCCCATGCCGGTGCGCGATGGCCAACAGGCCCGACCCGGTGATCGACGTGATCGCATTTATTGCGGTCAGCCCGAATAGATTCTCGTCCGCAAGAGCCGCAGCCAGCTTGACTGCATTGGCGGCCGGCTGCGCTTGATGGACAATCCCGATAGTCGGCTGGAACGCGATGCCGAAGTGCCGCGCCAGTTCGACAAGCAGCCCGTCCCAGATCTCTTCCTGCCGCCGGACCAGGCTCTCCGGACTCTCGGCCCGATAGAGCAGCAGATCGTTGCTGGCATATTTGACGATCTCGTCGCGGAGTGCCGGCACGGCCTCCTCGCCCGCCTCCACCGCTGAATTGACGATCCGCGTCAGCGGCATCGTCATCGGATCGATATATTCGCCCTGCGCCCGCCATTCCGCCGCCATCGCCTCGGCAACCGCGCGATTGGGGACGGTGACGAGCTTCATGCCCGGCGTCCGCGGCGACTTGCCGTCCAGCGTCACGCCATAGCCGCCCTCGAGAGAAGCGACGCCCACCTCCTTGTAGAAGCGCTTGGGCAATTGCTGCGCGGCATGAGCCTGCGCACGGCCATAGCCGTCCTCGCGATGCTCATGGGCGTCTTCGAGGAACTCACGCATTGTCGTCACCGGGAAAGAGAAGGCGCAACGCCGTCGCGCCTCCCAAAGCATATATCGCCGGGCCTGTCACGGCTCGGCCGATCCTCACGGCAGGACAGCGAAGCAATAGAACAGGCCATTGCCGCCCGTGCTGATCAGGGCCTCCTGGCCGCAGCCGCGCGACGGATGGGCGGCATTCCAGCTCGTCGCGGTTGCCAGTGTGTCCGGTCCCATCCGGTCGTGATGCCCGAGCATCGCGGTGCCCTCCCCGCTGCTGGTCCAGTCCGAACAGGTCTGTCCGGCCGCCAGCGTGCCGTCCGCATTGCTGCCGGTCAGCATGTCGTGCTGGTTCGGATCGTCGCCGCGGCCGTTCACCTTCGCGCCCGTCTCGGTGAGCCCGGTCTCCTTGGTGATGTTGTTGGCGTCACTGTGGAGACTGGCAACGTCGGTCGCCACGACCACACCCGCGAAGTTCTGCCATGGTCCGGTGCCGATCCGGTCCTTGGCGTTGATGCCCTCCGCGCTGAGATAGGCGTGCCAGGTCTTGCCTGTCGACCCCGCCGCATCGGCAAGCCGCTGGCAGAGCGCATCCGCCCCTTCGACGCCGCCCAGATTGGCGCCCTCGCCGCTTCCCTGGCTGGTGATGAAGAACGTCATGGTCGTCGCATCCTGGGCAACCGCGACGGTGCCCGGCATGACAGCAACAAGAAGGGCGGCCGAAGCCGCGGCGATCAATGGTGTTTTCATCTGTCACTCCCTGGGCCCAACATTGGGCCATACGTCAGGGCAACATCCATAAATGGCAATTCGTCCCGCGCTCGCGGGAAGTTGAAGACCTATCGCTCCTCCGGGTCCTGATCCTTCACGTCGAAGCGGTCCGCATCGAATCCGAGCGCCTCGAAGCTCTGCTGCATATGCGGCGGCAGCGGCGCGGTGACATCGAGGATTTTGCCTGAGCGCAGCGGCAGCCTGATCCGCCGCGCATGCAGGTGCAGTCCCTCGCCCAGCCCCGGCGCGCCCTGGAAGTTCTCGACATTGAAATAGCGCGGATCGCCCATGATCGGATTGCCGAGCTGCGCCATGTGCACGCGCAGTTGATGCGTGCGTCCCGTCACCGGCTTCAGCGTGACCCACGAGAAGCGTCGCGCTGCCGTGTCGGTGATCGAGTAATAGCTCATCGAATGCTGGGCGCCGGGATAGTTCTGCTCGACCACCACCATCTGCTCGTGATCGCCGACGATCTGCTTGGCGAGGAAGCACGAAATGCTCCCCTGCGCAGGTTTGGGCACGCCATAGACCACGGCCCAATATATCTTCCGTGCCGAGCGCGACTGGAACACCTTGCCGAAATGCGCGGCTGCGGCGCGCGTCTTCGCCACCACCAGCACGCCCGACGTATCGCGGTCGAGCCGATGCACAAGGCGCGGCGCCTCGCCCGCCTTGTTGGGCAGGCTCTTCAGCAGCCCATCCATGTGCCGCTTGGTACCGCTGCCGCCCTGCGAGGCCAGCCCATGCGGCTTGTTGAACACGAACAGCTCGTCGTCCTCATAGAGGATCAGCGAACGCAGGAACTTCGCATCCTCCGCATCCACTTTCCGCTCGATCCGCTTGACCTCGGCCTCGAGCGGCGGCACGCGCACTACCTGCCCGCTTTCGAGCCGCGAATTGGTCTTGGCCCGGCCGGAGTCGATCCGCACCTGTCCGGTCCGGATCAGTTTCTGCAGATGCCCGAACGTCACCTCCGGGAAATGCACGCCAAACCAGCGGTCGAGCCGCATTCCATCTTCATCGCGCGCAACGGTTTGCTGGCGAACCCCGCTCATGCCGCCCCGCGCATGACGATCAGCCCGGCATAGAGCGCGACGATGGCCACGACGACCGACAGCCCGACATAGAGCAATGCCGCGCCCACCTCGCCGCGTTCAATCAGCGTGATCGCATCCAGCGAAAATGCCGAAAACGTCGTGAAGCCGCCGAGGATGCCGACCGCCACGAACAGCCGCGCATCCGCCTGCCACTCGGGCGTCGTGCGCGCGAGATAGCCGACGAACACGCCCATCACCAGTGACCCGATGATGTTGATGAGCAGTGTTCCCAGGGGAAACCCCAGGCCCCAAAACCGTCCGACCAGCACGCCGGTGCCATAGCGCGCCATCGAGCCGAGCGCTCCACCGAGGCCCACCAGCACATATGCATTCATTGCTTGCTCTCCTCGGCCCGCTTGGCCCTCAGCCGCGAAAAATACTCGAGGCGCTTGCGAATTTCGCGCTCGAAGCCCCGCTCGACCGGCTGGTAGAATTCCTGCCGTCCCAGCTTCTCCGGAAAATACTCCTGCCCCGAGAATCCCTCCGGCGTATCGTGGTCATATTCATAGCCCTCGCCATAGCCCTGCCCCTTCATCAGCTTGGTCGGAGCATTGAGGATGGTCATCGGGGGCATGGGCGAGCCGCTCGACTTGGCCACATCCATCGCGGCGCCGAAGGCCTTGTAGACCGCGTTCGATTTCGGCGCGACCGCGAGATAGACCGTGATCTCCGCCAGCGCCAGCTCACCTTCCGGCGAGCCGAGCATCTCATAGGCATCGCGCGCCGCGATCGCCAGCGGCAGCGCCTGCGGATCGGCCATGCCGATGTCCTCGCTCGCCATGCGGATCAGCCGCCGCGCGAGAAACAGCGGATCCTCTCCTGCCACCAGCATGCGCGCGAGATAATAGAGCGCCGCATCCGGATCGCTGCCGCGCACCGTCTTGTGCAGCGCGGAGATGAGATTGTAGTGGCCGTCCTGCTTCTTGTCGTAGATCGGCGCGCGCCGCTGCACCACCTGCAGCAGCCCCGCCTTGTCGAGCACTTCGCCGGGCTTCGCGGCCGCGAACACTTCCTCCACCAGCCCCAGCAGGGCACGGCCGTCGCCATCTGCGAGTTCATAGAGCGCGGCCCTCGCTTCGTCATCGAGCGGCAGCTTCTGCCCCAGCGCCGTCTCCGCGCGCGCCGCCAGTTGCTCGAGTTCCTCTGGCGTGAACGGATTGAGCCGCAGCACCTGCGCCCGCGACAGCAGCGCGGCATTGAGCTCGAAGCTCGGATTCTCGGTGGTCGCGCCGACCAGCGTAATGGTGCCGTCCTCCATCACCGGCAGGAAGCCGTCCTGCTGCGCGCGGTTGAAGCGATGAATCTCGTCCACGAACAGCAGTGTCCGGTGACCGCTGAGCCGGGCAAACCGCGCCTCCTCAAACACTTTCTTGAGGTCGGCGACGCCCGAGAACACCGCCGATATCTGCTTGAAGGTGTAGCCCACCTCGTCCGCAAGGAGCCGGGCGATCGTGGTCTTGCCCGTTCCTGGCGGCCCCCACAGGATCAGCGACCCCAGCCGACCCGAAGCGATCATCCGCCGCAGCGTCCCGTCCGGACCCAGCAGATGCGTCTGGCCGATGACCTCGTCCAGCGATTTCGGGCGCAGCCGGTCGGCGAGCGGGGAATCCCCCACCCGCTGCTCGCTATCGACTGCAAACAGATCGGCCATGCCCCATCTATATGGGTCTCAACCGCTGATAAAGCTCTGGATGGTCTTGCCGTCCCGTTCCAGCACGATCTGCCAGCCGCGGGTCCGCCCGGAAACCAGCTCCTTGAAGCGGTTCACGTCGCCGATCTCCTCGCCGTCGATCGAAACGATGATATCGCCCTTCTGCAGCCCCATCCGGTCGGCCGGAGATCCCTGGGCAACATCCATGACGACGATGCCCTTGCTGTCGAACGGCAGATTGAGGTCCTGTGCCACGGGCGCCGTGATCGCGCTGGCGCTGGTGCCGGCGAAGCGCGTGTCGCCAGTGATCTCGACCGTCGCCGCTTCCGTCGCCGCCGGAGCAACATCGACCGTCACCTCGGCCGTCTGCCCCGAACGCACATAGGTCAGCACCGACTTGCTGCCGAGCTCCTTCGTCGCGAACCTGAAATCGAACCCCTGCGGCGCGTCCACATCGACGCCATCGATCTTGATGATCGCGTCCCCCGCCTGCAACCCGGCCTTCGCCGCCGGGCTGTCGGGCGCGACTTCCGTGATGAGCGCGCCATGCGGCGGGTCGATATTGAGGCTGTCGGCGATATCGGTGTTCACCTCCTGCAGCCGCGCGCCGAACCAGGGCCGCGTGATCGGTCCGCCCTTCATCCCCGCCTCGGCCACCGCATGCGCCATATTGGCCGGGATCGCGAAGCCGATGCCGATCGAGCCGCCGGAGCGCGTAAAGATCGCTGTGTTGATGCCGACGAGGTTCCCCTTGAGATCGACCAGCGCACCGCCCGAATTGCCCGGATTGATGGCGGCGTCCGTCTGGATGAAATAGTCGAAATTGCCGGTCTCGACCCCGGTCCGCGCCAGCGCCGAGACAATGCCGCTCGTCACCGTCTGCCCCACGCCGAACGGATTGCCGATCGCCAGCACGAGGTCGCCCACCTGCAGCGAATCCGAATCCGCGAAGGTCACGGCGGCAAAGGTCTTGCCCTTGGGATCGGTGATCTTCAGCACCGCGAGGTCCGACTTCGGATCGTCAAGCAGCAGCGTCACCGCATACTCCCGCCCGCCGCTCAGAGCGATGCGGATGTCGTCCGCACCATGCACCACATGCGAATTGGTGACGATGATCCCGCCGGCATCGACGATCACCCCTGAGCCGAGCGACTGGCTTGTGCGCGGCCGGCTCTGGAAGAACTGCCCGCCGAAGAAGCGCGAGAAAAACGGGTCGTCCGCAAAGGGCGACTGCACCCCCTGCTCCACCTTGGTGGCATAGACATTCACCACCGCCGGAGTCACCGCCTTCACGATCGGCGCGAAGCTCAACTGGATATCCGCCTCCGACTGCGGCACCTGCCGCTCGGGCGCCGCGGCCTGCGCGACCTTGATGGCTGCCGGTTCGACGACCGCTGTCCGCGGCGCCTCCAGCGCCTGCCACCCCGCCGCGCCGATCACCGCCGCAGCCACCACACCCGAAAATCCCAGAAGCATCTGACGCCCGAACACCGATCTCTCTCCATCGTCCGCCGGTTTGCCGCTTGAGCCGAACGCCCGGATTTGGGCGGCTTTGCGGCTGGCGAATTACCCTTCCGTAAGCTCCGAAAATATGACGTTGTGCAAGGGGTTGAACCTCCCTATATGCAGCCGCGTTTTGCCATCGACCCGCGCAAGACCATCGCTCGCCTTTCCCGCGCACTCCGAAAGGGATTGCCCAATGGCCGCTCCGTCCCCCGCCGCCTCGACCGCCGACGACGTCATCCAGTTGCACATGCCGGCCCACGACCGGACGGTCTATCCCAATACGTCGGCGCTGATCGCGGCCGAGGAGCCGGACTTTCCGAGCTTCCTGTTTTGCGAGAAGGAGCTGCACCGCTCCGTGAAGGTCTTCAAGAAAGGCTTCGACGGGCTGTTGACCTATGCCGTCAAATGCAATCCCTCGCCCCATATCCTCAGGCAACTGCACGAGGAAGGCCTCAAGGCCTTCGACGTCGCGTCCAATACCGAGATGGAGCTGGTCCGCGAGTTCTGCCCGGGCGCGGTCATGCACTACAACAACCCGATCAAGAACAAGCGCGAGATCCAGCGCGCTTACGAGGAGTTCGGCGTCCGCTCCTTCACCATCGACCATCCGCAGCAGCTCGACCAGCTCGCGGCGATCGTCACGCCCTCGCGCGACATCGAGGTCACCACGCGCTTCAAGGCCGGCAAGGCACTCAAGAGCTACGATTTCGGCATCAAGTTCGGCGTCATGCAGGACGGCGCCGCCGAGATCGTCAAGCTCGTCGAACAGATGGGCTTCACCCCCTCGCTCTGCTTCCACGTCGGCAGCCAGTGCGAGGACGCCTATGCCTATGAGCGGCACATCGCGGCTGCGGCAAAGATCGCGCAGGAGGCCGGCATCGAGCTCAAGCGCCTCAATATCGGCGGCGGCTATCCGGCGCCCTACCCGACCAGCGAAGCCCCGCCGATGGACTATTATTTCGAGACCATCGCGCAGGCCGTGAAAGACAATTTCGGCAAATCCGGCCCCGAGCTCATCATCGAGCCCGGTCGCGCGCTGGTCACCTCCTCGACCGCGCTGCTCCTTCGCGTCAAGCATCAGCGCGGCGGCCAGTCGGTCTATCTCAATGACGGCGCCTACGGCTCGCTGATGGAAGTGAAGTTCATGCACTTCACACCGCCCGTTCGCGTCTGGCGCGGTCCGCGCCTGCACGACAATGACGGCCAGTTTTCGGAGTTCACCGTCTGGGGCCCGACCTGCGACAGCTACGACGTGCTCCCGCAGGTCTTCACCCTGCCCGCCGACGTGGACGAAGATGACTGGATCGAGTTCGGCCTGATGGGCGCCTACACCCAGGCGTCGCTCACGCCGTTCAACGGCTTCGACCGCCGCGACCAGTACTGGGTCGACGAAGTCTACACCGGCAAGGACCAGCAGCCGGAATAAGCGGCACGGCTCGAAAACAAAAGGCCCGCATCGATGCGGGCCTTTTCAATTCCTGATACCGCGGCCTATTCGTCGCGATACACCTTCTCGCGCCGCTCATGCATCTCCTGCGCTTCGAGACTGAGCGTTGCGATGGGCCGCGCATCGAGCCGCGCGATGCCGATGGGATCGCCCGTCTCTTCGCAGTAGCCATAGGTGCCGTCTTCGATGCGCTTCAGCGCCGCGTCGATCTTGGCGATCAGCTTGCGCTGCCGGTCGCGCGTGCGCAATTCGAGGGCGCGATCGCTTTCCGACGAGGCGCGGTCAGCCATGTCGGGATGGTTCTGCGATTCTTCCTGGAGATTTTCGAGGGTCTCACGGCTCTCCCGGAGAATGTCCTCCCGCCAGTTCTCCAGCTTCCGCCGGAAGTAGTCCCGCTGGCGCGGGTTCATGAACGGCTCTTTTTCGGTCGGCCGGTACTCGGCCGTCTGCACTGAACTTCCCATAAAGGACTCAACCTACCTGCCCGAGATTGGCGCCTATATAGTTGGACGCAAAACCCCGGGCAAGCGCCGTTAAGAGCCCTGATTAATTCGTGAATCCTATGTGACAGGCCGGTGTCAGAGGCCTGGATAGCGCCCGAACTTGGCGAGTTCCACCCGCGCCCTGAGTTCGATATCGTCGAGCACGGCGTCGAGACCCGGCACCCGGCTTTCCCGCGCCTGCCCGATCAGCACCATCAGCTGGTTGAGCCTGCCCTCGCTGACCCGGCCGAGCAGCAGATCGGTCTTGATGCTTTCGAGCGTATCCAGCAGGGCATTGCCGCGGCGTATCGCCTTCTTCTTGGCGAGCAGTGGATCCTCCACCGACTGCAGCGCCAGCAACGCGTCGATCCCGGTCGGCGGCGCCAGGGCTTCCGCCGCGGCCGCTTGTGTCGGCGTCGCGCCGAAATCCACGACGAACGCCGCTCCGCCCGAGCTGCGCGCAAGACTGCCGCGGCTGGCAATACTTCCGGATCGGGCGGTGTTCTCGATGCGCATGGCCGACTCTGCCCAAGGACCTGGGACACCGGCAAAATCTGCCGCCATCCGTTAACAGCATCTTAACGCTGCGGCATCTCCTGCCCACTGCTTGCCCCACACAGCTCTGCGCTACTCGAAAAAGCCAGCATTTTCAGCGTCGTACACCGGGACGCGGAATCTGGCACGCAATTCGCATTGTTGTTTCCGACATGGCCCGTGGGGACGGACCAGTCGACGGGGACTGAGAAATGACTGTTTCGATCCTGCATAGGGCATTGCTTGGCGCCATTCTCGCGCTCGCTGCGACGCTTGTCGTGCCGGCCCAGGCGGCAACGGCGCGCATCAAGGACATCATCAATATCGAGGGCGTGCGCGACAACCAGCTTGTGGGCTACGGCCTTGTGGTTGGCCTCAACGGCACCGGCGACAGCCTCAACAACTCGCCCTTCACCAGGCAGAGCTTGCAGGCGATGCTCGAACGGCTCGGCGTCAATACGCGCGGGGAGAACATGCGCACCGGCAATGTCGCCGCGGTCATGGTCACGGCGAACCTGCCCGCCTTTGCCACCCAGGGCTCCCGCCTCGACGTCAGCGTTGCCTCCCTCGGCGACGCTTCGAGCCTTCAGGGCGGCACGCTGCTGGTAACCCCACTTCTCGGCGCCGACGGCGAGGTCTATGTCATCGCTCAGGGCAGCGTCACCATCAACGGCTTCAAGGCCGAGGGCGACGCCGCCACGATCATCTCGGGCGTCCCCACCACCGGACGCATCTCCGCCGGCGGCCTGATCGAGCGCGAAATCGATTTCGTCCTCGGCGCCCAGCGCACGCTCCGTCTCGCCCTCCGCAACCCCGACCTCACCACCTCGCGCCGCGTCGCGCTTTCCATCAACGACTTCATCGGCACGCCCTGCGCGACCCCCGAAGATCCCTCCACCGTGCGCCTGACCCTGCCCCGCAACTTCAACGGCAACATCGTCGACCTGCTCACCGACATCGAGCAATTGGTGATCGAGACCGACATGCCGGCCAAGATCGTCATCGACGAGAACACCGGCATCATCGTGATGGGCAAGGATGTGCGCGTCTCGACTGTCGCGGTTGCGCAATCCAACCTCACTGTCACCATCGCGGAGAACCCCGAGGTCTCGCAGCCCGAGCCGTTCACCGACGGCGACACCACAATCGTGCCGCGCACCGATCTCAACGTCGACATCGTCGACAGTAATCTCGCGCTGGTCGAGGAGTCGGTCACGCTGCGCGAACTGGTCGATGGGCTTAATGCACTTGGCATCAGCCCGCGCGACCTGATCGCCATCCTGCAGTCGATCAAGGCCGCGGGTGCGTTGCAGGCCGATATCGAGGTGCTGTGATGACCAGCATCGCCCTGCCAAAGATCGATCCTTCGACACCCGGCTACGAGCGGCTGCATCAGCAGGCCAAGGATCTCGAGGGCGTGTTTCTCAACACGCTGATGAAGGAGATGTTCTCCTCCATCGACACCTCGGACAAAAGCATGGGCGGCGGCTTCGCCGAAGAGACCTGGCGCGGCATGCAGGCCGAGCAGTTCGCCGGCGCCATGGCGAGCGCCGGCGGTATTGGGCTGGCGGACTCACTCATGGCCGACCTCCTCAAGCTGCAGGAAGCTCAACCAGTTGGAACGGGAGTCCAGTCGTGACTGCTGCACAGCGCATCGCCGCACTCGACGATTTGCCGGCCATCGACCTGATCGCCTACGCCGAAGGCACTCTCTCCGCCCTCGTCGGCATCATGAACAGCGAGACGACCCTGCTCCGTGCCGGCCGCTTCCGCGAGGCCGCGGCGCTCAGCGCCGACAAGACCCGGCTGGCGCAGGAATACGTCACCTACTCGCGGGCCGTGCAGCGGCAGGCCGGGCGGCTGCGCGCCGAGGCACCTGCCGAGATCGATCGTCTGCGCATCGGGCACGAACAGCTCGCAACGCAAATGGCGGAGAACCTCAAGGTCATCGCCACCGCCCGCGCCGTCACCGAGGATGTGCTCACCGACGTCGCGACCGCCGTCGGCCGCAGCGCCCAGACCCGCACCTACGGCGCCAACGGCGAAATCCCCCGCGGCAACCCCGCCGCGGCCGGCAAGGGCATCGCGATAAATCGAGCCCTATGATCCGCATTTGAACTAAATCGGGGCGGCTTCGGCGTCCTTTCGATAGGTATCGCGGCGCTACAACATCCCGGATGGGCCAGAACTTCATCAGCCCACTGGAAGCGAGATCGTGGCCGCGAGAATAGCGCCTGAACCGATCAGAACTGCTCCGCCGGCACCCGATCTTCGGCTGCGGGCAGCGTCGCTTGCCCACAATTCCGGCACCAGCTTCCAGCCTCCCGCCCAGCCTGCGCAAGCCGCTGCCCCCGAGGCCGTAGCACTTCCGCCGGAGCCTGGCGTGGCCTTCATGGTCGCCGTCCTCGCCGGGCAGCTCCCGCCGAAGCCCGAAACGCCGCGCGAGTTGATGATGCGCCTCGGCCGCTCCTGGGCTCCGCCGGCCTCCGAGTTGCACCTGACCGACAAGAAGATCTAAGCGATCCGTTATCGATAACGCTTTCTTACAGTTCTGGCGCGATAGTGGGTGCCGGACTGCAGAAGCGGTCCGCGTGCGTTGTCGGCTCAGAAGAGTGCCATGTCGGGTATAACCCTGTCCAAGGCGGTTCGGTCGAACCTCCTCAACTTACAGTCGACTGCCGACCTTCTCAGCCGCGCCCAGGAGCGCCTTTCTACCGGGCTGCGCGTCAATTCGGCGATAGACAACCCCAACAATTTCTTCACCGCCCAGAACCTCAACAGCCGCGCCAACGATCTGACCCAGTTGCTCGACGCAGTCTCGAGCGCCATCCAGACCGTGAATGCAGCCGATAGGGGCATCACCGGTATTTCGAAGCTCGTCGAATCCGCGCAGGCCACCGCACGTCAGGCGCTGCAGACTTCAGCGACAGTGGGTGCGAGTGGGGTAACAGCGAGCACCAGCACGTCGAACACCTCCGCGCTGACTATCTACGATGTTGGACCGGCAGCGGCGGCCGGCACAACCGGCATCGCGATCGCCGATGACTCCCTGCAAGCCAATACGCTGTTCAGCGAAGGCCAGACGATTACCTATTCCAACGGCGTCGATAGCGTCACGATCGAGTTCTACGACTCGACCAACGGCCCCTATTCCGGATCCAATGTTCCGCAGAACATCAACAGCACTTTCACCATCGCCGACATGTTCGAAGACGAGACCGACTATTTCAATCTCGGCTCCGATTCATTTTCCGGCGGCAATTTCTCGATCAGTTCGTCCTCGGGCAATGTCGTGGTCGATCTCGGATCCGACACTACACACACCCTCACCATTAGCGGCACCGCCGCGACGATGCTCGGGATCGCGGGGACATTCGCGCCGCACCCGCTGGTGACCTCGGGCAACGAGACCGCCGGCGATGTCACCATCAACGGCCAGACCGTGAGCCTGGCCGATGGCGACACGGCATCGGACATCCTCGGCAAGTTCCAATCCGCTGCGGGCAGTAGCGCGGGCACCGACGCGTTCACGGTATCCAACGCCAGCGGCGTGCTGACCTTCTCGGGTACCAATGGCAACGATCTCGACATCAGCGGCGACGCCAACACGCTGGCAGCGCTCGGACTCTCGGACACCACGATCGATGGAACTCCGGGCGGCGCACCGAACCCAAAGCGGGCCGAGCTCGTCGACTCCTATAACGAGATTCTATCGCAGATCGATACCCTCGCCAAAGACTCGGGCTACAATGGCGTGAATCTGCTCAAGGGCGACACCCTTGCCGTGCTGTTCAACGAGGACGGATCGTCCAAGCTCAACATCGTCGGCGAAGTCGACGACGCTTCCACGCTCGGTCTCGGCACGCTGGCCTCCACCGCCTTCGATAGCAATAGCAGCATCAACGACGTGCTGGACGATTTGACCGGCGCCATCGACAATCTGCGCGCGCATGCCGTCAAGCTCGGCTCGAGCCTGTCGATCGTCCAGACCCGCCGCGAGTTTACCACCAACATGGTGGATGTGCTCCAGAAGGGCGCGTCGAATCTCACCCTGGCCGACGCCAACACCGAAGCCGCGGACGTGCTTGCCCTCCAGACTCGCCAGCAATTGTCCTCCACCGCGCTCTCGCTCGCCTCGCAGGCCGACCAGAACGTCCTCCGCCTGTTCTAGACGCACCCCGACTCGCGAACTCCCTAAGTCGCCTTCTCGATGCGGCCGCCGCCGGACCGTTAATGATTCCCTACCATTATGCGGCTCCAGCATCGGCTTTCCCGCCCCAAAACCGGCTTCCGCTCGCAAAAATGCGGCAGGTTGCGTCTCGTAATTAACCCTTCTTTACAGGTCGGGCGGGATGATGGTCGGACCGTCTCAGGAAGAGGCGCGCGTCAGTCGGATACCCCAGAAGAGGAAACCTGAATGTCCGAAATCACCCTGTCGAAAGCGGTTCGCTCGAACCTGCTCAACCTCCAGTCGACCGCGGAACTGCTCAGCAAGTCCCAGGAGCGTCTCTCCACCGGCCTTCGCGTCAACTCCGCCCTCGACAACCCCACCAACTTCTTCACCGCGCAGGGGCTCAACAGCCGCGCCAACGATCTGAGCCAGTTGCTCGACTCCGTGTCGAACGCCGTTCAGACCGTCGCCGCTGCCGACAAGGGCATCACCGCGATCACCAAGCTCGTCGAGTCTGCCCAGGCGACTGCTCGCCAGGCGCTCCAGACGTCGGCGACCGTGTCGACCAGCACCACCACCGGTGCCGTCGCCGAGCACAACGCCACCGTGACGGGCGCGACCTATACCGCTCCGTCGGGCTCCGACCAGACCCTGACGATCAACGGCGATGACGTGACGATCGCCGACGGCGATGACATCGACGCCGCCATCCTCGCGATCAACACCGCCGCCATCACGGGCATCACCGCGTCCGAAGGCACTGGCCTTGACGCTGGCAAGATCGTCCTGACGGCCGCCGACAACGTCGATATTGATGTGAGCACGTCCGCCGCCGGCTTCACCTCCGCGAGCGACGATACCTATGTCGCGGCCGATCCGGGCACGACCACCACGACCACGACGCCGAACCCCAAGCGTGCCGAACTCGTCGATACCTACAATGACCTGCTCGGTCAGATCGACGCGCTCGCCAAGGACTCGGGCTTCAACGGTGTGAACCTGCTCAATGGCGACAACCTCTCCGTGCTCTTTAACGAAGACGGTTCGTCCAAGCTGGACATCGCCGGCGTGACCGACACGGCCACGAACCTCGGCCTGACGGCTCTCGGCTCCACCGCTTTCGACACCAACTCCTCGATCAACGATACCCTCGATGACCTCAAGGATGCCATCGAGACGCTGCGTGGCCAGGCCAGCAAGTTCGGTTCGAACCTGTCGGTCGTCGAGACCCGCCAGGACTTCACCAAGAACATGATCAACGTCCTCCAGACCGGTGCGTCGAACCTCACGCTCGCCGACACCAACGAGGAAGCTGCGAACGTTCTCGCCCTGCAGACCCGCCAGCAGCTGTCTTCGACGGCCCTGTCGCTGGCCTCGCAGGCCGACCAGAACGTGCTCCGCCTGTTCTAATCGGCGCCGCACTGATCCATCGGAAAGGCGGGCTTCGGCCCGCCTTTTCTTTTGTCGCGGGCCGCTGAGCCCAATGGCAAACGCCGGGCCCGGCATTGTCGTCCGCGCGCCAACGCTTTGGTGATAGACAATAGCTAGATTCGCTCCACGCACGGACGGGCCGCCAGATGTCGCTCAAGGTTGAACTCAAGCCGCACGAACGCCTGATCGTGGGCAATTGCATCATCACCAATTCCGACCAGCGCACGCGGCTGTTCATCGACGGCAAGGCCCCGGTGCTGCGCGAGAAGGACATCCTCTCGGCCGCCACCGCCGACTCGCCGGCCAAGCGCATCTATTTTGCCGTGCAGTTGATGTATCTGGATGACAGCGTCGAAAGGCTTCGGCGCGACTATTTCGCGCTGGTTACAGATCTCGTGCGCGCCGCTCCATCGACGACCAAGATCGTCGATGAAATCAACAACGAGATATTAACGGGTCACCTCTATAAAGCCCTGAGAGCCGCCAAGAAGCTCATCTCATACGAACGGGACTTACTGCTCAATGCACAACCAGGCGACGCAAGCCTACCAGTCGGTGGCCAGGCGAACCGGTAACCCACGCGACCTCGAAGCTAATCTTCTTTCGAAGTCCGCTGGAAATCTTCAGCGTATCCGCGACCATTGGGAAGCCCATAGCGGCGAGCTCCATGGCGCTTTGAAGTTCAACCGCAAGCTGTGGAATGTGTTTCTGAATTCGGCGACGCGCGAAGACAATCCGCTGCCGGCGCCGGTGCGCCAGAACGTCGCCAATCTCGGCCTGTTCGTGCTCAAGCACTCGATCCGCGTCGAAGCCAACCCGCAGCCCGCGCATCTCGACGTGCTGATCAACATCAACCGCGAAGTAGCGGCCGGCCTTCGCGCCACGCAGGAAGCGGCCTGACGCCTGCTCCGCGATCGGGCGCGGCGGTTCGCGATCGTTATTTCAGGTAGTTGACCATCGAGAGCTGCGCGATCAGCGACGTCGCCTCATAGCTCGCCTGCAGCCGCGTCTGCAGCGCCAGCAACTGCATGGCGACATCTTCCTTGGGCGCCGTCTCGATGTCGCTCAGCATCTGCTCGAGCTGTCCGGCATAGGCCGTGTGCCGCTTGCCTACCGCATCCGCCGCCGCCTTGGTGTTCCCCAATTCGACCGCGATCATCTCGATTGAGCCGGACTCGCTGTTGTGGCTCTCGGCCAGCCGGTCGATATTGCGCGTCGCGATCGCGTCGAACCGGTCCTTCGACGTCGGATCGGCCTCCGGGAAACTCTGGATCGCGACGGCCGCGAGGCTGCGCACCAACTGCACCAGTCCGCTCTCATTGGCCTGCACGCCATAGGCAACCGACGTCGTCTCGTCGATCTTGGCGCCGACCGTCTGCCGCGCATTGGCGTCGTCGCCGCCACTATACCAGATGACGGTCGTCGCGGGATCGGCAGCGGCCAGCGCGGTCGCATTTGCCGGCGTGCCCACGACCCGCAGAACCGACCCACCCTGGCCGTTGAAGAAATTATCGGCCGCGGCAAAGGCCGACGCCGCCGCGAGCTTGGTCTGCCCCATATCGGTCAACGCGGACTCGAGCGCCGCCTTGAAATTACCCGCCGTCTCCTCCGCATCGGCGCCGATCTGGAACTCGCCTTCGCCAGGTGTACCTGTGACTGCCTTGAGCGTGATGCCTTCCTCACTCCCGTCGGGCAGTGTGAGCCCGATCGTGACGCTCTCGCCCGCGATCGGCGCGGCATCGAACTTCACCGCGAGATCCTGCGGCGCGGTGCCGTCCGGTATCGTCAGCGTCACCGCACTGCTGGTCGAGGTCAGCGTCGAGAGCTTGAAGCCGAACGGATGGTCGCTATCCTCGGTGAGCGTCACCGTATCTGTTCCCACCGCAAGCTGCAGCCGGCCGAGCCCGTCGCCGAGATCGGCGGCGGCGCGTTCGGCCGCGACCTGCTTGAACCCGGCCTTGCCCGCAACGCCATTGAGGATCGCATCGACCGCCTTCACCGGCTTCTTGTCGCTGACGCTGCCGCCGAAGAGATAGCGGCCATCGACGTCCGTGTTGAGCAGGTTGAGGACTTCGTCCAGCCGCGACTTCGCCAGCGCCGGCGCCGTTCCGAAATTGATGTTGCCGCTGCCATAGCCGCCCGGCGTCATGCCGACACGCGCATCGCCTTCGATCGCGTCGAGCCGCTGCAGCACCGTGTCGAACACGTCGAGCCTCAGCCCCACCGTATCGATATTGTTCTGGTAGCCCTCGATCCGCCCCAGCCGGTTGCGCACCGAAAGATCGAAATAGCGGTCGGTGCCGAGCTCTGCGAGGTTAGTGGCCTTGAGCCCGGTCGCGAGCTGCACTTGCAGGGTATTGAACCGCGCCTGAAGCTTGGCGATCTGGTTGGCGCCTGTCTGCACCGGATACATCGTGCGGTTGATGGTGGTCATCGGCCTAGAGCTCCATCAGCCGGTTGAGCAGATCCTGCACAACCGAGATTACGCGGGCATTGGCGGCATAGGCATTCTGCAGCTCCATCAGCCGCGCCATTTCCTCGTCGACATTGACGCCATATTCGGCGTCAAGCCGTTGCCCCAGTGTCTCGAGCGTCAGCGACTGGGTATCGCTGTTGCTCGATGAGGCCTCGGCCACGCTGCCTTGGTAGTCCATCATCTGGGCGATGAGATCGTCCACCGAGCCGCCGAGCCGGAACTGGCCGGTCGAGCTGCCCGGCTGCGCCGAGGCGAAGTTCATGGTCTGCAACTGCTCCAGCAAATAGTCCGCGCGGGCCGAGTCGCCCAGCGAACCGCCCGGCGCGTATTGCACCAGCAGCTTGTTGTCGGTGAGGATTGCACTGTTGACGCCGATCCGTCCGGCAAAGCCGCGCAGCTGGCCCTTGCCGTCGAGCGCATTGGTGAAGTCGGCATTGTTCTGGTCGACGAACAGATTGAGCCCCAGGCTGTTCTGCAGCCCCGTCGCCGTACCGCGTGCTGTAAGGCCGTCGATATCCGTCGTCCCCGCCGCGCCGTCGTCGAGGACGGTAACCGTGGAGCCGCTGCCCGAAACCGAAAAGCCGGCCCCGAGAGCGGTGCCGAGCGCGGCGGCAACACCAGCCGCGCCGCCGGCAAAGCTTGTGCCCACCACGCGCGTGCCATTGGCATCGACATAGTCGAGCGGCAACTTGCTGCTATCCTCCACGCGAACCAGCCGCAGCGTCTTGGCCACACCGTTCTGCGTGTATTCCAGCAGCAGATCGTTGCCGTTGCGGATCGACGAGATGTCGACCGCCAGGCCCAGCGCCGGCCCCGAACTTGCCGCGGTCCCCTCCGTCCGCACCGTGGACAGCGACTGCGCCAGACCCGCGGCAATGTCATCGAGCTGGCTCTGCGCGGCGACAAGCGTGTTGTCGCGAAGGTCAACCAGCGCTGCAAGCGAGCCCGACTTGAGGACGTTCTGCTGCACCAGATCCAGCGTCAGCCCGGCGGGCGTATGCAGGATCAATGAACCGACCCCGTTCTTGTCCGGATCGACATTGAACTGCGAATCCGCCGACAGCGCGCCGGCGGAGTCGAACTCGAAGATCGACGGCTTCACGTCGAGGATGCCGACGCCGGAGCGCGTCATCAGGCCCACAGTGTCGTCGGCACGATAGTCGACCCGCACATCGATGATGCCGGCAATGTCCGAGACCAGCCGGTCGCGTTGATCCATCAGCGCCGCGCGCGTCGACATATCCGTGGACTGGTCCGCCAGCCGTGCATTGATCTTGGTCAGCGAGTCGATCGACTTGTTGAGCGTATCGACCGCCCCCGCGATTTTGATCTCGCTTTCCCGCCGCAACCCCTGCACGTCGCTGGTGAGGTTGTTGAGCGTACTCGCCAGCGCCTGTGCCTGAGAGACCACCGAGGCGCGGGTGGCGTAATTGTCTGGGCTGGTGCCGAGCTGCTGCAGGGCCGACTGGAAATTGAGGAACGTCGTGTCGAGCGAGCCGGCATCGCCGGGCTTGCCCAGCAGCATCTGCAGCCGGTCAAGCGCATCGGCCTGCGTCGAGGCAAAGCCGCTGTCGGACAGCGCACTCGTATAATGCGCCTGCAGGCTCTGGTTGAAGGCGCGCTCTATGCCGCCCGAGCGCGCATACACAGAATTGACGCCCTTGGTGTCGATGACACTGAGCGACTGCTTGTGATAGCCCGGCGTCCCCGCATTGGAGACGTTGCGCGACAGCACTTCCAGGCTGTTCTGGCTGACATTCATGCCAGACAGCGCATTTGTCAGTGAGACGCCGAGGCCCATCGCCTGCTCCTACCCGATCACGATCCGCCTCAGCGGATCATGTTCAGCGCTTCCTGCAGCATCTGGTCTGCCGTCGAGACGATGCGTGTTCCCGCCGCATAGGCCTGTTGGGTCACGATCAGCTTGGTGAACTCCTCCGAGATGTCCGTATTGGAGCTCTCGAGCGAAGCCCCGAGCACGCCGCCATTTGAATTGAGGATCGGCTCGCCCGAATCCGATGTCGCCGCGAAGATGCCGCCGTCGAGCCGCTTAAGCTGGTTCGCCGCGTTGAAATCCGCCGTCACCACCTGCGCCAGCTCGACCTGCTGCCCATTGTCGTAGGAAGCAACCACGCGCCCGTTGTCATTGATCGCAACCGAAACGAATTCGCCCGCCGGATAGCCGTTCTGGCTGAGCGCCGTCACCTCGGCCGTGCCGTTCGGATCGCTGAACTGCGTGATGCCGCCCGTGCCATGCACCAGCGCCACATTGCCGACGGTGACGCCATTGACGGTCAGCCCAGTCAGGTCGGTCTGATTGATCGCGGGAGACAGCCCGCCATCGGCGCCGAACTCGTAGTCCACATTGACATTGGTCCACATCGGATCGGAACCGGTGGCGCTGCTGTTCGAGAGGTAGAACAGATTCCAGCGCTCGACGCCGCCCGTCTCGGTGCTCGCGATCTTGGCCCAGCGGAGCTGCACATTGGCCGGTGCGCCGTTCTGCGCATAGACCGTGATCGCGCCGCCCGATAGCGATTGCGCGATGAAGGCGTCGCTGTCTTCCGCCGCGATCGTCGTGGCCCGCGCTGCAAGCTGCGCGCTCAGCGTGATCGACGGCTCCGTCGTGCCATTGGTGAAGCCCATGCCCGTCGTGGCGTCGGCCACCGTGACCGAGTCATCGAAATTGCCTGCGGTAATGGTGATCTTGCCGCCCACCAGGGAAACCGTCGCGCCGCCCGGCAGCAATGAGCTGATATAGTCGAGCACCTCGGTCACATCGTCCGTGTCGGTGTCGGTCGTGTCGATCGTGTTGCCGGTGGTGCCCGATCCGTCGTTGACGAAATCGATGACGACCTCCGGATTGTCGCCGATCTTGATCGTCAGCGACTCCGTCGGTCCGGCCAGCGAGCTTGCCGGATCCGTCCCGGTCGCCGTCGCTCCCTCGCGCACCGCGGCGATGTTGTAGTTGGCGAAGCCGAAATCCTGCGGCTTCAGCAATTCACTGCCCGGCGTCTTGGATGCGGTGTAGTCGGCAGTCTTGGGCAGTTGCGGCAAATTGAGCTGGTAGTTGACGCGCGTCGTCTGCGATGCCGGCAGGAACGAGTTCGAGATGCGCAGCACCTGCGGCACGGAACCCGAGATGTTCTGCGTCACCGGATCGATCGGCAGGCCCTTGAGATAGTAGCCCGAGCCGTTGACGAGATAGCCGGACTTATCGACATCGAAGTCGCCGCGCCGCGTATAGTAGTTGGCGCCGCCAAAGGTCGCCGCTCCGTCCGCCTGGCCAATGGCGGGCTCGACCACGAAGAAGCCCGCGCCGTTGATGGCCATGTAGGTGGTGTTGCTGACCGACTTGATGTCGCCCTGCAGCGTGTTGGTCGCCCGCGACTGCGCCAGCACCGAGCCCGAAGTCTGCAGCTTCGTCGGCGCGTCCGGAATGAGGTCGAGGAAATCGGTGTCGATCCGTTTGAAGCCGGTGGTCTGGCTGTTGGCGATGTTGCCCGAGATATTCTCGAGCGAGAAGGACTGCGCGCGCAGCCCCGTAACAGCGGTGGAGAGAGCCC
Source organism: Devosia sp. (assembly GCA_035549855.1). GTDB lineage: Bacteria > Pseudomonadota > Alphaproteobacteria > Rhizobiales > Devosiaceae > Devosia_A. Next base: position 43,195 of record DASZPY010000091.1, on the reverse strand, counting down.
CGTAGATACCCATTTCTGCCTCATGCCTCGTTGGCGCTCTACGCGCCGATCCGGCAGACACGATGCAAGCCCGGTGCCAGACCGCTAGATTGCTGATTTTGCTGCGATATCTTCAGTTGACGCGTCGGCTCGCGCCGGGTCATCGGCAATAGAGTCCGCCCCACCGGCAGATTCTGCCTTCTCATTGCGGCCTTAAGACTCTTGCTCTAAACGCCATTGCCGAACCCGGACCCGCCAAAACGCCATGCTTTTCAAGTCGCCGGCAGAATTCCTGAATGCGCCGCGTCACGCCGTGACGGTGTTCGGCATGGCCGGCGTCGGCAAGACGCGGCTGGCTGCGCTGCTGCGCAAGAGCCAGTGGTTCCACTATTCCGTCGACTACCGCATCGGCACCCGCCACATGGGCGAGTTCATCACCGATAACTTCAAGGCCGAGGCCATGAAGCAGCCCTTCCTGCGCGACTTGCTGCGCACGGATTCGATCAAGCTCAGCTCGGCCATCACCTTCGAGAACCTCGATCCGCTCTCGACCTATCTCGGCCGCCCCGGCAATCCGCGGAAGGGCGGCCTGCCGCTCGCCGAGTACCAGCGCCGGCAGGAGCAGCACCGCATTGCCGAAATCGAGGCCCTCAAGGAAGTGCCGCGCTTCATCGAGCGCGCCCACGACCTCTACGGCTACGACAATTTCATCGCCGACACGGGCGGCTCGCTCATCGAAGTCGTCGATCCCGACGATCCGAAGGACGATGTCATCGCGGCCCTCAGCAAGCACACCACGCTGATCTATATCCGCGGCACCGAGAAGGACGCAGCCGAGTTGGTGCGCCGCTTCAAGCATTCGCCCAAGCCGATGTATTACCGCCCCGCCTTCCTCGTGAAGAAATGGGCCGAGTACAAGAAGCTCAACAAGATCACCGACGACGACAAGGTCGATCCCAACGATTTCGGGGCCTGGGGCTTCGAGGCGCTGCTGCATGACCGGCTGCCGCGCTACCAGAAGCTCGCCGACAAATATGGCTATACCGTCGAGGCCGCCGATCTCGCCACCGTCCGCGACGGCGAGGAATTCGTCGATCTCGTCGCCGCCGCGATCAAGGCCCGAATGCGCTAGCGCCGCTCCCCAGCGCCAGCCATTCCCTTCGATCGAGAGACCGCATCATGCCCATCCGCATTCCCGACAATCTTCCCGCCCGCAAGACCCTCGAGCACGAGGGCGTCGTGGTCATGGATTCGACGCGCGCCGCGCGCCAGGACATCCGCCCCCTGCAGATCGGCCTGCTCAACCTTATGCCCAACAAGGAGCGCACCGAGACGCAGTTCACACGCCTCATCGGCGCAACGCCGCTGCAGGTGGACCTCACCCTCGTGCGCGTTACCGACCACAAGAGCAAGAACACCTCCGAGGACTACCTCAAGACCTTCTACTCGACCTGGGAGAGCGTGCGCGCGCGCAAGTTCGACGGTTTCGTCATCACCGGCGCCCCCATTGCCAATATGCCCTTCGAGGAGGTGCGCTATTGGAAGGAGATGGTCGAGATCATGGACTGGACGCAGACCCATGTGCACCGGACCATGTTCATCTGCTGGGGCGCGCAGGCAGCGCTGCATCACTTCCACGGCGCCAAGCGCTACCGCATGGAGAAGAAGGCCTTCGGCGTCTTCCGCCACAGGCTGGTGAATCCGCGCTCGCCCTGGCTGCGCGGCCTGTCGGACAGCCCGATGATCCCGGTCTCGCGCTACAACGACATCGCCCGCGACAGCCTCGGCCCCGACCTCGAAATCCTCATCGACAATGAGGAGATCGGCGTCTGCATGCTCGACGACCCCAGGCACCGCGCCGTCCACATGCTGAACCATCTCGAATACGACAACCGCTCGCTCGCCGACGAATATGAGCGCGACGTGAAGGCGGGCCTCGACACGCCCCCGCCCGTCAATCTCTTCCCCAATGGCGACACCAGCCTCGAACCCGAGAACCGCTGGCGGAGCCACGGCCATTTGTTGTTCCAGAACTGGATCAACGAGATCTACCAGTCGACCCCGTTCGACATCTCGAAGGTCGGCAGCTAGCTGTCACCGAGCGGATCGGCATCCAGTGGCCACATCGGCCGCGGGATGCGCTTGAACGGAATCGATTTCCAGTCCGGCGGACACGCACCGGGTGTCGCGACGAACAATTGCTCGCGCACCAGCGGCGCGAACACGTCGCGATGCTTGTAGAGGTTCTTGAGCCCGATCACGCTCTTGTCGCTCAGTGTGATGCCGTGATGCGTGAACATCGTCGGCGAGAACACCCCGACGCGTCGCGTGTTGAGCAGCACCTCGATCCCCGCCGCCCGGATCACCGCCACATCGCCCATCGGCACCCGCTCATTCGAAAGCTGGTCCTGATAGGCATCGCGCTTCAAAAACAGCACTTCGGCATCGACATCGAGGCTCGGTCCCGAATGTGGCTCGAACTTGCCCCCGATGCGGAGGCGCAGCCTCGCGCCCACACCCACCGCAAAGCAGATGCCCACCGCCAGCGGATCCCACAGCGGCCCATAGACCGCATTGGTAATCCCGGCATCCATCATCGCCTTCAGCATATGGGTCGTATCGCCCGGCGCACCGCCGCCGGTCTGGTCCGACGTGTCGGCCAGCAGGATCGGCTTGTCGCCCGGACGCTTTGCCGCGGCGATTGCTTCATCGAACGCCACGAAGGGCAATGTCGCTCCGGCGCGCATGGCGTAGAAGCGCCGGCCGAACTCCTCGGCGGCACGTCTCGCCACCGCCATGTCCCCATCCGCGACCGCGAGCATCTTGGCGCCCGCATTGGGCACGTCGGCCCACGGAAAGCCGTGGTTCAGCGAAAGCGAAAGGATACCGTCACGTCCTTCTGCCGCGAACATCTCGGCGACGAAGCCCGGCATCGGCCCCTCCCGCGTCGTCGGAAACAGCCCCATCGTCCTGCAGTCAAACAGGGCCATCACCGGGGTAATCTCACCCGCCAGCGTCCTCCGCATCAGCTCGAACAGATCGTCGGCGCGCTCGGCATAGTCGATATGCGGATAGGCCTTGTAGATGACGATGATGTCGGCGGCGTCGAGCAGCGTCTGGTCGATATGGGCATGAAGATCGAGCTCGAGCCCGATTTTCACCGTGCGTCCCGCCTGCGCCCGCATGCGGGTGACGAGATCGGCTTCGCAATCGTCATAGCCCTCGGCCACCATCGCCCCGTGCAGAAACATCAGCACCGCATCCACCGGTCCGGCTTTGGCAAGATCGCCGAGGATGCGGTCCCGCATCCATTCGTAGGCCGATCGCGTCGTCGGCCCGGCAGGCTCCGCGAAAGTGTGGAGGCTCTCGACCACCTCCCAGCCCAGCGCCCTGGCGTGCTTCAGCCAGTGCTGCGCCGGCGCGGCCCATGGCGACGGCGGTGCTTCCGCGATGCCGTTCTCGAACCAGACGCCACGGCGGAAATCCTCGATCCCCGTCGGAAACGAGGCGAAGGTGTTGGTCTCCGTGCCGAGCGTCGCGATGAAGAGCCGCATGATGTCGTCTCGCCTCCCCCGCCCTATTGGGTAGGCAGCGGCCCATCCTTCGTCAATGCGATCGCGCCCGCACCCATGCTTTACAGCCCTGCTGCCCTTTGCTTTGCTGAAGCGGGGAGAGACTGATGAGCACCGAAGACGCTGCGTCGGGTGGCGCGAAGCGCTTGCGCTTCGACAAATCCGCTGCCGCCATCGCCGAGAACAGCCGCTGGATCGCCGGTGGGGTCAACAGCCATTTCCGCGCCGGCATGCAGCCGGGACCTCTCGTCTTCGAGCGTGGCGAAGGGCCGTATCTCTTCGACGCCGATGGCAACCGCCTCATCGACTACTATGGCGGCATGGGTGCGATGGTGCTCGGCCACAATCCGCAGTCCGTGCGCCATGCCGTCAAGGAGCAGGTCGATAAAGGCATCCTCTTCGCCGGACAGACGGCGATCGAATCCGAGGCAGCCCGCATCCTCTGCGAACACATCCCGGGCGCGGAGCGCGTCCGCTTCGGCTCATCCGGGTCGGAAGTTGCCCAGGCCGCCATGCGGCTGATGCGCGCCGCCACCGGACGGCGCACGATCGTGAAGTTCGAGGGCCACTATCACGGCTGGTTCGACAACATCCTGTGGTCCACCGCTCCCGCGCTCAACGCCGCCGGGCCGGCGGATGCCCCCATCCCCGTGGCCGGCAGCGCGGGGCAGCATCCGGCCGAAGCGAATGGCATCGAAGTGATGGGCTGGAACGACCTTGCACGGCTCGAGGCGCGGCTCGCCCGGGGCGATATCGCCGGTGTCATCATGGAGCCCGCAATGTGCAACCAGGGCGCCATTGCTCCGGCCGCCGGCTATCTCGAAGGCGCACTCGCCGCGTGCCGGAAGCACGGCACGATCCTCTGCTTCGACGAAGTCATCACCGGCTTCCGCCTCGCCCGCGGCGGCGCGCAGGAACTGTTCGGCGTCACCCCCGACCTCTCGATCTTCGCCAAGGCCATCGCCAATGGCTTCCCCGTCGCGGCGGTCGTTGGCCGCGCCGATCTGCTGGACATGTTCGCAACCGCCGGCGTCCTGCATGGCGGCACCTTCAATGCGCAGCCGGTGGCCATCGCCGCCATGCTCGCCACCCAGAAGGAACTCACGGCCGCACATTTCGGGACCACCGGCCAGCGCGGACTGCGCCTGCAGTCCGGCGTCCGCGAGGCTCTCGCCGAGGCCGGCATCACGGCGCAGGTCATCGGGTTCCCACTGGTCTTCCACGTCGCCTTCGGCCTCGACCAGCCGCCGCATAATTACCGCGACGTCGCCGCTGCCGATCGCAGCCTCTACGTGAAGTTCGCCTTCGCGCTGTTACAGCGCGGCGTGCGCGTACTCGAACGCGGCGCGTGGTTCGTCTCCGCGGCGCATGACGACGTCGTTATCGACGAAACGCTTCTCGCTGTCCGCGCCGCCGCGCGCGAGATCGCGCCCCAGATGGCCGGGCGCTAGGCCGCTTCGGCCGACTTCTTGAGCGTATCGAGCATCATTCCGAAGGTCTTGGCGAATTCGGCCTTGGTGGCCTCCGAGATCTCGTCCGCCTTGGGCCCGACATTGGATTGGGTGAGCCGCACCTTCGTCATCTTGCCGTCACCTGAGAGCGCATAGCGCACGACATGATAGTCGTCCGGCTGCTCTCCGGCGCCGGCCCAATGGGTAAAGATCACCTCGCGGCCCTCGGCAACTTTCTTGATCTGGCCACGATCCTCATAGGCCTCGCCCTTCCACTCACCCGAAAAGATAATCGGGTGCCCCACGGTCCAGTCCGTATCGACCTTGGTCATCGGCAGAACCGTGGCGCCTTCGCCGGTCAATGCCTCCCAGACCTTCTCGGGCGGGGCGTCGATGGTGGTTTCGATATCTACGATCTGCTTTTCCACTGCATCCTCCTCTGGCTGACGGATGAACGGCATGGGCCGCGCCGGGTTCCCACTGCCTTGCTTGCAATCGGCCCGCGATTTCCTACCTTTGCGGCGACCGAGGACCCCATGCCGTCGCCGCCGACTACTATAACCGACGAGATCGGCATTGCCCTCGGCAATCTGCGCGACGCCGCAGCCGGCGCCTTCACGCCCACGATCCGCCTCGGCGTCACCGGCTTGAGCCGGGCGGGCAAGACCATCTTTATCACGGCTCTCGTCCACAATCTCCTGACCGGCGGCCGCCTTCCCGGTTTCGCCGCCATGGCGGAGGGACGCTTCATCGGCGCGCGCCTCGCCGAATACCCCGACGCCGCCATCCCGCGCTTTGCCTATGAGCAGCATCTCGAAGCGCTGGCCGGCCGGCCGCCGCACTGGCCCGAAAGCACGAAACGCATCAGCCAGCTTCGCCTCACTCTGCGCTTCCACTCCAATTCCTGGCTCAGCGGCTGGCGCGGCCCGTCGCTCCTCAATCTCGACATCGTCGACTACCCCGGCGAATGGCTGCTCGACCTGCCGCTGCTGTCTCTGAGCTTCGCCGAATGGAGCGCGCAGGCTCTGGAGCGCGCCCGCCGTCCCGCCTCCGCCGATGAGGCAAGGGATTTCCTCGATGCCCTGGATGCCGTCGACACCGGCAAGGAGGCCAACGAGCCTGATGCCGAACGTCTGGCCTCCGCCTTCACCGCCTACCTTCGTAACAGCCGCGAAGACGGGCGCGCACTGTCGTCGCTTCCGCCCGGCCGCTTCCTCATGCCGGGCGATCTCGAAGGTTCGCCCGCGCTGACCTTCGCGCCCTTGCCTCCTCCTGCCGCGCCCCAGCGTAGCAGCAGTCTCTACGCCATGCTCGAACGCCGCTACGAGGCCTACAAGCAGCTCGTCATTCGCCCCTTCTTCCGCGACCACTTCGCGCGCCTCGACCGGCAGATCGTCCTCGTCGATACACTGCGCGCCCTCAACGCCGGACCTGCCGCCGTCGCCGATCTCGAAACGGCGCTCACCGACATCCTCGCCTGCTTCCGCCAGGGCGAGACCAACCCCATCCTCTCGCTGGTCTCGCGCCGCATTGACCGCATCCTCTTCGCCGCGACCAAGGCGGACCACCTTAACTCCGCCAGCCACGACCGCCTCGAAGCCATTCTCAACCGCCTCGTGGCCCGCGCCGCACGCCGCGCCAAATTCGCGGGCGCGACGACATCGTCCGTCGCCCTCGCTGCCATCCGCGCCACGCGCGAAGGCACCGTCGAGGGTCACGACGTCATCATCGGCACGCCCATCGCCGGCGAGACGCTCGACGGCGCCACCTATGACGGCCGGACCGAAATTGCGTTCTTTCCAGGTGACCTGCCGGAACATCCGGATTCAGTGCTTGAGGAAGGCGCGCAGGTCGACCTCAACTTCCTCCGCTTCACCCCGCCCCGCCTCGAGCGCAACGCCTCGGGCGATGTCGTGCTGCCGCATATCCGCTTCGATCGCGCGCTCGAATTCCTGATCGGGGACAAGCTCAGATGAAAAAGCCCGCCGCCTTCCGGATCGACGACGCGCCGCATGCCGGCGAGTCCCCGCGCGGTCCGCGCGCCTTCGATCCCGCCGCCGTCACCGGCCTGCCCGCCGCCATCGACACCCTGTCCGACACCCCGCCGGAACCCGAAATCCCGCTCACGCGCATGAGCTGGCTCGGCCGTATCCTTTGGACCAGTGCAGGCCTGCTCGTCTCCCTCGCCATCGGCCTGTGGGCCGACGCCCTGATCCGCGACCTGTTCGCGGCCTATCCCGCGCTTGGCTGGGCCGGCGTCGCGCTCGCGGCCCTGTTCGTCCTCGCCCTCATCGCGCTGATCGTCCGCGAAACATCGTCGCTCTGGCGCCTGCGCGCGCTCGACCATCTCAAGTCCCGCGCCCTCGCCACCCTCGCCGCCGACAACCTCCGCGATGCGAGGTCGATCACGGCAGAGCTCGCCACCCTCTACGCCCCGCGCGCCGACATGGCGCGTCCGCTCACCGACCTCAACTCAGGCATGAGCCAGCTCTTCGACGGCGCCGAGATCATCCGCTACGCCGAGCGCACATTGATGACGTCGCTGGACGCCCGCGCCCGCGCGCTCACCGCGGCCTCCGCCCGGCGCGTCGCGCTGGTCACCGCCGTGAGCCCCCGCGCCCTCGTCGACATCGCCTTCGTCACCTGGGAAAGCATCCGCCTCGGCGGCGCCATCGCCCGTCTCTACGGCGCCCGCCCCGGCGTCTGGAGTTCGTTCCGCCTCATCGGCGCCATCCTCGGCCATCTCGCGGTGACCGGCGGCCTCGTGCTCACCGACGGCGTCATCGAGCAGCTCGTTGGCCAGGGCCTCGCCGCGCGCCTGAGCCAGCGACTCGGCGAAGGCGTCGTCAACGGCCTCATGACCGTCCGCGTCGGCATCGCCGCCATGCGCGTCGTCCGCCCCCTGCCCTTCGCCGTCGAGCCGCAGCCCATGGTCAAGGACTTCCTGCCCGAGCTCGCCAATGTGCTGAAGCAGCAGAGCTAGAGGCTACTGCGCCGCCGACGGCGTCCGCTCGGCCCAGAGCAGCGGCCCGAGGAAGGTAATGACCGCCGCCACCAGCACCGTCGAGAAGCCGGCAAGCACGGTGAAGTCGTTCCACTGCGGCTTCAGCACCATGTCGGCCACGATCAGGAACAGCATGGTGTAGTCGAACTTGGACACCTGCAGCATGCCGCGCCCCTCGGCCACCGCGCCGCTGATGTCACCCGACGAGGCGCGCCTGAAAATCTTCTCGGCGAACGGCCGCAGCCCGAAATGTCCGGTAACGAACGTAGCCGCAAATCCCACCAGCCCGAGCACCACCCACGCCTCGCTCCACAGATTGCCGACGAACGCCATCACCAGCCCGCAGACCAGCGTGATCAGCGAGGCCGGCACAAACCAGCGCGTCGCCAGCACCCCGACATGCTTGAGAACTTCGAGCATGCCCGCTTCGTCCTTGCGGCCCATCGCGAACATGCTGAGGGCGAACAGCGTGACGCCACCACCGATCCAGGCCATCGCCCCGGCGATGTGGAGAAACTTGAAGAGTGTGTAGAGCAAATAATTGTCCATCGATCCCTCCCGGACATCTGCCCCCCGAAAGAGGCCGGAGCGGATAGGCCGCGATGCCTGAATGGAATCTGAATAGACGCCGCAATCGGCCGTAGCCTGGACGACAACCCCGCGCGCGAGCTAGGCCGCTTCGCTGTCCTTGCGGGCGCTTGGCGCCAGCGTGAGCTTCAGCCCGTCGAGTTCGTCATTGAGAATGATCTGGCAGCTCAGCCGGCTCGTGGGCCGCTGATCCATCGTCGAAAAGATCAGATCTTCCTCGTCATGGCTCGGCTTGGGCAGCCTGCCGTACCAGTCGGGATCGACCCACACATGGCACGTCGCGCACGAGCAGCTGCCGCCGCACTCGGCCTTGATGTTGAGGTCCCAGTCGCGCATCACCTCCATGGCGCGCCAGCCCTCGAGCCCTTCCAGCTCGTGCTCCTGCCCGTCCTGGTCAGTGACAACTATCCGCATCACACAACGCCGAGCTTCTTCTGCAGCTTGGTCGAGCTCGTCGTGTACTGGAACACGATTCTCTCGTCCGGGCTGATGTGATGCTTGGCCGCCTGCGCCATCAGCGCCGCTTCGTGGAAGCCCGACAGGATCAGCTTCAGCTTCCCCGCATAGGAGTTGATGTCGCCGATGGCGAAGATGCCCGGCTCCGAGGTCTGGAACTTCTCGGTATCCACCGACAGCACATTCTCGTTGAGCTGCAGCCCCCACTCGCCCACCGGCCCGAGCTTGATGGTGAGCCCGAAGAACGGCAGCAGCCGCGTCGCATGCACCATCGCCTCGCCGGAATCCATGGCGAAGTGCACGGCGCTGAGCTGGCCATCCTCGCCTTCCAGCTTCGAGATCTGGCCGAGCAGGAAATTGATCTTCCCCGCCATCACCAGCTCCTTCATCGCGTTCACCGAAGCCGGCGCCGCCTTGAAGGCGTCGCGCCGGTGCACCAGCGTCAGCGACCGCGCGATCGGCTGCAAATTCAGCGTCCAGTCGAGCGCCGAGTCGCCGCCGCCGACGATCACCACGTCCTGATCGCGGAAGTCTTCCATCTTGCGCACGGCGTAGAACACCGATTTGCCTTCATAGGCTTCGATGCCGTCGACCGGCGGGCGCTTGGCCTGGAACGAGCCGCCGCCCGCGGCGATCACGACGACCTTGCAGAGGAACGTCTCATCCGCATCCGTGGTCAGCAGGAACCGCCCGTCCGGCTGCTTCTGCAGCGTCGTCACGATCTGCCCGAAATGGAACTGCGCTCCAAACGGCGCGATCTGCTGCATCAGATTGTCGACGAGCCCCTGCCCCGTAATCACCGGGAAGCCGGGAATGTCGTAGATCGGCTTCTCGGGATAGAGCTCCGTGCATTGCCCGCCCGGCCGGTCGAGAATGTCGATCAGATGGCATTTGAGGTCGAGCAGCCCCAGCTCGAACACGGCGAACAGGCCCACCGGCCCGGCGCCTACAATCACCACATCTGTTTCGATCGTCTCGGTCATACTGTTATGTCGCGAGCCGCGCCCGCCCCTTGCTCGATGTCATTCCCGCGAAAGCGGGAATCTCTGTTTCATTTCTCAGCACCACGACCGCAAACGGAGTTTCCCGCTTTCGCGGGAATGACTCCATGGACTGGGCTGCGACTAGACTTTCTCCGGTTCCGCCGCGCGCCGAAGGAACGGCCGCGTGCCTACCGGCACCTCGGTTACACCCACCGGCTGGTAGAACAGATTGACTGTGGTCAACTGCCCCGTCTCCAGCGCCTTGCGGGTCGCCGCATGCGTCACCACGAACGCATTGATCCCGCAGCGCCGCATCAGCGTGATCTGGTCCATCAGCACGTCGCCGATGGCCCGCATCTCGCCCTGGTACTTGTACCGTTCGGCCAACAGCCGCGCGCTCGTATAGCCGCGTCCATCGGTGAAGCCGGGGAAGCTGATGGCGATCGAGGCGAAGCGTCCGAGGTCGCCGGCGAAATCCTCGACCCGGTCGCCGGGCGCCACCAGCAGGCCGAGTGGATGCGGATTGGCCAGCACCGCCGCGCGGTTCTCGAGGAACACCTTCACCGGAACATGGACATAGCGCGCCGATGCCGGGTCGTCGCCCTCGGCCCAGGCCCTGAACGGGTCGGCAATGAAGGCGCCATCCTTGAAGAGGTTCTTGTCCACTGCGGCTACCGGCCTCGCGATTGCGCCGTTGAAGTCGAAATGAATGCCGCACTCTTTCTTGTTGAGCCCGCGCCAGCGGCCGGCACGGGCATCCTCGCCCTCGGCCACCATGGTCGTGCAGGGGGCGCAGCCGATCGACAGATAGCCCTTAGCGAACAGCGGATGTTCGGGCAATCCGTGCTCGGCCTTGTAGGCGGCAATATCGGCGTCGCGGAAATGCGTCAGCGGATTGACCTTGATGCGGTCGTCGCTGGTCAGCTCGAAATGCGGCAGCGCCCCACGCTCCGATGTCTGGAACCGCTTCCGCCCGGTGATCCACCCGCCATATTGGGCGATCTCCTTCTCCAGCGGTTCGGTCTTGCGGATATGGCAGCACGAATCCGGATCGGTCTCCCAAAGGTCGCCCTTGGGATCGAACCGCGCGAGGTCCTTTGGGTCCGGCCGCAGCCAGCGCACATTGGTCAGCCCGAGATGCTCCTGGAGGGTTTCGACATAATCCAGCGTCTCGGGGAAATGCTTGCCGGTCTCGAGGAAATAGACAGGCAGCGTCTTGTCGACCAGCGACACCATGTGCAGAAGCACCGAGGAGTCGGCGCCGAACGACGACACCACCGCGATCTCGCCCTCGAGCAAATCGTTGACCGCCTGCTTCAGCACGCCGACGCCGTCCTTCTCGTCGAACATGCCGTTGAGCGCCATGATGCCAAGCGCGCGCAGCTTGTCCGGCTTGGCCTCCGCCACGGCGAACTTAGGCATTGCCATAGAGCGCCTCCTTGAACGGAGCTTCGCCCAGCCGCCGATAGGCCGCGATGAACGGCTCGTCGGCGCTTTCGCGCCTGGCGATATAGAAATCGACGAGCTTCTCGATGGCGCCGGGCACCTCTTCCGCCACGAGCCCATGCCCGAGGATGTCGCCGATGGCCGCCTTCTCGGTGCCGTCGCCGCCCACGCTGATCTGGTAGAGCTCGGTGCCCTTCTTCTCGACGCCCAGAATGCCGATATGGCCCACATGGTGGTGCCCGCAGGCATTGATGCAGCCCGAGATCTTGATCTTGAGATCGCCGATCTGCCGCTGCCGCTCGGGCGCCGCGAACTTCCTGCTGATCTCCTGCGCGATCGGGATCGAGCGCGCATTCGCCAGCGCGCAGAAATCGAGCCCCGGGCAGGTAATCATGTCCGTGATGAGCCCCGCATTGCCCGTGGCGAGCTCAGCTTCGACAAGCGCGTCATATACAATACGCAAATCGGAAATCTTCACATGCGGCAGAACGAGGTTCTGCTCATGCGTCACGCGCAGCTCGTCGAAGGAATATTTCTCGGCGAGGTCGGCGACCACATCCATCTGCTTGTCGGTAGCGTCGCCCGGCGCGCCGCCGATCGGCTTCAGCGAAATGGTCACCGACACATAGCCCGGTTGCTTGTGGCCATGGAGATTGCGTTCCAGCCACTCGCCATAGGCGGGGTCCGCGGCCTTCTCGCGCGCCACGTCGAGATGGGTCACATTGACGAGTTCGAAATCCGGAGCCTTGAAATAGGCGGTGATGCGGTCGAGCTCCGCCTGCGGCAGGGTCAGTTGCCCGCCCTTGACCTCGGCATACTCCGCCTCGACCTCTTCCCGGATTTTGTCGATGCCCGTCTCGTGCACCAGGATCTTGATGCGCGCCTTGAACTTGTTGTCGCGCCGTCCGTACCGGTTGTAGACGCGCACGATGCTCTCGCAGTAGGCGAGCAGGTTTTCGTGCTCGATAAACGGCCGGATCAGCTTGGCGATCATCGGCGTGCGTCCGAGCCCGCCGCCGACCCACACTTCCCAGCCGATCTCGCCCTCGGCGTTCCTGACCGCCTTGAGCCCGATATCGTGGAACTTGATCGCCGCGCGATCCGAGGGCGCCGCCGTCATCGCGATCTTGAACTTGCGCGGCAGGTACGAGAACTCCGGATGCAGGCTCGACCACTGCCGCAGGATTTCCGCCACCGGCCGCGGATCGATGATCTCGTCCGCCGCCGCACCCGCAAACTGGTCCGTCGAGATATTGCGGATGCAATTGCCCGAGGTCTGGATCGAGTGCATCTCGACCTCGTTCAGGTGCTCGACCATGTCCGGAATATCGACGAGCTTCGGCCAGTTGAACTGGATATTCGTGCGCGTCGTGAAATGCCCATAGCCGCGGTCATACGTCCGCGCGAGGAAGGCGAGCTTGCGCAGCTGCTTGGAGCGCAGCGTCCCATAGGGGATGGCGATCCGGAACATGTAGGCGTGCAGCTGCAGATAGAGCCCGTTCATCAGCCTCAACGGCCGGAACTGATCCTCGTTGATCTCGCCGCGCACGCGCCGCATCACCTGGTCGCGGAACTGCGCCGTGCGTTCCTTCACGAACGCGGCGTCGAATTCGTCATATCGATACATGGTCGTCCTTGCCGAGATGCTGGCGATCGAACCGCGGCGCCGTCGGGCCTTCGGCGCGGATGGTCTCACGCAGCCGGGTCGGGACGATCACCCCGTCCTTCACGTTCACCGTTTCGATCTCGAGCGAATTGATGCGCATTGTCTTTTTGGTCGCGGCAATCGCCGCGTCGCGCTCGGCCGCTTCGTCCTTGGCGAAAAGCCGCGCCTGCTGCAGCTCTTCCACCCACTCTCCGCTCTTGGAGAGATAAACCGTCGCGCCGCTTTTCAGTTCGTTGCCGGTGAGGATTTCCATCACGCCACCTTGAACTTCGTTTCGGCGATGCTGGCCGCCTCGGTCCAGTCGCCATGTGCCACCGCTTCACCCACGAGGATGATCGCCGGGCCATCCGCCATGTCGATCATTCCGGCGGCAATGTCACTGAGAGTACCGCGATAGAGTGAACGTTCCTTGCGGCCCGCATTGACCACGATGCCGACCGGCAGCGACGCCGCCATGCCGCGCCGGATCAGCCTGCCGGCTGTCGAAGCCGCGATCGCCTTGCCCATATAGAGCGCAAGCGTGATGCCCGAACCCGAGAGCGCGGCCCAGTGATCGAGCTCTTCGCCGTTGGCGCCGTGCGCCGTCGCAAAGACGATGCCGGTCGAGACCTTGCGTAATGTCACCGGCGTCGCCGTGTCGGCCGCCGCCGCCAGCGCCGCGCTCACGCCCGGCACGATCGCATAGTTCACACCGGACTTGCGCAGCGCCGCGATCTCCTCGCCGGCGCGTCCAAACACCATGGGGTCTCCGCTCTTGAGCCGCGCCACGCGCTTGCCCTGCTTGGCCAGCCGCACCAGCAGCGCATTGATCTGTGCCTGCGTGAATGAGTGATGCCCGGCCTTCTTGCCGACGCTGATCCGCTCTGCGTCCCGCCGTCCCATCTCGATCACCGCATCCGGCACCAACTGGTCGTGCACGATGACGTCCGCCTCCTGCAGCAGCCGCTGCGCCCTCAGCGTCAGCAGATCCTCCGACCCCGGCCCGGCTCCGATCAGCCAGACGATCCCGGCCGCATCGGCCGCATGCGCATCGAGCAGCTTTTCGACATCGGGTTCGTCGGCCGTCACGAGGTCCTCGTAGAACCGCCGCGCCTGCACCTTGCCCAGCAGCTTCGCGACGCGCTCGCGCAGCGATCCGGCAAGCCGCGCCACGGCTCCGAGGTCCGGCGACAGCATCGCCTCGATCCGCGCCCGCACCAGCCGCGCCAGCACCGGCGCATCGCCCTCGGTTGAAACCGCGACCGTCAGTGGCGCGCGGTCGATGATCGACGGCGTGTAGAAATCGCATTCCTCGGGAACGTCGACCACATTGAGCGGAATGCCGCGCCGCCGCGCCTCGGCCTTTGCTGCTTCCGCATCCGGTCCGGTTTCGGCGATGAACACCAGCGCGGTGTCGTCGAGCATCTCCGGAGCGAACGGCGAGCGCACAAATTGCGCTCCAAACACCGTCTCGCGCCATGCACATTCTCGGCTAAGTATCACGACCGAAGCAGTCGTCTTAAGAGCCAACCGGGCCTTATTGAGGGCCTCTTCTCCACCGCCGACGATGACGATGCGCTTGCCCTGGACTTTGTAGCTGACGGGGAATGTCTTCAGTTCACCCATTGGTGGCCTTTCGCGGCGTCCTATATGCGGCCTCCGGGACAAGGCGCAAGCTATTGAAAACCAATAACTTTCAATTTTTCCTTAGGAGCCGCCGCCCCGCCAATCCGTTTCACGGAAACGCCCCGGCTTGGAATGCTAACCCTGCCGCGACGGCACGCGCATGATGAGCCCGTCGAGCTCGGGCTTCACCTTGATCTGGCAGCTCAGCCGGCTGTTAGGCTTCACCTCGAAGGCAAAGTCCAGCATGTCCTCCTCCATCATCGACGGAGGCCCGACAATTTCCTTAAAGGATTCATCGACATAGGCGTGACACGTCGCACAGGTGCAGGCCCCGCCGCACTCCGCGACGATCCCGGGCACGCCATTCATGATGGCCGTCTCCATCACCGTCGAGCCGATTTCTGCCTCGGTCTCATAGGTCTGACCGTCGGCGGTGATGAACGTGATTTTGGGCATGGCGCCGCATATAACGGCGGGCTCCTCGCCCGGCAATAGAAGGCTTTGGCAGGGCTTCTATGCGGCGTTCGCCAGCGTCTCGGCGATGAATTCGGAGACTTCGCGGACCGCGATCTCGATGTCGTCGATGCGCTCCGGATTGACCGGCTTGCCGTCCGTGAGTTCGGTCTCCGCCGTCCGAGCCAGTTCCGCCAGCGCAAACGCCCCCACCCCCAGCGCCGCGCCACGCAACGTGTGCAGATGCTGCAGCAGATCGGGGACCGTTGTGCTCGTCTCGATCCGCGCGAAATACGTCTTGCTCATCTCGTCGAACAGCCGGAGCACCTCAAGACCGAGGTTCTCATCGCCCAGCGTCTGACCGCTCAGATGGATCATGTCGATCGGGCCGGCGCCGCGCTTTGACGGCGCTCCTTCCGGCTGGATTCGCATTGCAGATTCGGCTGCCATCACGGCCTCGCTGGTGTCCCCCGTCCACTCGCGGACGTTCTGCACAGCTTAGCTGTCGGCGCTCACCCTGCTTTTAAGCCCTTGCAGGCAATTGTGGCTCCGCCATTAACCACTGCGTCACCAATCCGCCCCAATTAACCTTTGCTTAAGAAAGGGTTCGGTTTGCCTCAAATTGCTTGTATGGTTCAGGCCTACCGGACGCGCGGCGGCGGAAGGTTGGGGTGATTGCGGGGGTTTGATTCGCTTTTTACCCAAATGGACAGAGTCCCTGAAATGGGGCCCGGTCCATTGAACAACTCACGATGCCGCAAGAGGCGCAACCAGCCGACGCGAGAGTTGTAAAGAGTATGGCGAAGAAGACCCCCTCCCAGAACGATCCAGCCACCCTCGCCTTTTCGGCCGTCGAAGACGCCCTGAAGGACTCGGTATTCGCCGATCTGGATCAGCCCGCTCCCGCCGCGGAGCCGGCAAATCCGGCCCCAGGTCCCCGCCTCAGCCCGCCCCGCAATGAGCGCGCGCGCGTTGCCGACAAGATCGCGGCCCAGGCCGGCTCTGTCGCCAATGACGACCGCTTCCAGGGCAGCCGTATTCTTTATGGCCTGCAGAGCAAATCCAGCCAGACTCCGAACATGATTGCGATCATCGTGTCGGCCGCCTGGCTGATCGCGATTATCGCCGTCGCCATGATCCGCAATGGCCGGGATTTCGGCTCGGCCTCCTTCTTCGGTTCCAACGATTTCATCGGACTGCTCGCTCTTGCCGTCATTCCGGTGCTCGGCTTCTTCGCCATCGCTACGCTTCTTCGCCGCGCCCAGGATCTGCGCAATGCCGCCACCGCGGTGACTCATGCGGCGATCCGTCTCGCCGAGCCGGAAACGACTGCATCGGAGAAGGTCGCATCCGTCGGCCAGGCCGTCCGCCGCGAGGTCAACGCCCTCGGCGATGGACTCGAGCGTGCCTTGTCGCGCGCCGGCGAGCTCGAAGTGATGATCCACAACGAGGTCACCGCCCTCGAACGCACCTATTCCGACAATGAATCCCGCATGCGCGCGCTCATTCAGGAACTGGCAAGCCAGCGCGAAGCGGTCATCACCAACACCGAGAAGGTCCGCGAAGCGATCACCGAGAGCCACACCGGCCTCGTCTTCGACCTCGACATGATCTCCCAGCGCATCGCGGGCACTATCGTCGAGTCCGGCGGCAACCTCACTAAGGCGCTGGAAACCGCGGGCAACTCGCTCAACGGCGCCTTCGGCGAACGCACCGAGAGCTTCGTGTCGCTGATCGACCAGCGGACGAGCAACCTCCTCACCGCCCTCGACGACAGCGCCAGCCGCCTCAACATCACCCTTGAGGATCGCGCCGGCACCATCTCGGGCGCCTTCGAGAACCGCACGCTCGAACTGAGCTCGGTCATCGACGGCCGCATGGTCGCGCTGCAGGAAGCGCTCGACAGCCGCGCCACGACGCTCTCCGAAGCCATCGAGAACCGCACGTCCTCGCTCGCCAAGCTGCTGAGCCAGGGCGGCATTACCCTGCTCGACCAGTTGCGCGATCGGGGTCACGAGGTTTCGACCTCGCTCGACGAAATCGGCACCCGCATCGCCTCCGACATTCAAGCGCGCACCAAGGAAGCCGAAGCCATCGTCGGCACCCTGTCCAAGCAGCTCGACGAAGGCGTGGCCATCCAGATCAACGCCATGGAATCCCGCCTGCAGACGGCGATGATCGAGCTTGCCGGCGCGCTGGATGACACGACGGAGCGCGCCCGCGTGACCCTGATGGGCGCCGGCTCGCAGAACCTCACCCAGTTCGATGCCCGTCTCGACGAGATCGCGGTCGTCATCGACACGCGCCTGCAGGCCCTCGACGGCGTCATCGGCGACAAGGGCGAGAAGCTCATCTCCGCCCTTGAAAAGCACAATGCCGGTTTCGCGGCCCGCGCCAATGTCCTCGAAATGGCGCTCGACGAGAAGTCGGGTCACTTCAACGACATCGTCAATCAGCGCACCCGCGAGATGACCGAGACGCTCGGCCAGCGGACCAAGCAGATCACCGATGTGATCGGCAACCGTTCCCGCGAACTTTCGGACTCGCTCGAAGGTCACGTGCAGATTCTGGCCGACGCGCTGGACAGCCGTCACCAGGCGCTCAACGACTCGCTGCAGGCGCGCACGACCGACCTCTCCGAGAAGCTGGTCAGCCGCGCCACCGAGATCAACGAGATCCTTTCGGGCCGCACCACCGTTCTCGACACCAACCTGACCCAGCACACCGCGCAGATCGCCACGGCGCTCGAAACCCGGCTCAGCGGTCTCGAAGAGACACTGCAGCAGCACGGGAATGCTCTCGTCCAGGCGCTTGATCAGCGCAGCCAGCAACTGGCTTCGACTGTGGGCACCCGCTCAATCGAGCTGAGCGAAGCGCTCAACACCCGTACCGCGCAACTGTCCGAAGTCCTCGGCACGCACACTGCGGCCATTGCCGGCGCCATTGGCGACCGGACCATGGAACTCGCCCGCACCATCGATGCGCAGGGCACCACGGCCCGCGACAAGATCGATGCGAGCCTGCGCTCGGTCACCGACATCATGGCCGACCGTGCCACCGCGGTGTCCTCGCTCATTGCGAGCAAGGTCGCCGAGGTCAACGACAATCTCGGCCGCGGCATCGACAACGCCATCCTTCGCATCGCCGACGCCGAGACGGGTGTCACCGCGCGCATCGACGGTGCCGCATCCACCGTGGGCGACAGCGCCCGCCGTGCGGCCGACATCATCGAGACCGGCGTCAACTCCGCCCGCAAGGCGATCACCGACATGGTCGACCAGCGTCTCGGAACGCTGCCGGAAGCGATCACTGCCCGCGCCGACATCACGGCCGAGCGCCTCGCCTCGCTCAACGCCGCGATCAACACCGCTCTGGTCCAGTCCATGACCGATCTCGAAGCCGGCGCCGACCGGATCGAGGAAACCATCTCCAAGCGCATCGTCGCCGCCACCGCCAACATCACCCTGGACGTGGCTGAGACCGCAGACCGCATGGACACCCATGTCCGCCAGGCCCTGGAGCAGATCCAGGCCGCGGCCCGCGCCATGGACGAGCTCGTCTCGATCAAGGCCGTCGCGGCCGCCGATGCGATCGAGACACGCGTAGGTGCCCTGCATCAGACCGTCACCAGCCAGACCGACAGCCTCGCAAGCCTCGTCAGCGAGCGCTCGGACCAACTCGCACGTATGCTCGCTGACCACGGCAACGTGCTCAACTCCGCCCTCTCCCAGAGCGCACAGGAGGCCGAGCGGCTTATGTCCGAGTCCTCGGGGCGCATCCTCGCCGACGTCGGCACGGCCCTCACGCGGCTCAACGAGTCCAACACCCTGCTGCAGCAGGTGCTCGACACATCGACCAACAACCTCGCCGCGCTCGAAAGCAGCGTCGCCGCCCAGACCGCGACCTACTCCTCCACCGTCCGCGACGCGATCACCGCGACCGAGGATGCGGGAAGGCTCGTCACCGAACACGTCAATGCGCTGCAGACCTCGATCAGCACCATGGTCACCGAATTCGGCGCGATGGTCGGTAATCTCAATTCCGAGGCGCAGACCATCGACCAGGCGGCCAACAACCTCAACACGGTCAGCGCCCAGTCGCTCGGCCTGCTCGAGGACCGCCGCTCGGCGATGGACCAGCTCGCCCAAAGCTTCACCGCCCGCGCCGACGAGATCGATGAGCGCATGCGCAGCTTCGCCCAGTCGATCGCCGACGCCGTCAACCAGACCGAGCAGCGCCTACTCGATGCCCGCGCCGGCATGGAGGAAGTCCTTGCTGGAACCGGCGACCAGGTTGTCGACCGCCTGTCGGAGTTCCGCACCAGCGCCAGCGCCGAAACCGAGAAAGCCGCCGACGCCGTCCGCCAGACGCAGGCCACCATGATCCTCGAGATGCAGCAGGCGCTCGAGGAAGCCACTCGCCGCTTCAACGAAACTGCCTCCGCCATGCGTGCCACCGCGCAGGAGGTGGGCACCGAGCTCGAAGCCACCCGCTCCGAGCTGGCCCGCGGCGTGATCGAGCTGCCCGAAGAGACCAAGGCCAGCGCCGCCGCGATGCGCCGCGTCGTTGCCGAGCAGATCGAAGCATTGGCCGAGCTCAACGCCATCGTTCGCGCTCAGCCCGCGACGCATGATCTTAATGAACGCCGGACGCCTCCGCCGCCTCCGCCGCGCGTGGAACCCGTCCGGGAAGAGAGACCCCGCCAAGACACGCCCCGGCAGGAGCCCGCCCGTCAGGACCCGCCGCGTCCGGAAGCCGCTCGCCCCGAGCCGGTGCGTGTCGCCGAAACCCCGCGTCCGGCGCCCGTGCAGGTCGCGCCGCGCCCCGCTCCCGAACCCAAGCCCGCACCGGCCCGCGCCGACGATGGCAAGGATGGCGGCTGGCTCCGCGACGTGCTGCGCAACGCCAATGCACCGGCCCCTGCCGCCGCCCCGCCGCAGCAGAACCTCACGGCCCTCACCGACGAGATCGCCCGCGCCATGGAGCCCGACGCCCTCGCCGATGCGTGGCAGCGATACCAGGCCGGCGAGCAGAACGTCTTCTCGCGCCGCATCTACACGCTCACCGGCCAGTCGACCTATGACCAGGTTCGCAAGCGCCTGACCTCGGACAATGAGTTCGCCCGCAATGCTGGCGCCTATATGAGCGAGTTCGAGCAGCTCCTGAAGCGCGCCGCCGGCGGCGCCGATCCTCTCGGCGAGACCCGCGGCTATCTGCTGTCCGACCGTGGCCGGGTTTACACCATGCTGGCGCATGCCAGCGGCCGCCTCGGCTAGACAACCGGTTCAGGGACCTCCAGATCTCTTCGCCCCGCGAGCAATCGTGGGGCTTTCTTTTGCGGATTCGGCCCTCAGCCCTTCTGCTGCGCCTTCGGCTGCATCATTCGCATCGAGGAGAAGATCAGCGCCGCGCCCACCGCCGCAAAGGCTGCCGAGGCGAAATAGGCCTGCGCATGCCAGACCCCCGCGATCCACCCGAACGCGGTGACTGCAACCACTGCCATGGCCTGCTGCAGCACCTGGAAGAAGCTCTGCGCCTCCGCGGCGATGTCCTCGCTCGTCCAGTTCGCGATGAAGTGGACGCAGCCCATATAGCCCAGCGCGAACGTCACCGAATGCAGCAATTGCAGCCCCACCAGCACGGGAACGCCCGGCGCGAGTCCGAAGGCGATCCACCGCACCACGGACACCAGCGCCGAGGCGAGGATCAACTGACGCGCCGAGAAGCGACCGGTGAATCGCTTGAAAGCGAACATCATCGCCGCCTCGCTCGCCGCGCCCAGCCCGATCAGCAGCGCGATCGTGAATTCGGGAATGCCCTGGTCCTTCCAGATCACCGCCTGGAAGCTGTTGAGGATCAGATGCGTGGCAAAGACCATCGACCAGCCCACCAGCGGCAGCAGGAACCAGGGCTTCATGACCTCGCGCATCCGGCTCGCGCCGATCGTCTGCGCGAGCGTGCGCTCTTCGCGCGGCGCGCGGAAGTTCGGCAATTGCAGCGCCAGCACCGTCCGTAACAGCGCCAGCCCTACGAAGAACGGCAGGAACGCGCCCCCGCCGAGCCGCTCCACGATCAGCCCCGTAAGGATGATGACCGCCAGATAGCCGATCGTGCCCCAGGCGCGGATCACGCCGAAATCGGTGCCGTTGCGCCGCGTCATGCGCATCGCTGCCGCGTCCGCGACCGGGCCGATCGCAGCGATGGGGATCGCCGCGAGCGTCCACAGGATCAGGATCGGCCAGAAGCCGTGCGCATAGAACAGTCCGAGCGGCACGACGCCGCCGAGCACGGCGCCGATCAGGATCACCTGCCGCCAGTCGTCGGCGCGGTCCGCAATACGGCCGACGATGAGATTGAGCACCAGCATGATGAACACCGGCACCGACCCGATGAGCCCGATCTGCGCCGAGTCGAGCCCCTGGTCCTGGAACCAGATGCCCGCATAGGCGGTCGCCGACCCCGAGGTCATGTAGAAGGTGAAATAGTAGAATGTGGTGCGCAGCTCCGGTGTCAGGCTGCGGCGGCTCGGCTCAGCCATGTGCCCTGGCCTCCATGCGTCCATGTGCCGGCTGCATCGCCAGCGACAGCCATGCGGCCCCTGCCCCCACGAGCGTCATCGCTGCAGCCGCGAGATAGGTCTGCCCGCCAAGCGGGCCGATCAGCCAGCCGAAAGCGACGAGGGTCACCACCGTCACGCCCATCGTCAGCGCGGAGGAGAAGCCCTGCGCTTCGGCGGCGATCTCTTCGGGAGCCCAGCGTCCGATGAAGTGCATGATGCCGAAATAGGCGAAGGGAAACGTGATCGCATGCGCCGCCTGCAACACGAACAGCAGCGGCAATGACGGCGCAAAGGCCATCACCGTCCATCGGACCGTCGCGACCAGGCACGCGATGATGATCATCATCCGCGCGCTCAGCGTCTTGCCGACCCGCCGCCACGCGAACATCATCAGCGCTTCGCCCGCCGCGCTGATGGCTACCAGCGGTCCGAACCACCCATCGGATATCCCGTCGATCTTCCAGACCAGCGCGCCCATGCTGCCGAGAAACATGTGGGTCGACTGAATCAGCGCAAAGGCGATGCAGGGCAGCACGAACCATGGCTTCAGCAGCGCGATGAGCTTCGGTCCGCCGCTGCGCGCCTTGGTGGCGACGTGATCCGGCGCCCGGAAGCGCGGCAGCAGGAAGGCGAGAACCGCGCGCAATAGCGCTAATCCTACAAAGAACGGCACGAAGACGATGGGACCGAATATGGCGATGGCGACGCCGGTCAGTCCCGCCGTCGCCATGTAGCCGACGGTCCCCCAGGCGCGCACGAGGCTGAAATCCGTCCCCCGCCGCTCAGTCATCCGGAGCGTCGCCGCATCGACGACCGGCACCAGCGCCATCGCCGGATAGGTCGCGAGCGTGAGGACGATCAGGATCGGCCAGAAGTCGCCGGCAACCGCGAGACCGATCGACGACACGCCGGCCACGCAGGACATCCAGATGATCGCTGCCCGCCAGTCGCTGGCGCGATCGGCGAGCTGGCCGATCAGGACACCGGTGAGCAAAGTCAGGAGCAGCGGCACCGCATTGATGATGCCGATCTGCTCGAAACTGATGCCTTTGCCGTTCAGCCAGATTGGCAGATAGGCGGAGGCTGCGCCGGTCGAGGCAAAAACGGTGAAATGAAAGAACGATGCGCGCAGCTCAGGCGAAAAGCCCTCTGCGCGTCCAGTCGAGACCATTCAAGGATGCTCCGGGCGGAATCTGCCCAGGCCGAAGATGCCGGGCCGTCACTGCGAACACAAGCCGCTGCTACTTGGCAACGTCGGAATTCGGCACCGGATCTGCGTCCGACGGCTTCCGGCGGCGCAGAGCAAGCTTCCGGCGCGGCTTCGGCGGCGGCAGCGGCGCGCTCCAGCGGATGAGTTCGAACGCGCCCTCTTCCGTTTCGGCAATGGCCGTGCAGCTCTCCACCCAGTCGCCCGTATTGATGTAGTGGATGCCCATCCTGTCGTGCATGTCGGCAAAGTGGATGTGCCCGCAGATCACGCCATCCACCCCCGTCTCCCGCGCCTCGAGCGTCAGCGCCTCCTCGAAGCGGCCGATGATGCTGACCGCGTTCTTGACCTTGTTCTTGGCCCAGGCGCTCAGCGACCAGTAGGGACGCCGCAGGCGACGGCGCACCCAGTTGATGAAGATGTTGACCCTCAAGGCCATGCGGTAGGCCCAATCGCCGACATGAGCGAGCCATTTGGCATGGGCCACGACGACATCGAACTGGTCGCCATGCATAACAAGGTATGTCTTCCCGGTGGCCGTGGTGTGGACCGTGCGGTCCACGAACTCCACCTCTCCGAAATAAGTCCCGAGATAATCGCGCAGGAACTCGTCGTGATTGCCCGGCAGCACCACGATCCGCGTGCCGCGCGCCGCCTTGCCGATCAGATCTTCGACGAACGCTGTGTAGTCGGGCGGCCAGTACCAGGCCTTGGCCAGCCGCCATCCGTCCAGGATGTCCCCGATCAGGTAGATCGTGTCGGCCTCATGGTATTTCAGGAAGTCGACCAGTTGCCCGATCCGAGTCGGCCGCATGCCGAGATGGACATCGGAGAGGAACAGTGCGCGCACCCGGCGCACATCCCTGATGGTGTCGGCCTCCGCCATGACTCCTCCGCAACCGGGACGCGCAAACTACCTGCTTCGCCCGCCGGAAGGAACCGCCCGAGCACCGAGCCCACGCAAATCTGGGGGCAAGACCTCAGGAAACTGGGCCTATGCGGCGTTTGAGGGCGATAATCCGGGCGTAGCTCTCGGCGATGCGCTGCGCGAACGCCGGGTCTTCTCCGGCTTCCGCGACAAGGATTCCCCGGACCTCGTCGGCGAGACCCGCACGATATTTTGCCGTATTCGAGAACAGCAGCACATCCACTCCCGCGCGGACCGCCCGCACTACTGTGTCGCGCAGGCTGAAATGCTCGCGGATGGCGCCCATCTCGAGATCGTCGCTGATCACCGCCCCGGTGAAGCCGAGTTCGCCGCGCAGCACGCCTTCGATCCATTCGGGCGACAGGCTGGCCGGCAGTTTCACGCTCCCTTGCCCCGCATAGTCCTTGTGGAACAGATGCCCGACCATCACGAAGTCGGCCATGCCCTCGCCGATAAGCGCCCGGTAAGGCGCAAGCTCTTCGGCGCTCCAGGTCTTGGAAATATCCACGAAACCTTCATGGCTGTCGGCGGTGCTCGAGCCGTGGCCGGGGAAGTGCTTGAGCGCCGTCAGCAGTCCCGCCGAATGATGTGCCCGGATGAAGGCCGCATCATAGGCCGACACCGTCGCGGCATCTTTGCCGAAGGCGCGCCCATATTTGGCGATGATCTGGTTCTTCGGGTTCACGTCCAGATCGGCCACCGGCCCGAAATTGACCGTGAAGCCGAGCTTTGCGATCGATCTGGCCATCTTGACATAGAGAGCCTCCGCCTCGTCCGGCGACTCCTCCGACGCCACCGTCCGCGCGTTCGGCAATTCGGTGAAACCAACATCCGCCGTCAGCCGCTCCACCGCGCCGCCTTCCTGGTCGAGGGTGATGAAGGGCGGTAAATCCGGCGAAGCGGCATGGAAAGCGGCGTTCATTTCGCTCACTGCTGCCAGGCTTTTGACGTTGGGCTTGAGGTACATGACCCCGCCAATGTCCCCTGCGGCGACTTCTGCGGCCAGCGCCTTCACCGATTTGTCGGACGCGTCGTCCCCCTGGAAGCCGACGATGATCATCTGCCCAGCCATCTGTTCGAGCGACTGAGCCGGAGCCCGTCCGGCAAAGAGAAGCGAGACGAGCAGGGCAAAGATCAGGCGGGACAAAGGATGACCTCGGAGAAAAGCTGCGCGACCCTCCAACGGTATTGCGGCGAAGTGATGGGGCGGCAATGCCGCCGTGTCGCAACGGGCGGGAATGCAGTGTTTTCCTAGAATCTTGCGGCGCTGCCGGATGCGGCTTCCGGCTTTGTGTCGGCGGTCCGCTCCGCCGGGCCGAAGCGCGACGTGAGGAGTTCGCGCATCTCCGCGGCGGTCTTGGGCCGCCCGAAATGGAAGCCCTGCCCGATCTTGCAGCTCATCATCTTGAGCATCCAGGCCTGGTCCGCGGTCTCAATGCCCTCCGCGATGACGACCTTCTGCAGCGCCTCGCTCAGCATCATCACGGCGCGGATGATTACGCCCGCTTCCTGATCGCCCGGCAGCCGTTTAACGAAGCTTTGGTCGATCTTGATCTTGTCGACCGGAAGCCGGCCGAGATAGCTCAGGGAAGAGTAGCCCGTCCCGAAATCGTCGAGCGCGATCGACACGCCGAGATTGCGCAACTGCTGCAGGGACTGGATGACCGCCTTGGCATTGGACATGAAGATGCCTTCGGTGATCTCGACATCGAGCCGGTGTGCCCGCAGACCCGAAACCGCCAGCGCTTCCCGGATTTCGTCGACGACGTCTACAAGCTCGAACTGGATCGGCGAGACATTGACGGAAAGCCTGAGATTGCCGGGCCAGGTCGCAACTTCCCGGCAGGCCTCGTCGAGGATCCAGCGGCCGAGTTCGACGATCCGTCC
The DNA here is from genome assembly GCA_035549855.1 of Devosia sp. Lineage (GTDB taxonomy): Bacteria > Pseudomonadota > Alphaproteobacteria > Rhizobiales > Devosiaceae > Devosia_A. The sequence continues at coordinate 17,411 of DASZPY010000091.1, read as the reverse complement.
AGTCTCTTCGGCTACGGGAATGAACCTGTCGGGGGAAACGGCCCCCAGTTGAGGATGCATCCAGCGCATCAGGGCTTCGACACCGACGATCGAGCCATCGTCGAGCGAAACCTGCGGCTGGAACATCAACGATATCTCGCCGCGCTCGATCGCCTGCTGCATGGCGGCTTCAAGGTCCTGCCGCGCCCGCAGCCGCTCATCCATTTCCGGGGAGAAGGACACATGCGCGCTGCCCGCGACTTCGCGCGCCACCGTCAAGGCCATGTCGGAATGGCTCAGCAGTTGATCGGCGTCGAAGCCCGAAACCGACGAGTGGCTGATGCCGATGTCGCAGCCGATGATCGCTCTGTGCGGCCCCAGTTGATAGGCGGCCGTCAAGCGCTCCTGGATCAGATCCGCGAACTCCGACGCCTCGAGTGGCGACAGCCCCGGATGAGCCACGGCGAATTCGTGTCCGGCGAGGCGCGCGACGCGTTCGGCTCCCGTCGAGCGCAGCCGGCCCACGGCCTGCTTGAGCAGCATATCGCCATTGGCATGGCCCAGCGCATCGTTGACCTGCTTGAAGCGGGTCAGGTCGATTGCGAGCAGGCTCAGGCCCTCTTCACGTCCGCGCGCGGTTTCGAATCGCTCGTTGATTGCGTTGACGAGCCCCGTCCGCGAGAGCGCGCCTGTCAGCGGATCGTGCGTCGCAAGGAACGACAACCGCTCCTCGTCCCGGCGCCTTTCCGTCACATCCCAGAAATTGAGGCAGGCGAGCCGTGTGTATTCGCCACCGCTTTCGATAGTGCTTGCCGTCGCCACATACTGCACCACGAGCCGGTCGTCGCGATCGTCGCCCTGCCTCAGCACCGCCAGCGACAGGGGCACCTGCGCTTGCGGCCCGGGTGCTTGCAGCACCTGCTGCACCGCCTGCTGCATCTCCCGCGGCAGCACTGCGTCGGCGCTCTGCCCCTCGATCGCTCGGCCTTCGTCGAGCAAATCGCGGGCCACCTTGCTGGCGGCGACAATCGTCCCGCGGTCATCGACCACGATCATGCCGGCATAGTGGTCGTTCACCACCTGCGCCAGCGTAGCCTCCGTCCAGGCCGGCCCGCGCAAAACGCCGAAACCGGCCGCGATCGCCGATGTGAGCTTGTCGAACCCCATGCGCAAACGCGCCCAACACATTCCAAAGTAACTGACTGATTATGCTGAACTTCGCCGCTAAAAATCCTTAACGGCCCCCAGCGGAACTCTACCTGCCGGGAAGTCGCACGAGCATGGGGGCGGCGGTTACAGTAGTTCTCCGGTCCCGCCTCGTATTCTTCCGGGGCGGGACGCAAGTGGAGGCCGACAGTCGCGGACTAGCGGTTTCGCCGGTTGTCGATCAGGTCCGCCACGACCGATGGGTCCGCCAGCGTCGTGGTGTCCCCAAGCGAGCCGTAGTCGTTCTCGGCGATCTTCCGCAGGATGCGCCGCATGATCTTGCCGGAGCGCGTCTTGGGCAGGCCGGGCGCGAACTGGATCAGATCGGGGCTGGCGATGGCGCCGATCTCCTTGCGGACCCAATTGCGGAGCTCGGTCGCCAGCCCGTCGTCGCCCTTCTCGCCGGACATCAGCGTTACGTAGCAGTAAATGCCCTGCCCTTTGATATCGTGCGGGTAGCCGACAACCGCCGCCTCAGCCACCTTGGGATGTGCGACGAGTGCGCTTTCGATCTCGGCGGTGCCGATCCGGTGCCCCGAGACGTTAAGGACGTCGTCGACGCGGCCCGTGATCCAATAGTAACCGTCCTCGTCGCGCCGGCAGCCATCGCCCGTGAAGTAGTAGCCCTTATACTGCGTGAAATAGGTCTCCACGAACCGCGCATGGTCGCCATACACCGTGCGCATCTGGCCCGGCCAGGAATCCTTGATCGCCAGAACGCCCTCGGCCTTCGTCTGCTCCTGCAGCTTGCCCTCGGGTGAGAGCACGACCGGCTGCACCCCGAAGAACGGCAGGGTTGCCGACCCGGGCTTCGTCGCGATGGCGCCGGGAAGCGGCGTGATCATGAATCCGCCGGTCTCTGTCTGCCACCAGGTATCGACGATCTCGCAGCGTTCCTTGCCCACATGCTTGTGGTACCAGAGCCAGGCCTCTGGATTGATCGGCTCGCCTACCGAACCGAGCAGGCGGAGACTTGGCATCGGATGCTTGTCGGGGTGCTCGGAGCCCGCGCCCATCAGGGCGCGGATCGCCGTTGGTGCCGTGTAGAAGATATTGACCTTGTGCTTTTCCACCACCTGCCAGAAACGGTCCGGCCCCGGGTAGTTGGGCACGCCTTCGAACATCAGCGTCGTCGCGCCGTTCGCCAGCGGACCATAGACGATGTAGCTGTGCCCGGTGACCCAGCCGACATCGGCGGTGCACCAGTAGATGTCGCCATCGCGATAATCGAAGACCAGTTGGTGTGTCAGCGCCACCCAGACCAGATAGCCGCCGGTAGTATGCAACACCCCCTTCGGCTTGCCGGTGGACCCCGAGGTATAGAGGATGAACAGGGGATCCTCGGCGCTCATCGGCTCCGGATCGCAGAACGGTTCAACGCCCGCCGCCGCTTCATGCCACCAGATGTCACGGCTGGTCTTCATGGGCACCGGTGTCCCGGTATTTTCGACCACGATGACCTTTTCGACGCCCAAGGCGTTCTGGAGTGCCGCATCCACATTGGCCTTGAGGGGAATGGTCTTGCCGCCGCGCCGGCCCTCGTCGGCAGTAATCACGACACGGGAGTTGCAGTCATTGATCCGGCTGGCGATTGAGTCCGGCGAGAAGCCGCCGAAGATCACGGAGTGAATGGCGCCGATCCGCGCACAGGCCAGCATCGCCGCAGCCGTTTCCGGAATCATCGGCATGTAGATGGTGACGCGATCGCCTTTCTTGACGCCCTGTGCTTTCAGGACATTGGCAAAGCGGCAGACCTTTTCGAACAACTCGCGATAGGTGAGCTTGCTGTCGGTCCCCGGAGTGTCGCCCTCCCAGATGATCGCCGTCTGATCGCCGCGCTCATCGAGGTGACGGTCGAGGCAGTTGTAGGAGACGTTGAGTATGCCGTCCTCGAACCATTTTATCGAGATGTCGGGATAGGCGTAGCTCGTGTTCTTGATCCTTGTAGGAGCTTTGAACCAGGCAAGCCGCTTCGCCTGCTCAGCCCAGAACGCATCGGGATCGCTGACCGCGCGGGCATACATCTGGTCGTATTGGGCTTTGGTGGTCAGGGTCCGCGCTTTGGCGGCGGCGCTTGGCTCAAAGAGCTGCTGCTCGCTCATCGGTTCCTCCCAGAACTCTCTGTAAGCTGTTCTAGCCATTGCGTTCCGGAGCGGCAACCCATGCCGCCGGCTGGGGCAATTAACCGCAAGAACGGGCTTCGCTTAGGTCCGGCTAACGGCGGGCGTATCCTGCGACGGAACTCGGAGGCCCCGATGACCGACGCCACGCTCACTGCCGCTCCCCTCGCTGAAGCCAAGGCGACGCCGCGCTTTGCGACCCGTGCCGCTACGCCCGGGGACCTTGATCTGATCCATCGCGAACTTATGGCCGTGATCGACGAAAGCCCGCATTACTCCGACACCTTCAAGGCTTGGGAGAAGGGCCGCATGACCAAAAGCTTCCTACGCGCGCTGCAGAAGCAGGATCCTTGGCACGTCATGGCCCTGCTGTCCGAAGGCAAGATCGGCGGCGCGCTGATCTCGGGGCCGGAGTTCGGTTCGGTCTTCCGCTACTGGAGCTGGATTTTCCCGCCATTCCGCCAAACCCGCCTCGGGATGCACGGCATGCGGGCCTTTGACGAGCATTTCGACAATGGCCGCTTCCACAAGGCGTTCACCTTCGTCCGGCCGGAAAACGAAGTGGCCCTCGCCTTGCTCCGCCGCTACGGCTACGAGCAGTCCGGCCTGCTGAGGAACCACATCTTCGGGCAGGACTATTGCGTGATGGAGAGGGCCTACACCAAGGTCACCGACGGCTACGACACCGGCATGGGGACTGGCCGCCTCGGCCGCTTCATCGAGACTGTCAGCAATCTGCTCGGCTGCTGACGCCGCCTATTCGGCAGGCTGTTCCACCAGAAGCCGGGGCTTCACCAGCCGCGCCCGGATCGACACGTCGACTCCGGCGATGCGGAGTGCCGTGTACCACTGCGCCGCCGACCAGACTGTGATGGAGAGGAGCGCCGAGGACGCTGCGCCCATCAGCCCGAAATTCGGGACGAGGAGCAGGTTTGCGGCGACCAGCGTTGCAAGCCCGAGCGCGATGGATGGCAGGCTCGCGTAAGGCCGGTCGTGGATTGAAAGCATGAGGGATGCGGGACCGAATACCGATCGCACGACGAGCGCCAGGCAGAGAACTCCAAGCGGAGCGACGCCGGCAAGGAAGGCCGGGCCGAAGAGCATCAGCGCGAACGGGGCGCCCACAAGCATCAGGACAAACAGCACCACCGACAGGACCGATGCGACGAGGTTCGCGTCGCCAACTTTCTTGAGGAAGCCGGCGCGGTCACGCATCGCCTCGCTCTCGAACATGTCCGGAAGCGTTACCGCATAGACCGAGGCCACGCCGAACGAGACGAGCGAGAACACCCGCGTGCAAACGCCGAAAATCGCCAGTTCTTCGCGGCTCAGATGGCCGGCAAGGAGCAGCAGGTCGAGATCGAAGAAATAGTCGGTCGCTAGGGCGATGACGACCCAGGGCATCGCAAAGCGCCACCACCGTTTCGGTTCCTCGGCTCGCACCGGCTCGACCCGCGAGATCGGCAGCACAGCCCGGATGACGAATCCGAAATGCACCAGCGAGATCGCGAGATAGCCGAGCGCGACGATCCAGATCATCTCTGCAAAGGCGAGTGCGGGGTTGAGGGCGAAGTAGCCGAGGCCCAGCGCGGCAACGACCACCAGCGGTCGGAAAATCGTATCGGCGAAGAATCCGGCGAACGGCCGCTTAAGCCCCACCAGGAGGGCTCCGTTGACCAGCACCATCGCCGATGCAAAGGCGAGGATGATGGCGGGCACCCAGTGCGCCTGCATGACCTCACCTGGCGCGCCGAAGAGGCCTGCAAGCGGATAGCCAAGAACGGCGAGCACAGCGGTCAGCACCACGACATGCGAATAGGCGCGAACGATAAAGCCCCACAGCATCTGCCCTTCGCCCTTGGCGCGATACTCGGCGGCGAAGTAGGAGCCGATCGTCTCGAAGCCGAGCGGCATTGCCACCGCGATGAGGTTCACTGCGGCGATGATCAACAGGTATTCGCCGAGGATATTGGCACCCCAGAAGCGGGCGATCCCGGCCTGCGCAAGAAAGATCAGCGCCGCACCGAAGATGCGGGCCGCAAAGATCACGGTCGATTGCGAGAGAAGTTTCCGCCGAAGGTCCATCTATTCGTCCTTCGCCCCCGGCCTCTTCTGGTCAGGATGCGCGCGGTCGGGCCGGCGGCTGTCGACCCAGCGCTCGAGCTTGTGCAACAGATCCCGCGCATTGAACGCAGCGGTCCCCAGCACGAACGGCAAAGCCCTCGACGCATAATTGGCGACGGGCGGCACCGGCGCGATCATGCCGCGGTCACCGACCATTCCCTTCTTGAACTGGTGCAGCCCCTGGAAGCCATCCGTGCCTCCGAGATCGTACCACTTGGCCACAGTGTGATCGCGTAGCCATCGGATGATATGCCAGTGCATGAAGTAGCCAGCACGCAGCGGCAGTGCCTTCTCGTTGGTGGCGCCATAGAGATAGACCGCACGGTCACCGGCCTTGAAGATAATCGCGCCGGCAACGACTTCACCCTCGTGCCGCACGAAGAACAACTCTGGCCGGAGGGCCTCGTCCATCTCGAAGAGCGCTGGCACGGTCTCATAAGCGGAGTGGTCCGCAAACTTCTTGCGGTCCGTCATCGCCTCGTAGAGCGCATCGAACTCCGGTCGCCGCTCGGCTCCGGCATGCTCGAACGTAAGACCCGCCCTCTCCGATTTGTTCAGATGATAGCGCCACTTCTGGTGCAGACTCCGTCGCTGCTCCTCGTCGCTGAGACGCAGATTGACGATGTAGCGGTTCGGAAATCCAAGCACCGTGCCCTTGCGGAAGCCACGCTCGATGAGGCTCGTGTACTCGGGATTGCCGTCGGTGAGCGACGCACGTGGCAGGATGGAAAGCATCATTCCCCGCCGCTTGGCATATTCATCCACCAACGCACCGATCATGCCGGAATAGGCAGCGAGCGCGTCCTGTCGATCGGCTCTCGCCAGCATCGGCCCCCACTTGGCGATGGCGATTTTGCTGAGCCCAAGCGGCAGGCGCTGGATCATCATCAGGCTGCCGCCGACGAGTTCCCCGTCCTGCCAGAACAGCACCGGTTCCTGAGACACCCCCGGCCAGCGGGTTCGCGCGAAGGCGTAGAGTTGTTCCTGGCAAACGCCGTCGAAGCGCGCGACGGTCTCGTCCCAGATTTGGGGCGACACCAATTGCAGATCAGTTGATCTGACACCCCGCAGCGCAACGCTTGCGGGTGCCGGCCGCAACACCGCGCGAGCGGGACCTTCGGCGATCAGAGACACCGGCAACTCCAGTCTTCGACTGGCCGGAAACTACCCGGATGCGACGCCGAAATCCCCCAACAAACAAGGTAAATCGCGGCTAATGGCCGGCTTGGTAAATAGCTTCAATGCAATGCAATGAGCGGCGCGCCCTTGAGCAGCGGTATTGCCGGAAGACTGTGCCCCAGCACTTGGTCCGCACCCTCATAGATCATTCGAGCAGCCACATAGAGTATGACCAGCAACCCGATCCACGCGATCCAGCGGAAACGATGCAGCAGACCCGCTATGGCCGCGGAAGCGACACCCATCAGGACTACCGAGAGGCCAAGGCCGAAGATCAGCGCCTCAACATGATGCTGCGCTGCGCCGGCCACAGCGAGCACATTGTCGAGCGACATTGAGACGTCGGCGACCACAATCTGCAGCACCGCCTCGCGCAGTGTCTTGCGCGGCGCCTTGCTGGCGATCGTGCCGTCGGCGTTGAGATCGCTTTCCGAGAGCGCTTCGTGCCCTTCCTCTTCGTCGACGCGCCGCAGTTCCTTCCACATCTTCCAGCAGACCCAGAGCAACAGCAGCCCGCCCGCGAGCAATAGCCCGGTGAAGGCCAGAAGCTGCGTTGCGATGAGGGCGAAAAGGATGCGGAGACCTGTTGCGGCGAGGATGCCGATCAGGATCGCCCTCCGCCGCATCGAAGCATCGAGGCCGGCCGCAGCCATGCCAATGACGATCGCGTTGTCGCCCGCGAGGACGAGGTCGATCATGATGACCTGAAGGAAGGCGGCGAGCGAGGCGGCGGAGAAGAAATCCAAGGGGTCGGCCTATTCTGGATGCCGCGCGGGCGAAATCGCTATGTAGGCAATCGCCGCCCGCGTTTCACCCCCCGATCGGCCGGAAAAGCCAGAATTCTTCCTGCAACTTTAGTCACATCCGCCGGGCGCGAAGGACAAAGCCGATGACCTCGGCCACTGCCTGGTAAAGCTCAAACGGAATTCTGTCGTCGAGTTCGACGCCGCTCAGCGCCTCGGCCAGCATCGGATTGGCCTCGATCCTGATGTCGTGCTCCGTCGCAAGACGGATGATTTCGTCCGCAAGCAGACCTCTGCCCTTCGCGGTGACAACCGGCGCCTCACGGCTGCCAACTTCATAGTCGAGCGCGATGGCCAGTCTTTGCATTTCCACTTCGTCAGTCATGAGCCACGATCCACGACCTGACCCGGCGGAGTCCGCGAGCCACGCGGCGGCCCCGCACGCATCCGGATTGTCGACGTCAATCCGAGCCGGCCCAGCCTTTCGTCGAGCTCCGGAAGCGTGCGCGCCATCGCGATTGCCGTCACCTCCTCAGCCGCCCACAAGGCGACATTTATTGTCCTTCCGGTCAGGCCGATTTCGGCTCCGACTTCACCTGTTGCGGCGGTTGCGACTGCGAACCGCACCGTCCAGCCACGTCTCGCTGCCTCCCTGTTGCGCTTTCCGTCCCGGAATATCTGGAGCTGAGCCATTGCAAGCTCGGAGCCAACCATAAGCGGCAATTCGAGGCGCAGTTCCGGACCGGACTGGCGGTTAGCGTCGCTGTCAGGCAGGGACGCAAGCTGCATGAGCTTGAGCCGCGAAAGGGCGGCTTCGGCGTGACCATGGAGCACTCGGCCAACGTCGCGCGCGCTGGCCGGCAAGTCGGACAGCGGTTCAGTGATTTGTGCCCGCAGCGTCTCGCCCTTGATCGGCGGCGGAACACGCCGGACCGGTTCGACCGGAGCGAGATCACCGAGCCATGAGGTGAGCGCGGCCCGCAGCACCAGAAGGCCAACCTTGGCATCGCCGATGGAGGGCGCCGCTCCCTTCGCCAAGACGGCCTCCAGCATCACGCCGGAGCCTTCTACGGCAGACTTGAGCACATCGGCATTCAATGCCGCCATCGGCACGCGCGCAGCCAGCACCTGCTGTGCTGCACGCAATACCGGTGCAGGAACCGGTATCGCCGAGGCAACAACGGCTGAAAGTGCCTGAAGTAACGGCGCAGGAGATCCTTGCTGCGACAACGCGGCTGGCACCATCTGGGCCAGTGCTGCCTGCGGAGATTGCGGAAGGGGCGGAGCTGGATTGGTGATGCCGGATACACCCGGTCGCAGCGCGATCGGAGCCGGCTCGACCGAGCGCGTCGGCAAGACCGGCGCTTCGCGTGTGGTAACGAGCGGCAGGGCAGCGGTGGAGGACGTGACCGGCACGGAAGGACTCGGCACCGCGACGAGCGGCCCCCGCCCGGCCCCGGCAGGAATCGAAGCATCGGGTGATGCGATAGTGGCTTGCGGAACCGCCGATGCCGCTACACGTGGCTCCGACAAGAAGCCAACAGGAGCTGGTATCGTGGTCGCGTTCGAGGACTGTGCGGGCACCTGCGCGGCAGGCGGTTGGCTCGCAGGGAGGGCTGACGATGTCCGCATCGTCGATATCGGCGCTAGACCTTGAGCCGTTGTCGCGGGACTGAAGACAGTTGTCGTCGCGACCACCGCGGATGGTTGGCTCGAAACCGTCCCGACGGTAGCGAACCCCGGCTCCAGCACCGGCGCTTGAAGTGGGGCGCTCGCGGACCGGGTCGGGGGCATCGCCGAAATCACGGGCGGCAACGGCTGAGGCTGAACCTGAGGCGTGAGCTGTTGAACCGATGTCGGCGCCACCACCAACTCCGGCACCGCACCGCCCGTCTTCACCGCCAGTTGCAGGGTCGTTCCTGGTGGGAGCATCTGTGGGAGCTTGGCGGCCACTAGAAAATCGCCGATTTGGAGCTGAACGAGCCCCTCCGCCGTCTTGCCGACAACGAGCGCCTCAAGCAGCGTGCCTGGCCGGAACAGCTTCGGATCGAGCAGAACCGGCGTCGCGGGTGGCGAGGCGAGCGGCAATTGGACGGCTGCAACCATCCCCCAACCCTGCCGGATTCGGGTTAACGCCCATTAACGAGCGGTTTGCCAAGGCAATCTGGTTGGGAAAGAATGGTGGGCGGCCGGGGACTCGAACCCCGGACCCAGCGATTAAGAGTCGCTTGCTCTACCAGCTGAGCTAGCCGCCCGATCCGGCGCGGTGACTAGCAGAGGCCCCCTGCCCTGTCCACCCTCGGCATGGCACTTTCGGACGGCTTCAGCATTGACTATCCGACCTGCGTCAATCCGAGGCTAAGGCCATATGAACCCGAGCTTTTCCTTCGCCAATACCGAGACCTGGGTTGCCATCGGCGTGCCCATTGTTGCCGCTGTGATCGTCCTTGCGCTGGGGTTCTGGCTCTCGCGTCCGGCCCAGCGCGCGGTTGTCCGCTGGCTCCCGCGTGCCAATGCCGGAACGGCTACGATCGCGCCGCTTCTCGGCCAGGCGGCGCGCTACGGCATCATCATCTTCGCGATCGTGACGGCGCTGGGCTTCATCGGCGTGCCGCAGGCATCGATCCTGGCGGTGCTGGGCGCTGCGAGCCTCGCCATAGCGCTCGCGTTACAGAACACCTTGAGCAACATCGCAGCCGGCATCATGCTGGCCTGGATCAGGCCGATCGCCGTGGGCGAATACATTACCGGCGACGGCGTGGAAGGCGTCGTCGTGGAAATCGGCCTCTTCGGCACCCGCTTGCGCTCCACTTCCGGTCTGTTCGTGTTCACGCCAAACAACAAGCTCTGGAACGGCGCGATCACCAATCACAGCCGCGAACCCCGCCGGCGTATCGATGTCAATGTCACGCTTCCGGACAGCGCCAATATCGCGCGTGCCCGCAAGGTGCTGCTGGGCATCACGGCGCATGACAAGCGTGTGCTCAACGACCCTGCGCCGATCGTCATCGTCAACGCCTTCGGCAAGGATACGGTGTCGCTGCAGATGCGCGCCTGGGTGCCCACGCTGCAATATCGCGATGCCCTGCGCGGCCTGACTGAAGAAGCCAAGCTCGCAATCAACAAGATGCTCGCAGCAGGCGACGGCGGTACGGCCGACGTGCAGGAAGCCGCGGACCCGCATCTGGTTCAGGCCGGCACGCAGACACCGGATGCCGCCTAGCGGAGCCGCTTGAGCGCTTCGGCCATGCCGGTGGACACGGTGTGGATGTCCCCTGCGACCGCCGCCAGAGTGAAGCCCTCGCCGATCAGCTTCGATGCCCGCTCGTCGAAGAACTGGAAGCCGGACGCCTTACCTGTCGCGCGAATGGCGTTGCCCGCTGCGTCGAAGGCGGCAACGACTTCGGGATGCCGCGTGTCGCCCAGATGTCCCATGCTGGCCGCCAGATCATTGGCCCCGATCAGCATGGCATCGACGCCATCGATCGCGCCGAAGGCGGGGATGTTCGCGATGGCCTGCGGGGTTTCGATCTGGATGATGTTGAAGATGTCGTCGGCATAGCTCTGGAGGTAGTTCGTGTTGCGGCCCCAATGCGAGGCGCGTGTAGTCCCCGAAAAGCCGCGTACGCCTTGCGGCGGATAGCGCGTGGCCGCGACCGCGAGCTTCGCCTCCTCGACCGTCTGCACATAGGGGAACATGAAGCTCCGAACGCCACCGTCGATCAGCCGCTTCACAAGCACTGGGTCGATGCTAGGAATGCGGACGACCAATTCGGCATCGCCGCCATGCCGGGCCGCAAGAACGTGATGTTCAACCGCCTCATCGGTGTGGATTGAATGCTCCATGTCGAGCAGCAGCCAATCCCATCCGGCGCCTGCCGCCATCTCGGTGATGGCGATGCTGTTGAGGCTGAGCCAGAAGCCGAGCGCCGGTTTGCGCTCGGCGAGCACGCGTTTGAGGCGATTGGGAAGATAAGGAATCACTAGCCGGCCGCGCTTTCCATTGCGCCCTGTGCAGCGGCGCCCCGCTCCAGCGAAAGCCGGTTGATCGCATTGAGATAGGCGCGCGCCGAGGCCACGAGCGTATCGGGCTCGGCGGCATTACCCGAAGCGATGCGGCCGTTGAGTTCGAGCCGAACGTGAGCGCTCGCCTGAGCGTCGGTGCCCCCGGTCACACCATCTACCGCGTAGAGAACGAGGTGCGGCCAAATATCCGTGGCCTGCTTGATCGCCGAGAATATCGCATCGACCGAGCCAGTGCCGTCATAGACCGTCGTTACCGGCTTGCCGTCGACCGACAGCGTCAGCGTGCAGCGATGGACACCACCCGTCTTGCTCACGACCTCCATGTCGACAAGCTTGATCCGGTCGTCGGCAGAACCTGCTTCGTCGTCGACCAGCGCGACGATATCGGCATCGAAGATGTGCTTCTTCCGATCGGCGAGATCCTTGAAACGCACGAAGGCTTCCTGGAAGGCGTTGTCGCCGAGGTCGTAGCCCAACTCGTGCAGCTTGTCCTTGAACGCCGCACGGCCCGAGTGCTTGCCCATGACCAACGTCGTCTCTTTGATGCCGACGCTTTCGGGCGTCATGATCTCGTAGGTCTGTGCATTCTTGAGCATGCCGTCCTGGTGGATGCCGCTCTCATGGGCAAACGCATTCTTGCCCACGATCGCCTTGTTGTACTGGACCGGGAAATTGGCTGCCGCCGACACGATCTTACTCGCCCGGCTGAGATGGGTCGTCTCGATCCCCGTGTGATAGGGCATCGCATCGGCGCGAGTCCTGAGCGCCATCACCACTTCTTCGAGCGCCGCATTGCCCGCGCGCTCTCCCAGACCGTTGATGGTGCATTCGACCTGCCGCGCACCAGCGCGAACGCCGGCCAGCGAATTGGCGACGGCCAATCCGAGATCATTGTGGCAATGAGTCGACCAGATCACCTTGTCGCCGCCCGGAACCTTGGTGATCAGATTGCGGATCAGATCGAAATATTCCTCGGGCACGGTGTAGCCCACTGTGTCCGGGATATTGATCGTCGTGGCACCGGCCTTGATGGCGAGTTCGCAGCAGCGCGCGAGAAAGTCGAACGGCGTGCGCGTCGCGTCCATCGCACTCCACTCGATATTGTCGATGAGGTTGCGCGCCTGCGCGACTGTGGCCGTGATGATCTCGAGCACCTCGTCCTGCGACTTGCGCATCTGGTGCGCGAGATGGATCGGCGAGGTCGAGACGAACGTATGGATGCGGCCCTGCCGGGCGTGGCGAACGGCCTCGCCTGCCCGGGCGATATCGGCCGGGATGGCGCGGGCGAGTCCGGCGATGATGGCGTTCTTGCTGCGCCTCGCGACTTCGCTAACGGCCTCGAAATCACCATTGGAGGCGATGGGAAAGCCCGCCTCGATGATGTCGACGCCCATGTCGTCGAGGGCCTCGGCGACCTGCAGTTTTTCCTCGAGTGTCATCGTGGCGCCGGGGCTCTGCTCGCCGTCGCGCAGCGTCGTGTCGAAGATGTATACGCGGTCCTTGTTGGATTTGGTCGGGGTGGTCATTTCATGTTCCTGTCGCTTCGGCCGGGGGCAAAGCCCTCGCGGCCGGACAATTGCTGTGTTCGGCTCAATCGCTTCCCCTGACCACCCGCCGCATCGTTGCGGCCGCCGGTACTCAGGGGCTGATAAGAAGGAGAAGCAGGAGCGGAAGCAGCAGCAGGCCGGCAGCCAGCAGCAGCCGGCTCTCGCGAGCCTTCTGTTCGGCGGCAGCAATGGCGATAGCGCGGTTGCGCATCATCGGCTGGTCCCAATTCGCCCTGATGATGCGCGAAACTGCACGATTTTGCAAGCCTTTGGCCGGCGGTCAGGAGAAGGTCAGGACCGCCGATGCAATGACCAGAAGATAGAGCGCGACCGCCAGCATGCTGAGCTGCGGCGCCCGCCTGGCTGCCGCCATGTCCCCCTGCTGGGCATTCTTGGCATTGATGCCGGCCAGGATCACGAGCACGACGAGAAGCGCCACCAGCACCATCTTCACCCAGAACCAGGGGCTGGGCGCGATCCATCCATATTTGAGCCAGAACATCAGCGGGCCGCTGATGAGCAGCAGCACCAGCGCGACACGGCCGATGCTCGAGAGCTGGTTGGCGATGGCGAACAATGTCGGCCGCGTCTCCGGAGGCGCGCTCGGCACTTTGCTGCCGACAACTGGAAGACCGAAAACCGCGGCGCCGCCAATGGCGAGCGCGAGCAGATGCACCCAGAACAGAAACGGGATCAGATATTCCATGACCACTTCCCCTCAAGCGTCCGGAGAGGAGCCTATTCCCGCGCATGGCAGCCTACAAGGGTCCGCCGGAGCTGCCGAGATCGAGCCAGCCCTGCCCGATGATCACGGCATGCCCGCCGATCGCGCCATGGACAAGTTCCTCGCCATCCTTGCGCAACTGGATGGTAATTCGGCTTGGCCGGCCCATCTCGGCACCCTGCCTGAGGACGTATTCCGACTGGCCGTCCCCCGCATGCCGCGCGAGCTCGCCGATCAGCGCGGCCGCCGCCGCACCCGTGGCGGGATCCTCGCTGAGACCCATCCCCGGCGAGAACATGCGCGCGGCGAGCTGGTTGTCGGGCTCCTCCGGCGTCTCGGTATAGACATAGACGGCGCTGTGCCCGAGGGGAAAGACGTCGCTCCAGCCGCGCGGATCGCGCTTGATCCATTTGAGTACCGACGCGTTGCGGACAGGGATGGTGTAGAAGATGACTCCAGCGGAATAGACGCCCGGCTGCAGCAGATTGCATCCGATATCCTCGGGCTCGATCCCGAGGGCCGCGGCGATCCGGATCCGGTCAGGCACCTTTCCCGCGACGACCGGTAGTTGCGGCAGGGAAAAGAGCGCATAGCCGGTGCTCTTGTCGATGCGCTCGATCACACAGGTGATAAGCCCGACTTTCTCTTCGATCCGGATTGCCGAGGCCTTGAGCTCGAGTCCGAGTGCGACGGCCGCGCCGATGGTCGGATGACCCGCGAAAGGCAGCTCGACCTCGGGCGTGAAGATGCGCACGGACGCATTATGCCGATCCGAGCTTGGCGGACGGATGAAGACAGTCTCGGACAGATTGAACTCGGCCGCGATGCGCTGCATCTGGCTGTCGAGCAGGCCATCGGCCTTCATCACCACGGCTAGCGGATTGCCGCTCAGGCGCTCGGTGGTGAACACGTCCAGTAGCAGATAGTCGAGGCGCATTTTCTCTCTCCACCGGTCCTATAGCGGTGGCAAAGTAATCGAAGTCTTGTCGACACCGAGGCGCTCGGCGAGGACTTCGACCACGACGCCGTGGTCATCCCGCTCGTGCAGGCCGGAGACACAGATCGCACCGATGATCCCCGCACCTTTGACCGTGATGGGAAAGCCGCCGCCGGCCAGCACGAATTCCATGTTGTCGAGGCCGCGACGCGGCGGAAAGTAGTCCTCGGTCCAGCTGCGCTCGAGCACGACGCGGTAGGTGCTCTTCATCATGCGCTGAACCACATTGGCCTTACGGCGAGCCCAATCGACGTTGTCGCCGGTCGTTCCTGGCAGGGCCATGTAGTAGAGCGGGCGGCCCCATGTCCGCACGTCTGCGACAATGCCCAGACCGCCGCGCAGGGCGCGCTCGCGTATCGCGTGCCCGATTTCGTAAGCCGCTGCCTCGTCGAAGTTCGAAAAGACCAGCGCCTTTTCCTGTTCGATGATGAGCTTGATGTCGTCCTGCTTAGCCATGTCTTCTCCTCGTCCGCGGCGTCTCTTAGCACGGCCAGCGCGGGCATGGATAAGTCCGGACGCTATCCTGACTCCCGGCACTGCTTCCCGTTCATGCCCAGTTCAATCACAGGGACTACAAGCCCCGCCCACACGCAGGGAGACACCCCTGCGACCACAAGGGTCGACCAAATGAAGCTCCTTCTCAATCTCCTCCGCCACGCACAGCGGCGCAGCCGATGGGCTGACCTGATGGCGCTGGACGATCATCTGCTCCACGACATCGGACTGACCCGCACCGACCTCGCCACGATGATGACCGGAGCCGATATCCGCCATCGCGGCACGTCTCATGCCTGAGCGCATCCGCGACAGAGGGGCCACATGGCCCCTCTTCCAATCCCGCGGTTGAGCGGCGGCTAGTTCTTGCTCTTATCGACCAGCGCGCCGGCCTTGATCCACGGCATCATGCCGCGCAGCTTCTCGCCCACTTCCTCGATCGGATGCTCGTCGGCGAGACGGCGCATGGCCTTGAAGCTCGAAGCGCCGGACCGGTATTCCTGCATCCACTTGCTGGTGAAGCGGCCCGACTGGATGTCGGCCAGAACGGACTTCATCTCCTTCTTGGTCTCGGGCGTGATGATGCGCGGACCCGAGACATATTCGCCGAACTCAGCGGTGTTGGAGATCGAATAGTTCATGTTGGCGATACCTCCCTGGTAGATCAGGTCGACGATCAGCTTCACCTCGTGCAGGCACTCGAAATAGGCCATCTCGGGCGCATAGCCCGCCTCGACCAGCGTCTCGAAGCCGCCACGGATCAGCTCGACGAGACCGCCGCAGAGCACGACCTGTTCGCCGAACAGATCCGTCTCGCATTCCTCGCGGAAACTCGTCTCGATGACGCCCGAGCGGCCGCCGCCTATGCCGGACGCGTAAGCCAGCGCGATGTCGTGCGCATTGCCCGAGGCATCTTGATGCACCGCGATGAGACACGGCACGCCGCCGCCCTTCTGGAACTCGCCGCGCACGGTATGGCCGGGACCCTTCGGCGCGATCATGATGACGTCGACGGTCGGCTTCACTTCGATGAGGTTGAAATGGATGTTGAGGCCATGCGCGAACGCGATGGCGGCGCCGTCGCGAATATTGGGCGCGATCTCGTCCCGGTAGATGTCGGCCTGCAGTTCGTCCGGCACCAGCATCATGATGACGTCGGCCCATTTGGCCGCGTCGCCGATCGACATCACCTTGAGCCCTTCGCCTTCCGCCTTCTTCGCGGAAGCGCCGCCGGGACGAAGCGCCGAAACGACGTCTTTGACGCCGCTGTCACGCAGATTGAGCGTGTGGGCGTGGCCCTGCGAGCCATAGCCGACGATCGCGACCTTCTTGGATTTGATGATGTTGAGATCGGCATCCCGATCATAGAACACGCGCATAGTTTCTCCCCTTAACGCTGGCCGTTCGGCCGATTGGTGTTGGTTCCGTAGAGTGTGAGGAACTGGTCGGTGGCCCGCTCGGCATCCGCCTCGATTTCCTTCGCGCTGAGCGCGAGCTTGTCGCCCAGCAGCAGGCGGATCTGCACGTCGCGGACGACGAGGCCGAAGAACGTCCGGAACGCCGATTCAGAATTGTCGAACCGGAGCAGCCGTGCATCGCGCCCGGCCTCGAGCACCGGCTTCAGCCGCTTGCCCATGGTGAAGCGGCCATTGTCGAGAACGATGGCGCCGAGGCCGTTGTCCTCGGTCGCATGCGTGATGGCGAGCCGGTTGAGCGTGACGGAGGTCGTGCCGGCAAGCGTTGCGAGCAGGTCGCGGGCAAATTGCTGGATGCTGGCCCGCAGCGAACCGGCATCGAGCGAGCGGCGATCGACCAGCGGCACGCGCACCTTGGCCGCCTGCCACTGCACCGTCGCGGTGAGCAGCCCGTCGCGGTCGCCGAACCATTTGTAGAGCGTCTCCTTCGAGCAGGAGGCGCGTCGCGCAACCGCTGTCATGGTGAGGCCGTCGCCCGCTTCGACCAGGAGGTCGAGCGCCGCCGTCAGCACGGCCTGCTGGCGCGGCGTGAAGGTATCGGTGGCGGGGCGGATCGTGACAGTCATCTGCAACCTCGCGGCTTCCGTACCGTACGTTACGGTTCGGTTCAAGGACAAAGCGATGGCGGCCGGAGAGGAAGCTTCATGCGCCCTTATGGGCGCGTGCGAGGCGGGACGAAGCGTCCAGCCGGTAGTCCGGCAAGGTAAGGGACTCCTCGTCCCGCCTCGCGGCCGGGGTTTTGGGCAGGAACAAAGGATAAGCCGGCCTCTTGACCGCGGATGCGCACCGGCTCAGC
>DASZPY010000090.1:0-15337 GCA_035549855.1 Devosia sp. | reverse complement strand
TCGCTGATCACTGGAGTGGTGTGCGGAGTTCGTCTCGAGGAGATCGAGGAACCGCTGATGCGCGAGATACGGTATCTCGACAAGCTGGTGGATGAGCTGGCAAAGGGCCGGCCGATGGAGAAGATTCTCAGAGCGTAGTGCCGGCGTCTCAGGACTCGAGAAACAGCTTGGGGAAAAGCACATCGGCGGCGTGCGCCGGAAAGCGCAATGACAGCCGGCCCTTTGGTGTCTCGGAGGCGATCAAGCCTGTCGCCAAAAGGTCAGCAAGAACGCGGCGGGCGCTGCGTTCGGGAAGGCCGGTGATAGACGATACATCACCGCGATCAAGTTCTCCGCGGAGCAACGCCTGATCCAGAATTCTGCCCGCCTCCGGCTTCAATGTGGTGTTGCGCGCGACAAAGTCATGCAGGCGCTCAGCCAACGTATCGAGCTCGAAAAGACTGGACATGAACCTGACCTGATCCACGCAGGTCTTGAGGAACCATAAGACAAAATCGGAGAGGGCGGCCTCCGACAGATTTCCGCGACCATCGAGATCGCCCTGCCGCGGTGTATCCGCGTGATCCATCATGGATTTGTACTCCCTGCGGCTCTCAAGACCGCGGGCGAGGCCTCGCGAAACCGACCAGAGGCCATTTGCAGCGACCTCTGCCTTGTAGGCGAAGGCATGACTCATCAAACGGCTCACCCTGCCGTTTCCGTCGGGAAAGGGATGAATGTAATTCAGGCGATGATGCGCGGCTGCAATCGCAATGATGCGGGCAGAGCGGCCCATTCGAGCCGTCCGATAGCGTTCGGCAAAATACGCCATGAAGTCTGGGATACGGTCGCTGGACGGGGGGATATGGCGTCCAACCGCAACATCCTGCTCAGATGTAGAGCGCCAAGCGCCCGGCACCATTTGCGATGTCTTGCCGCCTCCGCTTACTGAGAGCATTTCCGCCGGTGCTTTGGCATAAAAGGTTCGATGCAGCCATTGAATGAAGTCCGGCGAAGCGGGCTCAGGCAACGCATCCTGGAGGGCGAGCCTGTCCACCTCTTCCTGTACCCGCACATGGGCGGCAGCCTCTAGCTGCAGGTTGCGCCGCACACGATCTTTGTCCAGGCCTCCTACCAGAGTCCGCTCTATGTCGCGGGGAGACGTTTCACTGCGTCGAACCGATGTCTGGCTCGTGGCGGCAAGCGCCCGCTCTATGTCGCGGGGCCGAGTGTGATGCCCTTCGATGAGATTGCTGTAGTAGCTGTTCATAATGCGAACGAGCGCTCTCAGGCTGGCGGCAGTCTGGGGCTTCAAGGCGCTTCCCAAGGAAGCGGAAACGGCCGAAAGCGTGGCCACCTCGTCGACGATCTGCTCGGAAGGGTGCTCCAGCCTGGCTGGTTCTATCCGCTGGACAGTTTCGAGCATTTGGCCGATCTCCTCTATGGCGAACATTGCGGAAAATCGCATCGTGCCGGGGCGGTGCGAAGTATTTTGGCCGATCTTCTGGCCGATGTCTTAGCAGGAACCGCCCGAGATCGAAATGGCCGATATATCCAGTCGACCATCTACTGACAGATAATATGTATTTTCTCATTTCGTGAGGCAATCTGGCCGGTCGCTTGACCGATCTACACACCGATCAGCGGCGCGGCGGCGACCCAGAAGCCGGGGTATTGGGCGCGGAGGTCGTGGGCGGCCTGATGGGCACGGGCGGCGGAGCCGAAGAGGCCGAAGACTGTGGCGCCCGAGCCTGACATGCGCGCAAGAATGCAGCCTTCGACGGCAGCTAGTGCCGCGATCAGCATGCCGATGGCGGGGACGAGTTCGAGGGCGGGCGGCTCGAGGTCGTTGCGAGTTTCGCTGAGCCAGATGCCGAGCTGGGCGGGACGCGTCAGCGGGTCGGCCATTTCGGGCAGGCCGGGATTGTCACGGCGCTCGAGGCGGCGGAACACGTCGGCGGTGACGACGGGGACGAGCGGGTTCACCAGCACGACGTGACATTCGGGGAAGCGGGCGAGTGGCGTGACAATCTCGCCGACGCCGCGGATTTCGCAGGGCCGCGAGAGAAGGCAGGCGGGCACGTCGGCGCCGAGCGTGAGCGCCAGGGCGGCGAGGTCCTTGTTGGGGATCGGCGTGCGACTGAGATCGGCGAGGAGACGGAGCGCCGCCGCCGCATCGGCAGAGCCGCCCCCGAGCCCGGCAGCGACAGGCAGGTTCTTACGAAGGGTCAATGCAAGGCCGCCTTCGATTGCGTCCGGCCAGCGGGCGCGGAAGGCGGCGACGGCGCGCATCACGAGATTGCTGTCACCATTGCCCAAAGCGGATGCGAAGGGGCCGGAGATTGCGAGCCTGTCGGCTGGCGCGGGCCTTGCCTCGAGCTCGTCACCGATACCGGCGAACGCCACGAGGCTTTCGAGATTGTGATAGCCATCGGCGCGGCGGCCGGTGACGTGGAGCGCGAGATTGATCTTGGCCGGCGCCGCTTCGACTGCTGGCTCGTCCATCCGCTCAGTTCGTCGTCGCGGGGGCTTCGACGATGGGGGCGGAATCCTCGGTGACGGGAACGGCGTCGAGGCCATAAGCGAGCTTGGGCGCGGCGCGCTCCTTCACATTGCCCTCGGTATCGACCGAGCTTGCGACGTTCCACTGGAAGCGGGCCTCGAGCTTGCGCCCGACCTTCCAATAGGCATCGCCGAGATGGTCGTTGATCTCAGGGTCGATGGGCTTGAGCACGGCGGCGCGCTCGAGCTGGGTGACCGCTTCCTCGTAGCGGCCGAGACGGTAATAGGCCCAGCCGAGGCTGTCGATGATGTAGCCGTCTTCCTGCGGCGATGCCGTGATGGCCCGCTTGATCATATCGAGCGCGTTGTCGAGGTTCATGCCCTGATCGACCCAGGAGTAGCCGAGATAGTTGAGCACCTGCGGCTGGTTGGGATTGAGCTGGAGGGCACGAGTCAGGTCGGACTCGGCCTTGGGCCATTCCTTGGCGCGCTCATAGGCAATGCCGCGCACATAGAAGAAACGCCAATCGCCGGGCGCCTTGCCGCCGGTGATGGCGATGGCCTGGCTGTAGGCCTTGGCGGCTTCGAGATATTGTTTGTCGGCGCGCAGCAGATCGCCGAGAGCCGAGACGGCATCGAGATCGTTGGGCGAGCTGGCGACAATCTCGCGCAGGCGTTCGATGGCTTCGGGACGGTGGCCGAGCGCGTCGAGATTGTCGGCAACGCGGACTATCGCCATTGCCTTCATCGGCGAGCTGGCGGGGATAGCGTCGTAGATGGCGTTCGCTTTCTCGTGCTGGTCGGCGCCATCGTAGAGCTGGCCGATGCCGAAATTGATGAGATCGTCACCGGGGCTGAGGTACGAGCCGAGGCGCAGGAAGACGAGCGCGACATCGTTGCTGCCCTCGCGCGCGAAGGCGATACCGATGGAGTAGAACATCTCCGCGGCGCCGGCCTGTGCATTGGCGGCGACCGGACCGGGGCGGCGCTTGGCGAGCAGCGCTTCCTTGACCTGCGAGACGATGGGATGGGTGAAGCCGCGCGCCTCGTACTGGACGATGGCATCGATGGCGTCGTCGAAGCGCCCGGCATTGCCGAGGGCGCGCGCATAGACCTCGACGATGTCGGGTGTCTGCGGATCGAGATCGTAGGCGTCGGAGGCAAGCGAGATCGCAAGATCGGAGCGGCCGGCGACGGCGGCCATGATGGCCTTGTGGAAGACGAGGAAATCCTCGAGGCCGCCACCGCTCAGCTCTTCGAGCTGGGCGAAGGCTTCGTCGAGGCGACCCTGCCCGGTGAGCGCCCAGGCCTTGAGGATGGCGCCGGTGATGCCTTCGAAGGTGTCCATGCCGAGGCCGTTGAGCTCGCGCAGCGCCGATTCGTAGCGGCGCTCCTTGAGGGCACGAGTGGCGATGACGATGCGGGCCATGTCGTTGCCGGGGTCGAGCTGGAGCAGGCGCTGCGCAGTGTTGGCGGCGGCTTCGATCTGGCCGTCGGTGGCGTAGCCGATGAAGGCGCGCTGCAGGATAATGGGGACATCGGACTCGGCGGCCGCGGCGCGGCTGAGGAACTCGACGGAGTCACCGGTGCGCAACTCGCCAAGCGCGTGCTGGCCGGCGAGGAAGGCACCGGTGGCGCTGGGTGCGGGAACATAAGCAAAGGCGGGAACCGCGGACGCAGACAGAAGGCCGGCAAGACCGAGGGTGGCGGCAAGGCGCAGAATGGGGGTCACGAGGCTCGCAAACTCCGGGAGCAAGGCCCAAGGATAGGCGGGGGAAGATTGGCTATTTTGCGGCCTGGGGCAAGGGCGGCGGGCGCGCCGCGGCGTCGCGCCCGTCACATTCCGGTGTAGTTGGGGCCGGAGCCGCCTTCAGGCGGCACCCAGGTGATGTTGCGGGCGGGATCCTTGATGTCGCAGGTTTTGCAATGGACGCAGTTGGCCGCGTTGATGCGGAAGGTGGGCGCACCGTTGACGTCGACCACTTCGTAGACGCCGGCGGGGCAATAGAGCGGCGCGGGCTCGCCATAGAGGGGCAGGTTGTCGCGGATGGGGACGGCCGGATCGGTCAGGCGGAGATGGACCGGCTGGTCTTCATCGTGCGCGATGTTTGCGAGGAACACCGAAGAGGCACGGTCGAAGATGGTGACGCCGTCGGGGCGCGGATAGGTCTTGGCGTGGACGGCGGAGAGCGGCCAGAGCGAGTCGGCATCGGGTTTGCGGTGGCCAAGCGTGCCGAAGGGGGAGAAGCGGAAGAGCGTGTTCACCCACATGTCGATGCCACCGAGGAGCACGCCGAGCACGGTGCCGAAGCGGCCCCAGAGCGGCTTGACGTTGCGGACGCGGTAGAGCTCGGCGCCGATGCCGGTGGCGAGGGTGGCGTCGCGCAGGCCTTCAAGGCGATCGTGCGCGCGGTTGGCGGCGATGGCTGCGGCGACAATATCGGCGGCGGCGATGCCTGAGCGGATGGCGCTGTGGATGGCCTTGATGCGCGGGGCATTCATGTAGCCCGCGGCGCAGCCGATCAACGCGCCGCCGGGGAAGGCCAGATCGGGGATGGATTGGTAGCCGCCGGAAGTGATGGCGCGGGCGCCGTAGGAGATGCGCGTCGCTCCTTTGAGCAGGCGGGCGATGGAGGGGTGCTGCTTGAGGCGCTGGAACTCGCCGAAGGGCGAGAGCGTGGGGTTGCGGTAGTCGAGATGGGTGATGAGGCCGAGATAGATGCGGCGGTCGCGCGCGTGGTAGCAGAAGCCGCCGCCTTCGGTAGCGTCGTCGAGGGGGAAGCCGAGATAGTGATCGACGCGGCCCTCTTCATGCAGGGCGTGATCGATCTGCCAGACTTCCTTGATGCCGAGGCCGTATTTCTGCGGCGAAGCTTTGGCGTCGAGGGCGAAGCGCTTGATCAATTGTTTGGCGAGGGAGCCGCGGGCGCCCTCCCCGATCAGCGTGTATCTGGCGCGGATGCCGATGCCGGCGGCGAAGCCGGGCTTCTCGTTGCCGTTGCGATCGCGACCGAGGTCGCCGGTGACGATGCCGGTGACGGCACCGGAGTCATCGGTCAACACATCGACGGCAGCAGTCATGGGGAAGATGTCGACGCCGAGGGACTGCGCCTGCTCGCCGAGCCAGCGCACCAGATCGCCGAGGCTGACGATGACGCCGTCATGGGTCTTCATCAGCGGCGGAAGGAGGAAACTGGGCAGGCGAAAATCGCGGCGGCGGGTGAGGACGTGGAAGATGTCCTTGTTCACGGCGGGGCCGACAGGGGCGCCGCGCTCGCGCCAGTCGGGCATGAGCTCGGTGAGGCCGGACGGGTCCATGACGGCGCCAGAGAGGATGTGCCCGCCGATCTCCGCGGCCTTCTCGACCACGGTCACCGAAAGGTCCGGGGCCTTCTGCTTCAGCCGGATCGCGGCGGCGAGACCGGCAGGGCCGGCGCCGACAATGACGATGTCGGTATCGATGTATTCGCGGTCGGCCATGTTTCCTCAGCGGAGCGCCCTATGACATAATGCGGGGCATGTCGGCAAATTCCTCCATGTCCGAGGCAGAGATGCTCGCGGCGCTCGAGTGGTATCGGGCGGCGGGCGTCGATATTGCCGTGGGCGACGAGCCGGTGGACCGGTTCGCAGTGGCGCAGATCGTGCCGCAGCGGCCGAAGTTGCCTCCGAAAGGTGGGACGGCACCGGTGGCGGCCGTTGCGCCAGTGCAGAAGCTCGATGCCGATCCGGGCGAGACACGCGAGATCGCGGCGCGTGCGTCAACGCTGGACGAACTGCGGGCCGCAATGAATGCCTATGATGGCTGCGGGCTGAAGCACCGGGCGACGCAGCTCTGCTTTGCCGACGGCAATCCGGAGGCCGAGATCATGCTGGTGGGCGAAGGGCCGGGCGAGCAGGAAGATCTGCAGGGCAGGCCCTTTGTCGGGCGCGCCGGGCAGTTGCTGGACCGGATGCTGGGGGCGATCGGGCTCGACCGGACCAGGGTCTATATCGCGAACATGGTGCCGTGGCGGCCGCCGGGGAACCGCAACCCGACGCCGGAGGAGCTGGCGCTCTGCGCGCCGTTCCTGCACCGGCAGGTGGAACTGGTTGCGCCGAAGATTCTGGTGACGCTGGGCAATGTGCCGACGCAATCGCTGTTCGCGACCAGTGTCGGGATCACCCGGATGCGCGGGCAGTGGAAGACGCTGAATGTTGGGGAGTGGAGCGGGCCGGTGCTGCCGACGCTGCATCCGGCCTTCCTGCTGCGCACGCCGGGCGCCAAGGCGCAGGCCTGGAAGGACATGCTGAGCCTCAAGGCCGCGATGCGGCGCGAGGGACTGGGCTAGGCAACGTCCAGCGTCGGGATGGCGCTGACATCGACGTTGCGCTCCGCGGCCCAGACATCGTGCTCGGCCTGCATGCGAATCCAGAGGCCCGGACCATTGCCGAGCAGCTTGCCAAGCCGGACCGCCATATCGGGCGAAACCGGCTTCTTCTCGTCGATGATGTCGTAGAGGTGCTGCCGCGAGATGCCGAGAAGGCGAGCGATTTCAGCCTTCGGCTTGTGCAGGGCGGGAAGGATATCCTCCCGCAAAATCGCACCGGGATGGGTGGGGCGGTGCTTGGGATTACGCTTGGCTACAATCAATTCGGACATTCTTTTTGGTCATTCCCGCTTTCCGGCAGCGTCCTGCACCTGCCCTGCACTCAGTGATATTGCTCGAAGTCCACGGCGACCACATCCAGCCCATCGAAAGCGAATGTTATGCACCAGGGACCATTTACGTGGATCGAGTACCGCGTCGGATCAAATCCCCGCAGCGCATGGAAGTCGAAACCCGGAACGTTCATCTCTTCAGGAGCCGCGGCGGCCGCGAGCACGTCGAGTCGGCGCAAGATGCGGTCGTGCATTCTGGAATCGATCTTTCCTGATGCTCCCCGGGACCAGAGTTCCGCCAGGCCTTTGCTCCTAAACGACTTCAGCATGCTTGATGTAAGCCATCTGCTTACTATCTGTCAACAGATAGCTTACAGTCACCGAGCACTGCCGGCAAGTGCTCGTTAAGCAAGGAATCGAAACGCGCCAGCAGGTGCCACATGTTTGCTGCGCGTTGACGGGGTTGGCTTAGGGTCAAACTGAACTCGAACGGAGATTCCCGCTTTCGCGTGAATGACTCCATGGGTAGAGCAGGATCGAACCCGGCCAGTTTCGTATGTCGTCCGTCGTCAAAATATATGCGCTGTTTCTCGGCTCCGCGCTGCTGCTGTTCGGTGGCGGGCTGCAGGGGCTGCTGCTCAGCGTGCGCGGGGCGGAGGAAAATTTTTCGCTGCTGTCGCTGGGCCTGATCGGAACCGGCTGGTCGGTCGGGTTCATCGCCGGATCGATCGCGGTGCCGATGCTGGTGCAGCGGGTGGGGCATATCCGCGCCTTTTCCATCATGGCGGCGATCGGGACGGTGACAATCCTGCTGAACCTGCTGTGGATCAACGATATCGGCTGGATCGTGCTGCGCGCGTTCTCGGGCTTCTGCTTTGCCGGCGCGGCGATGATCGTCGAAAGCTGGCTCAACGAGGTGGCCGAGAACAAGAGCCGCGGCACCATCTTTTCGATCTACACGACGATCAACATGACGGCCTCCACGCTCGGGCAGCTTGCGATGTCGGTGACGGGCGTATCAAGCCATATTCCGTTCGTGGTAGGCGCCATCGCCTTCATCTGCGCGGTGCTGCCGAGCGCGCTGACGTCGACGCCGCAGCCAAGGCCCCTCGCCTCGGCGAAGCTCGATGTGTTCCTGCTCTACCGCACGTCGCCGCTGGCGGTGATCGCGGCGTTTGCGGTTGGCATGGCGAATGGCACGTTCGGCACGCTGGCGCCGGTCTATGGCCACGACCAAGGGCTCGATGCGGCGGGGATCGCCTTTCTGTTCGCGACGACCGCGGTGCTCGGCGCACTGGCGCAGATTCCGGCGGGACGGATCAGCGATAGGATGGACCGCCGCATGGTCATCATCTGGCTCAGCGGTATCGCCGCGGTGATCGGGTTCCTGATGCTGGCGACCAATCCGCGCGGTGGATGGTGGATGTATGTGCTGTTCGGCGCCTATGGGTTCTCGGCCTATCCGATCTATGCGATCGCGGTGGCGCATGCGAACGACTTCGCCAAAGACGGCGAGTTCGGGCGCGTGGCCGGCGGCATGCTGCTGGTGCTGGGCAGCGGCCTCGCGATAGGTCCGGCGCTGGCGGCGCTGGTGATGAATCTCTACCAGCCGGTGGGGCTGTTCCTGGTGACCGGAACATTCCATGGCGCGCTGGCGCTGACTGCGTTCCTGCGGATGAAGGTCAGACCGGTGCGGGTTGGCGGGCGCATCCGCTTCCGCGCGATGAGTGCCGAAAAGGGCGTCTCGCCGGGTACGGTGGCGCTTGACCCGCGCTCGGAGGAGACACAGGAAGATTTGCCGCGCGGCGAAAGCGCGTCGCTGAAGCCGGAGCCGCCGATCATCGTGACGGTCGAGCCGCCGAGCGTGACGCCGATCATGGAGCCGGAGGACGATCCGGCCGAGGACGAGGCGACGGACACAGCGGAGAAGAAGGACAAGGATGTTCAAGTCGGAACTTGATCTCGGCAAGACCTTCACGCCGCTTTCGATCGCGGTGCTGGCGGTGAGCGATACGCGGACGCTCGAGACGGACACGGCGGGTGCGCTGCTCAAGTCGCTGATGGAAGCGGATGGTCACAAATGTGCCGAGCGCGCGGTGTGCCGGGACGACATCCAGCAGATCCGCGGGCATGTGATGCGCTGGGTGAACGATCCGGAGATCGATGCGATCATCACGACGGGTGGAACGGGATTCTCGGGACGCGACGTGACGCCGGAGGCGCTGGAGCCGCTGTTCCAAAAGAGGATGGACGGGTTCTCGGTGCTGTTCCACCAGTATTCTGCGACGACGGTGGGGACGAGCTCGCTGCAATCGCGCGCCACGGGCGGGCTGATCGGAGAGACGTTCGTGTTCGTGCTGCCGGGATCGCGCGGCGCGTGTCGGGATGCGTGGGAGGGGATCCTCCGCGCGCAACTCGACAACCGTCACAAGCCCTGCAACTTCGTGGAACTGATGCCGCGGCTGGCGGAGCGTTGAGGCTCCGCCAGGGCCAAACTCACGTCATGCTCTTCAGCAGAATATCGAGCTGGTTGAACTGCTCGGGGTAGCCACTGATCGCGCCCGATTCCAGCTCTGCGTCGAGTGCTGCCTTGGACGGATGAACGTCGCTGAGTACGAGGTGAGTCTTGCCGTCCTTCTCTTCGAAGGTCACGGTCGTCACCGAACCGTTTCCGCCGCCCTCTTCATTCGTCCAGACGATCTTCTTGCCCGGCACGACTTCGAGGTAGCGGCCGTGGAACGTCATCGGTTGGTCGAAGGAAGGATGGCCCATGACGAACTTGTAGGTGCCACCCGGGCGAACGTCGGCTTCGCAAGAGATGAAGGTGATACCGAAGGAGGCCGGCGTCCACCACTTCATCAGCAGCTCCGGCGTCGTCCACGCCTTGAAGACGATGTGCGCGGGGCCATCGAAGGTGCGCGTGATGACGACTTCCCGGTCGGAACGGCGGTCGGTCGTGGTGATCGGCTGAGGCATCTGTTCACTCGCTGGCTTTGCGTCCATCGGACGTTTCCTTCTGCTTGAGCTGTTCAACGATCTTGTCGAGTTCTTCGAAGCGCGCGGCCCACATCTGGCGGTAGCGCTCGATCCAGGCCGCCTCTTCCTCGAGGCCGCGGCCGCCGAGGCTGCAGGTGCGAACGCGGCCGATCTTTCGGGTGGTCACGAGGCCGGCCTGCTCGAGGACGCCGACATGCTTCTTCATGCCGGTGAGGGTCATGTCGAAGCGCTCGGCAAGCTCCGTGATGGAGGCGTCGGCGCGGAAGAGCTGCTCGAGCACGCCGCGACGTGTCGCGTCAGAGATGGCGGCGAAGGACGTGTCGAAGCGCGGGGATGGATTAAACTGAACCATATGGTTCAGTAATATATGAGTCCGGCTATTGCAAGAAGGAACAGCGCCTCGGCTCGTCCGTTCTGTGCGCGAAGGAGGACCGGCATGATCCGCAAGCTCAAATCCGGCGAGTACCGACTCTATTCGCGCAAGACCGACCCCAAGACGGGGAAGCGGCGCAACCTCGGAACATTCGACAGCCGGGAGGCTGCGGAGAAGCACGAGCGCGAGGTGCAATATTTCAAGCGGCACTGAGGGTTAGCGCCTCAATCGAGAAATCTGTCCCGGCGCAAATGTTCTTGTTATGTTCTCGTTCGCATGCTATCGATCAAGACCCATTAACACTGGGCCGATTCGTCACCATCTCTCGGCGGTCCGCCTGGCCGCGCTCGCGGACGCAGAACCGGCCACCACTTTTGCTCGCGCATAGAGGCCAATTCGATGAGCATCCAGACCGCACCCAATTTCGAGCAGCTCGAAAAGCTCAAGGATACGCGCGACGCCGATCTGATCAGCCGCAAGCTGGTCGATCCGGCGCGCAATCGCGGACGCGGGGCGCAGACGAACAAGGAAAGCCGGTTCGACAGGGAAAGGCGCGAGGCTGTCGACGATGGCTGGGGCCAGATCGAGGATCTGAAGCCGTTCGAGACGATCGAGCATATCGAGCGGGCGCGTACGATCATCACGCGCAATGAGAGCCCGGATATCGGGTTCGACCGGTCGATCAACGCCTATCGCGGCTGCGAGCATGGCTGCTCCTATTGCTTCGCGCGGCCGACGCACGCCTATCTCGGGCTGTCGCCGGGGCTCGATTTCGAGCGGCAAATCTATGTGAAGGTGAACGCGGTCGAGCTGCTGCGGCGGGAACTCGCGGACAAGCGGTACAAGCCCAAGCCGATCGCGATGGGGACGAATACAGAGCCGTACCAGCCGCTCGAGCGCAAGCACAGGCTGACACGCGGGATTCTCGAGGTGCTGCTGGAAACGCGGCATCCGGTGACGATCACCACCAAATCAGCGCTGGTGGTGCGCGACCTCGATATTCTGACGGAGATGGCGAAGCTCAACCTTGTCGGCGTGGGCCTGTCGATCACCAGCATGGACCATATTCTCAGCCGGAAGATGGAGCCGCGTGCCTCGACGCCGGAGAAGCGGCTCGAGGCGATCAGGCTACTGGCAGCGGCGGGCGTGCCGGTTGGCGTAATGGCGGCGCCGATGATCCCGGGTGTCAACGACATGGAAATGGAGCGCATCCTCGATGCCGCGGCGGCGCAGGGCGCGCACTGGGCGGCGATGGTTCTGCTGAGGCTCAATGGCGAAGTGCGCGAGATTTTCCGCGAATGGATGCTGCGGCATTATCCGGACCGGGTGAAGCATGTGATGGGGCTGGTGCGCGATACGCGGGGCGGCAAGGATTATGACTCGACCTGGGGCAAGCGGATGACTGGGGACGGCGTCTATGCCGAGCTGATGCAGCAGCGCATGGAGAAGGCGCGCGAACGCTATGGGCTGACGCGGAAACTGCCGGCGCTGAGGACCGATCTGTTCGTGCCGCCCAAGGTCGATGATGGGCAGATGAGTTTGTTTTGAGGGGACGGCGCAAGCGGCCGCCCCTACCACCATGCTTCGCATGGTCCCCCTCCCCCGTACGCTTCGCTAGGGGAGAGGAGCGGCGACTGCGGGGTTGAGTTTGATCTGGGCAAGGGCATGCTGGGGAGATGCCTGCCGATTCGCCCGAGACTGCCGTTCCTGCCCCGACCCTGCGCTTCGAAAGGCGCGCGGTGCGGCGAGGGGCGACGCTGGTGGCGGGTGCGGATGAGGCCGGGCGCGGGCCGCTGGCGGGGCCGGTGGTCGCGGCGGCGGTGATCCTCAACCGGCGACGCATTCCCGACGGGCTAAACGATTCCAAGCAGTTGACGGCGGAGGTTCGCGCCGGGCTCTATGATGAGATCATGGCGTCGGCGACGGCGGTCGCGGTGGTTGCGGCGCCGACGTCGGTGATCGCCAAGCTCAATATCCTCTGGGCCTCGATGTGGGCGATGCGGCAGGCGGTGCTGAATCTCGCGACGCAGCCGGACCATGTGCTGGTCGATGGCAATATCGTGCCCCGGGACCTGCCCTGTGCCGGCGAAGCGGTGGTGGGCGGCGACGGGCTGTCGCTCTCGATCGCGGCGGCGTCGATCGTCGCCAAGGTCACGCGCGACCGGATGTGCGAAATCATGCATTGCGAGGAGCCGCATTTCGGTTTCGCCTCGCACAAGGGCTATTCGGCGCCGGTGCATTTCGCGGCACTCGATGAGCATGGGCCGGGGCGGTTCCACCGGATGGGATTTGCGCCGTGCATAGATGCGCGGGATCGCAAACTTGGGCTCGGGCAGATGAGCTTGGAACTCCCAGACGACAACGTCGCGGTCGAGCACTTCGCCGCCTAGCAAGTTCGTCGCAGTCGGAGCAAGCGGCCGCCCCCTCCACCGCCTTTGGCGGTCCCCCTCCCCCGTACGGCTTCGCCTACGGGAGAGGAAAGAAAGAGTTCGTTCACCACGGCGCTTAGGCCGGTCTTAACGCTGAGCCGGTACAACCCGAAACGTTAGTGCTGCGTTAGGGTTACGGGTATGTTGCGTACCGCGCGTGCGGCCGGTTCGGCCGATGCGGAGAAGGCGAAGCTGCCGCTCGACACGATCCTCGTCGGCGATTGCATCGCACATATGAATGCCCTGCCGGCCGGCTCGGTTGACCTGATCTTTGCGGACCCACCCTACAACCTCCAGCTCGAGGAGGGACTGACACGTCCCGACCAGTCGCGCGTCGATGCGGTCGACGACGCTTGGGACAAGTTCCAGAGCTTCGCGCATTACGACGACTTCACGCGCAGCTGGCTGAAGGCGGCGCGGCGGCTCTTGAAGCCGAATGGCGCGATCTGGGTGATCGGCAGCTATCACAATATCTTCCGCGTCGGCACGGCGCTCCAGGATCTCGACTTCTGGATGCTGAACGACGTGATCTGGCGCAAGGCGAACCCGATGCCGAATTTCCGCGGCACCCGCTTCACCAATGCGCATGAGACGCTGATCTGGGCGGCGCGCGACAAAGCGAGCCGGGTGACGTTCAACTACGAAGCGATGAAGCAGGCCAATGAGGACACGCAGATGCGGTCCGACTGGCTGTTCCCGATCTGCTCGGGCGGAGAGCGCCTGACCGATGCCGAGGGCGACAAGGTGCATCCGACCCAGAAGCCGGAGGCCCTGCTGCATCGCATCCTGATGGCGACGAGCAAGCCGGGCGACGTCGTGCTCGACCCCTTCTTCGGAACGGGAACGACGGGCGCAGTGGCCAAGAAGCTCGGCCGGCATTTCATCGGCATCGACCGCGAGGACATCTACATCGCGGCGGCGCTGAAGCGGATCGCGGCGATCAAGCCGTTGAGCGCCGAGACGATCGAGACTGCAGTGTCCAAGCGCGCGGCGCCGCGCGTCGCGTTCGGCTCGCTGGTCGAGATGGGCATCGTGATGCCGGGGACCGAACTCACAGATACGCGCCAGCGCTGGTCCGCCCTGGTGCGCGCCGATGGGACGCTGGCCTCGGGTCCGCATTCAGGCTCGATCCATCGCGTGGGGGCGCTGGTCCAGGGGGCCGAGGCCTGCAATGGCTGGACCTTCTGGCACACCAACCAGAACGGGCAGCTCAAGCCCATCGACCTCCTCCGCGCCGATATACGCGCGCAGATGGAAAAGCTTTCCGCCTGACCTGACCTCCAGTCTATCGGGCAGTCTTGCGGCCGGTTCCAGGAGGAACTGGCCGCAATCTCATTTGGAGTTGAGGCCGGCCGCCGCGAGCACTTTGCGGAACAGCGAGGGCAGCGCTTCGGCGTGGAGATCGCGGGGAGCGACGAAGCGGCCGGAGATGTCGGGGGGTGTGGAGACGAGCGCGGACCAGATGTCGAGCTCGAGGCGGAAGTGGGTGAAGACATGGGTGACGTGGCCGCGTTTGTGCCAGGTTGCCCTGAACGGGAATTGCGCGGGCTCCTCGGTGGCGAGCCAGTCGCTGACGGGCGTGCCGGTCATCTTGGCGAGA
The DNA here is from genome assembly GCA_035549855.1 of Devosia sp. GTDB lineage: Bacteria > Pseudomonadota > Alphaproteobacteria > Rhizobiales > Devosiaceae > Devosia_A. The sequence continues at coordinate 818 of DASZPY010000090.1, read as the reverse complement.
AGGCCCTTGTCGGGGCGCTGGACGAGCAGGACTTCGCCTTTCGGGTTGTGGATGATGAAGGCGTGGCCGTGGCGGACGGGACGATCGGTCTTTGGAATCTTCACCGGGTAGTCCAGCGGACGAAGGCGGGCGCCTTCGCAGCCGGCGACCAATGGACAGACGGCGCAGAGGGCGGCGCGGGGGGCGCAGATCATGGCGCCCAGATCCATCAGCGCCTGGGCAAAATCGCCGGCGCGGGCGGGGATTGCGGATTGCAGGTCGGCGCGGAGTGCATCCTTCGCGTCGGCAACGGGCACGGGCAGTGCGCGGTAACGGGCCATGACGCGTTCCACGTTGCCGTCGATGACGGCCACCGGCTCGTCGAAGGCGATGGCAGCGATGGCGGCGGCTGTGTAGGGCCCTATTCCCGGGAGTTTCAGCAGGCGGTCGCGGGTCGCGGGGAAAATGCCGCCATGAACTTCAGCCACGGTGATGGCGCAGGCATGGAGGTTGCGGGCGCGGGCGTAGTAGCCGAGGCCGGCCCATTCGACGAGGACGGCGTCGAGGGGGGCGGCGGCGAGGTCGGCGACCGTGGGCCAGAGGTGGAGAAAGCGCGCGTAGTATTTGCCGACAGCGGCGACGGTGGTCTGCTGTAGCATGATCTCGCTGAGCCAGACGCGGTAGGGATCGGGGCGGATGCCGGCGGCACGATCGGCGGGCGAGACACGCCAGGCGAGCGTCCGCGCGTTGCGATCGTACCAATTGAGCACGGCACCGGCATCGATGGGTGCGAGGCGCTTCTGTTGCGGGTCGGGTTTTGACATGATGGCCGGGTCGAG